>NZ_JACEXI010000004.1:0-313115 GCF_014525425.1 Schaalia sp. JY-X159 | reverse complement strand
ACCTTTCCAACCAAAACCATGCGATTCCAGCAGAATAATCAGTATTAGACACCCTTTCAGGTGCTTATCCCAAAGAAGGGGGCAGGTTACTCACGTGTTACTCACCCGTTCGCCACTAACCACTCAGTGCAAGCACCAAGCAATCCGTTCGACTTGCATGTGTTAAGCACGCCGCCAGCGTTCGTCCTGAGCCAGGATCAAACTCTCCAACAAAAAATGCCAGAAAAAAACAACCAAAAAGGCTGCAATCCCAACCAAAAAAACACCAACAAAAAAATTTATTGAGTACACTCAAACAAACAAAAACACACTATCAAGTTCACAAACAACACCCCATTTTGCAGAATTTGCTGGGCGTTTTGCCGGTTTCGGTTCATTCCCTCTTGGGCTTTCCCCGTAACTTCCGGCGAGAGACAACATTACCGAAAACGCCCCACTCCGTCTAGTCCCGTCCGTATGATGGGCGCCACACAGTCTAAAACCCTAGTTGATCTGCATGTTTACAGCGGTGATCTTCAGCCTCCATGCTCCGTGTTCGGGCGTGTCCCGATGGTAGAAACCGCCCTCGTACTCTGCTCGACTCACCCGATTCACTCATTCTGTTACCGACGTCTCCCTAATGGTGTAGCCCTACGCGGGATCGGGTTACGCGACGCAGAGTATCGCGGACCGGGGTTGCCATATATAGGCCGAAGGAAACCCCAGCAGCCAGCGCCACTGCAGTGATCGCGGCCAGTACTAGCGCGTTGCCACCGATGACCAGACCGTCAAACGCGCCCTCGGCCTGAACAATTCCAAGAAGACCTCTGAAGATGGCAACACCCGGAACCAGCGGGATGATCGCGGCGGTTGTGACAGCGATGGCTGGAATGTGCAGCCTCTTAGCCGCTACCCCACCAGCAAATGAAGACGCAAGCGCCCCCACCCCACTGGCCGTAGCCATATCTAGACCCAAGGCAGTCGCGACGGCAAAGCCAATCATGGTGACGCCACCGAGCATCCCGCTGACAAATATTGTCTTCAAACGTCCCCCATTCGTCAGTGCGGCCGCGGCGGACACTACTGCCGCACCGACCAGCTGCTGAGGAACCGAGCCAAACGGAAGCGCAGTCGGAAGTAGAGGGACAACCGTCCCCATCACCACGCCGACCTGCAGGCCAACCAGAATGCCGATCACAACACCCAAAGTGCGCATCATCAGGTCAAGAATGCGCCCACTAGCAGTTACCGCAAACCCATCAATGGCATCTTGGGTTGCACCAACCGCAGACATGCCCGCCAACATCATCATGATTCCGGAGGCAACAATGATCGACGGCCTAACGTCCGTGAACACCTCGAGACCCGCGTCACCGGCAGCCGTAACACCAACCGTCACCAGTGTGACGACGAATCCTCCGGCGACCTGGTTAAAGAAAAGCGGCAGACCCGTCCTCGCAAGCGTCGCCTGCACAACAGCGGCCATCAGAGCAGCAGCGAAAGTTGCCGCCATTATGGCTGCGGAGGCTCCGAACATGACGCTGACGCCCATGGCCAGGAGAGCAGACGCCACCACGACTGCGGCGGGCCTGTAGGGGAACCTAGTGCGCCGGATCCTGCGCAATCGCGCCCGCGCTAGGTTGAGGTCGAGGCCGCCCTCAATCCGATACAGCAACTCCTGCAGAGCCTGCAGCTTTGAATGGTCTGGCGCATCCCACTTGACGACCCTCATCACCGTCGCAGGCCACTCGTCCTCGCCCTGCTGGAAGGACACCGAAAGTGAGTTGTAGGTGACGACAACGTGTACGTCCGTGAGGCCATAGGCGCGGGCTGCACGCGTCGATGCAACCGTCACCTCGTGCGCCGACGCACCAGCCGACAGCATCGCATCCCCGAGCCGGGTGGCGAGGTCGAGGACGTGCAGCACCACACGCTCATGCTCCTGGGCGGTGATAAGCACATCCACCGGCTCATCAGCCGGATCATCCGGAGGTCCATTGCGGAGGAGTCGCCACCACAGTGATCCAACTGCTCGACTGACAGACTCAAACATCGTGGCCTTCTTCGTCTAGCAACAACCTATCGGGAAACCGCGTAGCCCCTATGTGCCCGAGGCCGAGAACCTAGTTTTCGACGAGCCCTGCTGCCAGAGTTTTGCGGCCCTTTCGGAGCAGCACCACACCGCCGGCAAGCAAGTCCTCTTCACCCAGAACGTGGTCGGGATCTGTAACTTTCACATTGTTGATCGACAACCCGTTCCCCTTTACGGTACGAAGCGCTGCCTGACGGCCACTTTCTAGGCTGGAGCCGACCAGCGCGTCGAGAACCGTGGTTTCGCCAGGTACAACGGTTGTCTTAGGCAGATCTTGGATGGCGGAAGCCAGTGTGGCCGCGTCGACCTCCCATAGATCACCACGACCCCAAAGGGCGTCGGTTGCTGCCATAACACGCGCGAGTTCGTCGTCGCCGTGAACAAACCGAGTTACCTCAGCCGCAAGGGCTTTCTGTGCGGCCCGCGCGTGGGGCTGCTCTACAGTCGCAACTTCCAGCGCCTCGATCTCCTCACGCGGGAGGAAGGTGAATGCCTTGAGCATCCGCACTACGTCCTCATCCGCCGTCTGCAGCCAGAACTGGTAGAAGTCATACGGGCTCATCATCTTCGGGTCGAGCCAGATCGCTCCACCCTCAGACTTACCGAACTTCGTCCCGTCGGCTTTCGTGATCACCGGCGTGGTCAGGACATGAACGTTCTTGCCCTCCACTTTACGGATTAGCTCCATCCCGCCAATAAGGTTGCCCCATTGGTCGTTACCGCCGGTTTGCAGAGTGCATCCGTAACGGCGCAGCAACTGAAGAAAGTCGTTGGCTTGGAGGATCTGGTAGGAGAATTCCGTGTACGAAATCCCCTCATCAGACTTGAGCCTGCGCGCAACCACATCTTTGGAGAGCATCGTTCCCAAGCGGAAGTACTTGCCAATGTCACGCAGAAGCCCGATGGCTGACACATCTGCAGTCCAGTCCAGATTGTTAACCATCCGCGCAGGATTGTCTTCGGCTTCAAAGTCGAGGAACCGCTCAATCTGACTGCGGAGGCGGTTTGCCCACTCTTCCACGACCTCGGTGTCATTCATTGATCGCTCACCGACATCGCGAGGGTCACCAATAAGTCCGGTCGCCCCTCCGACGAGGGCGAGCGGCCGATGACCTGCATTCTGTAGGTGCCGCATCAGAATCAGTTGCACAAGGTGACCGTGGTGTAAGGAGGGTGCGGTTGGGTCGAAACCACAATAGAAAGTGACAGGACCGTCCTCGAACGCCGCGGACAAACTCTCTTCGTCCGTGTGTTGTGCAACCAGTCCGCGCCAGCGGAGTTCTTCGATGAGGTCGCTCACCGTATCTCCTTCTATATCTGTGAATTCATTAGGTGCGCCAAGACGGCACCTATTCCCGCACGCTCAGATTACGTCGGCGCACTTTCGTAGACAAAGCTGCCCCGGTCAAGGTGGCCTAACTCTCGCACCACCTCGCGGCCGCGACGGTTTGCTCCCGTAGCTCCCCAATCTGTTCACGCACCCGCACCGGAGCAGTTCCGCCAGCCCCACTGCGGGCACGCACTGAACCAGCAGTCGTGAGAATCCCGAGGACGTCGGGGCTCAAATGCGGGTCAATGTTCGGCAAATCGTCTTCTGTCAGGTCGCCAAGCTCAATCTGCCTATCCTCACAGTAAGTAACAGCCGCTCCCGCAACCTCATGCGCAACCCGGAACGGAACACCTTCGCGAACCAGCCATTCCGCGATGTCGGTCGCAAGCGAGAAACCCTGCGGCGCCTCTTCCTCCATGCGCGCATAGTTGAGTTTCATGGTTGCGATCATTCCGAAAAATGCGGGAAGCAATGCATCAAGAGTGTCGATCTGATCAAAAAGTGGCTCCTTATCCTCCTGTAGGTCCCGGTTGTACGCCAACGGCAACCCCTTCAAGGTTGCGAGCAACCCGGTCAGGTCGCCGATCATCCGCCCAGCCTTGCCGCGCGCCAACTCTGCAATATCCGGGTTCTTCTTCTGCGGCATGATCGAAGAGCCAGTGGAGTACGCGTCATCAAGACGAACGTAACCGAACTCATGGGTATTCCAGATAATGATCTCTTCAGAGATGCGGCTGAGGTTTATCCCGATCATCGCAAATACAAAGGCAAGCTCGGCCATCACATCGCGCGAAGCCGTCGCGTCAATTGAGTTGTTCTCAACCCGGTCGAACCCCAACTGTCCTGCAATCTGCTGCGCATCCAGCCCAAGGGTGTTTCCCGCCAGAGCACCAGCACCATACGGCGAAGCAGCAGCCCTCTTGTCCCAGTCCTCTAAGCGCTGCACATCCCGCACTAGCGGCCACGCATGCGCAAGCAGTTGGTGCGCCACAAGAACCGGTTGCGCGTGCTGCATGTGGGTACGCCCGGGCATGATTGCGTCCCCTGCGGCCTCAGCCTGCTCAATCAGGGCGTCAACAAGGGAGAGTGTCAAAGCCCCGATATGGCGCGCCTGGCGCCGCAGGTAACGCCGGGTTAGCGCCGCAATCTGGTCGTTGCGCGAACGCCCGGCGCGTAGCCGCCCGCCAAGCTCAGCCCCCGCGCGCTCCATAAGTCCACGTTCGAGGGCGGTATGCACGTCCTCGTCCTCAATTGTCGGAAGGAAGCCCCCCGCCAACACGTCGTCAAGCAGCACGTCAAGCGCGGCCAGCATGTCACGCAACTGCGTTTCGGTAAGGAGCCCCACCTCAGCAAGGGCGCGCGCATGTGCCTTGGACCCCGCGATGTCGTCCGAGGCCAGACGCCAGTCGAAGTGGGTCGAGAGGCTGAGCCGCGCCAGTTCCGGAGAAGGACCTGAGCGGAACCGGCCCCCCCACAACGATGCGGACTCAGTCGCGCCATCACTCTTAGTTTTCTGTTCGTCAGCCATACCCCAATCATGCCTTTTCGAAACGCATCGCGCATTCGAGTCCGCCCCTATCTGTGGATAACGCCGCATCCTTCGTACGGGGGACGGCCGACCTGGGTATCCTCGTAGGTAGCCTGAGAAAGTCGAGTTCGAATGAACAACGAAACCACCACAGATGCTGCGCGAGGGACATTCAGGATCAATGTGGAGGACGAAGTCTCCCCCCTCCAGACCGTGATCGTCCACAGGCCGGGGCGGGAAATGGAGCGACTCACACCCCCAAATCACGACCACCTCCTGTTTGACGACCTGCTTTCGCCAGCACGCGCGAAGGAAGAACACGAGTACTTTGTGGCGCAGATGCAGGACCAAGGTGTCGTGGCGCTGGAGTTCATGGACCTTTTCAAAGAGACGCTGGGGAATGCAGAGGCAAAAGAGTTCGTCCTCGACAACACCATCAACTACAAGCGCCTCGGCCCCCTGCTATCGCCGTCGCTGAAGGACTGGGCAGACTCCCTCACGCCCGCGCAGACAGCGCACCTCTGCGTGGAGGGAATTACCAAGTCCGAGTGGGAGAAGATCGCTGAAGTTCCCTCCCTGGTGGCGCAGACTTTGAAAGAGGACGACTTCCTCATCGGCCCCCTCCCCAACCACCTCTTCACCCGCGACGCATCGGTGTGGATGTACGGCGGTGTGGCGGTCAACTCGATGAGCCGCGAGGTACGGCGACGCGAATCTCTGCACTACAGCGCTATCTACCAGTACCATCCCGGATTCAAGGATGCAGATTTCGACATTTGGACCACCGGGATGTCAGGCGCGCACCGCTCAGCCGAGGGCGGCGATATTCTCATCCTCGGCGGTGGCGCGTTGGCGGTGGGGGTCTCTGAGAGGACTACCCCCCAGGGTGTGGAACGACTTGCAGAGCGCCTGTTCCACGCAGGTAAGGCCACCCGGGTCCTCGCCGTGATGCTGCCGGAACGGCGCGAGTTCATGCACCTCGACACAGTTTTGACCCAGGTTGACCGGGATAAGTTCGTCATCTATCCGGAAGTGATCGGGTCGCCCTGCGTACTGCTCGAATGGGATGCAGATTACGAACGCATTGTCGTCCGCGCAATGCCCGAGGACGTCCCCAAAGCACTGGAAGCAACTCTGGAGCGGCCACTTCAGTTCATCTGGCCCGACGCTACCGCCGCAGAACTGTCCCGCGAACAGTGGAACGATGGCTTCAACATGTTGGCGCTGGCACCAGGCAAAGTCATCGCATACTCAAGAACCCCCCGATCGAACAAGGCGATGCGTAACGCTGGCATCGACGTCATCGAAATCGAGGGGTCTGAGTTGGGTCGAGGCCGCGGCGGCCCACGGTGTATGTCCTGCCCCGTGGAACGCGCGAACTCCTAGATCGTTACTCCCCGCCCGTACTTGGCATCACGGGCTGCAGCGAGCTTTGAAGTCATCCCGAAGATCTCAATGAACCCACGCGCGTTGGTCTGATCGTAAGTATCGCCGGTCTCATACGTTGCAAGGTTGAAGTCGTACAGCGAGGTATCCGAACGCCTCCCCGTCACCGTCGCCCGACCGCCATGCAATGTCATGCGGATGTCGCCTGACACGTATGTCTGCGTATCGTCAATAAACGCATCCAGTGAACGCTTCAGTGGACTGAACCACTGGCCGTCATAAACCAGTTCCGACCAGCGCTCATCAACACGTGACTTGAAACGGGCCTGCTCGCGTTCAATCGTTACGTTCTCCAGCTCCTTGTGGGCCGTGATGAGGGCGATCGCACCGGGGGCCTCATAGATTTCCCTAGATTTGATGCCTACCAGGCGGTCTTCCACGATGTCGATACGCCCGATGCCCTGGGCGCCAGCGCGCCTGTTCAGCTCTTGGATGGCCTGCAGCGGTGTTACGGGGCGTCCGTCGATCTTGACGGGAACTCCCTGATCAAAGGTTATTACGACCTCGTCCGGCAGCGGTGGGTATGTTGGGTCATCGGTGTAGTTGTAGACGTCCTTGGTCGGCGCATTCCAGATATCCTCAAGGAACCCGGTTTCAATTGCGCGTCCCCAAACGTTCTGATCTATGGAGAACGGATTGTTCTTCGTGGTCTCGATGGGCAGGTCATGCTTGACCGCGTAATCAATAGCTACGTCGCGTGTGAGGGCGAGGTCGCGAACCGGAGCCAAACACGTGAGGTCGGGACCCACGGAAGTGATCGCGACCTCGAACCGAACCTGATCATTGCCCTTGCCCGTGCAACCGTGGGCAACAGTGTGCGCACCAAACTGACGGGCAGCCTTCACCAGGTGCTTGGAAATGAGGGGGCGGGAAATCGCCGAAACCAGCGGGTACTGATCCATGTAGAGGCTGTTAGCCTTGAGGGCCGGCATACAGTACTCTTCGGCGAACTCGTCCTTAGCGTCAGCAACGTAGGCTTCGACGGCGCCACAGTCCAGTGCTCGCTGGCGGATCACCTCTAGGTCCTCACCGCCCTGCCCCACGTCAACGGCAACTGCGACGACCTCGGCCCCCGTCTGCTCACCAATCCAACCGATTGCTACAGAGGTATCCAAACCTCCCGAGTACGCAAGAACAACCCGGTCTTTTGCCTGGCTCATTGCCGCTACCTTTCATACCCTTCTGAAGGGCTCTTTATTCCATGTCTCTACCCGGTGAACTCACTCGGGACGATTGTCTAGTGTGTGGCTGAAATTTGGTTTGCTTCGGGGTCTAGCCAGAGGGTGACTCATTCGAGGGCGATCCTGAGCCGCGTTCAGCCAACTTCGTGAGCAGATCGCGAGTTTTTTGGGCCCGCGCGTCACTGTCGCAGATGAGCAGAATTGTGTCGTCACCAGCAATTGTCCCGAGGACGCCCGGGAGCCGGGAGGAATCAATAGCCGAACCAAGCAGGTTTGCGGCCCCCGACGGAGTGCGCAAGACAAGGAGGTTCTGGGCCTCCTGAGCGCTAACCAACAGGTCCTGGCACCAACGTGCCAGCCGCGCATTCCCCTCCAGAGTCGTCCCTGTGTGCACGCCGTTAACGTCGGGAACAGAATAGATGGATACTCCACTGCTGGTCTTCACTTTTACGGCTTGCAACTCTGCGAGATCGCGTGAGAGGGTCGCTTGGGCGGTTTCGAACCCGCGCTCCGAAAGCAGCTCTCTCAACTGTCCCTGTGAGGTGACCGGGCCCGCCGAAACCAGTTCAAGGATGGCATCGTGACGCGCGGTCTTTGTGTCCAGTCCTGTCTCTACCACGCCACCCTCCGATCCCAATCAAGAATTGTCGACTGGATAATCATACGGTGGAGTGAATAAGTTGCAGTCCCGTATCCAGGAATGAGACGGTGAGACTGAACACGTGGGATACGTGGACTAAAAGGAAACCCACCGTTTCATCCGAGTTTGGGTACGTCAGACGAAAAGGTGGGTTTCCTGAGTTCTACATGGGTTTTATCCGGTGCGGACCGTCGCCTTCAGGCGCTTTTCCACGTCGCCAATGATCTTTGTGCGCACATCGACTACGTCCTGAGGTTTCAAGGTTCGGTCTGGGGCCCTCAAGGTGAGTGAGTATGCAAGAGACCGTGACCCCTCTGGGATCTGTTCACCACGGTAAATGTCAAACAGGGTAAGCGATTCCAGAAGCTGGCCTGCCCCGCGCCTAATCACTGAGGCAACATCTGCCTCTGTGATGTAGTCAGCCACGATAACAGCCAGGTCTTCCTTAACTGGCGGGTAAGTAGACACCGGCTTGACCTGGAGGAAGCCGGGCTTCGTCAAACTTGCAATGAGGTCGAGGTCGACCTCCATCGCCGCGGCACGCGCGGGCAAGCCGTACTCTAACGCCACTTTCGGGTGCAGTTCGCCAGCACGACCAACGACCTTGTACCCCTTCCCCGACCTAACAAACAGTGTTGCGCAGCGTGCAGGGTGGAACGGGGCTGCATCCTCGGGGCTATCAACAGTCGCAGGTAGTGGCGCACCACGCAGGATTTGGGTCCCTTCAGGCAGCCAAGTCCTGCTGGCCTCCACCTTGACTCCCGCGGTTGCACCAATCTGGCGAGCCAAATCGATCGCGTCCGCCCAGCCCCAGTTCAGCTGGGACGGTGTGCCTTCTTCCAGCTGGGTGCCAGACTGCGGGGCAAACACGCCACCCACAACTGCGGCAGCATGCCACGGCTGCGAGGGAACTCCCCGCAGGAGCGCGGCCAGCTCATCCTCCGACGGACGACGGTCAACTCCAAGGATCGGAGATGGAACGGTACCGGCAGGCAGTGTCACCTGACCCATCTCAAACAGAGCGAGCGGCGTTACACCCCGGGAAGCATTCCGCTCCGCAATTTCCGCCATGCTGTCTAGCAAGGAGGTTCGAAGTAGGGGTGCGTCATCAGCCAACGGATTACGCAATCGAACTGCTCTGCGCCTCACGTCGTCTTCTGGCAATAGCTGCCTGTCGTGAGCGTCCCCGACAAACGGGTAGGACTTAACCTCGGCAAGGCCGGCGTTTGCCAGCACATCAGCCGTGTTGCGCCGTACTGTCTGCGACTCCGAGAGTCCTTGGGATCCCGGGCCCATGGCTACACGGGTGGGAATCTTGTCATATCCATCAAGTCGAGCAATTTCTTCCACGAGGTGTGCCGGGCCCACAAGGTCGGGGCGCCACGTGGGTGGGGTGACTTGGAACTGCGTGACTGGGCAGCCTTCCTCCACGCCCTCTTCACTACTGGCATCTACTTCAGTCACCTGGACCGAACAGCCGATTGACTCGAGGTAGTCGATAATCTGCGCCTCGGTGTACGCCACTCCGGTGAGTCTCTCAGGTTCAGAAGCGGCCATGCGGATCGCAACCGGGGGTGCAACAGTGTTCAGGTCAAACCCGCTCTCATCAACCGACCCTCCCCCGTACTTCGCAAGGAGTTCTGCCACCCGTGCAGCGGCAACCGGGGCGAGTCTTGGGTCTACCCCACGCTCAAACCTCTTCGACGATTCAGTGAACAGGCGGTGACGCCTTGAAGTCCGCGCTATCGACACGCTGTCGAAATGTGCGGCTTCAATAACCACATCCGTGGTGTCGCTGAGTACCTCAGAGTCCAAACCACCCATCACTCCAGCAAGTCCAACGATCCTACTGCCCGGGCCTTCGGGGGAATCGGTAATGACAATGTCGCCGCAATCCAGCTTTCGCTCGGTACCATCCAGGGTTACGAAGGCCTCGCCCTCGGTAGCGCGGCGGACGACAAAAGGCGCCTCAACAGATCGAAGGTCGTAGGCATGCAGCGGCTGGCCCAGATCGAGCATCACGTAGTTGGTGACGTCAACAGCGAGCCCCAGGGAACGCATGCCAGCCTGCTCAAGCCGCTTACGCATCCAGTCGGGAGTGGGTGCAGATGTGTCGATTCCACGGACAATCCTGGTCACGAAACGATCGGCACTGGGCCGTCCATCCAGAGTGGAGTCTTCCGCCACTTGGACCTCAAATGAACCCACAGACGACTGTGGAAGTCCCCCGTCAACCGCATCTTCTAGGCCTAGGTCCGTGAACTTCGCTCCGGTGGAATGGGAGTATTCACGCGCCAAACCGCGCACAGCAAAGCAATAGCCGCGGTCCGGGGTTACATTCACCTCCAAAACCTCTTCCCCGAGGTTCAGAAGCGGGATCATGTCGGTCCCAGGAGCGGGCAAATCCGCGCCCGAGAGAGTCTTGTCTAGGACGATGATGCCGTCGTGGTCGTTGCCGAGGCCGAGTTCGCGTTCCGAGCAAATCATGCCATCGGAAACATGGCCGTACGTCTTCCGCGAAGCGATTGGGAAGGGCCCGGGCAAGATAGCGCCAGGTAATGCCACCACGACCGTGTCACCCACCGAGAAATTGTGGGCTCCGCAGATGATCCCCCGGCTGGGCAAATCAGACTTTTCAACCCCTGTGCCCGGAGCATCGTTGTACTGCGCAACGTCTACTCGGCAGTAGTTGATGTCCTTGCCATTGGATTGCCTAGACGTGTCGATGGAGAGGACTTTGCCTGCAACCAGAGGGCCGATCACTGCAGCCGGCAGGATTTCTTCCTCTTCGATTCCAACCTTTACCAACGCCTCCGCAAGATCCTCCGTTGTGGAATCCGCAGGCACTTCAACGTGGTCACGCAGCCATGAAAGAGAGATGTAAGGCATGTTATTGTCCCTTTCCGAACAGTCCGAACTGGCGTGAGAACCTCAGGTCACCCTCAACAATGTCATGCATGTCCGAGATTCCGTGTTGAAGCATCAATGTGCGCTCCAGCCCCATTCCGAAGGCAAAGCCCGAGTATTCATTGGGATCCAGACCGGCAGCGATAAGGACGTTGGGATTGACCATCCCGCATCCACCCCACTCAATCCACCCTGGCCCGCCCTTCTTCTGGGGGAACCAGAAGTCCATCTCAGCACTGGGTTCGGTGAAGGGGAAGAAAGAGGGACGGAGTCGCGTCTTTGCCCCCTCTCCAAACATTGCCCTAGCAAAGTGGTCCAGGGTGCCCTTCAGGTCGGCCATTGTTAGGTTCTTGTCAATTGCGAGGCCCTCAACCTGGTGGAAGACAGGAGTGTGCGTCGCATCGAGTGCGTCGCTGCGGAACACCTTTCCTGGCACTGCTGTATAGAGCGGAACACCGTGCTTAAGTAGTGCCCGTGATTGCACCGGGGAAGTATGGGTGCGCATCACCAGCGCCCCATCGCCCTCGTCCGCCCCACCGACGGTGGTCCCGTCAATGTAGAAGGTGTCCTGCATCTGGCGGGCTGGGTGATCGGCATCGAAGTTCAGCGCATCAAAGTTGAACCATTCATGCTCAACCTCTGGCCCCTCACCAATTTGCCAGCCCATGGAGAGAAAAAAGTCCTCAATCTGGCAGATAAGTAGTTCAAGCGGGTGTCGCGCGCCGGTTGGGACGCGTCTAGTTGGAACGGTTACATCCACGCCCTCGGATCGCAAAACCTCAGCCTGAGCTTCTTCGTCAAGCACCTCCTTGCGGGCATCAAATGCGGCCGTCAGGGCTTTTCTTGCACCACCCAGGTTCTGACCGGCCACCGCACGATCCCCCGGGTCGATTTTTCCGATCATTCGGTTCGCGAGGACGAGAGCAGACTTATCGCCAAAGACTTCAATTTTCACGTCACGCAGTTCGTCCGGTGAACTGGCAGCTTCTATGAGTGCACGTGCCGAAGCTACCCACGCTGAAATCGCGTCGCCATCGCGCGGGTCTAGTTGCGTGGCATTGAGAGCGTCGCCTGTGGTCGGCATGAACGTCCCTTCATTCGTAAATCCTTACAGAACGCGGCGGCAACATACCGCACAACAGTTCCCTTTTTCTTCGTCACTACTCTAACCGTCCCTTCCGACATCAACCGACCGGGCCCCCATCGTGAGAGCGAGAAGCACCCAACACTCGAAATGTCGGAGGGCCGTGACAAGATAGTTGTGGAGGTGGAGACATGACATCAACCGATCACCCACGTAGGGTTCGCCTACACCACTTGCAGCAGGCAAAAGACGACCGACGCCCTCTAACCATGCTCACCGCATACGACGCTTTAACCGCCCCGATATTCGAAGCGGCCGGTGTTGACATGCTTCTGGTGGGCGACTCACTCGGAAACGTGACACTTGGCTACGACTCGACGCTCAAAGTCACGTTGGAAGATATGGAGCGGGCCGTAGCGGCGGTGGCACGGTCTACATCCCGCCCGCTCATAGTCGCGGATCTTCCATTCGGAACCTATGAGACGGGCCCGCAGACGGCATTTGAGGCGGCGGCTCAATTGATGAGGGCGGGAGCGCATGCCGTGAAGCTTGAAGGCGGTGTGGAACGCGTACCCGCAGTAGAAATGCTGGTTGGGGGCGGCATCCCTGTCATGGGTCACATCGGCTACACACCCCAGTCTGAGCACGCTCTTGGGGGGCCGCGACTTCAGGGTCGCGGATCGTCGGGGGAAAGACTTTGGGCCGACGCCCTTGCCCTCCAGGAAGCCGGAGCCTTCGGTGTCGTCCTCGAAATGGTTCCCGCGCAGCTCGCGAAAGAAATCACAAAGGCGTTGAAGATACCGACAATCGGAATCGGGGCCGGACCCCGTTGTGATGGACAGGTTCTTGTCTGGTCTGACATGGCGGGAATGACTGAATGGACACCATCTTTCGCGCGCCGTTTCGGCGAGCTGGGGGCTGAACTCCAACGCGCCGCAGCGGAGTATGTTGGTGCTGTCAAGAAAGGCTCGTTTCCTGGGCCAGACAACTATCGCGTCCAGTAGAGAAATCTGTAAGACGCGCCGCAGCATGGATCATGGAGTCAGGCTCGAAGCCTCGTGGCTTGGGCCTCAGAGAGGAAATTGAAAATGGTTGACGCAACCGGAGCAGGGCGGGCACCGCTTGGAACCCTTTCCCCGGGGGTGGTATCGCCGATGTTGCCCGTACCGCCTTCCATTTCCAGGCCTGAATACATGTTCCATGACGGACCCGAGGTCGTGACGACCTCGGACGTGAAGTCACCAGAGACGGTCAAGCGGATTCGGGAGGCAGGTCGCATTGCCGCGGAGGCGCTGGAGCTGGCGGGCTCTCTGGTCCAACCCGGCACCACCACAGATGAGATCGACAGAGCCGTTCATAGGTTCATTGTCGACGCCGGAGCCTATCCGTCGTGTCTGGGCTACATGGGCTTCCCGAAGGCGTGCTGCACATCAATCAATGAGGTAATTTGTCACGGTATTCCCGATGATCGTCCCCTTGAGGAAGGCGACATTGTCAATATCGACATCACTGCCTACAAGGACGGCGTCCATGGCGACACGTGCGCCATGTTTGGCGTCGGCATCGTTGATGCTGAGAGCGCGCTGCTTATGGAGCGTACGCAAACGGCAATGATGCGCGGCATCAAAGCGGTGAAGCCCGGGCGCCCCTTCAACGTGATTGGCAGGGTGATCAGCGCATATGCAAAGCGTTTTGGATACGGAGTCGTACGGGACTACACGGGGCACGGTGTCGGGGAAGCATTTCACTCAGGCTTGATTGTGCCCCACTATGACTCCGCCCCCCTCTACTCTGACTTGATGGAAGAGGGAATGGTGTTCACCATCGAGCCCATGCTGACACTAGGAACTGTCGATTGGGACCAGTGGGATGACGGGTGGACAGTCTCAACCAAGGACAAAGGCCGTACAGCCCAGTATGAACACACTATTGTGGTTAGGGAGGACGGGGCGGAGATCCTTACGCTCCCATAGCTCCTTTTCGAGTGGCGCCCGACGGTGGGTAGCAAGAGAGGTTGTTGGAATGACACATATCGGCGTTGGAATCGACATTGGTGGATCAGGAGTCAAGGGGGCTCTTGTCGACCTCGAAAAAGGCGAGTTCATTGGGGAACGAATTCGCTATGACACCCCGGAGCACTCAACGCCGCAGTCGGTCGCAAAGATCTGCAAGACCATCATTGATGAGCTCGGCGCCGACCCTGACGTCCCAATTGGCATTACCGTTCCCGCTCCGGTAATCCACGGCGTTATCCCTTTCATCGCCAACCTCGATCAGAGCTGGACCGGCATCAATGCCGACGAACTCTTCCAGGAGGTGACAGGCCACCAAGTCACAGTGCTCAATGATGCAGATGCTGCCGGGGTTGCCGAGTACTACTTTGGTGCCGCCAAAGATGTGAAGGGGACAGTGATCGTCACGACGCTGGGCACTGGGATTGGCTCCGCGCTCTTGTACAACGGAATCCTTGTGCCGAACACCGAACTGGGCCACGTTGAACTTGATGGTCGTGACGCGGAATCACACGCAGCTGCAAGCCAGCGGGTGAAGCAAGAACTCTCTTGGGAAGAATGGATCTCCCGCCTCCAGCGGTACTACAGCCATATCGAAATGCTCTTCTCGCCCGATCTGATGGTTGTGGGTGGCGGAGTTTCTAAGAAACATGCCCAGTTCCTCCCCAAGCTGGATTTGAAGTGCCCAATAGTGCCTGCGGACCTGCGCAATACTGCAGGCATAGTCGGTGCCGCCGTCTACGCCGACCAGCAGGCGCACAACGACGTCCCAACTGCCCCAGCGGTCTAGCCAGCAATGCGCAAGATTATCCTCGACTGTGACCCCGGTCATGATGATGCAATCGCGCTGATGCTCGCTCACGGAAGTCCCGAGATTGAGCTTGTCGCTGTTACGACTGTAGGTGGCAATGCCGTCCTCGAGAAGACGACTAGGAACGCACTGGGCATCATGACCATGGCCGGAATAACAGACGTTCCGGTCGCCGCCGGATGCGTACGACCTCTCATTGGTGAAGGCGAGGATGCGGATGTGCACGGCATCTCCGGGCTTGACGGAGTCGACCTTCCGGAACCTGCCATGGAGCTCGATCCGCGTCACGGCGTCGACCTGATCATTGACACGATTATGGAGGCCGAGCCGAAGACCATCTCGCTGGTTCCCACCGGGCCCCTAACCAATATCGCAATGGCGATTCGCAAAGAACCCCGGATAATTGAACGCGTCAAAGAGGTTGTCCTCATGGGCGGGGGGATGCATGTTGGCAACTGGTCGGCGGTTGCCGAGTTCAACATCAAGATCGATCCCGAGGCTGCTCACATTGTGTTCGACGCACCGTGGGAAGTGACCATGATCGGCCTCGACGTTACTCACCTGGCGCTTGCGACGGATGAGGTGGCCGCAAAAATTGAGGCACTTGGCACCCCACTCAGCCAGTTCGTGCTGGATCTGTTTGCCTTCTTCCGACAGGCATACCACGACGAACAGGGCTTCGAGTTCCCACCCGTTCATGACCCGGTGGCAGTAGCCCGACTGATTGACCCGTCGATTGTCGGCACTGTGCGAGCTCCCATCTCCGTGGAGATACGTGGTGAGCACACGCAAGGCATGACTGTGACCGAACTGCGTCCCGCCCATATACCTGCTGACTGCCACACGCAGGCAGGAGTATCGCTTGATGCCGACCGATTCTGGGATCTAGTGGTGGACGCAATCGACCGCCTTGGACGAGCCCAAGGTGAAGCCGGAGGTCGGGCCTCGGTCTAGACCCCGCCCCCGACCCCTGCATAATCTCTGGACGACGACATAGTCCTGGGCCGGATCTAGGTGCCACAATCACGCTGCCTCTCCAACCCGGAGCCACGTGGTCGCCCTCATTGCCTCGACTACCCCTTACCCTGTGGTAGCCCTCGGCTTACCCTGTGGTAGCCCTCGGCGCGACCACAGGGTAGGGTTTACCTCGGTGAGTTGGCTAGGCGGCCGCGGGAGCCTCACGCAAGTGATGCTGACGAGGAACGTCCGGGCACCTCAGAGCAGGGTGGTGGCTAACGGCCACCCGGGGCAACCCGCGGGACAGTGCCACAGAAAACAAACCGCCGCGCCCTCGTCTAACAGCGGGGTTGCGGTAAGGGTGAAACGGTGCGGTAAGAGCGCACCAGCAGCCAAGGTGACTTGGCTGGCTAGGTAAACCCCACCCGGTGCAAGGTCAAGCAGAAGGTCGGAGCTGCTCGCTCCTTACCTTCGGGTAGACCGCTTGAGGCTTACGGCAACGTAAGTCCTAGATGAATGGTCGCCAGCGTTGCGCTTCGGCGCGGCGCCTACAGAACCCGGCGTATCGGCCAACTCACCACCACGGTTTGCACGCGGTGACAGCGCGCCGGAAGGTCTGGAGCCGCCGGGGTAGGCGGTGCGAAGTGCTGGTGGGGGGACTCGACGCGTCGAGACAGCCGAGCTGTGTGCGGCTAGACCCGCACCACCAAGTACCCCGAATCCTCCGCCTCCCACAGCTCATCCTTGGGAGCGCGGATTAGAGCCGCCAACTCCGCGTGGCTCAACTCCAAGGGAGCGTTCACCAACCGCCCCTCCTCGAAACGCAACACCACCAGAACGCCCAAACGTCCCCGGAGGTGGTCATACTCGTCCAGCACCGAGTCTGGAAGCAATGCGCGAAGCCCCGTTGCCTTCGCCTCAGCCAGCGCGAGTTCAGCAGCTGGCTCCGCAAGGTCCACGGCGAGCTGATCCCTTGTCTTCGCCTCATCCTCACCTAGTGCCCGAACTGCTGCTTCGGTCTTCGCCAGAAACTCCTCATGCTTCTCGTAGTCCTCTTGAAGCTCCAAGACCTCCAGCTCCAACTGATCGCGACGTTCAACGATCTTCTTGATCTCATGCTCCACCGCGCTCATGTCACGGATACCGACTTTGCCCGAGTCAAGCCGCTGCTGCTGAACCAAGCGTCGCTGTTCCACCTTCGCGACCTCAGTCTCAACATCATCAATCTTGCGCTGGCGGTCGCCAAGATTTGCCGACTGCGCAATCACAGATCGATGTAAGTCTCCCGCCCGCCCCGTTAGCTCACGCAATTTTTCGTGCAGTGGGTTCGACTGAATCCGGTGTCCCAGCCTTGAAATCTGCAGGTCTGTTTCCTGCAGTTCCAGCAGTGTCAACTGGTCCTCATGGGTTACTTTCACGCTCGTGTCCCTTCGCTAGGCACCGTGGCAAGGTCCGCAGTGGAACCCGTCGTGGTGAGATGTTCGAACCATGGTTCTGTACAGATTTGGGATACGACAACTTCCAGCTGCTCGCCCTGAGCTGCCGCCCGCTCTTCTAGCGCACCGGCGAGGACGGGAAGCCACGGCCATTCTGTAGCCCAGTGGGACCCACAGATCAGCGCCGGACCGCCGTCCTCCAGGTGCTCCGAGGCGGGATGGTGTCGAAGGTCAGCAGTGACGTAAACATCGGCACCCAGGTCCCCTGCCAACTCAAGGAAGGAATCCCCTGATCCCCCTGAGACAGCCACCGTAGAAACCATGCGGTCTGGATCCCCACCCACCAGAATCCCATTTGGGCCCGCAGGTAGAGCGCCCGCCACGACGATCGCAAAATCCCTCAACCGTATCGGGGAAGAGAGTCTCCCGATGCGGCCCAGACCGATACTGGGGTCATCCGAAGAGGGCACCATCGGCACGGTATCTGCAACTCCGACCAGATCGGCCAGAGCCTGGCCTACTCCGCTAGATGCGACATCCGCATTGGTATGGGCGTTGAGCAGTGCCGTGTTTGTCCTGATCAGACCTGATATGAATCTTCCCTTGGCATCGTCCTCGGACACGAATGAAGTCCCACGCAAGTAAAGGGGATGGTGGGTGATAAGCATCTGCGCCCCGAGCTGAACTGCCTGCTCTGCGACGACCTCGACAGGGTCAATCGCCAAGAGGACGCGGGTAACCGGGGTGGCGCGGGATCCGGCGATCAGCCCGACACGATCCCAAGATTCCGCGGTTGTCGGTGGATACCATTCCAGCATCCACTGCGCTATTGTGCCGACATCTAGCATCTCGCCACGCTTCCACCCTTTTCGCAATAGCCCGCACGCCTGCCGAGTCCGCACTGCTCTGCAAACCTGGCGGCCTCTTTGTCCCAGCCTACCTAAGCGCGCGCTCCACAACTGCCGCCAGTGCATCAAAGCCATCGTACGACAGCACCGACTCAAGATGCCCCTGAACACTAACCACGTGATCTCCGACGAGGGCGTTGACCACGTTTGTCTCCGGATCCGCCTCCACAACGAGGTCGAGGGCGGGAGTCATGCTTCCGTCCTCAGCCACCGCAGCGAATGTGTTGTAGAAGCCGATGAGCCCTTCATTTCCAAGGATTTTCACACGCAACGGCAGGCCCTGGCGCGACTCTGGAAGAACCTCAATGGGAAGCCCAGCCAGAGTTGAGAGAATCTGGTGGGAAAGGCAAACCGCGACCGTCGGCTTGCCTGCTTCGATACGGGACTGAAGTAGCTGCCTCACGCGTGCGACACGCGGGTCGTGAAGATCTGTTGGGTCACCGGGGCCTGGACCAAAAACGACGAGGTCGACGTCCTCTGTGCCGGACACGTCCTTCCAAGAGGCGATGTTGGCATCAAGACCGAGGTGACGAAGCTGGTGGGCAAGCATTTGGTTGAAGTCGTCACCGCAGTCCACAAGTAGGGCAGACCCCGAGAGCGAACCGCGTGACGTCTGCGCGTCCCTCCAGAACGGGGCCAAGTCGCGGTTGCGGTCGGCGAGCGCGGCCTGAACCTGCGGCAAATCCACCATGTGGGCCGTGGGAGATGATGACTGCGGCGCGGACGGGGTTGCTGTGCGCTCCGCCCTCGGCAAAAGTCCCAATGCCGTGAGCATTCCGCTGGCCTTGGCGCGAGTCTCATGCGCTTCGCTGAGCGGATCCGAATGACGTACCAGAGTGGCGCCAGCGGATAGGGTGATGTCGCCGGCCTCATCAATAAACGCAGTTCGCAACAGTATTGGGGCGTCCAGGCGGTATCCCGTTGGCGAGGACTCAAACAGCGCGAGGACGCCCGAATAGTACCCACGCGGGCTGGTCTCGTGGCGGGCAATCACCCGGCACGCACTCTCCATGGGCGACCCAATCACCGTTGGCGCAAACATGGTGGACTTCAGGATCTCACGGGGATCCAGGTCCGACCTTCCCTCAAGGAGGTACTCGGTGTGGGTGAGGCGCGTCATCGGCTTCAGGTAGGGGCCGCGCATGACACCGCCGTCCGGGCAGACTGCCGACATCATCTTCAGCTCTTCGTCGACGACCATGACCAGCTCCTCAGACTCCTTACGGTTCCCGAGGAACTCCAGCAGGGCTTCCACAGTCGGCACGTCTGGCTGGTGGCGGTATGTCCCCGAAATGGGGTTCATGAGGACGGTTCCGTCCTCGGCTGAGACGTGGCGTTCGGGGGACGCTCCCGCACACGCAACCCCACCCCCGACCCAGGCGAAAGTCCAGTAGGACCCCGCTTCGAAACTGAGAAGCGCGTGCAACCACGACATCACTGCTTCGCGCGCCGGAGCGTCAGTATGTGCCCGGTAGTCACGGCGAATTACGAAGTTTGCGCCCTCCCCCCGACCGATCTCATCTGCGATTATCCGCCCGACCTCATCCGCGTACTCCTCATCGGAGACCGCGAACCCAATGTCTTCTGTCGGTGGCGGTGACGACGGAATGGCCCCCAACAGGGCCTCAAGGGGAACTTCCCAACGGGATGTGACCTGCAAGTAGAGCAGCGCCTCCTCACCCGCAAGCGCCTCCCAGCCTCTCTCCCGGATCTGGTGGAAGGGAATCAGCGCAAGGACGTCGCCGCCCTCCAAAGGAATGTCCGCGAGAAGCTCTGCGCTTCCCACCGCGCCGGTAAGCACCATGGCGACATCGTCATCCTGGCGGCGAATAATTGCCACCGGCTTATCCGAGGTCGGATCCAGCAGTTCTGTAACTGCACTAGGCAGGGCAGACGTCGTTTCGTCAGTCGTAGTGGTCGCTTCCATGGGGGGCGTCCTTCCTTCCGGGTTAAACCTGGTTTCCCGGGTTCGCCGCCCTCAGATTGCATAGCCTGCCTCTCTTGGGCGGCCGTCAACAACTGGCGACCGTTTAGGTCAACCACCAGTCATTGCTTAGCATCTTCATCACGGAACGACTCTAGCCCAGCCGCTCGCTGCCCGGACGTGTGTCTCACAAACCGGGGCTGCCAGCCTTGGTCACTCTACTTTGAAGCCACGCGGGAGCAATCCGCTTTCTGGCACATCGTCGCGAACGAGGACGATCTTGCCCGCTGTGTGGCCAAGCTCGAGGCGCCTGTGAGCCTCGCGAAGATTTGCAACGGTTACCCCCTGGAAAACCTGCGTCATGGTCGGGCGGATCTTGCGCGCCTCGACCAGGTCGGCGACAGCATCTAGGACTCGGTGCTGATTGGTGATGTCGAGGGCGCCATGCACAGCTCGCGCGAACACGTTCTCCCAGTGCCAGGTTAGGGCCTTTGGTTTCAGGACTTGGAAGTCGTCCTCGGGTGCTGAGTCGATCGCAACAATCTGACCGAAGGGATTCATGACTCGCGCTAGGAGAGGAAGAATCCCGGCCGAGTGCGTGGAGAACACGTAGTCAACACCGGCTGGCGCTGCGCGGCGAATCTCCTCTTCGAGGTTCTCAGACGAGTGGTTCACAACGGTGTGCGCTCCAAGTTCCTTCACCCATCGTCTAGTCTCCGAGCGAGAAGCCGAAGCAATGACCCGCACATCCGTGAGTGCGTGGGCCAGTTGAATAACCATGGAACCAACCCCACCCCCACCCCCGAGAACGAGCAGTGTGCCCGCAGAAGCCGAGTTCAGTCGAAGTTTGTCGAAGAGGCCCTCCCAGGCAGTCAAGGCGGTGAGCGGAAGTGCAGCGGCCTCGGCAAATGACACATTCTTTGGCTTGTGCCCGACGATTCGCTCATCAACGACCTGCAGGTTCGTGTTGGCTCCAGAACGGTCTATTTGGCCGGCATAGTACACGTGGTCACCAACGCCAAACAGGCGAGTAGTTGCCCCCACGGCGGTCACAACTCCGGCCGCATCGAAGCCGAGGACGCCACTTTCGGGTCCGGTGCTCTCACCGCGGCGAATTCGACAATCTATGGGGTTCACGGATACAGAACGTACCTGGACAAGGATGTCCCGCCCGCGAGGGGTGGGCAGTGCAAGCCCCTCCCGAACCGCAAAAACTCCCGAAGAATGGGGGCTCCCAGTCTTCAGCATGGCAATCGAGGTGAGCTGTTCGGTTGTCATCTGCCCTCACTTCCACAGAGTCGTGTTCTCGGCGATATCCACAGTAGCTTTTCTTGGGCGAGCGGGGTAGAACCCTCACCGGCGAAGCTACGGGTATCCGGTGATGGGGCCATCCCGCGGTAGTGGAGAGGTCTCAGGGAAGAAGAGAACATGTGGCAAAGGGGGACAGTTTCGTGGAGCAACAAGTAGGTGGGATCCTTAGGCTAAAGGCCTCCGGCTCGGCAGTCCTCGGGCGGATCGATCAGGGGGAAATCAGCGCGAGCCAGAGTCGGCAGAGCGATGTTGTGGTTGGTGAGGACGGGTTGGTGCGTCCACGGTGGGCAATGCGTACTGAAGCAATGACGCGGTACTACGACGACGAGTGGGGCGTGCCTAAGTGGGAAGATGCCCAGGTCTTCCGTATCCTTTCCCTGCTAATCCTTCAGGCTGGGCTATTCTGGGGATCCACGCTGGGACGTGCTGATGCACTGGCTGACCTTATGTGCGGCCTTGATCCGGTAGAAGTAGCACGCCTTTCGGGTGCGGAAGTTGATGCACTTGTAGTAAACCCACAGATAATCCGCAACGGTCGGAAGCTACGGGCAATTGTGAACAATGCCCAGGTTCTTCAGGACTGGGATGTCGGACTTGCAGAGTTGGTGTGGAGCTTTCAGCCAACCGATACTCCCCGACCAATGAATCAAGATGAAGTGCCACTTGAGTCACCTGAATCAGCGGCATTGGCGCGGGCGCTGAAGGCTAGAGGCTTCGTGTTTGTTGGCCCCCGGATCTGCTACTCCCTGTTTCAGTGCATTGGGGTCGTCGACACCAATCTGGTGGGAACCCACCGCCGTGGAGCCTCCGGGCTCTGGGCTTCAGATGGCACGAGGCTGGCAGACAGGGCACCAGTAGACGTGCCGGCCCCTGCTGGGGTCCGCCCCGAGTCGGGTGAAGAGGACGGTTTCTCCGCAGCGTGAGCAAGGACGCCCAGCCTTGCCATAGATGTGTAGGCGTCCGCCCGGACGGGTGTTGCCAGTTGTCGTGCGTTCTACCCTGTTACGGTTGGCGCGAATCAGGCGAGCTCCGAGCTTCATGAAACCCAAAGCATCGACGTCGCAAGAAGGTGTGGCAGGGTCGACCCCCATGAGGAAGCAGATCTCATTGGCGTACTCGTTCCCAAAGCCAGCGACGTTGGTCTGATCAAGCAGTGCGACGTGGATGGGGCGGTCATCTGCTGCGATGTTTGCTGCCGCAAGCGCGCACCCTCCGCTCTCCCACTCGCGCTTGAGTGGGTCGGGCCCCAGGTGCCCAATCACAGAGGGTTCGTCCGCCGTGCGCAGGAGGCGGATTTGAGCGACTCTGAAACCCACCGTCTGCGCGGAGTCAGTTGCGAGGACAATGCGTGCTTGGTGGGCTGGGCGCCGCCACCTTGCTCCTGGACGGTAAATGTGCCACGTCCCGTCCATAAACATATGTGAGTGCAGGGACCAGGGTCCAATGCGAATGAAGATGTGTTTTCCAAAGGGTTCCACAGACTCCACAGTCTCACCAGTTAGGTCTGCGGTCGCCAAGGCAGTCGTTCGCAGTTCAAACTGTGTTAGAGGCCCTCCCTGTAGCGCTCTACCCAACTGGGTGGCAACCCGATACGCGCTGTCGCCCTCTGGCATACCTCATCGCCCTCCTGTCTGTAGTGAACCCGGCGTCCTAGTGGATTCTGCGCCGCAAAGTGACACCGCGAGGTACCTCAGCGAAACCTGCATTCGCCAGATCCTGCAGCCATTCACTCTGCCGGACCGGCTTCCCATTCACCTTCTCGATGGTAAAGGTAGCCAAATCACCCCGTCGTACAGTCCTAACAAGTTCCTTTGCTCCCACTTCTCGTACCAAATCGGGTGCAGAGGGATCCGATAGAGCTGTCCTCCCGCCCCGCTCTAGGTAGAACACGGGTTTCCCGTCAACCATCACCACTATGGCGCCGGGGTTACGCTTCGGGTCGCCACCTTCACCCAGCACCTCGGGCCACTCTAGCGCTGCGCCATACGGATTCGCGGGGTCCGTCGCCGCTAGCGCCACCGCGACATGGTGACGTGACTCCAGACGAAGGTCGTCGTCGGTGGCACGCAGCTGATCGACCGCGCCTGTTGCAGCAAACTGAGCTCCGCCAAGCCCCTGCACGAAGTAGCCTCGCCTTGCGGTACCCGCCATCTCAAAGTCGGAGTAGAGCCGGTAAGCCTGAGCAAAACCACCGGGGAACTGCTCCGCCCTGACGGCACCCCTTGTGACAATGCCGTACCTTTCCAGCATCTCCACCGCCCAGGAAGTTGCAGCACCATCGGTCGTTTCGCCTAGGCCTTGCTCTTCGGTCAGTGACCATCTTCCGCTCAAGGAGGGTTCGATCGGGCCAGCATTCCCACCGCGTTGCCCCGCGGAGCCACTCCTAGCTCGGGAGAGTCCCACAAGGTTGCGCCTTGTCAAAGCCCTGCCACGAGGGCGGACTCTCTGCGTCTTCTGCACGCCTCGCCCTCCCCTGCTACGTGCCCGCAACGCCGCAACCGAATCAGAAGTCACCAGTCCTTCCCAAACCAGTGACCAAATGGCATCGGCAAGTTCGGCAGCCGCGGTGCTAAGGCCCCTGCCGCCCAACCCGTCAAGCAGTGCACCGGCAAACAGTGCACCTCGAGAGGCAAGCTCATCGAGGATCGCCTGCTCCAACTCCGTTCGGTGTGAATCTTCGGCCGGGGTGTGGCGAACCTGTGCACCTGCGGCAAAGAACCTCACCCACCCGTCCCTCGCACCTATGGCTCCGCTGCCCACCCACCGAATCTCACCGTTGGTGACAAGCTCATCGAGCATAGAAGGTTCGTAGTCAGCCACCCGTGCCGGCAACACCAGCGTCTCCCAAGTCGACGCTGGCATTTCAACCCCATTTAGTTGCTCAAGCGCCGTATACACCCCGTCAACTCCATTCAGTCGCTGTCCGCAGTACTGCCATTTGGTGAGAAAGCAGGCGAATGTTGAAGTGGAAACTGGCTCTACCGAACCGCGGAGTATGGCAAGAGATCGGCTCCGTATCCTTTCAAGAACAGACCTGGCCAACCACTGAACATCACCGGGCGCCACAGCCCGGGCATCCGCCAACTCTTCGGGCAGGAAGAGGCCAGAGTCCACCACACCTCGGTCCTCCAACTCCCGCAGAGCCGTCAGTACCGTCACCGGAGAAATACCGAAGCGCTGAGCAATGTCCAAGGCGCGCAGTGGCCCATTTGAGGCCATGTGACGTGCTATCAACTGCTGAACGGGACTATCCGGCACCTCCATGAAGGCCGCTGGGACCCCGGGTGGAGCAACCGCCCCACATGAGGCGGTGAGAAGCCCCGCATCCTCAATGGCAGCCAGGTAGCTGGTGGCTGCCATCCGAGTCTCAAACAGCTTCCTTCCCGCGATTGCCGAGGCAATTAGGTCGTCAATCGACCTCGAATCGCGGTCCGATGGCCCAAGCCGGACCCCAACCTCCTCTACGGTTAAGGGTCCAAGAGCACGCAGCAGGTCCACTAACCCGTCCTCACCACGTGCCTGCCAGCCATCCTTGGTGCGTTGCAGCTCAGCCTCAACTTCTGTAACCGCATCCACCTCAAACAGCTCAGCGAGCGGCACGTCTCCCAGCAGTTCGCGCAGGACCTTTGGGTCCACACTGAGCGCCGCAAGCCGACGCTCACCAATCGGTGTGTCCCCCTGATACATGAACTCACCGACGTAACCGAACAGAAGGGAGCGGGCAAAAGGCGACGGAGTCTCCGTCTCTACTTCCACGATGGTGGTCACCCGCTGGGTGATGTCGACCATCGTCTGCGTTAGCGCCCCGACATCGTAAACGTCTTGGAGTACTTCACGCATTGCCTCAAGAATGATGGGAAAATCCTGGTGCTTTGCGGCAACTTCAAGCAGCGATGAGGCCCGCAGCCGTTGCTGCCACAGCGGTGAGCGCTTCCCGGGTTTGGAACTTCCGAGGATCAGTGCGCGAGAAGCCGCTTCACGGAAGCGTGAAGCAAATATCGCGGAGTTCTCCACTTCCCTTTGAACAGTTTGGGCGATCTCTTCAGGGTCGAACAGGAAAACTCCCGCAGCTGTCAGCATGCTGGTGTCATCCGTGCTCGAACGGGCACCGGCTTCAGACACTGAAGCGGGGAGCCAGTCCGGGCCGTCAAGTTCATCCTTATCTGGCATACGGACGATGATCCCGTCATTGCTGGGAACCGCCTTCCCTTCAAGGCCCCACTGGTCGCGCAGACGGGCATTGATCGCAAGTGCCCATGGGGCATGGACGGCCAACCCCAGAGGAGACTCCAGTATCAGAAGCCAGTCGCCAACATCGTCATGAGTTCGCTCCACTACGAAGGTTGTGGAACCAGGCAGGTATCCCGTTGCCTGCTTCTGCTCTGCCAAGTAAGCAAGCGTGTTTGCCGTCGCGAACCCGTCAAATCCAGCGTCTGCCAATGCGGAAGCCACATCGGTCTCATCCCTGCCGCTACGCGAGAAGCGTGCGGCCAACTCCCCCAGGGCAATCCCCACCTCTACGGGCCGAACCGGCGAATCACCGCGCCAAAAGGGCATCTTCGCAACGACACCAAATGCGGGTTCGACCTCGACGGTATCCTTGGTTATCTGGCGGACCCTCCACGGCGTTGTTCCCAGCGTAAAGACCTCGCCAATCCGAGTTTCGTAGACCATTTCTTCATCAAGCTCACCAACGCGCGTTCCACCCGCATCGGCTGATCCGGCAACGACACGGTAAAGCCCGCGGTCAGGTATCGTGCCTCCATTAGTGACCGCCAGCCGCTGCGCACCGGGTCGCGCCGTCAGGGTGTTCGAGGTGCGGTCCCAGTCAACACGTGCTCTAAGAGATGCAAACTCGGTCGACGGATACCGTCCAGAAACCAGGTCGAGGACGGAAACGTAGGCGGATCTGGGCAGGTTCGCAAAGGGTGCGGAGCGACGCACTGCGGTAAACCAGTCATCCACATTCAGGGTTCCACCCACTGCCTGAGCAACTGTCTGCTGGGCTAGCACGTCGAGTGGATTAGAGAGCACCTTTAGGGTCTCTATCTCCCCACCCATCATGCGTTGAGCAATGACGGCGGTCTCTAGCAACTTCGACCGGTGGGTCGGGTAGAACACTGCGCGTGACGCACCCCCAACCTGGTGGCCCGAACGCCCCATTCGTTGCAGCCCGGCAGAAACGGAAGGCGGTGGATCAATCTGCACGACCAAATCGACCTCGCCCATATCAATGCCTAGTTCGAGGGAGGCGGTGGCGACCACACATCGCAGTGCTCCAGACTTCAGGTCCTCTTCAACCTGGGCCCGAGTCTCCTTTGAAACGGACCCGTGGTGTGCGCGAGCAAGGACGGGCTGATCGTCCCCATGGATCTGATTGAGACGCGCGGTCAGTCGTTCTGCCAGTCGCCGGGAGTTCGTGAAAACGATGGTAGATGAAGCCGCAATGATGCGCTGATAGAGGGAGTTCTCAATAGCCGGCCACATCGAGCCCAGACGATGCTCATCCGGGGAGCTGTTGGCATTAGTCATTTCTGCTTGGATAACCGGAGGGTTAGTCATGTCCTCCACTGGCACTTCCACGGCTATGTCAAACCGCTTCTCGGTTGGGGGACGCACCACCGTCACAGGGGCAGTCCCGCCCAGAAACCGCGCAACCTCAGATGCGGGTTCGACGGTGGCTGACAAGCCTATCCGTTGTGCGGGCTGAGGAAGCAGTGAATCGAGGCGCTCTAATGACAGGGCAAGGTGAGCGCCCCTCTTGTTCCCGGCGAGGGCGTGAACCTCATCAACTATGACGGTGTCCACGGACCTGAGCGTTGCGGCGGTCTTACCTGTCAACATCAGGTAGAGGGACTCCGGCGTGGTGATGAGAATGTCGGGTGGGTGGGAGGCTAGTCTGCGACGCTCCGAAGATGTCGTGTCACCTGAGCGCACGCCGACGGATATGTCTGGAGCTACGTCACCTGCTGCAATACATGCCTCAGTGATGCCAACGAGGGGCGCGCGCAGATTTCGTTCAACGTCGACACCCAGCGCCTTGAGCGGAGATATATACAAGACCCTCACGCCCTCGGAAGGCTCATCATGCCGAGGCTTCGACACAGGGTCGGCGGCAGGTCCAGGCCGCGGGACCTTTGCACCTTTCTCCCGAGCCAGGCGATCGATCGCCCAAAGGAAAGCGGCCAGGGTCTTTCCAGATCCGGTCGGCGCAATCACGAGGGCGTTCGCGCCGCTACGAATCGCCTCCCAGGCTTCGATCTGCGCGGATGTTGGAGCCCTGAACGCACCCTGGAACCACGCCTGTACAGGCGCAGAGAACCCCTCCATTGTGGAGCCCTTCCCCGCACCTGTTGCGCCTGTTGCTCCCGCGTGTCCGCCCATCTCAATCTCCATAGTCGAACTGTAGCTTCGACCTCCGACAAAACGGGAAGTGTTGCCTTTGGGCTGATCCTGGCTGGGTTGTCCTCTCCGACCAGTAACACGAGACCAACCTCCCCAGCACCGGCCCCCTGGACCGACCGCCCTGGGACAGACCCAGCTGTTACGCAGCTACTTAGGACATACCGAGCCGGATAGGCCCAGTTTGGCCCTGCATTACACCGTTATGCAAGCCTAGCCAGCTCCCTATGGCGTAACCAGCTCGCTAACGACGCCAGGATGTGGTGCGGAAGCGCCCGAACAACGGGAAGTGGCCGGGCAATCACGGCACAAGCACCAGACAACGGAAGAAACGGCAGACAACGGAGAGAACCGGCAGACAACGGAAGAAACGGCCGGGAAATCGCGGCAGAGGAACCCGACAACGGGAGAACGGACCGGCAACGGGAAGCAGGCCAACCACGACGCACCAAGCACCGAGCGCAGTAACCATGGTGCCGCAGTTCAGATTGTGCGCACGCCTTGGAGCCACTGCGCTGCAGGCGCGGAAAAGCCGACGACTTGTGCGGCGAAACGTGGTACGCCTTCCCCACTGCGCTGCAGGCGCAGAGAAGCCTCGCAGGCACAGAAAAACGCTGCAGGCGCAGAAAAGCCCTCCATTCCGGAGGGCTTTTCCACACCTGTGGCGGTAATCGCTTCTAGGCCTATCCCTTCACTGCGCCAGCGGTCAAACCGCCAACAATGTACTTCTGCAAGAACAGGAACAGCGTAAGAACAGGAATGGTCGCAATGATTGCTCCAGCTGCAAACTGACCCCAGTTAGCATCCAAACGGCTAGCGACCCAGGAATACAGCCCGATAGCAACCGTCCAGTTCTGCTCCTGTTGCAGGATGACGCGCGCAATAACGAACTCTCCAAAAGTGGAGATGAACGAAAGCAGGGCCACCACCGACAGAATCGGCGCACACAGGCGCAGAATGATCTGCCAGTAGATCTGCCCGTGAGATAGCCCGTCAATCTTCGCTGCCTCATCCAACTCTTTTGGAATCGTGTTGAAGAACCCATAGAGCAGGAAGGTGTTAACACCCAGTGCCCCACCGAGGTAAACCGCAATTAGGGCGAGAGTGGAGTTCACACCCAGGAACGGAACCACGTCACCCAGACTCAAAAGCAACAGGAAGATGGCAACGAATGCCAGCATCTGCGGAAACATCTGGATGATAAGTAGTGCCGTGAGGCCAAAACGACGTCCTGTGAAGCGGAATCTTGAGAACGCGTACGCTGCGGCCGCGGCCATTAGCACGGTACCAACCGACACCGAAATCGCAATGACTAGTGAGTTCCCCATCCAATGCCAGAACATGGTGGATGACAGATTCTGGTAGTTGGAGAAATCTATCGTTTGGAACAGCTGATTCGATCCTGTCAGCGTACCCCCGGGGTTGAGGGAAGCCGAGAGGATGTAGACGATGGGCACCAGCGCGTAGATCACGATAATTACGCCCACCAGGTGGCGCCAGCCGTATTCCCGAACCCAGTGACCTAAGGAGTGCTTGTTCTGCACAGGTTGGTCATCTGCGTCCAGTTTGGGAGTCTCTATGGTTGCTTTTGTAGCCATTTCACATCATCTCCTCAAGCTTGCGCGTCTGGCGGAAGGCAATCGCAGAAATCGTACCGACGATCACGAAGATCAGGATCGAGAGTGCTGAGGCAAGTCCGAAGTCCTTTGTTGCCCCGCCATCGATACCCGACATCTTGTAGACCATCGTGATCAAAATGTCCGTGTGCCCAAGGGGGACCGATGGATTGCCGAAGGATGGCCCACCCCCCGTCAACATGTAGATCAACGTGAAGTTATTGAAGTTGAATGCGAAGGACGAGATAAGCAAAGGAGCCGTCGCGATCAAAACCAGCGGCATCTTGATCGAACGCCACTGCCGCCAGGCACTGGCCCCATCAATCTTTGCGGCCTCAGTGACATCCTCTGGCACCGACTGCAATGCGCCCGTGGCGATCAAGAACATGTAGGGGAAACCGAGCCACAGGTTGACGAACAGAATGGCAAACTTGGCGAGCCAAGGATCCTGCAGCCAGGGTATCTGTGCGCCGCCCAGGAGTACCTGGTTGATGAAGCCATACGATCTGTTGAACATGCCGGCAAAGATCAGGGCCGATATGAACCCTGGAATTGCGTAGGGCAAGATCATCAGGGTCCTATAGATCTTCTGACCCCGGATCTTCTTATCGAACGTGATAGCAAGGAAGAGTCCCAGCAGGAAGGTCAGTGCCACAGAAAGGAGTGACTGGGCGAAGGTCCACCACAGAACCTGGTAGAAGTACCCGGAGAACTTCGAGTCGCCGAAGGCCTTCGTGTAGTTCTCAAAGCCGATGCCCACGCGCCATCCGACGGAGAGTGTCTGACCATCAGAGGACTCGAACTGGCCGCGTCCGTTGTCCGTGTAGACGACCCCCGTGTCAATATTCGTCATCGTGCCAGCATCTGGATCCCATTCCAAAGAGGACCGTGCAACGTAGCCTGTTGAACCGTCTGAGGTTCTGATCGCCCCCTCATTGACGTCATCACTGACCGGGACTCGCACAGAGAAGACTTCCTGCTGCTGCTGCACCATCTGATTCATGGTAAGGATCTCCCACCCGGGAACCTCAGTTATCTGCCCATCCGATGCGACAGCATTAGGTTCGACATGGAGGGGGTTGTCCGGTGTTCCGATCAAGACCTCTCCGTCCTCATAGACGGCGAAGCCCAACTCTCCACCATCCTGAATGACCTTCAGCGGGTATGTCGCCGAATCCGGAACTCTGTTCTCATTCTGCATAAGTAGGGCCGAAATGGCGGCGCTCTTGGTGGAGTTGTGGCCATCACCGTAGTTCGTGAATGACACATACACGGTGTAGAAGATCGTGTAGATCTGGAACACCAATAAGAATGCGAGGCCGGGCAGAATGTACTTCAGCGGGATTGTTCGACCGGAAAAATAGACCCAGTCGGCGAAAAGCACGAGGGCCAGCATTGCGGCAAAAATACCCCATGAATCCTTTGTGAAACTCACAAAGATCACGTAAGCGCCAAAGGCGTTTACAAGCGCCATCAGGATCAGCTTCACTACAAAGCCCGGACCCCAACGGTTTACATCTGGATCTTTAGGTGGAAGGCGAAAACGGCTCTTCTTGGCATCGCGGACTTCGTCCAGTTCCAATGCAGCCGCCGCCTCCGACGTTGGGACAGTGCCCATAGTTCCTCCATAATTCAGCGTCTTTACTGAATACTCATGGCTCAGGTCCGGCAAAGCTGGCACTGACCAAGTTGTAGATTACAAGATAATGATAGTCGCAAAGGGTTCGTCGGGCCCGATGAACACTAGGGACGCGCCTTGTTCGGTGGCCCATGAGTGAGGCGCGAAGGGTTTCTCCTCCGCGCCTCACATTCAGGCCTCAAGTCTGCAGGTCACACCGAGTCCCGAGCAGACCAATGAGTGTAATTAGCCGATCTCAGCCTGGATGTCGGTGATCATCTTCGCCCATGCCTCTGCTGGATCAACTGAGCCAGCAATGATCTGAGCTTCGGTACGGCCCCAAGGGGTCCACACCGCAGCCATTTCAGGAATGGAAGGCATTGGCTGTGCGTCGGCACCAGCCGCGATAAAGCCAGCGGTGATTGGGTCTTCAGCAGCAACCTCAGCGGCAGCCTTCAGGGCCGGAGGACGGCCACCGGCCTCGTACATGGCAAGCTGCGCCTCTTCAGTGGACAGGTAGTTCACCATGAAGTCGGTAGCAATAAGCGGGTTCTTCGACTGAGCGGAGAGGTAGAAGCCCTGCACACCAGCGAACGGTGCGGCAGCCTCGCCACCGGCAGAAGGAACGGGGTCAACCGACAGCTCGACGTCACCGAAGGAATCAAGCATCCATGGGCCACCGATCAGGAACGGGGACTCGCCCTTGGCAAATGCATCAACAACGATGTCGTATGTGCGGTCCTGGTTGAAGACATCGGTTCCCTTGGGGCCGTTGTCTGCAAGGAACTGTGCGAACTCGTCGCCACCAGTTGCAAGGTTCAGCTCATTTGTAAAGGATCCGTCATCGTTCTGCTTGAACACGGTTGATCCGAAGGAGCTCTGCAGTGGGTAGAAGGTGTAGGGGTCGCCCTCTTCACCATTCATCTGCACGAGGAACTTGTACTTGGTGCCAGCAGCATCTGCGGCAGCCATTGCATCTTCCCAGGTTGCGGGTGCTTCAGGAGCGAGAGCAACGTTGCGGATCAGAGCGATGTTCTCAATGGCGTACGGCAGGCCATAGAGTGAGCCGTCGAAGGTGAATGCAGAGATGGACGCATCCTCGAATTCGCCAGCCTTATCACCGAGTTCGATCGGTGCTACGACGCCGTTAGCGGTTAGTTCACCCAACCAGTCATGTGCGCCGACGGTGATGTCCGGACCCTTGCCTGTAGGCACCTGGGCGGTGAAGTCTGCCCGGATCTCATCAAAGTTCTTGAGAACAAGGTTGACCTTGGTCCCTGTTGTTTCAGTGAACTGCTCAGCAGCAGCCGTAACGGCTGCTTCACGGGTCTCATCTACCCAGACGGTCAGTTCGCCTTCTGTGGCTTCGACAGCGCCAGCATCGCCGCTCTGATCGGTCGACTCGGGTTCGGTAGTGGTGCCACCGGAGGAGCAGCCACCCAGCACAAGTGCAAGTGCCGCCGCGGTTGCGGCGCCGCCGGTAAATACGGATTTACGCATTAATACTACTTTCAGATAGTTGTTTGTAGTCGTCCGAGGCCGCGCCGCACGCACCAATAGAGGACGAGGGCTCGGCTGGCGACTTCGCTAACACACCTAAAGTAGTAGACTTTCAGGCGATCCGCCGGTTGGACTTGTCAATTCTGCTACTTCGTAACCAAAACGAAACTTACGCGTTGTTGGGGGTTTTTTGGGGGTGCTCCCCCATGGCGCCCAGAGGCCGTTCCCGGCTAGGCTGCATACATCAAATACGCGTCTACCAACGAAAAGCAGGGAAAAATGAGTGAAAAGAACCCGGGCGAACGATTCTCACCCGATGATCAAGACAGTGTGGTAGCGGATGAGACCGCAGCATTCACACCTCTGGCGACACCCGAAGGTGTTGTTTATGCCGAGGAGTCGGTCGAGACGAATTTCACCCCTCCACCAGCGTCTGAAATTCCACCTTTTGGACAGAGCGTTCCTCCCCCTCCGCAGCAGGGAATGCCTGCCGGGGCACCTTTTGGCCAACCCAACGCTCCCTACACGGAGGGTCACCAGCAGCCGGGCCAACCGTTCAATCAGCCCTTCCCGGCTCAAACCTATGAACAAGTCCGAGTTGAAGAGGTGCCGTGGAGTACGAAGAGCAAGCTGGCTGCAGGTCTCTTTGGGATCCTGCTCGGTTCGTTCGGCGTACACAACTTCTACCTGGGTTACACGGGTAAGGGAGTCGCACAGCTGCTGATAACTGTCTTGTCGTTATTCCTGCTGTCCTGGGTGTCCGCGATTTGGGGTCTAGTTGAAGGCATACTGATTCTGGCGTCCGAGGTCGGAACCCAGTGGGACCTAGACGCAACTGGTCGGCCAATGCGACCAGTCGGCCAAACCTCGATCTAGCTTTCACAGCCTGACACAGTTGGGGGTCGCTCAAACTTAAGTTTGAGTGACCCCCAACTGCATAATCGGAACCTCTAAATTGCGTAGTACAGATCAAACTCCATTGGGTGAGGACGTGTCCCAATCGAATGAATCTCTTCGCGCTTCAAATCAACCCACATCTGCAACAGATCGCTGGTGAAGACATCCCCGGCCAGTAAGTACTCGAAGTCATTCTCCAGAGCATCAAGCGCCTCACCAAGGGACGCGGGCACGGAGGCAATCTTCGCCTTCTCTTCGTCCGCAAGGTTATAGAGGTCCTTATCGATTGGCGCAGGCGGCTCGATTTGATTCTGGATTCCATCGATGCCAGCTAGGAGCATTGCGGAGAACGCTAGGTAGGGGTTCCCTGACGCGTCGGGACACCGAAACTCAACACGCTTCGCCCTCGGGTTCGTCCCCGTTATGGGAATGCGAATCGCTGCTGACCTATTTCCCTGGGAGTAAACCAACGAGGTCGGAGCCTCGTAACCAGGGACCAAACGGTGATACGAGTTCACGGTCGGGTTCGTGAACGCAAGCAGGGACGACGCATGCTTCAGCAGCCCACCAATATACCAGCGGGCCATGTCAGACAGCCCCGCATACCCGCCCTCGTCATAGAAGAGCGGTTTGCCGTTCTTCCAGATTGACTGGTGAACGTGCATGCCAGACCCGTTCTCACCAAAGAGAGGCTTAGGCATGAACGTCGCGCTCTTCCCAGCCTGCATTGCGGCGTTCTTGACCAGGTACTTGAAGGTCATGGCGTCATCAGCTGCCTTAAGCAGGGTGTCGAACTTCCAGTTGATCTCACTCTGTCCGGCCGTCCCCACTTCGTGGTGAGCACGCTCAACTTCCAACCCTGCGTTCTCCATGTGAACCACGATGTCGTCGCGAAGATCATCAAAGTGGTCGGTTGGGGCCACCGGAAAATATCCACCCTGCGATGGCGTCTTGTATCCCAGGTTCCCCCCCTCCTCCTCACGTCCGGTGTTCCACGATGCGCCGTGCGAGTCGAGGTGGAAGTAAGAGGACTGAGGCTTTGTCTCAAACCTGACGTCATCAAAAATGTAGAACTCTGCCTCCGGGGCGAAGTATGCGGTGTCACCAATGCCTGTTGACATCAGGAACTTCTGCGCCTTCCTCGCGATGGCGCGTGGATCACGAGAATAGGGAGTACCTGTCTTTGGGTCGTGAACAAAACACGCGATGTTGAGTGCCTTCACCTCACGGAACGGGTCCACATAGGCGGTCGCCGGATCGGGGAACAACACCATGTCCGACTCGTGAACTTCTTGAAACCCGGTGATTGACGACCCGTCGAAGTTGAGGCCCTCTGTGAAGACCTCTGGCCCAAAAGACTTCGCCGGAATAGTGAAGTGTTGCATCACGCCGGGGATATCGCAGAAGCGCACGTCAATATTGCGCACTCCCTGGTCCTTGATGTAGGCCAAAAGTACGTCAGCGCCTTGCAACATTCCGTGATCCTTTCGCTGGATTCAGCCCGCGTGTGCAGCGGCCACCGCCGGGGCTCCGAACACAACCCGCATTTCTGCGCCCTGCGGCGAAAAAAGTATAAGCGCACGAACCCTAGCCACCGCGTGGGCGTTCCAGGTTTCGGGTCGCCTGTGCCCGCCAGTAAGCGATCTCACGGAAAGAAGAGGGTGGACACCGACCTAAGTCGATGCCCACCCTCCTATGTCAACCATCCGGGACCTCGCTGCCCGGGCGGTAACTCCTTGCTTTAGGCCTCGGCCTTGTCGACAACCTTGGCAAGAGCCTTGGCTACACGATCTGCGTCAGCCTCCACATCCTTGCCGAGGTATTCCTCATCAAGTCCAAGCTTGTCCAAGCCCTTGAGAACGTGTGAGGCTGCTGCCTTGGCGTCACGCTCCAGGTGCTTCGCGACACGCTCGATGACCTTGGCGATGTGCTTCTCTGCGTCGTCCTCGACCTTGACTGCGTGCTCTGCTGCGCACTCAATGGCCTTGTCGCTTTCGCCCTTCTCCTGCTTCTCAGCAAGAACGGCGTAGGCGTGGTCAACACGCTTGGCTTCGTGAAGGACTACTTTCTCCAAGTACTCGATGTGGTGCTTTGCGAATGCCGCATCGAGAGCAACTTCGCGCTCAACGCGCTTTACTTCGCGAGCCTCGGCCTTGTCCGTGTGCTCAACCTGCTTCTCAAGGCGAGCAACCTCATCTTCGTAGACCTTCGAAGCATGCTTCTCAGCGTCGACGACCTTCTTTTCCCACTCAGCAGCTTTCTCTGCCATTTTGAATCCTCCAAAAGCTGGTTCACAGCCCAGGTAGGCAAGCGTTGAGGGAGCACAAAAATCACTCCCACTACTCAACCCTACGACCAGAAGATCAAACTCGCTCGCTGAAATGTACGATCTTTCTCCAACTCGAACAATCCGGTAGATTCCGTATGAAAATACCCTCTGACGACATGGTTTCTAGAGCCCCACCGCATCCTTAACCGCGAGCTGCCTGCGCACCACGTCCGTGTTCGTCGACTGGGCAACCGGGCGGAGCACCATCAGATCCACGTTGACGTGTAACGGAGCGTCGAGGCTCCAGCGAATTGCCTCCGCAACGTCGCTCGCAACGAGTGGCCCCTCAACTCCCGCATACACATCCTCAGCAGCGCGAGCATCTCCTAACCTCACCAGGGAGAACTCCTCGGTTTTCACCATGCCCGGAGCAATCTCCGTGACCCTGATCGGCTCGCCTGCCAACTCGAGGCGCAGCGTCGTGGCGATCTGCCGTTCTGCGTGCTTCGCGGCGGCGTAACCACCGCCTCCCGGGTAGGTGCCATGTGCTGCTGTGGAAGTCACGAAGACCAGTGACCCTCCCCCATTCCTTCGAACCAGTGGCAAACATGCCTGCGTGAGGTTCAGGGTTGCCATCACATTGATGTCGAACATGCGCTTCCAACGCTCAGTGTCGGCCTCGTCGATCCGATCAACACCGAGGGCGCCACCCGCAACATTCACCACAGCATCAAGCCCAGCGGATCCGGCAAACTCTGCGAGGGCCGCAACGTCCTCGTCCCTGGTGAGATCCGCTGTGAAGACCTCACAACCGGTTTCTTCCGCGAGGGTTTCAAGGCGATCGGTGCGCCTAGCAGTTGCCACAACATCCCAGCCATCCGCAACCAACACGCGCACGGTTGCGCGGCCAATCCCACTGGAAGCGCCTGACACCAGCGCGCGTCGCGACGTCATGAACGCTTGGCCCGTTCTACCCCGTCGAGGGCGTCTGCGACCATTTGTAGACGCTCAGCAACCGTGCCGGCGGGATGCGCCCAACCGACCTTGACGCCCAACCATTGTGGAGCGTTCGCGTCGCCCGCAGATCGTGCGGCACGCAACGCATCCGCAACCCTCTCCTCAGTCAAGAGCGAGGTCGGGTCTCCCAGCTGGTGCTGTGGCGAACGCTGGAATGCGTGGTGGGCATCGATCCACGCGTATCCCGCCTCACCCTCACGATCTGCCGCGCCTGAGAAGATAATCCCATCCAGCAGCCCGCTGGCAGCGGCCTCGCCAACCTGGTCAGCGACCTGATCCCCACCGCGTAGTTCAATAGCGCACCTCCCCCAGTTCATGCTGATCTTGACGGGGGCTCCCGAAGCGCGAATCGCCGCAATTTCGTCCTCGAGCCTGAGGAATCCCTTCTCCGGAGTCTGACCGGAAATGAACGCATCACAGTGTTCAACCAGGAGCTGCGCGCCGTCCCAGTCCCACGTGGCGACCTCGGCAAGGCTGGCCGCAAGCGCGTCAGCAGTGCCGGTTCCCCGCGGCGCTGAATGCAGCTCTACCGCAGACACTACCTGCCGTCCGACCTCATCATTGAAGCGCCGCACGTCACCAAGAAGTTGCTTCGTGGTGGCTAGCGCCTTGTTGCGCGCGTCCTCGTCGGGGGATGCCAAGCCGAGTTCGTCCGCCGTTGACATAACATTCCCAATGCCCGTCACGACAGCCGTGAATCGCGAGGGAAAGTGGGTCAGCAACCACCGGTCATCGTGGGGATGAAGACGTCCAAGCCAGGGGATTTCGAGGGCATTCACGCGAGGCATGGCCGCCAGTCCAGAGTAGAACTCCTCTTCGAGGTCGGGGTGCCAGGTGCCGTGGGCTGGGGATGCCGCGTAGGCACCCACAACGTAGGAGGTAGTTTTCGCGGTGGGGGCATGCTGCGTTGAGGAAGTGCTCATGGTGCAATTACACCACGCAATTGCAGGATCGAGCTGCCGCCCCCGGTTGATCACGTTGGAGAGCTCTACTCCCACTCGATGGTGGCCGGGGGCTTCGATGTCACATCAATGACCACACGGTTCACCTGCGGCACCTCATTCGTGATGCGGTTCGATATCTTCCGCACTACTTCGGCGGGTAGCTCGGTCCAGTCCGCCGTCATCGCATCCTCGCTAGAGACCGGACGCAGAACGATCGGGTGCCCATACGTGCGACCATCCCCCTGCACACCAACCGACCGCACGTCAGCAAGCAGGACAACCGGGCACTGCCAGATTTCTTCGTCGAGGCCGGCTGCGGTGAGCTCCTGGCGGGCAATCGCATCCGCTTCCCGGAGGATCTCGAGCCGCTCCTCAGTCACTTCGCCAATTATGCGGATGCCGAGGCCGGGACCCGGGAATGGCTGTCGCGAGACAATCACTTCGGGGACCCCCAGCTCGCGCCCGACCGCCCGCACCTCATCCTTAAACAGCGCACGCAATGGCTCCACCAGCTCGAATGTCATATCTTCTGGTAGGCCTCCAACATTGTGGTGGGACTTGATGTTGGCCGTACCTGAACCGCCACCGGATTCGACAACGTCCGGGTAGAGGGTTCCCTGAACCAGGTACCTGATCGGTTCAGAATCGACGTTTTGGCGCGACTCGGCAACGAGGTTTGCCGCGGCTTCCTCAAACACTCGGATGAACTCGCGGCCAATAATCTTGCGCTTTTCTTCAGGGTCCGTCACGCCCTCGAGGTGGCGTAGGAACTGCTCCCTCGCATCCACCGTGACCAGCCGGACTCCAATCGCCTTTACGTAATCCTCCTCAACCTGGCGGCGTTCACCCTTGCGGAGCAGGCCGTGGTCGACGAAGACACAGGTGAGCTGCTCCCCCACAGCCCTCTGTACGAGGGCGGCGGCGACAGAGGAGTCGACCCCTCCAGACAGCCCACAAATTACTTGGGCGTCGCCAACTTGCTCGCGGATCCGTTCCACCTGCTCCTCAATGATGGAGTCGGGATTCCATTCGGGTGCGATTCCCGCGGCCTCATGCAGGAATGCTTCGAGGACGGCTTGACCCTGCTCAGAGTGCACCACCTCAGGGTGCCACTGCACGCCGTAGAGTCCCCGTTCCTCATCTGCGAATGCGGCCACGGGGGTGGCATCCGAGGACGCAAGGACTTCGAAACCGTCGGGAGCTTTGCTAACAGAGTCCCCGTGGCTCATCCAAACAATCTGACTCTCTGGCTGGCCCGCGAAAACGGTCGAGGACGCGGCGGCCCCAGATAAGGTCAGCTGCGTCGAACCGTACTCACGCTTCCCCGTGCGGGCGACCTCACCACCTAACGCGGTTGCCATGGTTTGGAACCCGTAGCAAATCCCCAGCGTCGGAATGCCCAAGGAGAGGATCCCCGCATCGAATGCCGGGGCGTCCTCGGCATACACGCTGGAAGGGCCACCGGAAAGGATAATTGCCAGGGGTCGCATGCGGGCGACCTCCGACGCGCTGATCGAATGCGGAACGATCTCGGAATACACACCCGCCTCGCGGACGCGCCTCGCGATAAGTTGCGCGTACTGGGCGCCGAAGTCAACGACAAGTACTGGTCGGACGGCAGTTGGAGAAGCCTGTTCGTTCACTCGCGCCAGTATAGTAGCCCGCGGAACGGCCGCGTTTTCGCGCGTGTCTGGCCGTACCTATTCGCGCCCAGCTTTGAGCACTCCGGAACGAACCGCCGCAACAACATTGATGCAATCACAATGCCCGCTCCTCCCTTGGCGATCACTTTGCCAAACTCATCCAGAGTGTGCGCAACGCCAAGCAGGTCAACGTGAAGGATTGCGTCGGCCGATGCCTGCGCCGGGGATAGCCCCGCAGTGTGAACTACCGACTTCACACGTCCGAGGGCATCTGCAGCCCTTGCGACCTCGGCTACCGACTCAGCGTTGGAGACATCAACCCTATGGGTGACGACCTCGAAGCGTGGCGTTCTTGACACCCACGCGAAGACCGCCCTGTTTTGTCAGCACGGTGGAAGCGTAGCGCATACCGGACAGTCATGTCCGGTAGTGATTGCTCGTGACGTCCTAGCCGTACAGCAGCGCACGGCAGATGGAGCGCGGTTGCGCGACCGTCAGTCAGTGAACTCTCGGGACTTCGCGATAGCCTCTGCCAGAGAGCACTGCATCTTGCCGAGAAGACGCAGCATGGACGCGAGCTCCTCCTCACTGAGGCCGCGGGTCACACAGTCCTCGAGTTCCCGCCACGATGCTTCAACGTCCTCCCTTGCACCAAGGCTCGCAGGGGTCGCTTCGACTATGGTTGCGCGTCTGTCATGTTCACAGGGAACGCGACGCACGAACCCTCCGGCCTCGAGACGCTGGATTGTGCGGGTCATCGTTGCCGAATCTGTCCCAAGCATTTTGGCCAAGTCAGCCTGACGCTGCGGTCCTTCCACCCACAGGCGCATCATGACCAGCTCTTGGGACGGGTGCAGCCCCACCTTGCGAAGCAGGGTTCCCGCGAGGACGCGGTGGAGTCGCGCAACACCGATGATGGCCTGCGTCAGGTTGCCCGAGTCGACAGCGCATCGCCATGGCACCCATGACGCGTTCACGCGCGACAGCCGAGGGCGCCCTCGCCACACCCCTGATGGCGGAGTACTATGCACAGCGCGCAGGTGCGGGACTGATCATCACCGAGGGAATCCAGCCCTCTGCGGTTGGACAGGGCTACACGAACACGCCGGGTCTTCACTCAGCCGAGCAGGTTGAAGCGTGGAAGCAGGTGACAACCGCCGTTCACGAGGCCGGGGGCGTTACTTTTGCTCAGCTCATGCACGCGGGTCGCATTGGTCACCGGGCGACCCTGCCCGAAGGAATGGTCCCCCAGGGGCCGTCGGCTGTGCAGCCTCAAGGCAAGATCTTCACACCTCAGGGACTACAGGAGTTTGAGGCTCCCCATGAGCTAACTGAGGCGGAGATACAGTCGACCATTGCCGACTTCGCCCACGCCGCCAAGAATGCCATTGCCGCCGGGTTCGACGGTGTGGAAATCCACGGCGCCAACGGCTACATCATCCAGCAGTTCCTCTCCGTGAACGCGAACCAGCGCACCGACAGGTGGGGAGGGTCAGCAGAGAACCGCCGTCGCTTCACCCTCGAAGTTGCCCGGGCTGTGGCCAGCGAGATCGGTGCAGAGAGGACTGGGATCCGCCTCTCCCCCGGCTCAACCATCAACGATATTGTTGACGACCCCGACACTGCCGCGACATATGTGCCTCTTGTGGAGCAACTGGGGGAGCTCGACCTCGCCTACCTCCACATTGGCGAGCAGTCAGAACGCGACCTCACCCTGGAGCTGCGCAAGGCTTGGCCCAACACTTTTATCTTGAACCCGCGCACCGGGTTCGGAAACCCAACCGGCCCGGACGCCCTCGAACTGATCGAGGACGGGACAGCCGACATGATTTCCTTCGGTGCACTCTCTATATTGCCAATCCCGACCTGCCCGTCCGACTCCGTTCTGGCGGTCCCTTCAACACTCCGATTCCCAGCGCCTTCTACGGTGGCGGGGCCGAGGGGTACACCGACTACACGATGCTCGCATAGCCCCAGATCCTCTATCATTTGCCCAAGAGTCAATCTAGGGAACGGTCGAGGACGCAATGACGCACAACATTATCTTGGATGTCGACACTGGAATCGATGACGCGATGGCCATCATGTTCGCCGCGCGCCATCCACAGGTCGCCATCAAGGCAATCTCCTGTGTGGCTGGAAACACCTCTGTTGATCGAGTTGGTGAGAACACGCTACGCGTCCTCGACCTCATCCACGCACCCGATATCCCCGTTGCGATCGGCGCGCGCCGACCTCTGATCGAAGAGGCACGTTCCGCGTCTGAGGTTCACGGAGAGTCGGGGCTAGGGAGCGTGAGTCTGCCACCCTCGCGGCGGAAACTGGACGATTGTGGCGCTATCGAGCTGTTGCGCTCCACTCTGATGAGTTCAGATCAGCCCATAACGATCGTCGCCCTCGCCCCCCAAACTAACATTGCCCTACTGCTGCGGACCTATCCCGAGGTGGTGGACCATATCGAGCGGATCGTGTTCATGGGCGGCGCGGTTGGCATTGGCAATGCCACTGCGGCAGCAGAGTTCAACGTGTGGCACGACCCCGAGGCGGCCCACATCGTCCTCAACTCCGGTGTTCCGCTCACCATGTACGGGCTGGACGTCTTCTTCCAGGTTCGCGCAAGTGACAAGCAGATTGAAGACTTGCAGCAAAGCGGCGATCCTGTCGCTCATGCCCTGGGTGAACTGCTTGGCTTTGAGGCAGTAGATGAGGCAACCGGGCAGCCGTGGTCAAACCCAATCATTGGTGACGCAGGAGCAGTGTGCGCTCTGGTCGCTCCGGAGTTGTTCACGTTCGAAACCCACCCCACCCAAGTGGAACTAGCACCGGGCATCGGAAGAGGTCAAACGCTGGTCGATCGTCGAGCGGTCCAAGTTGACCACGATCGGGAGCCCTGGCCGGAAGTGCAGATTGCGGTTGGTTGCAGACCTGAAGACGTGCTCGGACTCTTCCTCGAAACTGTCCTCCACCGCCCCTGACGAAATCAGAAAGCCGAGAAGCACTCGCCGCGCTCTAGGGACCCGTAGATTGTGTCGGCCGCATTCCCGAAGTCGGACGTCCAGACCTTCGTGGTCACGAAGATGTCTTCGCGCGGTACACCAGTGCGGACGATCCTGCAGCCAACATCTGCCTCATTCCCATAGATTAGATGCGAGCGGTATCGATCGGCTTGAAGCCACCATCGAGGGCGTGATACACCAACTCCTCGGCCTGCGCGTTAGAGAGGTTGGACGTACCGATTCCCAGGATCGGCATCTCCTCACCGCTGTTCAGTAGACGGTGCCGTCGGTCAGGTCGAACACTCCGACGCCGTCGGCACCGCTTTGCTGCTGAGTGGTCGGAGCGTCGGATTGGCGAGCCTCCGAGTTCAGCTGGCTGATGCTTTGCGGTGATGAACTCTGGCTCTACGTTGTCCTTGTGTCAGCAGAACTACATCCGCCCAGTGCGGCTGAGACCAGAAACGCTGGCACAAGTAGTGTTTTCTTCGACATGACAATCCTCCATGGGCTTCGTTCTCAGGGTTACACCTTCGACGATATGCGCGCGAAGACGTGGCAAACAGGGAGCGGTACACCCCCTCAAAGGTCACCGATGTCTTCAGCTCCACTCACCCTAGGTCGCCGATGTCTACCTAGGGCGCCATTGTTGAGACGAATTACCGGCGACCTATGCTGACCAAGGCGACCCAGCGAAGATCAGCCGCGTCGCAGGAGTCAGTCTGCGACGCCGAGCCCGCCTAGGAATACCGCAACCACCCCTCCAGTTTCACGAAATGTATGCGTGGGGAACAGGAGAGCCTCTGGGGTAGGCACCCCAGGGCCTCCCTTCGTCCCCACGTATACATTTCACGCTGTGACGCTTGGACGGCGCCCTGAAACGTTGAAACTGGATGCGCACTAGGCACGTGAAAACCGGATGTGGAGGCGGCATATTGAATACCAATGTGAATAGGGAGTGTTGAAATGGGATTTTGGACTTCCGAGATATCCGCGTCATTGCAACGAAAAACCCTGGTGGGCCCAGAGGGACTCGAACCCCCGACATCCACGGTGTAAACGTGGCGCTCTAGCCAACTGAGCTATAGGCCCTGCAGTTACTGTCCGCGCCTCACGCTTCAAGCAACCGTTACATCATAGTGGTAAACACTCGTCTGTCCCAAAACGCCGCCCACCAGCTTGAGGGTGTCCTTCACCACTGCTTGGGCACTTCCCCATCCGCTAGGAAGTCCGCACTGACTTCGTAGAGGCGATCGACCTCGCCAGCCACCATCGTCTCGAAGAAGGCGAAAGCATGGATCATGCCCATGGCTACAAGGAGGTGAGCAGAGGAACCCGCAGCCCTCATGGCCTCAACGTATGAGACGGCCTCGGAGAAAAGCGGATCATATTCTGCCGCAATCACCAACGTATCCGGCATCGCATCATTGAAGGGTCCGAGCCCAGGTGAAGCCTGCGCCCGGTCATCGCTCTCGTTGAAGTAGTTGTCGAAGTACCACTGAACACGCTCTGCTGACAGGAAGTAGTTCTGCCCGTAGGTGTCCATGGTCTCCCCCCTCATCGTGTAATCGAGGCTGGGGTAAAGCAGCACCTGCCGGTCAATAGGCGAACGCCACTCCCCACGTGCAACTCTTTGAGCGATGGATGCCAGCTTCGCGGCACCACCCGAATCTGCAAACCCGTGGATCTTGCCCGTGACCCTCACGCCCGGCAATCCGTGACTTAGCTCCTGAAGGGCCGCATACGTCTGTTCGAGGCCGATCGGATATGGCGCCTCCGGCGACCGAGCGTAATCAACAGAAACAACCACCATCCCGGAAGAACCCGCTAAGCGGCGGGCTGAGAAGTCGTAAACATCGAGGTCCCCGGCCATATGCCCACCTCCGTGAACGAAGAAGACCACGTCGCAGGCTTCTTCGGGTTCAGGGATGTAGATACGCACCGGAATCCCGCCCAGTGCTGATTCACGAACCTCTGCTACAGCCACCGCCGGGAGTGCGAACTGATTCAAACTAGCAAGCGCAGCGCGTGCTGAATCCGGGGTCGGTTGGACGCCCTCGGCGGCAGCCTTCACGACGAGTGGGTTCAACTGGTCCAGGTACTCGCGAAAAGCAGGATGAAGACTCATGAAGCCACCGCCAATGCGTTCTGCTTCTTAAACCAGCGCCAGATCAAGAATGTCCCGATCAGGAATGTGGCCTCCGCAAAGACGATGAAGATCATCGGGGCCACTGAGACCGGGATGTTCGTACCCGCTACCAACCCACCCGTGGCATCTGCAATCGCAGCGAAAATCATGATGATGACGACCGACCCCGCGTAGCTAACTGCCCAGAAGATGGAGAAGGTCACCGCGATTTGGCGAGGTGTGACACCCGGTCGAATGAACGCGGTCTGCACGAAGAAGGGCATTGGGAAGAAGATCACGAAGCCAAGGATGACGCCGATGAGAACTTCAAGGCGATGCCCTGACATCGCAAGTACTGCGGCTGCAGCAATCACTTGCGCGAGGGCGCACCACACAACAACAAGTGGCTTTGTCGCGTTGTCTGTTTTTGCGGAGACTACCGTCCCGCTCAGCGCCCCGACGATCCCCGCGTAAACCACCCAGCGGATCGTCGACGGATCCATGAATGTGAATGCGACGATGTAGTAGCTCAAGAGCCCGGTATATGCGAGGGCGAAAACCCAGTTGAACCACTCTTTGAAGCCATCCTTCATCGTAAAGGAAGTGTCCTGGGCCACCTCTTGCGCGGGTTCCGGGCGCAGAACCATCCTGGAGACGATCCACCAGGCGATGAGGAGGATTAGGGACAGCGAAGCAGCAATGAGGACGCCAATGATCGGCCGCCCCACCACCATTCCACCGAACGTCATGGCAACCGCGAGGCCGGTGTTGAAGGCAACAGAGCCAATACCGTTGGCGATCTGCAAATCGCGGCCGGTGAGGACCTTCGCCGCGATAGCGGACCCCATCACAACCATGAGGGCTCCACCAAGCCCCATGACGAAGCGGATGAAGAAAACCAACGGGAAAGCCTGAGTAAGGGAAACCAGTCCGCCGAAGACGATCAATGCGCCAGCCAGTGCATAGGAGTTGCGAATCCCCATCCGCACAATGACATTGGCAGCAACCAGGGATCCAACGACCTGCGCGAGCGTAATCGCGTTGGTCATAACCGCAGTTCGAGAAGCGCTAAACCCCAGGCTCGTCACATACATGTCGCCCCAGTTCCAGGCGAGGGCGAACAGCATGTAGCTGGTGAAAGTGGTTGCGACCAGCAGGATCTTGCGCGATAGAGAAAGATCAGCGTAGAGGTGGCCAACCATGTCAGCCATGGAAGTTGATGTGGGAGAGCACGCCTCAGAAGAGGGAGATTTGGGCACCTTTGCAACGTTCGACATTTTCGTGTTCCCTTGGGTAGTGCCGTCCCAATGGCGGCAGACACCTAATGTAAGCACACGCCAGTACCCCGAGGCGTCAAGTCGACAAGTGTCTCAGCAGTTGTCCAATGTCAGAACACTGCCAGCCGTAGAGTATGCGCTATCTACCTCTTGCGAGGGCGCGCCACCAGGCGCATTGCAGCCCAATCAGGAGCCACCGACGTTGCGGTCGTAGCCTTGAGGCCCGCGGTCTTCGCGGCCTCAGCAACCTGGTCGATCGGGACAGACGACTTCCGCCCCGGCTTTGGCGTCATCACATAGACAATGCCACCACTGTCATCCAGGTTGGCACTGGCATCCATCAGGACATCAGCCAGGTCCTCTTCAAACGCATCTTCCTCGCGCCACCAGATGAGGACACCATCAACCATGTCCTCGTAGTCCCAGGCGACAATGGTTCCGCCGGTCTCCTTTTCAACGGTTGCCCGCAAATCGTTGTCCACATCCTCGTCAAAGTAGAACTCTTGCACTACCTGACCAGAAGCAAAACCGAGGCCCTCGCCCACCTGTCAAACCACCTTCCGAATGGATACAGTCTCTATCGGTCACGCATTAGCCTGGCCGATAGATCAAACCCTATTCTATAGCGGCGCTGTCGGTGCAAATGAGACGCTCGATTTGTCGGTGAGTCCAAGTTCATGGCCCCAAAGTCCCAGATCTGTCGCCAAGATGACCCCGATTGTTGGACAATAGGACTATGCCAGCCCACCGAACGTGGGCACTCAAGACTTCAAGGATGTGGTTGCTAGTGACTCCCCTGAACAGGCCAGTCGTAAACGGAATGCTCAGCCAGGTACCCGACAACGACCCCGATGAGACGCAGGAGTGGATTGATTCTCTCGAGGGCCTTATTGCAGAAAAAGGTGCGCCGCGAGCGCGCTACCTTCTGCTGCACATGTTGGATGAGGCCCGTCGTCGTGACGTGTCGATCCCGCTTGAGACAACAACTCCCTACATCAACTCCATTCCTGTAGAGCAGGAACCTTACTTTCCCGGTGATGAGGCAATGGAGAAGCGCTATCGCATGTGGATCCGCTGGAATGCGGCCGCAATGGTGACCCGCGCTCAGCGGCCCGGGGTTGGGGTCGGCGGACACATTTCTTCTTACGCTTCAGTTGCCACTTTGTACGAGGTCGGACTGAACCACTTCTTCCGCGGCAAGCAGCACCCCGGCGGCGGCGACCACATTTTCTTCCAGGGTCACGCCTCCCCCGGTAACTACGCACGCGCGTTCGTTGAGGGGCGCCTTACCGAGGACGATCTGGACGGATTCCGTCAGCAGGCTTCGACGGAACACGGTCTTCCCTCTTACCCGCACCCCCGCCAGCTTGACTGGTTCTGGGAGTACCCGACCGTTTCGCTCGGCCTCGGCCCCGCAGCCGCCATCTACCAGGCTTGGGTTGACCGCTACCTGCACCTTCGCGGCCTCAAAGACACCAGCCAACAGCACACCTGGGCATTCCTCGGTGATGGTGAGATGGATGAGCCAGAATCCCGTGGCCTCCTGCAGATGGCAGCGGTCCAGGGCTTGGACAACCTGACATTTGTCGTCAACTGCAACCTGCAGCGCCTCGACGGTCCCGTGCGCGGTAACGGACAGATCGTCCAGGAGCTGGAGGCATTCTTCAAGGGTGCAGGCTGGAACGTCATCAAGGTCCTCTGGGGCCGTGGATGGGACCAGCTGCTCGCCGCTGACAAGGATCACGCCCTCGTCAACCTGATGGGTAACACCCTGGACGGCGACTACCAGACATTCAAAGCAAACGACGGCGCGTACGTGCGTGAGCACTTCTTCGGTCGCGATCCACGCACCAAGGCGATGGTTGAGAACTGGAGTGACCAGCAGATTTGGGATCTGCGTCGTGGCGGCCATGACTACCGCAAGGTCTACGCAGCCTACAAGGCAGCGATGGAACACACCGGCCAGCCCACCGTGATTCTTGCCCACACCATCAAGGGTTACGCCCTCGGCCCGTCGTTTGCTGGCCGCAACGCAACCCACCAGATGAAGAAGCTGTCCGCAGACGATGCGAAGCTGCTACGTGACCGCCTGCAGATTCCGATCACGGATGAAGAGCTGGATGCAAGCCCGGGCGCTCCGCCCTACTACCGTCCTGCCGAAGACGATCCGGCACTGCTGTACATGAAGGAACGCCGCCACGTCCTCGGCGGATACCTGCCGGAACGTCTGCCGAATGACCCGCGGTGGGAGACCATTCCGGACAAGCCTTTCAAGTCACTTGAAAAGGGCTCCGGAACCCAAAAGGTCGCCTCGACGATGGCGTTCGTTCGCGCACTGAAGGACCTGATGCGCGACAAGGAAGTCGGCAAGTACGTCGTGCCGATCATTCCGGATGAGGCGAGAACGTTCGGCCTCGACTCAATCTTCCCGTCAGCAAAGATCTTCAACACCCACGGGCAGAACTACACGTCGGTCGATGCCGACATGATGCTTTCCTACAAGGAGTCCACCGAGGGCCAGATTCTGCACACCGGCATCACCGAGGCCGGATCAGCAGCGGCCCTGCAGGTTTCGGGTACTGCTTACACGACCCACAATGTCCCCTTGCTGCCGGTTTACATCTTCTACTCGATGTTCGGATTCCAGAGGACAGGCGACCAGTTCTGGGCGGCGGCCGACATGTTGACCAAGGGTTTCGTGGTTGGCGCAACCGCTGGCCGCACCACCCTGACAGGTGAGGGCCTGCAGCACCTTGATGGCCACTCGCACCTGCTGGCGTCAACAAACCACGGCTTCGTTTCCTATGATCCGGCGTACGCGTACGAAATCAAGTACATCTTCAAAGACGGTATCAAGCGGATGTATGGCAAGGACGACCCGCGTGACCCGAACATCCTCTACTACCTGACGGTTTACAACGAGCCGATCGTTCAGCCTGCTGAGCCTGAGAATCTAGATGTCGAGGGCGTTCTGCGCGGTATCTACAAGGTGGATGACCACACGAATAACGGGGGCCTCAAGGCACAGATCCTCGCATCGGGTGTGGGCGTGCCGTGGGCTCGCGAAGCTCGTCGTCTTCTTGCTGAGGACTGGGGTGTTGACGCAGCCGTTTGGTCTGTGACCTCATGGAATGAGTTGCGGCGCGACGGGGTTGAGGCCGATGAGCACAACTTCTTGCACCCGAATGAGGAGTACCGCCACCCCTTCATCTCCCGCCAACTGGCTGGAACCGAAGGCCCGTACGTTGCGACATCCGACTGGTCCACCATGGTCCACGACCAAATCCGCCCATGGATCCCGGGCCGCTACCTGACGCTGGGCACAGATGGCTTCGGCATCTCGGACACTCGCCGCGCTGCACGCCGCTTCTTCCACGTTGATGCTGAGTCGACAGCCGTGCGAGTCCTGCAGGGACTGGTTTATGACGGGAAGCTGGACCACTCTGTGATCCAGCAGGCTATCGACAAGTACGAACTGTTCGATTACTCAATCGATGCGGCTCCGCGCCTGGAGAACTAACACTAGTCGCTCCAAGTCCGTGCGGACCCGTGAAAATGCCCCGGTTGGCTTCGGCCTTCCGGGGCATTGTCACACCCAGCCCTGCTGGAAGTACGCGTGACTAATAGGCTGCGGCCTCGGAAACGCCCACTTCCGGCACCCACTTTTGCGCCAGTGCTTCACTGCCCCGGGCCACCATGGTCACATCGGCGCCAACAAGGATAAAGCGCACTCCCCCGGCGATGTAGTCTTGCGCAGCATGAGTGTCAAAGGCATTAACGCCCACCGGTCTGCCCAAGGCGCGACCTCGGTCGACCACGGACATTACTGCCGAAACCACGTCAGGATGGGTCTGGCGACCAATCAGGCCCATGGATGCAGCCAGGTCTGACGGCCCCACAAACACGGCGTCAACTCCGTCAACCTGCATGATTTCTTCCGCGTTTGAAACGCCCTCGGCAGTTTCAATCTGCACGGTGACACTCACGTAGTCGTTGGCGTTCTCAAGGTAGCCGGGGACTCGCCCCCACCGACCGGAACGTGCGAGGGCGCTACCAACTCCTCTCACTCCAGCCGGCGCGTACCTGGCAGCGGCGACGGCCGCCCTGGCTTGGTCAGCGTCGGAAACCATCGGAACCACGATGTTCTGCACACCCAGGTCAAGAACCTGCTTGATCGTCACCGGGTCGGCGCTGGGAACACGAATGGCCGGGGTGATGGGGTTGGCAGCGATGGCTTGGAGCTGCATCTGCATTTGGGCAAGGCTCAACGGCGAGTGTTCTGCGTCAATCAGCAACCAGTCCAAGCCCGATCCCGCCGCAATCTCCGCCATGACACTTGAGCCCGAACAGAGCCACATCCCCACCAGGGGGCGGTCACCGGTTTCCGCAAGCAACCGTCCCAGTGTCTTTGGGAGCGCCGGACGCGGCTGGCCCAGTCCTTCGCGATGCGGCTGAACAGGCTCCGGGTCTAAATGAAGCGGCATGAGATTGTCCCCAGAGGTCCGTAGTCAGCCAGGATCGTGTCGCCCTGTTCCACCCACATTGGCCGGGTGAAGGAGCCAGCGAGGACGATATCGCCCGCCTTGAGACCATCGCCGTGCTGCGCCAGCTTTCCTGCCAACCATGCAACCCCCGTGGCGGGATGGTTCAACACGGCGGCCGCAACGCCGGATTCTTCGATGGTTTGGTTACGGTACAGCAGTGCGGAAACCCAGCGGAGATCAACAGCGTCGGGCGCGACCGGATTACCTCCGTAGACCATTCCCCCCATCGCAGCATTATCGCTGATGGTGTCCACGATCGTACGTCCTTGCATTTCGATCCGGGAAGAAAGAATCTCAAGGGCAGGAACCACGTACTCTGTCGCCCGAAGCACATCAAAGATCGTCACATCAGGACCGGAGAGATCCGTCTTCAGAACAAAGGCCAGTTCGACCTCGATCCGCACATTGGAGAAGCGGTCGAATGGGATCTCCCCACCATTGTCATAAACCATGTCCTCGAAAATCGCACCGTAGTCGGGCTCGGTGATTCCCGTTGCAACCTGCATGACTTTGCTGGTGAGACCAATTTTGCGTCCCACAAGGCGCCTGCCGTCGGCAATGCCGCGCTGAACCCACTTGGCCTGGACCCTGTAGGAATCTTCAACAACCATGTCTGGGTATCTCGCGGTGAGGAGCGGGACCATCGTGCGATCGGCCTCGGCCTGCGCCAGTTCATCCGCAATCGCGGTCAGTTGTGAATCGTCAAGCATTCAAGAACCCTTCGTCAGTAAGACCTACTAGAGGACAATTGCAACAAGCCCGGGCGCGTGACTCCGTTGTCACCACGCCCGGACTCGCAACTTACAGCTGGTTACCCAGCTTGAACTCACCGAGCTTCCACTCCGGCATGGAATCGTCCTCATCTTTGCGAGTATATGAGAATCCGTCGGCGCCAATGGTGGCCTCCAACTCGCTCTCATCCGTGCGACCCACTAGGGGCTGCACGTTGTCGTCAAGGTCGAGGACGCGTGACGCATCACGGTACCAGCTAGGCACAACCGGGGTGCCCCACCAGTCGCGGCGCTGGTTATCGTGAACATCCCACGAAACCTTGGGGTTGTCCGGATCGCCCGTGTAGTAATCCTGCGTATAAATCTCTACGCGGTGCCCATCGGGATCACGAAGGTACAGGTAGAAGGCATTTGAGACCCCGTGACGGCCAGGACCACGCTCAATGTGGTCCGAGAGCCGCAGAGCACCGAGCTTGTCACAAATCGCCAGGATGTTGTGCTTCTCGTGAGTCGCGAACGCAATGTGGTGCATTCTGGGTCCATCGCCACCGGTCATGGCAGTGTCGTGAACAGTTGGCTTGCGACGCACCCAGGCTGCGTAGACCGTTCCGTCCTCGTCGACAATCTCTTCAGTAACGCCGAAGCCCAAGTCTTCCATGTATCCAACTGCCCGGGGGACGTTCGGAGTCACCTGGTTGAAGTGGTCAAGTCGCACCAGGGCGCCGGGCGTGTAGAGCTGGTAGTCCCACGCGAGGCGCTTCTCATGGTCGACGTCGTAGAAGAACTCGTACGGGAAGCCCAGCGGGTCCTGAACCCTGACTATTTCTCCCATACCGGCAACAGTTCCAGCAGGAACGCGCTCCACGCGGCAACCCAGCTCTTTGTAGAACTCCTCAGCCTTCTCCAAATCTTCAGGTGTGCGAACCCGGTAACCGAAGGCACGAATCGCGGCCGTGTCACCCTTGCGCAGGATCAGGTTGTGGTGGATGAACTCCTCCAACGACCGCAGGTAGACCTCGGTGTCATTCTCTTCCGTAACGACCAGCCCGAGGATGTCGGCGTAGAACTTCTTTGATTCCTCCAAGTCCGTAACCACCATGTCCATGTACGCTGCGCGCAGGATGTCCGGGGGTGGGGCAACCGGGGTGGGAACCGGATCGGAACCAAGGATGACCTCGGCGTCTAGGTAATCGGGGCTGACCTTCTTGTCTTCACTCATGAGAGCACCTTTGCTTTCTATTCTTGGCGTTGTGGCGTAGGGGAATGGACGAGGGCGTAGTTAGGGGTCGCCCTCGTCCCGGTACTTCGTTGCGTTACTGCTTACCCAATGACGGGTTGTGGACTTTGTCGAGGTTGATGTGCACTGCTTGCTGATCGGTGTAGAAGTCGATGGAGCGGTATCCGCCCTCGTGCCCCAGACCCGAGGCCTTCACCCCACCAAACGGCGTACGCAAGTCGCGGACGTTGTTGGAGTTGAGCCACACCATGCCCGCCTCCACATTCTGAGCAAAGTTGTGTGCCCGCTTCAGGTCGTTGGTCCAGATGTAGGCAGCCAGCCCGTACTTGGTGTTGTTGGCCAGCTCGAGCGCTTCCTCATCAGTGTGGAAGGGCGTGATCGCCACAACCGGACCGAAAATCTCCTCCTGGAAGATCCTTGCGTCCGGGGCCACGTCAACAAAGACCGTTGGCGCAACGAAGTTGCCCTCTGGGAATCCCTCAGGTCGGCCACCGCCGGCAACCAGTCGCCCCTCTTCCTTACCGATTTCGACGTAGCTCATCACCTTGTCGTAGTGCTCAGGATGGACGAGGGCGCCCACCTCGGTGGTCGGATCGGAGGGTAGACCCACTTTGACGTTCCGGGCCTGCTTCGCGTACTTCTCGACGAACTCGTCGTAGATGTCGCGCTGAACCAAGATGCGGCTCCCCGCCGTGCAGCGCTCACCATTCAGGGAGAAAACACCGAAGATGGTGGCATCGACAGCGTCGTCGACGTTCGCGTCCGCGAAGACTACCGCCGGGGACTTTCCACCCAACTCCATGGAGAGGCCCTTTAAGAAAGGAGCGGAGTTTCCGAAAATCAGGCTGCCCGTCGAGCTTTCACCGGTGAAGGAAATCAGCGGAACATCGGGGTGCTTTACCAGGGAATCCCCTGCGCTTTCACCAAAGCCGTTGACCATGTTGAAGACACCTGCCGGGACTCCAGCCTTCTCAAAGATCTCCCCCCACAGCGACGCTGAGAGCGGGGTGAACTCCGCGGGCTTGAGGACGACGGTGTTGCCTGTGGCCAGGGCGGGCGCCAGCTTCCAAGACTCCAGCATGAACGGGGTGTTCCACGGCGTGATCAGGCCAGCAACCCCGATGGGCTTGCGGTTGACGTAGTTGATCTGGCGACCGGGCACCTTGTAGACGTCATCCGTCTGCGCAACGATCAGATCCGCAAAGAACCTGAAGTTCTCTGCGGCGCGGCGTGCCTGTCCAAGCGCCTGCGTGATAGGAAGACCGGAGTCGAAGGACTCAAATGCCGCTAGGCGCTCATCTTCTGCTTCGATCAGATCCGCTACCTTGTGAAGGATTCGCGAGCGTTCCCGCGGCAGCATTTTCGGCCACGGACCCTCTTCGAATGCCTTTTTCGCAGCGGCAACAGCGCGTTCAACATCGGCCTTCTGGCCCGACGCTGCATCAATGTAGGCCTCGTTGGTGACGGGGTTGATGACCTCAAAAGTCTCTCCCCCAAGAGAGGGCACGGCCTCTCCGTTGATGTAGTGCAGGATCTGGCTGGGTAAACCCTGTGGCACAGCCATTTCGGGCGCCACGCTAGCTTCCGACATTTGCTCTCCTAATAGTCAGATTAATCCAAGTCCGGTGAGGCTTGGTCGTGTTGGCGAATCAGATAGGCGTCCATGGTCGCCAATCGGTGGGCGCGTACTGCCCGTTCGATTTCTGAGGGCGGAGCCCCCTGTTCAATGAGCTCCAGAATCGCAGAGTGTTCCCGTACCGACTCCCTTGCCCGACCGGGGACGAATGAGAATGTCGACTCCCGAAGGTTGCCGAGCACCGCCCATTCTGCGTGAACCAGATCGGTGAGCCGCAGGTTGTGACAACCCGTCAGCAACGCCGAGTGGAACTCTTGGTTCAAGACTGTGAAAACGCGGGGATTGAAGTCATCCAAGGTTCCCCGCATTACCTCGTTGGTGCGGCGCGCCCGCTCTAACTGTTCCGGCGTGATGTTCGGAGCCGCAAGCGCGGTTGCTGCCCCTTCCAGAACCGCCAGTGTTTCCATTGACTGTGCGTATTGGCGATCATCGATCATCTTGACGCAGGCGCCGATGTTGCGTTCGAAGGTCACGAGGCCTTCGGCTTCGAGGCGCCGAATCGCCTCACGAACTGGAACGACGCTCATGTCGAGTTCGGAGCCAATGGAGGCCAGAACCAGCCGGTAGCCGGGTCCATACTGGCGCGAAAGAATCCGTTCCTTGAGTGTCAGGTAGGCGTGCTCTGCCTTTGAGACCGAGGCCTTCTTCTTAGGCTTCGCGGCTTTCTTTGGTGCATTCACTGCTACTGGCTTTTCTTCCACTGTTCGTACCGGTCCTTCCACTCTTCGTTCATTGGGAAAAGACCGTCGACGGGATTCCCCTCTGCGACACGTTGCGCAACCCAAGCGTCGGAATCTTCGGCTGCTTGCGCGCCTTCCACAACCTGTTTCACCAGGTCTTGGGGAATGACGAGGACGCCATCGCGGTCCCCGACAATGATGTCACCTGGCTCTACAGTGGTGCCCCCACACGCCACGCTTCCACCGACCTCCCACGGGAAGTGTTTGCGTCCGAGGACAGCCGGGTGGGCGCCCCGGGTGTAGACGGGGATGCCGACTTCTGCGACGGCGTCGTAATCACGGACTCCCCCATCGGTGACGATCCCCGCTGCGCCCAGGCTGTTCGCACGAATGGCAAGAATATCGCCGAGGGTGCCGGACCCGGCCTCGCCCCGAGCTTCGATCACCACAACGTCGTCGGGCTGGAGGGAATCGAAGGCACGCTTCTGAGCGTTGTAGCCACCACCGTGTTTCGCGAAGAGGTCCTCACGGTTGGGCAGGAAGCGCAGGGTCTTGGCGATGCCGACCAGTTTCTTCTCTGGATGCATGGCGCTGACACCGTCGATGCTGACGTTGTTCAGACCCATTTTGCGAAGCTGTGCGCTGAGTGCGGCTGTTGGGAGTCCCAGCAGCGACTCCTTGAGGTCTTCGGTAAGGGTAACCTCCGGCGTGGATTCTATAGGCGTGGTTCCCCACGCCTCGGCGATCTGCACCTCGTCGGTCTGGGGGACATCTCCCAAGCGGGGATCAAAGTCATGGTCATCCTGGACAACCGTGGTGAGAAGTTCGCCCGAGCTGATTCCGTTTGCCACGACCTCGACCGTTACCGCATCACCTGGTTCAACTACGGAAGACCCAGCGGGGGTGCCCGTGAGGATGATGTCCCCGGGTTGAAGGGTGAAGTGCTGTGACAGGTCTGCAACTATCTGCGGCAGTGAGAAGAACATGCCGGCACTGGAGTCCTGCTGGGCGAGATTTCCATTGACCTTGGTCGTGATGGCGATATCCGCAGGGTCGAGGTCGGAGGCGCGAATGAAGTTTGGCCCAATCGGGGTGTAGCCGTCCCCGCCTTTGGAGCGAACATTCGAGCCCTTATCTGCCTTGCGCATGTCGTAGATGCCGAAGTCATTTGCGGCGGTTACCCAACCGACATAGGACCACGCGTCGGCGGTGGAGACCCAACGGGCAGGCTGCCCGATAATCAGAGCGATTTCCCCCTCGAATGCCAACAGGTCTGCTCCCTTTGGCCTGGATATATCTGCGCCAGTTGGCGCCAGGGAGCTGACGGGCTTAAAGAAGTAGGAGGGGTTCTTCGGCTTGCGTCCCCGCTGCTCAGCCCGCGAGTCGTAGGAAAGGTGAACCGCGATCACCTTTCCCGGCTTTAGCGGCAATTCTGCTATCGCACGCTGATTGGCTGCCTGCATGTCGCTCATACCGACCTCTTCTATTACTTCGAGTTCTATCGCTTCGCGTCCAACTGAAACCTGAAGATCACGTCGAGAGCCATTGCTACGCGAATCTGCAGTGACTAACATCGGTCATCCTTCTTTGGAGCCAACTGGGCCTTCATGCGAGAGAGTTTGCCTCGAATTTGGGAAATGCTCTTGCGTCGTATTCCAAATGATATACGATGTGTTCACGATGAGCAAGCCAAAGATGGCTCGCTCTCCGCACAACTCGACAAGGGAGTAACGAGTTATGACACAAACCGACTACGTCATCGCCGAGGGTGAGCCCACTGTTAGGCCGCCCAGCCTCCGCAAAGTCTTCAAGGAGAACCCTGATCAGGGCCGCGTCATCGCGGCGACCGTCATTGGTACCTCTCTGGAGTGGTATGACTTCTTCGTATACGCTGCGGCAGCCGGACTCGTGTTCAGCAGGCTGTTCTTCGAACCGGCTGGGCCAAATGCCGCAATGCTTCTGTCATTTGCGACGGTTGGAGTTTCGTTCCTGTTCCGCCCGCTGGGCGCCGTGATTGCCGGACACCTCGGTGACAAGTACGGGCGCCGTCTGGTGCTGGTACTGACACTGTGGACCATGGGGGCCGCTACTGCCCTGATTGGTCTTCTACCCACCTACGCCTCCATTGGTATCGCTGCACCAATCCTTCTTGTCCTACTCCGCGTCCTCCAAGGAATCTCCGCAGGCGGAGAATGGGGAGGCGCCGTACTTATGGCGGTGGAGCATGCAGCTCCCGGACGTCGCGGCCTACTTGGCGCACCCCCACAGATCGGCGTCCCGCTCGGTCTGCTGATGTCTTCCGCAGTCATGGCAATCATGGCGTGGATTGCGCCGGGAGAGGCATTCTTCGAATGGGGTTGGCGTGTCCCCTTCCTGCTTTCAGTGGTACTTGTGTTTGTTGGCTACTGGGTCCGCAAGTCCGTTGAAGAAAGCCCCGTTTTCAAGGAGATTTCTGAGCGCAAACAAGAGACGAAGACTCCTCTGGTCGTGCTGCTCAAGAATTTCCTTCCCCTAGTTATCATCGCGGCCCTAGTCTTTGCCGGAAACAGCGCGGTGGGCTACATGACCACGGGTGGGTTCATCCAGGCCTACGCCGCAAATCCAGATGGTCCTCTGGGGCTCGATCGGCCCGCAATCCTCTGGGCGGTTGCAGGTGGCGCCGTAGTTTGGCTGGCCTTCACCCTCATTGCAGGATGGGCGTCGGACTTTATAGGGCGGCGTAACACCTACTTCGTTGGTTGGGTGTTGCAAGCGATCGGCGTCCTCGCGCTGTTCCCGCTGATAAACGGGGGAACAGCGATGTGGCTACTCGCGGGCCTTGGCTTCCTGAGCATCGGACTCGGTTTCACCTACGGACCGCAGGCAGCCTTCTACGCGGAGTTATACCCGGCGTCTGTTCGTTTCTCTGGTGTATCCATCTCATACGCTCTCGGCGCTGTACTCGGCGGGGCCTTCTCACCCCTCATCGCCCAGGCACTGCAGCAGCAAACCGGTTCGTGGCACGCCATCATGGTGTATCTGCTCATCATGACCGCAGTGGGTTTCCTGGCGACGCTCGCACTGCGAGACCGGTCGCGAATCCCCTTGGGTCCCGACCATGAGGCGGAGCAGGCAAAGAGCCCGCTGGTTTGGAAGAAGGACTAGCAGCCGACGTAGCAAACGGGCCCACGGCCCGATATTTGCGAAATGTATATGGCGGGACGAAATGTGCGTCTGGGGTAGATACCCCAGACGCACATTTCGTCCCGCCATATACATTTGGGAAAGAAGGCTGGACCGCGGCCCGACCGCGGCGCGCTACCGCTACACGAATGGGTTCGGCGACAGGGTGTACTTGGTCTGCAGGTACTCTTCGATGCCTTCCGGTCCGCCCTCGCGTCCCAACCCCGACATCTTCCATCCTCCAAACGGAGCAGCAGCGTTGGAGACCACCCCCACGTTCAGACCCATCATGCCGGTCTGGATCGACTCAATCAGACGTTGCGCCCTCGCAAAATCACGGGTGTATGCGTAGGAAACCAGACCGTACTCTGTAGAGTTCGCCAGTTCGACCGCGTCCTCCTCGGTATCGAAGGGAACGACTGCAAGAACAGGACCGAAAATCTCCTCTTTGAGGATGTCCGAGCCCGCAGGCACGTCTGAAATCACGGTCGGCTCAATGAAGCTTCCCGGACCCGGGATCGCCACTCCACCAATCTTGAGTGTGGCCCCGCGTGCGGTCGCATCCGCAACCAGTGCGACTGTCTTCTCAACCGCACGATGGTCGATGAGAGGGCCGATTACTACGCCCTCGTCCGTACCACGGCCAACCCGCATTTCCCGGACTCGTTCGGTCACTTTCTCTACAAACTCATCGACTAGTGGACGGGCGACGATGAACCGGTTGGCGGCAGTGCACGCCTGACCAATGTTGCGGAACTTGGCCTGAATTGCGCCCTCCACAGCATCGTCGAGGTCGGCGTCCTCGAACACGAGGAACGGGGCGTTGCCACCCAGCTCCATGGACGTACGCAGTACCCCGTTTGCTGCCTGCTTGAGAAGCTGCTGGCCCACTGGCGTTGAGCCCGTGAACGATACCTTTCGCAGGGCTGGGTGATCGATTATTGCGGCGGACACATCGACGGAATGATCCGTGGGAATGATGTTGACGACTCCGGCAGGCACGCCTGCCTCTTCCAGGGTTTGCGCCAAGTAAATGGTCGTAAGTGGGGTCAGCGCCGCCGGCTTCACGACAACTGTGCAACCTGCAGCGAGTGCCGGAGCGATCTTGCGCGTGCCCATGGCCAGCGGGAAGTTCCACGGCGTAATCAAGAACGCGGGCCCGACCGGATGCTTGGTGACGATCATGCGCCCCGTGCCTTCGGGGTTTGATCCGTAGCGACCACTTATTCGCACGGCCTCCTCGCTGAACCAGCGGAGGAACTCCGCGCCGTACGCAACCTCTCCCCTGGCTTCCGCAAGCGGCTTGCCCATCTCGATCGTCATCAGCAAGGCAAAATCTTCCTTGCGTTCCTGGACCAGGTCGAACGCCCTGCGCAGGATGTCTGCCCGAACGCGGGGTGGTGTTGCGGCCCAGGCGGGGAATGCCCTGTCGGCAGCTTCAACTGCGTCGATCCCATCCTGTACCGAGGCACTTGAGATCTCCTTGAGAATCTCTCCGGTTGCGGGGTCGCGGACAGGTAGCGTGTTCCCGTCCGACGATGCGCGCCACTGCCCGTCAATGAGTAGTTGACTTTCTATCTTCTGCAGCAAATCTTTTTCAGCGTTCATGAACCATTCTCTTCACGTCGAGACAATCGGCGAACCCGGGGCGATCATCAGCGGTCGTTCCCCGGTCTGGAGCGAGGGCGCCACTGCCATCCACCTATACTGAACACAGCAACGCCTATACCGAATCGTATACGATCGCCATCGTGTAGACAATCCTTTGTGCGAGACCCTGCAGCATCCTAGAAGGAGGCCACTGTGACGCCCACTCCCACGGGCACCCCCACGGACACCCCGGTTGGGAACACCGGCGCGGGTGAAGGACTAGCAGGAACGCTGAGCAGAGGGATCCAAGTACTCAAGCTGGTGGCTGCCTCACCGTACCCCCTCGCCCCCGTGGCCATCGCGGACGAGGTCGGAGTATCCCGAGCCACTACCTACCGCCTACTACGGACACTCGAACACCACGACCTCGTCGTGGCAACACCTGATGGTCGCTATGTGCGCGGGCCCGGACTTGGCCCCCTAGCCGCAGCAACGCAACGCAGCCTGCGCCAACTTGCCGCCCCAACGCTACGTAACCTTGCTGATCGAACTGGTCTCACAGCTTTCATTGCTATGCAGGATCAAGACGAGTGCGTGACACTCCTCAGCGCAACCCCAGAGGGGTTTACAACCTCCATCAGCCAACCCACGGGATCGCGTCACCCAGTCTCAAGCGGAGCCCCAGGAAAGGCAATTCTCTCCATAGTGCCCCGTGAGGATTGGCCTCTCTCACAAGAGCAGGCAGACTCGTTAGAAGAGGAGATTGAGGCCATTTGGCAACGGGGATTTGCCGTCAGCCACAACGAGGTACTCCCCGGAGTTAGCTCCGTGTCTGTGCCATTTCAGATTCCGGGAGAACGGCCCTGTGCCGTAGCTCTGCTCTGCACGGACCAGTCTCACGACCCCGCGGGTTTAGCGGCAGATCTCAAGCACGCCGCGGCAGAAATCGAGAGCAGGGCGTAGCAGCACGCACGACGGTGGACCGGGCGCCGGGGCCTCGGGCTAAACGCCGCAGGAGGTTGCGCCTCGTGGAATCAGGAAGTCTATGGATTTATGTTGCGCGCTGGTCACGTATCATATACGATCTGTCTCACTGGGTGCGGTGAAGCACCTGCTGACCTTCCGATGGAAGACAACTTTAATCCGATGGAAGCCAACTTAAAGAGGAGTTGCAGTGCTTTTCCACCACCACGGTTATGTCTCAGAAAACCCGCGAACCAAGCCAACTGAAGAGGGCCACAGCTACGCCGACCAGCTTCCTGATAACATCGACGTCCTGATTGTTGGCAGCGGCCCCGCGGGAATGATCCTGGCTGCGCAGTTGTCAATGTTTCCTTCCATCACGACACGGATGGTCGAGCGCCGTCCTGGACGCCTAGTTCTGGGTCACGCCGATGGCATCCAAGCACGTTCTGTTGAAACCTTCCAGGCTTTTGACTTCGCTGAGCCCATCATCCAAGAGGCCTACCACCTCACGCAGATGAACATTTGGGGCCCCGACCCAGACCATCCCGAAGAGATCATCCGCACCGGCGTAACTATCGATGACGAAACCGGGGTCAGCGAGTTCCCTCACCTCATTGTCAATCAGGCCCGCGTCCTCGACTACTTTGCGGAGTTCGCAGCGAACTCTCCCAGCCGCTTCAAGCCGGACTGGGGTTGGGAGCTCACAGATCTGGTTGTTGGGGACGAGGGCGAGTACCCAGTCCGCGTGGAACTGTTGGGTACCGCGGACTCCAACAAGGACGAGAAGAAGACGGTCCACTGCAAGTATGTGGTCGGGGCCGACGGCGCACGTTCTCTGGTTCGCAAGAAGATCGGTCGGGAACTAAAGGGGGGCCAGTCGAACCACGCGTGGGCGGTCATGGATATCCTCTACAACACCGACTTCCCGGATATTCGCACCAAATGCGCCATCCAGTCCAAGGCCGGATCGATTCTGCTCATCCCCCGTGAAGGCGGATACCTTGTACGCCTCTACGTAGATCTTGGCGATGTTGCCGAGGACGATGGCGGCAAGGTCCGCGAAACCAGTATTGATGATGCCATCAAGAAGGCGAATGACATCCTCTACCCGTACAAGGTGGACGTTAAGAAGGTTGCGTGGTCATCCGTATACGAAGTCGGCCACCGGGTTACAGACAAGTTCGACAACGTACCCGCAGACTCGGATGACATGCCGCGTGTCTTTATCGCCGGGGATGCTTGCCACACCCACAGCGCAAAGGCTGGTCAGGGCATGAATGTCTCCATGCAGGACACCTTCAACCTTGGTTGGAAGCTGGCGTATGTGCTGACAGGGCTTGGCAAACCCCTCCTGTTGGACACCTATTCAGCAGAGCGTCAAGAGATCGCACAGAACCTCATCGACTTCGATCGTGAATGGTCTTCAATGATGGCCAAGAAGCCAGAGGATTTCAAAGACAAAGACGAACTAGCCCAGTTCTACGTGTCCACCCAGGAATTCCCTATGGGGTTCATGACACAGTACCGCCCCTCCGTGCTGACGGAGCCGGGCCAGAGCCAGGCGTTGGCAACCGGCTACCCCATTGGCAAGCGTTTCCATTCGGCGCAAGCAGTGCGGGTTGCGGACGGAAACAAGGTGCATTTGGGTCACCTTCACAAGGCTGATGGACGGTTCCGCATCTATGCCTTTGCTGATCAGGGCGGACTTGCGAAGAACTCCGAAATCAGCCGATGGGCGGAGTGGATGAAGACCGACCCGTCCTCACCCATTGTCAAGTACACACCACGCGGTGCTGATTTGAACTCGGTGTTCGATGTGAAGGCCATCTACCAGGACGACTACACGGACATCAATGTCCATAAGGCGCCCTCGCTGTTCCTCCCAGAAGTCGGCCCATACGGGATCGAGGACTTGAACAATGTCTTTGGCGGGGGTCTGCGCACGGACATCTTTGACGAGCGTGGCATCGACACGACCGAGGGGGTTGTCGTGGTGGTACGGCCCGATCAGTACGTGGCAGCGGTGCTCCCCATGAGTGCTACCGAGAGACTGTCGGAGCTCTTTGACGGCTTCCTCGTCGAGGCGCTCTAGCGTAGACACCAGTAGCGCTCTGACCGGGCACCAGTAGCGCTCTAACCCAGTATGGCGTTCACGGGCAGGGCGTTGGTGTTCCGGTCTGCCCAGCTCGGCCCGGCCCGGCCCAACGGTGCGTGTTGAGCCTTACGGAGCGAGTTTGGTCGACATAACACTGTGATTTAAGGCCCGATTGAGCCAAACACGCACCGTTGGGCTCAACACGCACCGTTGGGCTCAACACGCACCGTTGGGCCGGGTTGGGCCAGGTTGAGTTGGGTTGGGCCAAGGTAGGTGGCGCCGTAACCCCGGCGCGCCACGCAGCGGCAACGCCACGATCTGGGGTTTCAGCAGCCGACCCTGTCTACGCCTGATCCCTCGGGGCATCGAGGATGTCGCGGGGGGTCTGCCATGACTCAACAACTGGATCCGGGAACTTCGCGCCAGCAAACCGCTCCAGTTCAGCCACCAGTGCCCACAGTGGCAAACCCTGGATGTCCAGGTCGGTCGTCAAGCTCGCATCAAGGTCGAAGTCGTCGCTAGACATCCCGTTCAGGTCACAGATCGTTGCGATCAGGGTGGACTCAAACGTGGGGTCCGCAACTGCCGCCTCTGAGTTAGCGGAGATCCCAGTTGGCGTCGAAAGGGAAGCCGATCCTCCGGCGGTTGAGGTCTGTTGGGGGTGGCCTTGGACGGCGGTTGTGGCCGGTTGGGAATGCCCCTGACCGTTGGCGGGAGGCTGTCCGCCAGCAAGGTTACCGCCGACGAGGACGTCCTGGTCACCACTGTCCTTCTCCGGAGTTGGCGTTGCACCGTCCGATGGGGCTTCCCCTTCCCCACCGAACAGTGCCGCAAGATCGCCAAACTGCTCGCCAATTGAGCTCATGGTTACCCCACCCTGTGGAGCCAGCGCACCGGGGCGCCCGCACCTGCATAGCGGAACGGCTCTAACTCATCATCCCAGGCTTGACCCAACGCCAAATCGAGAGCGTCGCGCAGATCTGCGTAGTTACTGGAAGATTCCACTGCGGCACGAATCCGGTCCTCTGCAACCACCACGTTGCCCGCAGAGTCCATCTGATAGTGGAAGATCCCCAGCTCCGGGGTATGCGCCCAGCGTGATCCATCAGAATCACGTGACGCCTCTTCCGTCACCTCATAGCGAAGGTGTTCCCAACCCCTCAGGGCAGAGGCGAGGCGGGCACCAGTACCAACTTCACCGGTCCACGACAGCTCCGCGCGCATCATGCCGGGGGCTGCTGGTTGATCTGTCCATTCCAGGCGCACTTCACGCCCCAGCGCCGCACCGGCCGCCCACTGTACGTGCGGCCCAAGAGCTGGGGGGACTGAGTGTATGAACAACACACCCCGGGTTAACGTTCCTAGCATCGCTACCTCCAGTTGGAATCAAGGATCGTCTTCCCCAACGTTCTTGATCACCCAAGTGGTGTTTGCGATGCCTCTAGGTTATCCCAAACGCGCCCGGTACGAAAAGCCCTCAGAAGTCCGCGTTGCGGATCGCCTTCAATGCCTTACGCCTCGTGGCACGGTCCAGCCTGTCAATGTAGAGCATTCCCTCAAGGTGGTCGGTTTCGTGCTGCAAGGCGCGGGCCATAAGCTCTTCACCTTCCACCACAACCGGCTTCCCGTCGAGGTCGATTCCCTCAACCCGTGCGTACCAGGCACGCTCCGTCGGGTACCACAGGCCCGGGACCGAAAGACACCCCTCATCTCCGTCCTGGTACTCCTCCGTTGACACCTCGACCAGCCTGGGGTTCAGCACATAACCGATCTCATCATCAATGTTCCATGAGAAAGCGCGCAGCCCAACGCCGATCTGGGGTGCCGCAAGCCCCGCGCGGCCATCCATATCAACCGTCTCAAGCAAGTCCTCAACCAGGGAACGCACCCGATCGTCAATCTCTGTGATCCACTCGGTTGGAGTGCGGAGCACCGGGTCCCCGATGACGCGGATTTCACGAATTGCCATATCCTGCTACTTCCCTTCCAAGGCCGAAAGACCCGCGTTCTCCGCGGCAACAAGTGCATTCCGCGCAGCCGTTACAGCCATAAACGCCGCCTCCACCTTGACCTCTTGACGCTCACCTGAACGCCGTTCACGCAATTCGACCACGCCGTCCTTCAACCCGCGACCGATCACCACCGAAAGTGGAATCCCCAGCAGCTCTGAGTCCTTGAACTTCACGCCCGCTGAGGCCGAACGGCGGTCATCCAGCACAACATTCAGGCCGGAAGCGTCAAGATCTTCAGCCAAGACCCGCGCCGCGTCCTCCAGATCAGTTCCCTTACCGGCGACGATGACATCAACATCAAACGGTGCAACAGAGGCCGGCCACGCCAGCCCTTTATCATCGTGAGTCACCTCAGCAAGTGCAGCTAGGGCCCTAGAAACACCAATGCCGTACGACCCCATGGTGACCGTGCGTGCCTTGCCGTTTTCGTCGAGGACGGTGAGGCCGAGCGCTTCCGCATACTTGCGACCCAACTGGAAGATGTGGCCGATCTCGATCCCTCGGTTGAGACTCAGGGGTCCCGAACCATCCGGAGCCGGGTCGCCCTCGCGAACATCCGCTGCTTCGATGTATCCATCCGCCTCAAAGTCGCGTCCCATCACGAGGCCGGTGGTATGAAGGTCCTTCTCATTTGCGCCGCTAACCCACACGGTTCCCGAAACGATACGAGGATCAACCAGGTAGCGCACGGAACCCGAAGGGTTGCCGTCCTCGTCCACAACGCGTAGCGCCGAGTTCGGCCCAATGGCCTGTGGGCCGATGTAACCGGCAACCAACTCGGGGTGGGTCTTGAGGTCTTCCTCGGTTGCCACCTCGACCTCGAACGGCGACAGAGAAGCCTCAAGTCGCGTCATGTCGATGTCGCGATCCCCCGGAATACCAACGACAAGTAGCTCCCGTTTGCCATTCCCATCGATGACAGTGAAGACAACGTTCTTGAGGGTGTCCGAAGCCTGCCAGGGACGATCTCCGCGCGGAGCGGCCTCATCCAAGACCTCAACCAGTGTCTCGATTGTGTCAGCACCCGGAGTCTCAACGACGCGGGTCTGCGCCAGTCCTTCGGTTGGGGACGGCGTGGGCGAGGGCGTTGTGACGGCCTCGGAGTTAGCCACGTACCCACCCGGAGAAGTCACGAACGTGTCTTCGCCAACCGGGCTGGGCAGCAGGAACTCTTCTGAACGTGAGCCTCCCATCGCACCGGAAACGGCAGAGCAAATCACGTAATCCAAACCTAGGCGCGTGAAAATCCGCTCGTAGGCGGCCCTCTGCACCATGTAGGAATCGTTCAACTGGTCATCGGTGAGGTCGAAACTGTAGGCGTCCTTCATGGAGAACTCACGCCCACGCAGCAGCCCACCCCGGGCCCGCGCCTCATCGCGGTACTTCACCTGGATCTGGAACAGGGTGAGTGGCAGTTCCTTATAGGACGACACCATCTCTTTCACCAGCAGCGTGAACATCTCTTCATGAGTCGGCGCCAGCAGGTAGTCATTATCGCGACGGTCCTTGAGTCGGAACAGGTTGGGACCGTAATCAACCCAGCGGTTGGTCAACTTGTAAGGCTCGGCTGGAAGAAGGCCGGAAAAGAGGACCTCTTGCGCCCCAGCCCTGCCCATCTCCTCGCGGATAATCGCCTCAATGTTGCGCAGCACCATGAGGCCCAGCGGCAGCCAAGTGTAAATACCAGGGGCAACGCGGCGGATGTACCCTGCCCGAACAAGCAACTTGTGGCTCCCGAGCTCAGCTTCGGCCGGGTCTTCCCGCAGTGTCTTAACGAACAGCTGCTCCATTGTCGTAAGCATGTAACTCCCTAGTCTTTCAGTGGGTTCTTAGCTTGCCCCACGGCGACCTGTCGCCGAAATCCGTGCAGTTTTGCGCTGGTCACCACGGCGCTGGTGGCGAGGACGACCGAGGCCGCAAAACGCCCTCGTACCCCGTCTAGAACCGCGTAACGTTCACGCACGTGGATCATTGTTCCCCCACTGACCGGGCGCAATGCCACGGCCACTGTAGCGCGGAACAGGTCTTGGTCGTGGTCATCATCGCGGGCGGGCATCACTGCCTCCCAGACAACCAGGTCCGGCGCCTGCCGATAGACAACCGCCAACTCTGAATCAAAGAGGTCCTCATAGAGACTTTGCAGCTCGAGGGCGAGCGGCCACACATCCTCCGGGGTCCCCGAAGCAACCACGGCGCGGTCACCCTGAACAGCTGCGGTTGGGAGCAGCAAATCCCCGGGCATGGAGACCTGCGCTTGCGACGCGGTCAAACCAACCCGAGCTGGGAAACCCATATAAGCCAAAGCGGCCAAACCGGCAGCCGGAAGGAGGATCGCCTTTGCAAACTTACGCAAGAACCTCGACCTCGCCATCCCCGGCCTCAAGACCCATTTCTTCAGCAAGCACGCCAGCGTGGCGAATCAGAGTCTCAACGATTTGGTCTTCGGGGACGGTCTCAACGACCTCGCCCCGAATGAAAATCTGTCCCTTGCCGTTACCGGAAGCGACACCCAGGTCGGCCTCACGCGCCTCCCCCGGACCATTGACAACGCAGCCCATCACAGCAACACGCAGGGGCACGGTAAGGTCCTTGAGCCCCTCGGTAACCTCTTCAGCCAGGGTGTAAACGTCAACCTGAGCACGCCCACACGACGGACAGGAAACAATCTCCAGGGTGCGTTCGCGAAGGCCCATCGACTGGAGGATCTGCAAGCCAACCTTGACTTCTTCAACCGGCGGTGCCGAAAGCGAAACCCTGATCGTGTCGCCAATGCCTTCCCGCAGGAGTGCGCCAAACGCCGTGGCAGACTTGATGGTCCCCTGGAAGGCCGGACCGGCCTCGGTGACACCAAGGTGAAGGGGCCAGTCCCCGGCCTCGGACAAAAGCTCATAGGCCCGAATCATCACGACGGGATCATTGTGCTTCACGGAAATCTTGAAGTCGTGGAACCCGTGCTCCTCGAACAGAGACGCTTCCCAGACGGCGGATTCCACCAGGGCTTCCGGCGTCACTCCCCCATACTTGGCGTACATGCGACGGTCCAGCGAACCCGCGTTGACCCCGATACGCAACGAGGTGCCGTGATCCGTCGCAGCCTTCGTGATCTCAGCAATCTGGTCGTCAAACTTACGGATATTTCCGGGGTTGACCCGCACCGCCGCACAACCGGCCTCGATAGCCTGAAAAACGTAGCGGGGCTGGAAATGAATGTCGGCAATAACCGGAATGGTTGACTGCCGTGCAATGATGGGCAGCGCTTCCGCATCCTTGTCAGTCGGGCACGCCACGCGCACAATGTCGCAACCAGCAGCAGTCAGTTCCGCAATCTGCTGCAACGTCGCACCAATGTCGTACGTCTTGGTCGTAGTCATTGACTGAACCGAAATGGGGCTGCCCCCGCCAACCGGCACATCTCCGACGTGGATGAGCCGAGTCTTCTTGCGGGGAAACGGCGTGTCTTTAACTTTGGGCATACCCAGGGAAACTTCACTCACCAAGCCATTATCCCACCTAGTTGCCGCCAGGTTACGCGAACGTAATTGGCTTCACGAGATCGGCGACAACCAGGATCACTGTCATCACCATGAGAACTGCGAAAACCGCGTACGCGAGCGGCACCATTCGTGCCGTATCCGCGGGTGCGGGGCGTGGTTTACCAGTCACTTTTGCGCCAACATTTCGTGCCCCACCCCACAGCGCGCCGACCACGTGGCCGCCATCCAGCGGGGGCAGAGGGATGAGGTTGAAGACAAAAAGTGCAACGTTTAGCGCGCCCAGTAGGGAGAGCATCAGGGCTGCACGATCAAGAAATGACATGCCCCCGGGGATTCCCGTCCCGGTTGTGGAATCACTATCTACCGCCGTGGGTGCGCCGGTAATATCCCCGGCCAGCCTCGCTACCCCAACCACTGAAATGACCCCCGAAGAATCCCTTTCCTCACCGGTAAAGAGAGACTTGACCAGATCAAACAGGCTCACGGGTAGCGCGACGATGGCCCGCCCGGTTGCGCTGACCTGCATCCACACGTTCTCAGCGACATCAGCGAGTGTTCCACGTTGGCGTTCCACCGCGCTGACAATACCCACGTAGCGCGTGCCGTCCTCGCGCAACTGCGGTTCCACCACTAGGTTGACGGGGCTACCCTCACGAATCGCGACCACATCTACCGGCCCGTCAGTCGCTTGGATCGCCTCCGTGAGAACTTCCCATGACTCAACGGGTCGGCCATCCCACTGGACAATCTGGTCCCCCGCTTCGATACCTGCGGTAACCGCCGGGCTCGCCGTACCGTCCTCGGCATTGCGCACCTCAGCAATGGTGGTCGAGGGCGCGTTGAATCCTATCCCCATGACCACAACCGCGATGAGAACAACTGCTATCAGCAGGTTCATAACGGGACCACCCGCCATAACCACCAGCTTCTGAGGGGTCGACAGCTTGTAGAACGGCTTCCCCGACTGGCCACGACGGGCCGCTTCTTCAAGTTCTGCGCCCGACTGCTGCCGGGCCATTTCCGCAAGGGTCAGACTTCCATCGGCCTTGGTCTTACGCCCATTTCCATTCGGGAAATACATTCCAAGGATCCGCACGTATCCACCAAGCGGGAGGGCTTTGACACCGTACGTGGTGTCACCTTTCCTGGTTTTCCAGACCGTTGGCCCAAACCCAATCCAGTATTCGGGGACGAGGGCGCCAAACTTCTTTGCGGGCAGCATGTGCCCGAGTTCGTGGAGGGCAACTGAGATCATCAGCCCGACAATGAGGATGACCAGTCCGACGATGAACACGGCCTAAGACTCTTGCCCAGAGTTGCCCGGGAGACCGAGGAGCTGTGCCGCACGAGCGAAAGCCCAGTCCTGCACCGCAAGGACGTCTCCGAGGGTTGGCTTGTCGATTCCCTCATGCTCACCCAGGACGGCCGCAACTGTTTCAACAATGCGGTGCCAGGGGATCTGACCGTCTAGGAATGCCACCACTCCGACCTCGTTCGCTGCGTTGAGGACGCAGGTGTGGGTTGCGGATGCCTCTAGCGCCTGACGAGCCAGGGCGAGGGCTGGGAAGGTTTCGTTGTCAACCGGCTCGAACGTCCACGAGGTCGCTTCACCCCACTGCAGCGGCCGCCCAATACTTGGCCGATGGTGATGCCAGTCGAGGCCTAGGGCGATGGGCAGCTTCATGTCGGGGTAAGAAGCTTGGGCGATGGTGGAGCCATCCTGCCATGTCACCATGGAATGGACGATTGACTGGGGGTGGATGACAGGGGTGATCTGCGCTGGGGGAACATCGAAGAGGAGTGCCGCCTCGATGAGTTCCAGTCCCTTATTCATCAAGGTTGAAGAGTTGACCGTGACCACGGGCCCCATTGCCCAGGTGGGGTGCGCAAGGGCCTGTTGCGCTGTCACATCGCGCAGCTCAGAGCTCTTTTTCCCCCGGAAGGGTCCACCGGAGGCCGTTAGCACTAACGAGTGCAGTTCACTGCGTCCCGTCACCACGGGCGACACCATGCCCTTTTCGTGGACTCCGGCAAGAAGGCTCTGGGCGAGGGCGGAATGCTCTGAATCAACCGGGATCACCTGACCCGGGTACCGCATTGCTGCGGTTACCAGTGAGCCACCGACAACCAACGATTCCTTGTTGGCAAGAGCAAGTCGACTGCCACATTCCAGTGCGCGCAACGTTGCGGCAAGACCTATCCCGCCGTTGACACCGTTGAGGACTGTGGCTTCCGGGTAGCGGCCTGCCAGTTCTTCCGTCGCTTCACTGCCCGTGAGCAGCTCAGCTCCAACTTCACGTACGGCTCGAGTTAGTTGCATGCCCGCGCCTGCAGGATCTGAGAGTTCCGCTTCAAGAAGGGGCCGCGCGACTGCCACAACACGCGGGCGGTAGCGTCGTACCTGCTGTGCTAAGAGCGCAAGGTTGCCCCCTGCCGCGGCCAAACCAACAACTGTGAAGCTGTCCGTATGGCTGGAGACAACCTCCAGAGCCTGGGTTCCAATCGACCCGGTTGAACCAAGGATTGTCACCTGTTGGGGGGCGGAGCCGTTCACGACACTGCCATGAGCACCTGGATCGCACGCCCCAGGTATGCGTCCACCTGTGCTTCGTTGTACGCTTTTTCGCCGCGCGTCACCTTGAAGGTGGCGAGGCGCAGATCCCGCTCCGTGATCTGGTCACGGTCATCAAAGAATGCTGAGAGACGGTCCAGCAGTGCATCAACCTCAACGACCGAGTATCCCTGGGAGTTACCTTCGGGGTGACGGAACCTCTCGCCCGCGGGGCGCAAGAGACGTGGGTAAAGGGCGGTTGCGTCCTCGGCAACTTTGTCGAACCAAGCATTTTCGCCGTGCTGGGCAACGAATGCTGAGCGGTCACGCTGGATGAATGCCATCTCGAGGCGGTTCAGCGCAGAATCAACCTGCGGCACCGTGTACCCGCCACGCACCAGGTCAAATGCTGCAGTGCGAATCTGCTCTGACGAGAATGTTTCAGCTGGCATCCCACCTTCATACGCTTCACGCGACTGTGCAAAGAACATATCGACCTGATTCTGGTCGTAGCCACGTGCCATTCCTTTAGTCACGGGAAATAGGTCGCCCATCAGCCCTCCTCATTAGCGGCATGTGCCTTTTTCTCTTCGTTCTTACTAGCCCAGTTCGTGGCAAGTTGACCACAGGCCCCATCTATGTCCGCACCACGGGTGTCGCGGATTGTCGTGCGAATACCATTGTCGCGCAAGATCTTCACGAACTCATTCTGAGCTGCCTTGGTTGAGGCCGTCCAGATTGTTCCCGGGGTTGGGTTCAATGGGATGGGATTGACGTGTGCCCAGCCGTGTCCGCGCCTGTTGAGCTCGTCGGCTAGTCTTTGTGCGCGCCATGGTTGATCATTCATGTCCTGGATGAGGGCGTACTCAATCGAGACGCGCCGACCTGACTTCACGAAGTAGGCCCGAGCTGCATCTAGCAGCTCCCCGACCTTCCAGCGGGAGTTGATCGGGATCAACTCATCGCGTAGATCGTCATCCGGGGCGTGCAGAGAAATCGCCAGGGTGACCGGAATTCCCAAGGTGGTTAGCTTCTTGATTCCAGGGACAAGCCCAACCGTCGACACCGTGATGTTGCGGGCTGAAATGCCGAACCCGTCAGGGGCAGGATCAATCAGCCGGTGCAGAGTTTCCGTCACCGCACGGATATTGGCTAGAGGTTCACCCATGCCCATAAAAACAACGTTGGAGAGGTGATCGGGGCCGTCCGGGAAAACGCCCTCTGTACATTCGCGCCTAGCGTGGCGAACCTGCTCAATGATCTCAGCGGTGGAGAGGTTACGTGTCAGTCCCATCTGCCCGGTAGCGCAAAATGGGCACGCCATTCCGCAGCCTGCCTGGGAGGAAATACACAACGTCACCCTGTCGGGGTAGGCCATGAGGACACTCTCAACAAGAACCCCGTCATAGAGACGCCAGAGGTTCTTAATCGTCTCACCGGCATCCGCTATTTGCCGACTGGCTTCCGTCACCAACGTGGGGAGCATTTCCTTCGCGGCGCCCTCACGAACGGCGGGAGGCAGGTCAGTCATCTTCGCTGGGTCGGCCTGGTTATGGACGAAGTACTGCCGCGACATCTGATCCGCGCGGAACCCCTTGGTTCCCAGACTTTCAGCCCACTCTTTGCGCTTTGCAACATCAAAATCCGCGAGGTGGGCCGGGGCTTTGCCCCGACGCTTAGCTGCGAAACTGAGCACGGGGCGCGCATCCGGTTGAGCCGCCCCTTCTGGCGGCTGGTCCGTTGGGCGCACCTCGCGACGGGCCGGGGTGGAGACCCCGCCAATCCTGCCTGGTCTTGCAGCCCGGACGCCCTCGTGCGCCCCGCCTTGACCCTGGTTGTGTCTGCTTTTTCTTGGATCACTCATGTCGTCACCAACCTAACGCTACAGAGTAGATCAGGTAGAAGGCGGGCGCTGCAAACAGCAGCGAGTCAAGGCGATCCATGATCCCACCGTGTCCGGGCACAATTGTCGACATATCTTTCAACCCGACGTCGCGCTTGATCAGTGATTCAGTGAGGTCGCCCAGTGTGCCGAGCACGGCACCGGCCGCTGCAAATACCAGCGCCCACCACCAGGGAATACCGAGGACGGCCGTAGCGGCCCCACCGGCGACACCGCACAGTAGAACCGAACCCGCAAATCCTTCCCAGGACTTCTTCGGCGACAGCTTTGGGGCCATGGGGTGCTTGCCAAACAACACCCCGGCCATCCATCCACCCAGATCGTTACAAACCACAACCACAATGAAAAACACCAGCGGCCACGGGGTGTCCGACCTCTGTGACATCAAACCCACAAATGAAGCCATGAAAGGGATGTACACGATAGTGAATGCCGTTGCCATCACATCCATGATTGGACGCCCCGGAGTGTTCGTGGATAGGATTCGCCACGCAGTTGACACCAGGAAGGTCAAGTACATTGCGTACATGACCCAGTCCAGGGACCCAAGCGCGCTGGCAACAAACATTCCCAAGCCACCCACGTACACGGGTATCAGGGTGACATGGAGACCTTTACGAGCTAGTGCGCCAGCGATCTCCCAGAGTGCCACCACCATCAGACAACCAACAAGGATCAGGAACAGATCCCTCGCGAAGAACAACGCCAGAGCGACTGCCGCAACCAGGGTGACACCGGAGGCGACTGCCGCTGGGAGGTTCCGTCCAGCACGCCCGGTTGCTGGTAGCGGCGTGTTATCCGGAGTTGGCCCGGGGGCAAAAATCCGCGCCAATACTGACTGACTGTTCTGGCTCATGGCCTCGTGGTTGCTCTCTTCTTGTCTGCGTCCCTGTCACTGCAAGTGATGCGTTAGATCGTGAGGAGCTCAGCTTCCTTTGCGGCCAAAGCTGCGTCGACCTGGTCCACGTATTCGCGGGTTGTCACCTCAAGAGCCTTCTCTGCCCTCTCAGCCTCATCCTCGCCGACGTCGCCGTCCTTCTTCAGTGCTTCAATCTGGTCCTTGGCCTTACGGCGGATGCCACGAACCGCAATACGACCATCTTCCGCACGTGACTTCGCCTGCTTCACATACTCTTTGCGGCGATCCTCAGTGAGCGCCGGAAGGACGACGCGAATGACCTTGCCATCATCATTCGGGTTGACCCCAAGGTCCGAGTCGCGGATCGCGTGGATGATCTCATTGACCGCATTGCGGTCAAAGGGAGAGATGAGGACTGTCCGAGCCTCTGGGATATTGATTGTGGCCAACTGCTGCAGGGGCGTCGGTGCTCCGTAGTAGTCAACCATCAGTGAGGTGAACATCTGCGGGTTTGCACGCCCGGTGCGGATGTTCCCAAACTCCTTCAGGGTTGCCTCTACTGCCTTGTTCATTCGGTCTTCTGTGTCCAGAAGAATGTCGTCAATCATTTCTCTACTTTCCGGCCGTGTCGTTCGACGTTGTCACCAATGTCCCGATTCTCTCACCCATTAGGGCCGCAGTGATGTTCCCTGGCGCATTCATGCCAAATACGCGCATGCTCAATCCGTTCTCCTGGCAGAGAGCAAATGCGGCTGCGTCGACGACGCGTAACTGTAGGCGCAACGCGTCCTCGTACGTTAGAGCGTCAAGCAGCTCTGCGTCGGGATCGATTTTTGGATCCGCGGTGTAAACACCGTCCACGCCATTCTTCGCCACCAGCAGCTCATCGCAGTGAGTCTCAAGTGCGCGCTGCGCGGCGACAGTATCCGTTGAAAAGAAGGGCATTCCAGATCCTGCACCAAAAACAACGACCCGCCCCTTCTCCATGTGGCGGATCGCGCGAAGCGGCGTGTATGGCTCAGCCACCTGGGTCATGGTGATCGCCGTCTGTACCCGGGTTTCAGCACCGGCCTTGTCAAGAAAGTCCTGAAGCGCAAGCGCGTTCATGACAGTCCCGAGCATGCCCATGTAGTCGGCGCGTGCCCGATCAAGGCCGTGGGCGGACAGCTCTGCGCCGCGGTAGAAGTTACCGCCCCCGACGACCACTGCCACTTCCACGCCGGAAGCAGCAGCCTTAGCAATCTGGGCTGCTACCCCGGAAATTACCTCCGGATCAAGCCCCACTTTTCCCCCGCCAAATACCTCACCTGAGAGTTTGAGCAGGACTCTGCGTCGATCTTGGGCCACACTGGCTCCCTTCATAGGTATATGAGCGAAAGCTTAGGCGACATTTTGGCCCCCGGGCGCCATACTGTGCTTATGAAGGTGCGACCGAACACAGTGTTGGCAATAACGGGGCTGGCCGTTGTTGTGCTCGCGCTGGTTGCCGCGCTCCTCAGCGGGCAACGCCAACGCAGCGATTTTGATGAGGCGACCCCCGAGGGCGTCGCGCAACTCTACGTCATATCTCTCATCCAGGGAGATGATGAGCAGGCACTACAACTCATGGACCCGGCGCTGGGATGCTCCACTCCCCTTGACTACTACGCTCCAGCGCAAGCTTCAATCGCCCTCGTCGCTTCTGAGATTCAGGCTGGTTCGCAGTCTGCGGAAAATGGCACTAGTGCCAAGGTCGTCCTCGAGATCACGGAAACCGAGGGCGGTTTCTCAACCTGGTCACACCGCGAAACACTGGAACTGCGCCAGGTTGAGGGAGACTGGCGGATCACGGGTGAACCCTGGCCGATCTACAACTGTGAGTGAGGACCCATGATTGCAGGAGTCGCAGTAGCCGCAGTTCTCTTAACCGCCTTGGTCGCCCTCGTCGCCCTGGTAGCACGGCGATTCACACATGCGAAGAGGCCGCTCGGTGCCAGTGATGTGCGGGAGTTCTTCCAGTATGTCTTGCTCTACGGTCTCTACGTCATCGTCGGTATAGGCGCCACAGAGCTGCTTGGGCGCGTGTTCGGCGCGAGTGCAGACTCTTGGGATACCTCTGACTCCGCCCTCGCGCAAGCACTGGCCTTCGTCGTCATCGGCACCCCGCTTCTGGTGGTTGCACTGTGGTGGACCAGCCGGTTGCAACGAACCAAGTCGGACCAGCAGCGTTCCTCTCTTTACGCGGTCTACCTGACGGTTACTGCACTCACAGCGCTGCTCGTCGCTGCTTCCGCAGTGAGCCCAACACTGACCTTCCTGCTCGGAGGAGTACTTGGGAACAACGTGGCGGCGGATGGCGGGTCCCTCACAACAGTGGTCGTTTGGGGTGCGATCTGGCTGGTGAACTGGTTGATCGCCGAGCGCACACTGACAGTCACCCAAAACACGCCCCATTTGCTGAGCGGATCTCTCATCGCCGTCCTCTACCTGGTTGGTGGGTTCATCACCACGGTGGGTGACTCAGCCTCAACCCTGTGGACTGGCGCAGTTGTTTATGGCACACCCACCGCAATTGCCGGTGGAGTCGGGACACTCCTGGCGGGGGTACTGATTTGGGTCCGCTACTGGGTATCGAGGGCGCAGAAACTTGAGCGCGGACCCCTGTGGATGATCTTCACACTTCCGCTGGGTGTGGGTGGTGGGCTGGTCCTCTTCCTCGGATCCATCTCGGCTCTGGTGTGGTCCGTCCTCGTCTGGTTCATTGGGAATACAGGGACCACCTCTGCCACTGACCACTTTGCTGCAGCGGGTAGCCAGGTGGGCGCCGCCCTCGCCGGCGGTCTTGTCTGGTGGTACTTCCGCACCACCCTGGGGGCGACGTTTTCACTGTCTTCGAACGCGCTGCGACTCTACCTCTACCTCATGGCGGGACTTGGGTTGGGTGCTCTCACGTTTGGCGTCGCAACGGTGGTTTTTGCCGCGATCGAGGCGCTGAGCCCATCTGTGGGGGTGGGCATGTCCCCGCTCAACACGCTGCTGATGGGGCTTGTTGCGATGGGGGTGGGAGCGCCAATCTGGGGGGTCTTCTGGCGCCGGGCCACGAGCCTCGACACCAGCGAGGTGCGGCTGGGCGACCATGCGCAGGCGGCCAACCCGATCCAGGCAAGCGACTCGACCCAGGCGGGCGACCGCACCACACCTCCCGAAGCAACCCGGCGGATCTACCTCTTGCTGTGGTTATGGTTGGGAGCCATCGCCGCAGTGGTCAGTTTGGTGAGCCTGGCGGTGACCTTCTTCCAGGATCTCGTCCTCGGAACGCTTGGTATCACCACCATCTTCACTGGGCGCTTTGCCCTAGGGACGCTAGTGGCGGCGGGGGCGGTGGTCGCCTATCACGCGGCCGTTTACCGCAGTGAGTACCGCCCTGAGCAGCTGGATGACGTGGATGTAGCCACCCCTGCCGGCGTTGCAAACTCCGACAAACAACACGTGCCTTCCCTCGTCGGCGAGTCAGAGCGGCCCCAGACCGTCAGTTCACGCAGTGATGACCGGAGGGTTCCGGGACCGCGAAGCGTGCTGGTGGTCGGAAGTAATCCCCACCCGCTAGCCAACCAGATCTCCAGCGCCATGGAAGACATAGTGGTGGAGGAATGGAAAGACGCTGGCAGCTTCGTGATTCCCGCCCAAAGTGAGGCAGTCCTGGCCTTCCTGGCGCAGAACGCTGGCCGTGACGTGCTTCTGGTGGGACCAGGCCAGCCAGAAGCCGAGGCCGGCGGCGGGGAGCTCTGGGCGTACATCAGATAGCCCTGATGTTGGCCGTGGGGTCTGGATTTGCACTCCCGGCCCCGCTCCCGCGGACGGCACGCTTGCCAGCGCTGCGCCCCGGCACGCAAAAACCGGTCCCCTCCCCCGTGGGGGATGGGACCGGCCTTCTACGCTTCGTGCATCGTGCTTCCACCAAGTGCGCCAGGTTCATACCTGGCAATCCAACTAGGTGGCAGCTACTGGATGACTAGGCGCCAACCTGGAAACGAACGAACTCCGAAACCGATGCGCCCTCCGCGTCCAGAACCTTACCAACGGTAACTGACGGATCCTTAGCGTAATCTTGGGCGAGCAGCGTGTTCTCCTTGTAGAAGGCAGACAGACGGCCTTCGACAATCTTGGGAACAATATGCTCTGGCTTGCCTTCATTGAGGGTGATGGCGGTGAGCGTCTCACGCTCGCCCTCAACGACCTCGGCAGGGATAGCGTCCTTATCGAGCCAGCGAGGCTTGAACACTGCAATGTGCATTGCAATGTCGCGAGCAACCTTTTCACCCTTGTCGTCAGTAGCTACAAGAATGCCGATCTGAGCGGGCAGGTCTTCGCTGGTCTTGTGCAGGTAGAGGCCAACATAGTCGCCCTCAACGCGAGCAATACGGCTGACCAGAATCTTCTCACCAACCTGAGCTCCCATGGCGTCAACTAGATCCTGAACTGTGCCTTCTCCCGCCGGGGAAGCCAACAGAGTCTCAAGATCCGCAGCACCCGACGCAGCAGCAGCCGCCAGAACCTCGTTGGCAAACGCAATGAACTTCTCATTCTTTGCAACGAAGTCGGTCTCAGAGTTCACTTCAACCATCACGCCGGTCTTAAAGTCATCTGCAACCTGAGCAACAACCAGGCCCGCGGAGGCTTCGCGCCCCTCACGCTTCGAGAGAGACTTGAGTCCCTTCATGCGGATGATCTTCAGAGCTTCGTCGTAGTTACCCTCGGCTTCGACGAGGGCGTTCTTGACATCCATCATTCCGGCGCCAGTCTGCTCACGCAGTGCCTTGACGTCGGCAAGTGTGTAGTTAGCCATTTCTAGCTTCTCCTTGTCCTTTGGTGCGCCTTAGGCCTGGTCAACGGGGGTGGCCGCTACTTCAGCAGCAACTTCGCCCTCGGCCTCGGTTGCGGCCTCAGCTACTTCGACGTCGCCATCTTTGCTGGCGTTTGCCGCGGCCTCTGCGACGACTGGCGTCGCGCTATCGACCTCGGCTGCAACAGCATCTTTGGTTGCTGACTGCTCAAGAAGTTCACGTTCCCACTCTGCCAGCGGCTCAGCGGCCTCGGCGGTAGCGGAATCATCCTTCTTAGGGGCTGAGCGGGCCAGGAGTCCCTCAGCCACGGCATCCGCAATAACGCGGGTCAACAGACCAACAGCGCGGATGGCGTCATCATTGCCGGGGATTCCGTAATCGACCTCGTCCGGATCCGAGTTGGTGTCCAGGATGGCGATGACGGGAATGTTGAGCTTGCGCGCCTCAGCAACTGCCAGGTGTTCCTTGACTGTGTCGACAACCCAGATAGCCGAGGGGACCTTAGCCATGTCGCGAATACCACCGAGGGTGCGCGACAGCTTGTCACGCTCGCGGCGCTGCATCAGCAGTTCCTTCTTGGTGAAGCCCGAGGACGCGACGTCGTCGAAGTCGACCTGCTCAAGCTCCTTGAGGCGGGACAGACGCTTGGAAACGGTCTGGAAGTTAGTGAGCATTCCGCCCAACCAGCGGTGGTTGACATAGGGCATGCCGACGCGAGCAGCCTGCTCTGCGACTGGCTCCTGCGCCTGCTTCTTGGTACCGACGAAGAGGATTGACCCGCCACGAGTGACGGTTTCCTTCACGAAGTCGTAAGCGGAATCAATGTCCTTCAGCGACTGCTGAAGATCGATGATGTAGATGCCGTTACGCTCGGTAAGAATGTAGGGTTCCATCTTCGGGTTCCAGCGCCGGGTCTGGTGACCGAAGTGCACTCCGCTTTCGAGCAGTTGACGCATGGTTACAACAGCCATGTTCGTCCTTTCGTTGCCTCTGGCAACAGTTGCGGGCCCAGGGCCCTTGTTTTTGGTTATGTCCACTCACCATTCTTGAAGTCATCCCGCACCGTAATGCGGTTGCTGCCAAGAACGGATCGCAAACCCTGGTGCCATGACCGGAAGCGCCTCTAGGACCGTCGCCCCCGTGCCCCGCTGCGTCACGCCGGTAAGACCGACGCCGTCCACGGAAAATGACACGCGTAGTCACCTGCGAACAGGTGCCTGACAAGTCTAGATGATGAAGCAGGTGGATCCTCACAGCGTTTGTGTGAGCCCTACCCCACTGGGAAGCCGTTTTGCGCTACCGGCGCGAAGCTTGGGCCCGGGGTCATCCCCAAAACCCTCGATGCGGCGATATCCCCAAGTAACCCGGGTAGTGCCCCGGTACCTGACGACTGTTTGCAACACTGGTTGTCTGCTCGGACACGGAGACCCACCCATGACAAACTATCGGAACCCAAGTTACAACCTTCGCAACCACGCCTTGGCCATGGTAATCGTATTGGCCACGCTGCTCAGCGCTCCGCCCATAGCCGTAGCGTCAGAGGTGCACTTACGCGATGGCGCCAGCGTCACTTCCGGGCCAGCGGCGGTCCGGTCGAAATGGCAGTGGCCAACCCTTACTCCCGTTGCAGTCAACCGCGCCTTTGACCCCCCGGCGCTGCCTTGGCTAAGCGGACACCGCGGCGTGGATCTCGGCGCGCCCATAGGGTTAACGATTGCCGCACCAGCAGATGGAATCGTCGTTTTCTCAGGCATGGTTGTGTCCCGTCAAACCGTTTCAATCATGCACGAGGGCGGGCTGCGCTCCACCTATGAGCCCGTGATTCCGCTTGTGGAGAGCGGGGACGTTGTCGTTGCTGGCCAGCCTATTGCCACGGTTGAGCCGGGACACAGCCCAGGCACGCTGCACTGGGGGGCCCGTTATGGACCGGACGAGTACGTTAATCCCCTGCGCATGCTTGTCGGTCCCTCCGTCCTCAAACCCTGGTAGATGTGAACTTGAGTGCTCCGCTGTGGTGGACTCAGGCGCGCGGGTGCGCCCGCTTGTACACATCTCGGAGCCTCTTGGCGTCCACGTGGGTGTAGCGCTGAGTCGTCTGCAATGACGAATGCCCCAGGTACTCTTGCACAAACCGCAGATCCGCGCCCTCCTCGAGGAGGTGGGTCGCAGATGAGTGACGTAAACCGTGGGGCGCCACATCCCTCACTCCGGCCCTCGCAGTCAGGCGGTGAAGGTCCCCTCGTAGAACACGGCTATCCAACCGCCCGCCGCGGCTGCCCAAGAACAGGGCGTCGCTCGGAGTCCTCTCTCCCTCGAGAACGCGGCGGACGCTCAACCACTGCTTCAGCGCCGTGGCAGCGGGACCCCCGAAAGGCACGACCCTGACCTTGTTCCCTTTCCCTGTCACCCGAACGGTGGAGGATGCGAAGTCCACATCCGGGATATCGAGGCCGCACAGTTCTGCGACACGCAGGGCCGAAGAGTAGAGAAGCTCCACAGCAGCCCAGTTCCGCGCAGCTTCGGGAGGCGCACCGGAAACCTGCGCTTCAGACCGGGCCTGCTCCGCGAGCCGCACAGCGCCTGCTTGGCTCAGCACCGCCGGTAGTCTTGAATCCGGCTTCGCAACCTCGAGCGCAGCCGCTGGATCGTTCGCAAGCCACCCTTCCGCTACCAGGTAGGCGCACAGGTTGCGGGCTGATGCAGCATTCCTCGCTACGGTGGACTTGGCCAAGCCACTGGTCGTCCTGGCAGCCAACCACCCCTTCACTCTTCGCGCAGTCACAGCATCCGCTAGGTCCGTGGACGGGGAGTCAAACGTGACCCCGCAGTAGGCAAGGAGCAGCGCTGCATCGCTGAGATACGCCTTGGCTGTTGCCGGGCCCCTCCCCACTCTGCGGAGGAGGTGGGAGCGCCAGTCATCCAGCAGGGCGCCAACCGTTACGTCGCCTCTCCCGCTACCACCGTTGTCACTCACATCTTGATGGTAGCTGTACTTACTCCTTGTGGAGGAGCCGCACTGCGTGGGCGTAGCCCGTCACGCTGCGCGCGCCCACTTCTGCCCGTCCCTGCAGACAAGGTCAGCCAGACGAAGAGACAGTAGAGCTCCCCCAACGTCCTCGCTCGAAAGGCCGGCGGCACGCACCACACTGCTGGTCGTCGCGGAGCTGGTCGCTGGGAGCGCCTCGTAAACTCGCCGGGCAACAGGTCCGAGTCCCTTGAGTTTCGCTTCAACAATCACGCTTGGCGCATGGGGGTTACGACTCGGTGGTTGCCCGGTCGTATCTCTCTGTCTCGGTTGGTTGTCGACACCCACCATCAGTTCGATAACGTCGCGGGCAGACTCCACCAGGGCCGCACCATCTTGAATGAGGGAGTGCGGACCAGCGGAAGCAAACGAAGTTATGGGCCCAGGAACAGCGCCCACATCGCGTCCGAGCTCCAGGGCCCGATTTGCGGTTGCCAGCGCCCCCGACCGCAACCCAGCTTCAGGAACAACCGTCACATCAGCCCAGGCCGCGATTAGCCGGTTCCGTTCCAGGAACCTCCACCTCGCAGGTCGAAAGCGGGGCGGGACTTCCGCGACAATCGCACCACCTTCGGCCGTGATCCGCCTGAAGAGATTCTCATTGCCCTGAGGATAAAGGTTCGCAAGCCCCCCGCAGACGATGGCAACCGTACTGGGATGTACGCGTTCAGAGACACCACCGAGCGTCTCGCTCTTCTTGCTTTTCTCAACATAGGCGTCCAATGCACCCCTGTGTGCCGCGGCATCGACTCCGTAGGCACCTCCCGACACCACCGTGATGCCCGCTTCCCCGAGGTCAAAAGCCATTTCTGAGGAGACCCGAACCCCATACTGAGTAGCTGAACGGGCGCCCACAACCGCTACTGACGGTTCATCCTTGGCTCTCAGTCGTGCGTTTCCCAAAACCCAGAGGGCCGGCGGAACGCGAAACTCGAGATCCTCGAGCTGGTCTGGCCACTCGTCATCGCCCGGGATGACGAGTCGGCCACCAAGTGTCTGTAACTGCGCCAAATCCCTCTCAACGTCGAGATCGTAGAAGCGCGGTTGCCAGCGCTTATGTGCTGCCCTCCATCCCGGTGCGGCTCCTTTGCCGCTCTGTCCTCCCGGCCCCTCCACTCTGTGAGGAAGCGGATTGAATGGGTCGTGCGCCCAGCGAAGGGCATCGCTGGCTCCAAGTTCTTGGCGTAACGCTCCTGCCCAAACATCTCCGGGTTCGGCGATGTTTGACCAGCCAGCCGCCACAGATCGTGGATCTTCGAAGTTCATCGGATTCTCTCTTCCTGGCCACGCAACTCAAATGCGCGCGCCAAATCATCGGATTGTGGTACTTGGTGGTTCTCCCAGTCAGCAACAGACCAGGCCAAGCGAAGAATGCGGTCCACTCCTCTGAGGGAGATGTGACCGGATTCCGTTGCCTGTTCGAGGGCCCGGGCATCCGCACGGGCCAACCCGGTGCGCTCCCGTAAATAGCGTCCCGGAACTTGGGCATTAAACCGCCACGGGTGCCCTCGCCACCTGCGTTCCGACCGTGCTCTGGCCGCCACAGTCCTCTCCCGCAGGCTGGCGGTATCCACCGTGGAACCGCCTGTCAGCGCATTTCGGTCAGGCCGTTCAAGGAGGAGGCGGATGTCCAGCCTGTCCAGCAGTGGACCGGAGATCCTTGCCCAGTAGCGATCTCTTTGAGCGTGTGTGCACCGGCAGCGGTCCTCACCCGCTCTTACCCCACCGCCACAGGGACACGGGTTCGCTGTCATCACCAGTTGAAACCGCGCTGGAAAGACAACCCTCTGTCGGGCTCTGTGGACTGCGATTGTTCCAGATTCCAGGGGCTGACGTAGGGAGTCCAATACCCTGACGCTGAACTCGGGAGCTTCATCGAGCACCAGAACTCCGGCGTGTGCAAGGGAAACAGAACCCGGCCGAATCGGGTTTCCCCCACCAATCAGGGATGCCAACGTCGCTGAATGATGGGGTTGCTCCAGGGGCGGCCTCGAAATCAGGGAATCAACAGCCCCGTCTGAACCCGCTAGGGATCGGAGGGCCGTCACCTCAACGGAGTCGCGAGTCGACAAGTCAGGGAGGAGCGCACGGAGTCGCGTTGCCAACATTGTCTTCCCCACACCGGGCGGGCCCAAGAGGATTGAGTGGTGCCCACCAACGGCGGCAATCCCCATTGCTTCAACCGCAAATGCCTGTCCTCGAACATCCACGATGTCCGCGTCATCGCCGGCAGCGGTGATGAGCGAAGCACCTCCACCTAAGGGACGGTCACTCGGTGCGTCACCACTTCTGAGAATGCGACCTTCAGCCTCCTGTTCAACCAGTTCCCACCCTTCAAGAGCATCGACAAGTTCCGGACCACTGTTCCCGAAGATCGCCAGAAGGTCCCGGAGATGACCACACGCCACGATTTGTACGTCCTCAACCAAGCCTGCTTCCGACGCCATGGCTGGGGCCACCACTATCCTCTTGAACCCGTTTTCACTTGCCGCCAACGCGATTGGGAGAGCTCCGGGTACTGCCTGCAGTGAGCCATCTAGTCCCAGTTCAGCAGCAAAAACAGTGTCCGCCGCTGCGATGATGCCCATTTGCTCACGCGCAATCAACATGGAAACTGCAATCGCGAGGTCGAAACCGGAGCCTGCCTTTGGAAGGTCCGCTGGGGAAAGGTTCACCGTTACCCGCTTACTAAGCGAGGGGATGGCGCAGGAGGAGAATGCTGCGCGAACCCTCTCTTTTGCTTCTCTAAGAGACGCATCTGGGAGCCCGACCAGAGTCGTCCCCACTAGCCCGGGGCCGACATGGGTCTGCACCTCAACGATCTTTCCGTTCAGCCCCTGCAGCGCTACGGCATATGTGCGGGCCAGGGTCGTCGAGTTCATTGGGCGACATCCTGAAGCCATGCGAAAGCCGGCTCTAAGCCCGGGGCAACGTGCACACCTATGACGTCGAAACGGTACCTCGCGGAAAGCTCACCCGCATGTGCGAGCCACGCCAGGGCAACCCGCTGCATGCGAGCCAGCTTTAGGGGCGACACTGCCTCGAGCGCGTCGTGCGCACCGATACGCCGCCGGGTCTTGACCTCTACGAAAACGATGAGGTCGTCAATCGTGGCGATGAGGTCGATTTCCCCGTCGCGACCGTTACGCCAGTTGGCCGCAACAATGGCGTAGCCGCGCTGTTCAAGAAAGCGTGCCGCAGCAGCTTCCCCATTGCGACCGATTTTTTGAGTGGTGTCTGTAGTTATGTTCACAGACACAGAATCTGCTCATCGCGAGCAACCTGCATCCCCACAAAGAACTATCTGTGGAAGACGCCGCAAACCGTGTTCTGTGGACTAAGAGGGAATATCCAGGTCCGGCTTCGTGAGTTCCTCGATGTTGACGTCCTTGAACGTGACCACCCGGACCGATTTCACGAAGCGGGAAGGACGGTAAATGTCCCAAACCCACGCATCCGTGAGCGTGAGCTCAAAGAAAATATCGTTACCCACCGGGCGTGCCTGTAACTCAACCGAGTTGCACAGATAGAAGCGACGGTCTGTTTCGACAACGTAGTTAAAGAGCGCGACGACGTCTCGGTACTCTTTGAAGAGCCCCAGCTCAGAGGCGTTCTCATAGTTCTCGATGTCGTCGCGGTTCACTTCTTTTCCCTTCCGGATCCCACGGCCTAAAAGGTCGAAATCGAATCCTGGCCTGGCTACAGGTTAGTTCACTCCGGGGAGTCGCCAACCCAGTCGATGCTGAGATGACACGCCAAGGCTCGCCAGTCCCTCCACGTGCGACTTGGCCCCGTATCCTTTGTTCGATGCCCACCCGTAGCCGGGATCCCGCAGGTCACACATGTAGCGATCCCGAGCGACTTTGGCAATAATCGATGCGGCCGCTACCACTTGGCTGTGCAGGTCAGCCTTGACCATTGTCGCCACGGGTAACCCATTGGGACCCGTCTCCCAGGGGTCTGGCAGGGGACTGGAATCAGCCCCAAACAATGCGGGGGTGGGGTTCGAAAGGTAGTCGTGCTTCCCATCCAACAAGACCGCACCGAGTGGAGTGTGCCCGCCGCATTGCAATTGCCTGTGCACGAGGGCGAACGCCCTCAGCGACGCCATGCGAAGCGCTGCGGTGACACCCGCGGAACTAACTTCACTTGGGCTGGCCCAGCCAATGGCACTGGCACGAGCCCATGAACCTATTGGTTCGACCAGTGCCTCACGAACACTGGGGCGCAGGGTTTTTGAGTCCGCCACGCCCTCGGGCGCTGGCCCGCATTCCCTGTCAACCACCACAACCCCAACCGCGAGCGGCCCGGCAAGTGCGCCACGTCCGACCTCGTCCACCCCTGCCAGCGAACCCCAGGAATCCAGAAGTGCGCGATCGACTTCACCAGTGGGGATCACCTTCATGACACGTCTTGTGGGTCTGGGACGGATGCGAAGACATCCCGATTGCCCAGGTATGACCAGTCAGAAAGGGGCCAAATCTCCCACTGCGCCCTCCCGATCACGGAGCCTTCCGGAATGAACGGATTTTGACCATTCTCAAGGTGGTACTCGGAATCTGCTGACCGTTGCCGATTGTCACCCATCATCCAGTACGAGCCTTCCGGGACCACCACGGAGAAGGGTGTTGTCGATGGGACTGCGCCCTCCGCCAAGTACGGTTCGTCAATGGCAACTCCGTTTACGGAGAGTCGCCCGAGGTCGTCACAGCAGGTGACGGTATCCCCGCCGACACCGATCACACGTTTCACGACGATCTGCTCGGAACCCTGTGGAGCGAAGCCGAACCATCCCGCAACGGTTGACCAAACGGAGTTTGTGGTCTGATCGACAGGATCCAACCAGCCTTCTGAATCACGAAAGACAACAATGTCACCGCGTTCCACCTGTTTCCCCCAACCAGGAACACTGTTCACAGCGATACGGGAGCCGACATTCAGGGTGTCCATCATCGATTCGGAAGGAATCTTGTAAACCTGCACCACGAAAGCCCTCAGTCCGAGGGCGAGTATCGCAGCAATCCCAACAACCGCAACAACCTCTAGCAGGGCACGCCCAACACGTCTTGCTCGCGGGCTTTGGACGGTGCGGTTTCCCATGCGTGATGGCAACTGGGTGCCGTGTGGTGGCAGTTTTTCTACGGTGGGTCGGAGCTCACGACCTGGAGGCACAGCAAAAGACGGGGGCATTGCGGGCGGCGAGTTGGAATCCAGACGACCGTCTGTGCCGCCACCTTGTGGGGACGGAGGGTCCGTCTCTGGTAACTCTGGATGCATGATGGCCCAGTCTACCGCTCGCGGTGACTGGGCCATCGATGAAGTACCACGTTCGTGGTAACTCAATGTCTATTTCGTTACGTTGATACGCTTTTCCTTGATCCGCGCTGACTTACCAACACGGTCACGCAAGTAGTAAAGCTTTGCGCGGCGGACGTCACCACGGGAGACAACTTCGATCTCTTCAATCGTTGGGGAATGAAGAGGGAAGGTGCGTTCCACACCTACGCCAAAGGAAATCTTGCGGACGGTGAAAGTCTCCGTAACCCCGTGACCCTTGCGGGCGATGACGATGCCCTGGAAGATCTGGATACGGGAACGGCTACCTTCAATAACCTTCACGTGAACCTTTACGTTGTCACCGGGACGAAACGTGGGGATGCTTTCACGCATTGAGTCTGCGTCAAGGAAATCTAACTTCTGCATTTCTGCTCCTCGTTACCTTCGCCGCAGGTCGTGGCAACACATAACCGGACCGAAGTCCGTAAGGTTGGTCTGAGAAGCCTCATGGTGGCCCCCCGCGGCAGGTCTCACCAACATTCTCGGTGCACCAGTCTGCCACAACTCGCGGCGCCACTCCAAGAATATTGTGCGCTATCGGGGCGGGAACTGGGTGAGATCACGCACGTACACAAAATCAGAGTGACTCCGTCCACCCACATCAAAGGTCCGTCGACCAACTTTCTTGAAACCGTGGTTACGGTAGAACCTGATGGCACGCTTGTTCGCGCGATTGGTACCAAGGGCGACACTGCTAACGCCCCACAATGCCATGGCATCTGTCAGCGCGAAGTCAAGGAGAGCGCCGGCAACACCGGTGCCATGCACGTTCGGGTCCGAATAAATCTTCGACAGGTAGCAGGTCCGCTCCGACGCCCCGGGCAGATCCGGTGCAGTGCGCTCTTCGATCAGTGCATACGCTGCGATGGCGCCGTCTTTCAGTGAGCGTGCAATTGTGATTCGCGCCCCGTCCTCGACCGCTGCGAGAAGAGCGTCGACACTGAGGTGGGTGGCGACGTGATCATCAATCTCACTCTGGGTCGTCCCGGGTGGGCACGCGAGGGGGAAGGTCCTTGCAGCCAGGTCAGCAACCTCTGCAATATCGCCAGGCGTAGCGACCTCGAAGGTGAACCCACCTCCACCACCGGAGATGTCGATCCCTCTCGCAGTCAGAACCTCACTGTCATCTCTATCCAGTTCGCTGCCCCTCCCCAGCAGCTTTTCAATCATGTCCGGGCGGCGAGCAGCGGTTCTGCTAAGCGCCTGGTCACGCCGCCACCGCCGTATCCGACTGTGGTCTCCACTGAACAGCACTGCGGGGGTCTCAAGACCGCGCCAACTACGAGGAAGCGTATAGACCGGATACTCCAGCAGACCTTCGGCAGAGTGCGACTCTTCGGCCAGTGACTCCGGGTTCCCGATTACGCCCTCGACCAGACGCGACACACCTTCGACGAGGGCGATTGCGGCAACTTCCCCACCGTTGAGGACATAGTCCCCAAGCGAGTACTCGAAAACTTCGACGCTCGAGGTGCGGTAGTGCTCGGCAACACGCGCATCGATGCCCTCGTACCGCCCACACGCAATGACAATCTGCTTGGCGGTAGAGAGCCTCTCCAAGTCGCGCTGTGTCAGGGGGCCGCCGCTTGGCGTCGGGATCGCGAGGACGGCACCCTCGGAAATGACATCGTCAATGGCGTGACCCCACACGTCGGCGCGCATCACCATGCCCGCACCGCCACCGCTGGGAGAATCATCAACCGACAGGTGTTTGCCAGTTGCCCAGTTCCGCAGATTGTGGACCTCGATGTCGAGGACGCCCGCGTCGCGCGCCTTTCCCACTAGGGAAAGATCCAAGACGGAGAAGAACTCTGGAAATGTGGAGATGACGTCAAAACGCATGTTGTCACGCCCCTCAGTCTTGAGGTGCTACTTGATCTGCATCTGGGAACAAGCCCGATGGTGCGTTAACCACAACTCGACCTTCCTCAACCGAGATGGTTGGAACGATCTCTTCAACGAAGGGGACCATCACGTCCACCTGCCCTGCTCGAACGATGAGCAGATCATGAGCCGGAGCTGCAACAAGGCCCGACACGACGCCAAGTATGTTTCCATCAGCGTCTTCGACCTTGAGCCCTTCAAGCTCCGCTGCATACCAGGCATCATCTTCAGATTCTGGCTCCACGAGGAGCTCGACACCGCGCAGAGCCTCTGCGTCTTCGCGGGTGGTGACGTCCTCGAACTGCACGAAGAGGCGGCCGCTGTGCTCACGCGCGCGGACGACAACCAGCTCTGGGTGCGCAGGTGACGAGGTAGTTAATGTAGCGCCCTCATCGAAGACGCTTTGCGCCCGGTCCGTACGCACATCCACACTAACTTCACCCCGCAAGCCCCGGGCTGCGCCAACAATGCCGGCTAGAAGTAGGTTTGAAGAATGTGTTTTCGTCATGGTGCTCCCTGTTGTCGGACGCGACACCCGTTAGATGCGGGATCCAGGTAGATACGGGATCCGTGGCCTGCGTGCCGGTCGGTTCTGGAAAAAGACTTCGCGTCTGGCTGTTCTGGTTAAAGACTAATGGGCCCGGCCCCTGGCCAGACCCATTAGTCACGAGTTTTCCCGCAAAAGATTATCGGCGGTCAGTCTCTACGACATCGACACGAACGAAATCCTTACCCTTGAGCGCAGAAACCACCTTTCGAAGCGAACGCGCTGTGCGTCCGTTCCGACCGATGACTCGCCCCAAGTCATCCGGGTGAACCCGGACTTCCAAGAGTTCGCCACGGCGCTGGTTTTTGCTGTCGACCCGAACATCTTCCGGGTGATCAACAATTCCTGACACCAAATGTTCTAGGGCATCGGCAAGCGAGCTCATTCTGCAGCAGCCTCTTCAGCTTCTTCAGTCTTAGCATTTGCGGCCTCAACCTCGGCTTCAGCCTTTGCGGCAGCCTTTGATTCAGCCTGCTTCGCCTTCGACTTGCGCGCCTTATCTTCCGCCGCAGTAATGGCTTCCTGCACTTCAGCGGCCTTATCAACGTCAGCAACCTTGATGCGGCTGACAACGTTCTCTTTACCTGCTGCGCGAGCAAGGTCGCCATTCAGGCTGAGCAGACGACGTGCTGACTCGGAAGGCTGTGCGCCAACACCGAGCCAGTAGACGGCCCGCTCAGAATCGATCTTGATAATCGAGGGGTTAGGGATCGGATCGTAAAAACCGATCTCCTCGATCACGCGACCATCGCGCTTTTTACGCGAGTCGACAACAACAACGCGATACTTGGGGTCGTGGATTGCGCCGAGGCGCTTCAAACGAATACGTACAGCCACTTGAGTGGTTTCTCCTTGTTATTACGGTGGGTTCCACTTCCATTGGTGGGGCCAACGGCGTATCGCCCATAGAACGCGATTCACGTGCAGAGAGGGGGCACGGAGCCGAGTACAGTCACACATTCTGCCACCTACGGAGCACATTCCCAAGGCGAATCCACATCCCCGCCCCAATTTAGTGACGTGGAGTTGCTCACCGACGCTCCGACAAGATGTGCGAGAGACTAGACCCATGTCTGAAAACTCAGTTTCTCCCCTGTCAATTCCCACTGCGCTTGCCGAACTGGCAGCAACCGCCACCACCCTGGTTGCGCCCTACTTGAGGAGCGTGGCCCGCTCTGCGCCGGAAGTTGGCTTGAAACAGGACATCCACGACCCCGTCACAGTTCACGACCAACGCACCGAAGCTATCATCCGCTGGTTCCTCGCTAAGTTCGCGCCCGGTTGCACCGTCCTCGGTGAAGAGATGGGTGAGGAACTGGACCCTGAACTTGTTGGGGATATTTCTGAGTACGTTCAAGCTCCAGCTGTCGCGCTCTCCGAGCAGGTTATTGACGTCATCGCACCTCTTCGCAGTCGGGTTCGCTGGATTGTCGACCCCATCGATGGAACCGCGAACTTTGCTTCCGGCCTCACCTACTTTGGAACTTCCATAGGTGTGGAGCTAGACGGAGAAGTGGTGGCGGGCGCGATCTCTGTTCCCTTCAACTACGAAATCTTCGTTGCCGATGACCGGCACTTCTGGCATGAGGATGAGAGGGATGGCACTAGGAAACTACTGACTAGCAGGGGACCCACAACAGAGACCGAAGCGCTGTTGGCTACCTACTATCCGGGCGTGCACGACCTCAACGCAAGCCCGGACTTATCCTTGGCCCACGAGAAAACCTTGATGAACGCCTACTCAACTGTTCGCAGGCCGGGCGCTGGCGCAGTCGACCTCGCCATGGTCGCGGCCGGGTGGATCGGGGTCTCAATGGCGACCGCGCTGAAACCGTGGGACGTGGCAGCCGGCATCCACATGGTGCGCGTCGCCGGGGGCAGCGTCCTCAATCTCCCCATGGGCACTGACCTTCCCGACGGTCTGCGCCCCGGAGTTGTCGCGTCAGGGAGCACGCTTCAAGCCACTACAGCAGAACGAGTGCTGCGTGAACTCGATGCCGAAGCAGACGCATCTCTAGCCGAAGCGGGCAATCCGCTAGAGGACTAGCACCCCACTCACTAGTGACATTCGCAACCTATCCTCGGACTGCGACCGCGCCACTAGCGTTAGTAGCCTTCCAGAGGCGGAACGCGCCAAGCAGACCCAGAGCTAGGAAAAACGCTGCAACCACCAGCGACCACGAAGTCGCCTGGGCAAACCCGTGCGACAGCGCCTCAACCACCGTGCCTGTGGCAGAGCCGAGGTCGCTGTGGTCCCCCTGTGCGCGAAGCATGGAGATCGTCGTACCAGCCGACTGCCGAACCCCGTCGGCCAACTGGTCTGCCATGGCTCCGCCAACACCCGCCGCATCGAGAGCGGCAGGCACGGTAATGGCCATTGCAATCGATAGTGAAGCTCCAGAGATAGCCGTGCCGAGGGCCGATCCCAACTGTCTCACCGTGCTCTGCGTCGCCGAACCCTGACCAGAAATTTCCACCGGCACATCGCGTAGCACAGTTCCGGTAAGTTGAGCCGAAGCCAAACCAAGCCCAAGCCCGTAAGCCACCAGTGGAAGTGCCACCAGCCACGCTGGCGTGTTGTCGCGAAGTACCAATGCCAACACCAGTACGCCAGACAACTCCAAGACCAAACCGATCAGAACGGTACCGGGTGACCCAAAACGTGCCGCAACATGGCGAGCGGCCGCACCTGACATGAATGCCCCCACTGCCATCGCAGCAAAAACAAGTCCCGCGCCCATCACATCCAGGCCCAGGGCATTAACCAGGTAGAGCGGCAAAACAAATACCAGGGCAAACTCTCCCGCAGCAACCGTCGCTGCCGTAACGTTGCCCCACGAGAAGGTCGGAAGTCTGAAGAGACTGAGATCAAGAAGGGCCGCCCGCGCCACCCGCTTGCGGTGCCTTTCCCAGAACACAAACAGGGTCAGCGCGATCGCAGCAATCAAGAACGCAACTGGCACGGGTGAGACGGCCATGGACGTCCCCCACGTCCACCCGAATAGGTGCAGTTCAGCCTGCGGGGTCCACCATCCCAAATCGGGACCCTCGATGATGGCAAAGACGAGGGCGCCAAACCCAATGGCACTAAGCAGGGCGCCGTCGACGTCGACTCCACGCCCACCCGGCTTACCGCGTGTTTCGGGGACAACAAGAAGTGTGGCGATGATGACGAGGACGCCAATGGGAAGGTTGACCAGGAAAATCCAGTTCCATGAAGCCCACTGGGTCAGGGCCCCACCGGCTAGCGGCCCAAGTGCTGCCGCCCCAGAAATCACCGCCCCCCAAACGCCAAAGGCAGCCGCCCTGTACGTCCCCCTGAATGTCGCATTGACGGTGGAAAGCGTCGAAGGCATGATCAGGGCGGCACCAATCGCCTGGACCGCGCGCGACCCAATCAGAGCGCCCGCACTTCCAGCGCCCGCAGCCAAGAGACTCCCTGCAACAAAAATGACGATCCCCAGCAGGAAGACCCGCTTGCGTCCCCACCTGTCTGCCAGACTGCCCGTTGACAGCAAGAGCGCCGCCAAGATCACCGCGTAGAGGCTATTCACCCACTGAGCGTCGGTGAGATCCATGCCAAGGTCTTCAATAATGATGGGTAATGCCACCCCAACGATGGTCCCGTCGAGGACGATCAGCCCGAGCCCAACGGCCAGCACTGCGAGCGCTAGCCAGTCCTTCTTTGTGGGTGTGTGGTCTTGCATTCCGGCTCCTGCCTAACGCTCTGATAATGCAGACGGTTTGTTGCGGGAACCACTCTACGACCATTTGTGACCACCGCTTGCGGGTGGCGCCAGACCTGGGGGGAGCTGCGCGGATCTTCAGCGAAGACAACTGCATCCGCGGGGGCGCCAACCTGCAAACAGTCCAGCCCCAGGAAGTCGCGAGCTTTCCATGTCGCGCTGGCCAGTACGTCCTCGGGCTCCATCCCCCACACAACCCACTGCTCCAGCTCATCAATCAAGGCACCGTGCACCTGGTAGCCGCCAGCGTCGGAGCCCGGAAGGATCATCACGCCCGAAGATAGCAGATCGGCAAACCACTTCTCACGCCCGTCGTAAAGATCGGTCATGGTCTCCGCATACCTGGGGTAGCGAGTTGCCGAGGACGCAAACTCAGGGAACTTGAAGACCTGGATGAGAGTTGGCACCACAACAACTCCCAGCCTGGCTGCGCGTCGCATCTGCGTTGCCGACATCCCGGTGCCGTGCTCAATCGAGTCCACTCCGGCATCAAGCAGGTCGTCGATTATGTCTCGTCCGAAAGTGTGAACGGCAACTTTGGCCCCCACCTCATGAGCGGCATCGATTGCGGCCAGCAGCTCTTCGCGGCTCCACAGTGGTTTAAGGTCCGAGGACGCCCCCTCTGAGCGGTCAATCCAATCCCCCACCAGTTTCACCCAGCCGTCAGAGGCGGACGCTTGACGTTGAACCTCGTCTGCAAGAAGACTTGTCCGGACGGGTACTTCTCCCTCCGTGGGATCCGCGGGAAGCTCGATGGCGAGCCCCCGGTTATAGCGCTTCTCCAGAGCGATGTGCCGACCTGCCGAAATGACGATTGGCCGTCCAAACGGCAGCTCGCCGGGGCTGACCTTCACTGGTGAACCTGGCTCCCGGACGGCTAGCACGCCGGCTCTGATCTCCTCCCACGCGTGTGCTCTGATCACGTCGGACGACTGCGGACCCTGGGCGATCGCCAGGTGAGAATGCAGATCAACGAAGCCGGGCACGATAAAGAGCTGCGAATCAGAGTCGGCTGTGGCGCGCTGCTCCACCATCGAGGATGACGCCGCAACCGACTGCTCAGCAAACGACTCGATAACCGAGTCTCGCCAGGTCAACGTACCGTAGCGGAATGTTGGCCTCTCTCCAGGGTTGTCACGCCACTGTACCCATCCCTGAACGGACCCGCTGGTGGATTTCTCACTATCTGCCATGCTCAGACTCTACCGCTGGCTCAGTTCCGTGTGCCCTTCACGGAAATGTCGTTGGCCCTGCGCGTCCACAGCTCTAAGGTTGCCGGAAGCGCCTAAGGTTGCCCATAATTCGCGAGAACGGCGGCAACCTTAGGCGCTTCCGGCAACCTTAGAGCTGTGGAGCGGGGCGGGCTAGAAGCCCTTCCCCAACATGCGTTTTAGGTCGTCCGGCAGAGAATCCATCGTCTCACGAACGTCTGTCGCCTCGGGAGCCGCAGCAAGCCCAAACGCACTCCCCTGGGGAGACACAGCTTTCCCACCGCGCTGCCCCTTTGGCAGCATTGCCTCAAGTTCCTGCTGACGACGCTTGGCCGGGTTTCCCGAACGCGCCTTCTTCTGCACGCGAGCCTTCTGTGCCTGTGCCTGACGCGCCTGTTCTTTCTGCTTCGCGCGCCCAGCAGCCCGACCGGGTCGCCCCTGCATCGCACCGAGGTTGGGCATCCCGCCCTGCCCCATCGAAGACATCATCTGCTTGGCTGCTTCAAACCTCTTGACGAGGCCGTTCACCTCAGTGACGGATGTTCCCGACCCCTTGGCAATACGAGCACGGCGGGATCCATTAAGGATCTTGACATCTTTGCGCTCACCGGGAGTCATGGAACGCACGATCGCCTCAACGCGATCAACATCCTTCTCATCAAAGTTCTCAAGCTGGTCGCGGACCTGGGCCATCCCAGGCATCATCCCCAAGACCTTCTTCATGGAGCCCATCTTGCGGACCTGCTGAAGTTGCTTCAAGAAGTCATCAAGAGTCAGATCTCCCGACATGGCCTTCGCGGCCATCTCTTCAGCAGTCTCTTGATCAATCTTCTTCTCAGCTTGCTCGATCAGGGTGAGGATATCGCCCATGTCGAGGATGCGGCCCGCCATGCGGTCGGCGTGAAAACGCTCAAAGTCGTCAAGGCCTTCACCGGTCGACGCAAAGAGAATAGGCGCACCGGTCACGCCACGAACGGACAGCGCAGCACCACCGCGTGCATCGCCGTCCATCTTCGACATAACAACACCGGTAAATCCAACCCCGTCGCGGAATGCCGTTGCGGTCTGTACCGCGTCCTGACCCACCATGGCGTCAAGGACGAACATCGTTTCGTGTGGTTTGACAGCATCGCGAATATCGCGAGCCTGCTGCATCATTTCCTCATCGACACCCAGTCGTCCTGCGGTATCAACAATGACGACGTCGTAGCCGTTCATAACGGCCTCGGACAAACCGCTGCGCGCAACCACAATGGGGTTGCCCACCCCGTTGCCAGGTTCAGGTGCCCAAACGTCAACTCCCGCGCGTTCGCCAACAATCTGCAGTTGGTTGACGGCGTTGGGACGCTGCAGGTCAGATGCAACAAGGAGGACGCGCTTATCGTTCTCCCGAAGCCACTTACCAAGCTTCCCGGCCAGGGTGGTTTTACCGGCCCCCTGCAGACCAGCGAGCATGAAGACCGTGGGCCCCCGCTGCGCAAATGTTAACTCCCGGGTTGCACCACCGAGGATCTCTACCAGTTGATCGTGCACAACCTGCACAACCTGTTGGCCGGGATTCAGAGCCTTCGAACGCGCTGCACCATAAGCCTCCTCCCGAACGTTGGCGATGAAATCGCGGACCACCGGGAGTGCAACGTCCGCATCCAGAAGTGCCCGACGAATCTCCCCGAGTGTCTCATCAACATCCGCTTCAGACAGCACACCTTTGCCACGGATGCGCTTGAACGAATCGCTCAGACGATCAGACAGAGTGTTAAACACACGTAAACCCTTCGTTTAGGACCCGCTTGGTGGCCGATGTTATTCCCCAACGATAGCGTCAACAAAGCCGCTGGGATCAAATGGTGCCAGATCATCCGGCCCCTCACCTAGGCCCACCAGCTTGACGGGAACGCCCAGTTCTTTTTGGACGGAGATGACAATTCCACCCTTCGCAGACCCATCCAACTTTGTGAGCACAATCCCTGTGATTCCCACGGCCTGCGCAAACACCTGGGCCTGCTTCATACCATTTTGTCCCGTGGTGGCATCCAGCACCAACAAGACCTCTCCAACTGGAACCTGTTTTTCCATGACGCGCCGAATCTTCCCCAGCTCGTCCATCAGTGCGGTCTTGGTCTGCAGTCTGCCTGCCGTATCAACAATCACGACATCAGACCCGGCTTCCACGCCTACCTTTACTGCCTCAAAAGCGACCGAGGCCGGATCCCCACCTTCTCGATCTGAGGCGACAACTGGCACTCCGACCCGCGAACCCCAAGTCGCCAGCTGCTCGCTTGCAGCGGCCCTGAATGTGTCCGCGGCACCCAAAACAACGGTCTTATCCTCGGCGCGCAGTAGTCGAGCCATCTTTCCAACCGTCGTAGTCTTCCCTGTTCCATTGACTCCGACGACGAGGACGGCTGCCGGACCGAGCTTTCCACTGCTGGCAGTAACGGGCTCCAGGTTCAACGACCTGTCCATGCCCGGATCAACTAGTCTCAGCAGCTCATCGCGAAGCACTTCCCTAGCTGCCTCAGAGTCGAGGCTTCCGCGAACCCGCGCCTCGTCCCGCAGTCTCGCAATGATCTCTTCTGTTGGGCCAAGACCAACATCGGCTAGCAGGAGGGTGTCTTCAATTTCTTCCCAATCGGAGGCACTCAGGTCACCGCGAGCAAAGACAGCGAGAAGAGCCTTCCCAATGCCACCCGACGACGCCATGCGAGCGCGGAGGCGCTGCATGCGACTTCGCACGGCCTCCGGCTCTTCAAGAGCAGGGGCAACAGCCTCGGTGTCTTCAGCAGTCGCAACCTCCTCAACCTCTTCCGGAGGTGGGGTTGCAGGAGCTGGCTTCGCCTTCTCAGCGGGTTCTTGGGGTGCTGATTTCCCAGAACGCACCGCCAGAACAATAACGGCCACGACAACAATCAAGACTAGGGCTGCAATCAAGAGTCCTAGCGGAGTTGTGAAGAACTCAGTTAGCGTGTTCATGGGGTGTCCTCTTCTGTGTTTGAGGTCGGGCGCCAACTGGGATGATACCTGTTCACTCGGTCTTCCTCGCCCCCTGCGAGGCCGCGCACCCAGTTGTCAAGATCTTCTGGTTCAGGAGGGGGCGCTGGTACCAAAGGCGGCTGCGCTTGGGTTCCCTCGCTACCCCAGGTCTCGCCCTCCACGTCCAGTTCAGCGTCGTCCAAGATCACTACGTCCACTTCCAAGTCGTCTTGGACCATGGGCTCAGCGTCAACTAGGGCTGCAGAATCTACCTGAGGGTCTGGGTCGGGCTCAACAATGTGCTCTACCGAGTCGCTATCTGCATCGTCTTTGGCGAAGCGAGCTCGAACGGAACTCGCCGCGCCCGAGGTCCATGTGCTAACGCCAGACCACGCCGCTTTAGCAATCTCCGCCTTCTCACGCATCACATCGAGGAACTTCAGATCAGCGCCGTCCGTCCACTCTTCATCCTCTTCATAACCAGGACGATCGAGTGCAGCGTTGAAGATGGATACTTCACCTGTGATCACCGCGGGTTCATAGAACTCGTCGTCATCGAGAGATGGTGGTGGCGGTGCTGCTGGCCCCTGAGCAATCTGAGCCCCTAAGAAGACTCCCTGGTACTGCTGCACCAGTTCACGCGGAGCTGGAGCCAGGGCTGCCATCACCTCTTCACGATGAAGAAGCTTTGGCGCACCAAGATAGGCACTCTCCGGCACTGAGTTGGCGGCCCACATTTCGTCCAGACTAACTTTTCGAGGGCGCAATCCGGGATTGCGAATTGACGGCATTCCCGACTCCCTCACATCTTTGGTTTGGCCGCGCACTGCAACCTGCCATTCTTGGCGAGGGCGGCGCACTAAGGCGGCACTAACCAGGACCAGGATGGCGAGGAGCACAAGGATAATGAGCGCCAAGTAGAGGGCGTGATGTGCACTCATGAGGATCCGTCCTTCACAGCGATGCTCCTCCTGTCCACAGTTTGGATTCACAGTCAGCTTAGCTGCTTCAAGACTCTCGTTAGCCTGCCATTCTGTGTGACATTACCGCAGTGATACCGTCTTTCATGGTCACGCCATAGAGCGCGTCGGCGAACTCCATGGTCCGCTTCTGGTGGGTGATGATAAGCAGCTGGCTTTCGCGACGCAGATCTTCCAGCAGGCGCAGAACCCTGGTCAGGTTAATGTCGTCTAGTGCCGCTTCGATCTCATCAAGTACATAGAACGGTGACGGCCTCGCCTCAAAGATCGCTATCAGGTAGGCCAGTGCCGCCAGAGAACGTTCGCCACCACTGAGTAGAGACAACCTTGTAACGCGTTTTCCGGACGGCCGAGCATAGATTTCTACCCCTGTGGTGAGGGGGTCGTCTGGATCCGTCAGCTCTAGGCGTCCAGTTCCACCGGGGAAGAGGACTGAGAAGGTTCTTTCAAACTTCTGCGCAGTATCCGCAAACGCGTCAGTGAAAGCCGACTTAACCTGCGCGTCAACTTCCTTTATCAGCGCCAGCAAATCAGACTTGGAGCGGTTAAGGTCCTCCACCTGCGTCTGCAAGAAGTTGTACCGTGACGACGCCGCCTCATACTCCTCGACGGCCAGAGGATTGACTATCCCCAGGCGCGAGAGGGCACGCTCAGCTCGCCCTCGTTCTTCTTCCGCCTGCTGACGTGTGAACACGACATTTGAGTTGAGGTCGTCTCCCTCTTCCGCGTCTCCTTCTTCCGGGTGGGGCGGCTGAGGGTTCCACGGCACGTGAGGCCCAAACGAGGCAACTATTGCGTCCCCGCACAGGGCGTCCGTGTTGACCTGGGCATCTTCTTCAGGGTTTGCGCCGCCATGTTCTTCCGATGAAGCCGGGACTTCCCCACTGGCGGCAGATTCCGTATTCCCGTACTTACCCAGCAGGGATGGCATGCGTAGATTCAGCAGTCTGCCGTAGTCCTCGACCAGGGTCTTCGCCTTCTCTTCCAGCGCGGTGACCTGGGAGCGTTCCTGAGCAACTGCCACTTCGGTCTGAAGCAATTCGTCGTTGCCGCTTGCACGTTCCTTCTCGATGGCACCAATCTGCATCAGTAACTGCTCGGCCTCGGACGACAGCTCCTCGAAGCGCTCCCGGGCTTGTGTACGCAAACTCAGGGCCTGCCCCGCAGCGCCCTCGGCCCGGGCAGCACCCTCACGTGCCATAGTCATCACCGACTGAAAACCACCAACAGCGTGCTTGGCTGCGGCCTCACGAGCGACCTGGCGCGCACGATCCTCACGTAGGCTCTGCGCCTGCGCGGCGAAAGCTCGTGCTTGGCGGTCAGCAGCCGTGGATCTTTCCCTAGCGACATGGGCGTCCAACCGGGCCTGGTTCTCTGCCGCCCAAGCCTCCTGTAGAGCCTGGCGTGCTGCCTCGACCGCTGACGAAGCGTCTGCCAAAGCCCGCGAATCCTCAGACGGGGCCGCGGCAGGTACCTTTGCCTCCGCTTCCGCCGCGAGCATTCGGCTGTGCTCCAGGCGCTTCTGCGCGTCCTCCACCTGCTTCGCTATTCGGTCAACGTCAACTTCACTAGCGTGGGCGAGGGCGTTCAGGCGGGCGGCCTCCTGAGCATGTTTCGCCCTCTCCGCATCTGCCGCGCGAAGCCGGGTCAGAGCCTCGTTCTTTCGCTTCACCGCATCCGTAAGAGTGGAACGCGCAGTCTCAACACTGCGAGTCGCGTCCTCGAGGGCGTCATTAGCGCGAGCCTCCTGGGCCGACGTTTCCTCCAAGTCGGCACGCAGGGACAAACGTGACGTTTCCTGCTGACCCCGCAAACGCACGTAATCATGGCCAAGGACCGCACCGTGACGCGTTGCAATTGTGGGCGTGGACTGCGGGTCCGAACCCGGCACCATCTCGGCTTCCAGACGGTCCAGGAAAGCAAGGGCGCCGCCCACCTCGTCGCAGACCCAGGTGTCCGCGAGTAACCGCTCGAGGTAGGAACCCGGTGAAGCCCCGGGTGCAGATGCCGACTTCACGACATCATGTGCCGGGCTGACCCCGCACTCCTGTGCCAGTGCTAATAGCTCGGGTTCCGGCTGGAGGGCCGCCACAGGCCCTTCAACGCCGCCCCCTCGACCCGCGGGAGTATCGGTGAAGACAAGACCCGCCGCACCTAAGTCGGGGGCGCTCAACATGTCGGGCATCTGACCGAGTAGGTTGCGGCTCTCACCTTCACCGACGACAACGCGCGCGGAGAGCATGGTTCCCAGAAGCGCGGTTATCGCCTCTTCCCAACCGCGCTCAATGACGAGAACGTCCTCAAGCCTCGGGCTGACCCCAATCCGATCCCGGAAGTGCCTCACTTCCTCAGATCTTGACGGGGTTGCCTCACGGCCCCCTTCAAGCGAAGCAGCTAGAGTCTCCCGCCTTGAACGCAGTCTAGAAACATCCTCGCGGCAGTCCCGCTCCAACCTCTCGGATACTGCGAGCCGATCCCGTGCTTCCTGTTCCTCACGCGCCGCGTCCTCGTATGCGGCGGCCTCCGAACCGACGGTGTCTCCCGCAATGCCGGTAAGGAGACCCGAATCGTGGTGGGGTGAGGTACTCACAAAATCAGCAACTGCCTTGCGAGCACCGTCAAAACGTCCGTTTGCCGCGGTCAACCGCTCGCGTGCGCCACGCATCTGTCCCGCCGAGGCCTCCACGGCAAGGGCAGCGGTCTCCGCATCTCGCTTGAGGCGCGCAAAGCTCTCTTGGGCAGCTCGTAGTTCAGCGGTCACCTGCCGTAGGACCTTTTCAGCATCGCGCACCTTCGATTCACCCAACTCACGCCCGACGCTGGCATCCCGGTAAGCAACGTCGCTCGCCTCAGTGGCACTACGAAGAAGTTGCGCCTCCGCGGCGGCCTCCTTGGCTCTTTCGTCCGCAAGATCCACGGAACTCTGCGACACGGCCGTCGGTGTGCGTGCGGCGGAGGAGGCCCGTTCTTGAGCTATCTCTTCAACCGCAACGAATCGCTCTCTTGCCTCAGTGAAATCCCTGTACAGCTCACCAACCTGCTCGGCGCGCTCCCGGAAGCGGGAGTGCTGTCCCACGACAGCCTTCTGACGTTCCTTCAGCTCTTCGAGGGCATCCGTCTCGCGCCGTGCTGAGTCACGTAGTTTCTCAAGTCGTTCGAGGTCGCGGTCCAGCTTGGCGCGGGACACCACCAGGTCATCCCCGAGGATCCGGGCAGTTGCGTAACCCAGACGATAGCGCACCCCTGCGGCTTCCCGCGCTGCTTTTGCCTGACGTGCCAGTGGACGCAGTCGTGCCCGCATCTCTTCTGTGAGGTCGAGGACGCGAACCAGGTTGGCATCCATCGACTCTAACTTGCGTAGCGCACGTTCCTTACGGCGCCGGTGCTTGGCGACGCCCGCGGCCTCGTCTATAAAGAGTCGCCTGTCGACCGGCGATGCAGACAGCACTGTGTCCAGTTGCCCCTGGCCCACAATGACGTGCATTTGCCGCCCCAACCCAGAATCGGAAAGGAGCTCCTGAACATCAAGGAGACGCACGGGAGAGCGGTTAATTGCGTATTCGGAGCCGCCTGAGCGAAACATCGTTCGCGAGATCGTGACTTCCGAGTAGGCGATCGGGAGCTTTCCATCGGAGTTGTCTATGGTGAGCTCAACGTGAGCACGCCCGAGGGCGCCACGGGTTGTTCCCCCGGCGAAAATCACGTCGGACATGTTGGAGCCACGCAGAGATTTGGCCCCCTGCTCCCCCATCACCCAGGATAATGCGTCTACGACATTGGATTTGCCGGACCCGTTGGGCCCAACAATGGCGGTGATGCCCGGTTCAAAGCGAAACCGGGTGGTCGAAGCAAAAGACTTGAATCCGGCGGCGGTTAACTCTTTGAGATACACGTTTGCCTACCGTGGACTTTCTTCTGGTGGGCGTACTACAGGGTGGACTCCCCTGATTCGTCATACGACAGTTCTGGGAACCACAGCGCAATCTCCCTGATCGCAGACGTTGGCGAGTCTGAACTGTGAACCACGTTTTCTACTGCGTCCCGACCCCAGTCGCGGCCCAGGTCACCGCGAATGGTGCCGGGATTTGCGAGTGTGGGGTTCGTTGCACCGGCCATGATCCTCAGGGCTTCGATGACACGATCGCCCTCAACGACCACTGCAACCAGTGGGCCTTCCATCATGTAGTCGCGCAACGCTGGGAAGTAGTGCCTGTCCACGTGTTCTTCGTAGTGCTCTTCAAGGATTCTTGCTGAAGCCTTCTTGATCTTCAGTCCCTTGAGTACGAAACCCTTCTGTTCGATGCGGTGGAGGATCTCCCCAGTCAGCCCACGACGAACTCCGTCGGGCTTAATGAGGACGAGGGAGTGCTCCTTGCTTGGGTCCAGTAGATCGGGTGTTGGCATGAAGTTTCCTCGCTTGTTAGTTCGTTCCGTCAGTGTCAAAGCCGATAGTAATCGCGTCAGCCACGGCTTGCATTGCTTCTGCAGCCTGAGCGCCCTCGGCGGTGATTGTAACTTTATCGCCTTGACGCGCCCCCAGTCCCATGATTTCTATCATGGAGTCGGCGGGAGTCCCGTTCACATACACCTGAGCATCAAAGCCTGTCACCAGTTGCGCAAGCATGGCAGCTGGCCTGGCGTGTAATCCCGCAGCGTCCGCTATGACTGCTTCCGCAGACTCGGTGCCTGGCACGGCACCACCCTGATCGACCGAGTCCTTTTCACACCACTGCAACGCGACTTCCTTCACGGAAGCCTCAACCGCGTCTAAGTCCCCACCCTGTTGCGCGGCAACTGCCGCCGCGACCGCGCCCTCAACGAGAGGCCCGGGCACAAAACGTAATGCGTCTGGATCGTCCGCAAATTCCAGCACTGTATCAACGGTGAGAGTGGCGGAACCCAGGTCGGTGAGCAAGACAACGCCGGCACCGTCAGACACCACCAGCGCCTCTTGCACCGCGGTTTCGACTAGGTCAAAGGACGTGCCAAGCCTTCCGTCGTCTGTGCCGGCCGCGGCACGAATATGGACGTCCGCGGCCATTGCCTTGGCCAGTTCAACCAGGCCCACCCCAAGTGCGTGGGAATGAGAAACCAGTACGAGGGCGACTTTCCCCATCCCTACTCCGAACTCTCAGCAAACACTTCGGATGCGGCGTCGGCAGCAGCCTGAAGAAGCAGTGCGGAAGAAGCCGACCCTGGATCAAGGTGGCCGATGCTGCGCTCACCGAGGTAGGAGGCGCGACCTTTGGTCGCCTTCATCGGAATCGTCGCTTCGGAACCGGCATGGCCAGCAGATGCGGCTGCAGCGAACGTGGCGACAACATCGCCGCCCTCGTCAGCCACATCGTGGGCGGCCTGCACCGCGGGAAGCCACGCGTCAACCATGGTCTTCTCTCCCGCCACCGCTTTGCCACGTGCTTGCACCCCCTTCACTGCGGCTTCGAGCACATTGGCCACGTCCTGACTTGTGAGGTCACCTTCCGGCATTGCTCCTGCGCCGCGTAGGTAGGCGGTTCCATACAGTGGTCCCGCTGCGCCGCCCACGGTCGAAAGAAGAGTCTTCGCCACGTACTTCAACACATCTGCGCCGCTTTGGGCCTCACTGAGACCGGGCCCGCTAACTACGGCGGAGAAACCACGGTCCATGTTCTCCCCATGGTCACCGTCACCGATCTGACGGTCGAGGTCGATCAGCAACTCGCGGTTCTCCCCGATCCTCTCGGCAGAAAGCTCCACCCAGCGACGCGCCCACGTTACGTTCTTTCCCATGACGGACTCCACTTCTCTCAAGAAAATGTCACGGATACATTCTGCACTGTTTCAAGGGGACGTAGGTGCGCCCAGCCCACAGTTGCGAGCCGGGCGCCCCCACATCATGAGTATCTTGCTAGTTCTTCCAAGCAGGAGTGTCGACCGGTGCATCAAAGTAGCCGAGCATTGCGTCATCGACGCGCGTCAGTGTGATTGACACACCCGGCATCTCTAGGCTGGTTACGTAGTTGCCCACCATCGGGCGGGCTGCCTCGATGCCATCGGCTGCCAGCAACTGCGCCAACTTGCGGTAGACAATGTACAGCTCTGACTCCGGGGTTCCCCCCATACCGTTGACGAGGGCGATAACACTGTCACCTGACTTCAAGCCGAGGTCGTCACGCACCTTCACATAGAGTTCCTCGGTGAGGTCGTCGGCCGGTTCCATCGGGCCACGACGGTATCCGGGCTCACCGTGAATACCTATACCCAACTCAATCTCATTTTCCTCCAGATCGAAGGAAGGCTTACCTGCGTGGGGAACCGTGCAGGGCCCAAGAGCCAGGCCCATTGAGCGCGTGTTGGCATTAACGTCGCGGCCAATCTGTGCGACTTCACCGAGCGGCAGGCCCGCTTCCGCCGCAGCGCCGACGATCTTCTCGACAATTACCGTGCCGGCAACGCCGCGCCGCCCAGCCGTGTACAGGGAATCTTCGACCGCACAGTCGTCGTCGATCAAAACTGTCTCAACCTCGACGTCATCCATTCCCGCTAGCTCCGCCGCAGTCTCAAAGTTGAGGACGTCACCGGTGTAGTTCTTGACGATGTGGACCACCCCGGCGCCTCGGTCGGCAGCCTTCGTCGCCTCGACAATGGGGTCGGGAGTTGGCGAGGTGAATACGGCTCCGGGAACAGCGGCATCAAGCATTCCAAGTCCGACATAGCCTGCATGGAGGGGTTCGTGTCCTGACCCCCCACCGGAGATAACGCCTACCTTGCCGTCTGCTTTTGGCTCAGCGCGCTCAACCCAGTCGGGGTCAAAATGGACTTTTACCTGGTCGCCGTGAGCTGCCTGAAAACCCTCAAGGGTTTCGCGGACAACTGCTTTTGGATCATTGATGAGTTTCTTCATTGAGTACTCCAATTCTTGTGGGCGCGGGCTAAAGCCCGATCCCTCTCAATCTTGCCAGCCTGGAGCCCAGTCCGTAAGTCCCATGGCGCCCCCGCACGAAGTTGCGCGCCCGGAGATCTGGCCGCGCAACCGTGCACCGCACCCGCACCCCGCCCGCTGACCCGGCACCGCACCCGACCCCACCCGCTGACCCGGCACCGCACCCTCAAATGTATACGTGGGGAACCAATGCGTGCCTGGGGTACGTACCCCAGAGGCGTTCTGGTTCCCCACGTATACATTTCGTGAGTGCCGCCGCCTGCCTGAGTGTTTGGAGTCGATGGATTGCTGTTTGCTTGTCGTTGAGGTTGGTACCGGCGCTACCCCGTGTCGTGAGGGAGCTACTTGAGCCATAGGGAGCCCGATAGGCCCAGCACAGCCAGGGATTACACCGTTATGCAAGCCTAACTGGCTCCGTGTGGCGTAGCAGGCTCCGTATGGCCGCACCGAGCTCCGTATGGCCGCACCGGCTCCGGAATGCGGCTCTTAGCAGAAGGGGCTGCGGGTATCCTTCCCGCCTCTACGACCGGTCACCGTTGCCGTCACTACCCACCTCAAACCGCGAGATCGAATAGTATCGACACATTACACTGTTATTGGACCCGAAGCTGTCGATACTATTCGATTTCGCGGAGGCGGGGGCGGAGGCCGATGTGGGTGTGGGTCGCAGGGGCGGTGTGGGTGCCGCGCACCCGCACCCCGTTAGCGGCGCAGCAGGGCTGTGACCTCACCGACCAGCTGAATCGACCCGAATGCCACGATGGCGCGCGTCAATGTCGGATCCTGGGGTGTGTCAGCAAGTGCCGTGGCCCGATCGATACCGTCGGCTACGTTTTCAGCGACATGGACTCGGTCTGCGCCAAACACGTCCTCGGCAATCACTTTGAGATCTTCTAGATCTGCAGCCCGGTCCCCACCCATGGGAACGAGGACGATTTCGCTGAGGTCCGGCTCAATTTCAACCAGCATTTCTTCAATGGCCTTGTCTGCCATTGCTGAGAACAGACCGATCGTAACGTTGAAGCGGAAGGACTCGTCAAGAGCATCCCTCAAGGAGGCCACCCCGGCGGGGTTATGCGCTGCATCCACGACGACCGTTGGGGAGGTGCGTACCACCTCGAGGCGTCCGGGGGAACGAGCCGTCAAGAAGCCCTCCTCAACGACCTCGGCCGGAAGCACCTTACCGCCCATCATCGCCTCCGTAGCCACAAGGGCGGCCGCAGCATTATGCGCCTGATGCAGGCCGTGCAGTGGCACAAAGAGCTGCTCATAAACACCTGTTGGAGTGCGAACATCCACAATCTGCCCACCAACTCCTGGGGTGCGGCTTAGGACCTCCCAGTCACGACCTTCTAGCCAAAGTACCGAATCGGTTTCGAGGGCGCGGCGCTCGATGACCTCGAGGACTACCTCTTCCTGATGGCAGACAACGACGATCGACCTGTCCTTGATTATTTGTGCTTTCTCAAAGGCAATTTCGGTGAGGGTGTTGCCCAGCCAGTTCTGGTGATCTAGCGAAATGGGGCTGATGATGACAACTCCAGCATCAATCACGTTGGTGGCATCCCAACGTCCCCCAAGCCCGACCTCCACAACGGCCGCATCCACGGGTGCGTCACCAAACCAGGCGAGTGCCATTATTGTCAGAGCCTCGAAATACGAAATCTGCGGCTGTCCCTGAGCAGCCGAAGCAGCATCAACCATGCCGATGTAGGGCTCCACATCCTTCCAAGCGGCCACGAACTCCGCCGGCGAAAGCGGCTCCCCATTGATGGCAATCCGCTCCCTCACATCCACAAGGTGCGGGGAAGTGTAGGTTCCAACGCGAAGACCAAATGCATGCAGAAGCGCCGCAGCCATGCGGGTGGTCGATGTCTTGCCATTTGTTCCACCGACATGAATGGAAGGATAACTGTCCTGAGGATCCCCCAAAATATCCAGGACCTGCTGCATGCGGACCATCGACGGGTCGAAGTCATGCTCGGGGTTACGAGTCAGCAAAGAACGGTAGATTGCGTGTGCCTCACCGGTGGCGAGCGCCGCAAGCGCTACCTCATCGACCTCGCCCTCGGCTTCTTCGTCACCATCCTCATCTTCACCGAGTTCCCCCGCCAGAACAGCGTCGACCAGGTCCGGGTCTGCACCGGCCAGGAGGGTGTCGCGAACAATGGCACGCAGAACATCGAGGTCGGCGTCACCTTCTTCCGCAACGTCATCCTCGCTACCGGGGGCGGCGTCGAGTCGTAGGTCGTCATCGTCTGCTTCGTCCTCCTCTTGGGCGGCGGCGAAGAAGGGGGCCATCTCCGGATCGATGCCCTGCGGTAACTGGAAGTCCTGCTCGTCATTAGCCATTGCGGCCACCTTCTTCTCTCTACTGGCTTGGGACATCTAGCGCTTCGAAATGGTCAGCGTCTGCTCATCACCGGCGCTGGCCACCAGATCAATGGTGAGGGTTTCGTGCTTGATGAGGTCCTCGTGGACACCGAGGGCCTCGAGGCGGTCTTCAGGCACCGTCAGCGTGACATTGATGCGGTCTGCGATGTGCAGGCCCTCCGCCTTGCGCGTGTCCTGGATTTGTCGGATCAAGTCGCGCGCCCACCCTTCGGCTTCCAGTTCTGCGCTGACCAGTTTGTCGAGGACGACGAAGCATCCGGAGCCCAGCACCGTGGCGGCCTCGTCCCCTTCAGCTTCGACGCGCTCAACGAGGGAGAACTGGTTGCCAAACAACTCGACCGCGGCCCCGTCGACCTCCACGCTGGGGAATCGCACGCCCTCGCCCTCGTCAATCACTTCCCAGCCGCCTGTCTTTGCCGCTTGGAACAGTGCGGAAGTCTTAGGACGAACGGCGGCGGAGAACTCACGTGGGTTGAGTGTCAGGTCCTGACGCAAGACCAGTCCCGACCTATCCGGCGTCTCGAACTCCACTTCTTTGACGTTTACTTCCGAGGCGATGATGGGTGCGAAGCCCGCCAGAGCCTCGGCGTCACTGGAAACGACCCGCAGCTTCGCCAGGGGTTGGCGAACGCGGAGCTTCTCAGCCTTTCGCAGGGAGTGTGCTGCGGAGACGATCTCTTGGACTTCATCCATCCCCTCAACTAACGCCTCATCCGCCCAGGACGCAGGCAGTTTCGGGTAGTCGACCAGGTGAATGGATTCGCCACCGGTGAGGCCGCGCCAGATCTCTTCCGTCACCAGGGGAAGTAGGGGTGCTGCAGCTTCGCAGAGGACGACGAGGGCGGTGTAGAGACTGTCGAATGCGGCCTCGTCCTCGTCCCAGAACCGTTGACGCTGGGTCCGCACATACCAGTTGGTGATGACGCCGAGGTGGCCGACGATGCGCGCGGAAGCACGAGGCAGGTCGTATTCGTCCATCGCGACTCGCACCTCTTCGGTAACCTCGCGGGTGCGGGCCAGCAGGTAGCGGTCCATTTCAGGAAGCGCGGCAAATGCGGCCGCTGGATCATCAAGTTTGTCCAGACGTGTCGGCGTGATGCCCGCGCCCTGGTTGGAGGCATTTCCGTACAGGGTCAGGAAGTAGTAGGCGTTCCACAGGGGTAGCAGCACCTGGCGAACCGCGTCACGGACGCCCTCTTCGGTGACGATCAGGTTGCCGCCGCGAACCACTGGCGAAGCGAGCAGGAACCACCGCATCGCATCTGAACCATAGGTGTCGAGGACGCCCTGAACGTCAGGGTAGTTGCGCAGGGACTTGCTCATCTTGCGCCCGTCGTTACCCAGGATGATGCCGTGGGAAAGTGACGTACGGAAGGCGGGCCGGTCGAAGAGCGCGGTTGCGAGGACGTGCAGCGTGTAGAACCAGCCGCGAGTCTGCCCAACGTACTCAACAATAAAGTCACCCGGGTAGTGGCTGTCGAACCACTCCCTGTTCTCAAATGGGTAGTGGACCTGAGCGAACGGCATGGAGCCCGACTCGAACCAGCAGTCCAAGACCTCGGGAACTCGGCGCATCATGGATTGACCAGTCGGATCGTCCGGGTTGGGACGTACGAGGTCGTCCACCATGGGCCGGTGCAGGTTGATCTCCTCGGCTGGCATACCGAAGTCATCGGCCAACTGCTGGTAGGAACCGTAAACATCCATCCGCGGGTAGGCGGGGTTGTCGGACTTCCACACGGGAATGGGGGCGCCCCAGAAACGGGTGCGGGAGATGGACCAGTCGCGGGCACCTTCGAGCCACTTACCGAACTGGCCGTCTTTGAGGTGTTCGGGAACCCAGGTGATCTGCTGGTTTAGTTCAACCATGCGGTCGCGGAACTTGGTGACCTCGACGAACCACGACGATACGGCGCGGTAGATCAGGGGTTGGCGGCAGCGCCAGCAGTGCGGGTAGCTGTGCTGGTAGGAAGCCTGGCGCACCAGGATCGGACGCATCTCCTCACTCATCGACGCCAGCGGGCCGGAGCCTTCACGCAGGTCAGAGAGGATCAGCCGGTTGGATTCGAAAACCTGCACGCCCGCGTAATCGGGTACTTCAGTCGTGAAGCAACCTGAGTCATCAACCGGGACCACGGTCTTGATTCCGTTGGCCAGACAGACGTTCATGTCGTCTTCACCAAAGGCCGGGGCAAGGTGTACGAGGCCGGTTCCGTCCTCGGTCGTCACGAAGTCGGCCTGAAGTATCTGGAAGGCTTCGGGTCCGGGGGCCGCGTCCTCGTCAGAGTTAGCAAAGTAGGGGAACATCGGGGCGTAGCGACGACCAACCAGGTCGGCACCTTTGAAGCGGCTCACTATCAAGTCCTGCACCGAGGTTGGGAGCTCGCTTAGCTCCGCGGCTTCGGGAGCGACCTCCGGAGTAGCATCTGCGACGACATCAATGCCGAACTCTTTGGCGTAGGACTCAGCAAGTGCCTCCGCGATCACGACGAGTTTGCCTGCAAGCGGGCCAGCCACCGGCAGTACCGTCACATAGTCGACGTCGGGGCCGACAGCTATCGCCAGGTTTGAGGGCAGCGTCCACGGCGTGGTCGTCCAGATGAGGGCAACTTCGCCACTGGGGCGTCCGTCCTCGTCCAAAAGCGCAACACCGACTGTGGCGGTCTGGTCAGTGCGGTCCTGATAGACGTCATCATCCATCTTTAGTTCGTGATTCGACAGCGGGGTCTCATCGTTCCAACAGTAGGGCAGAACGCGGTGTCCCTCGTAGATCAAGCCCTTATCGAACAGGGTCTTGAACGCCCACAGCGTCGATTCCATGTAGGTGGGGTCAAGGGTCTTGTAGTCGTTATCGAAGTCCACCCAGCGCGCCTGACGGGTGACGTAGTCTTCCCACTCTTTCGTGTAGCGCAGAACGGAGCTCTTGCAGGCATCGTTGAATGCTTTGATGCCGATTCCGTCGGGACCCTCGATTTCGGACTTGTCGACTATACCTAAGAGGCGTTCGGCCTCGATCTCTGCGGGGAGACCGTGGGTATCCCAGCCGAAACGACGTTCGACGCGGTGGCCCAACATGGTCTGGTAGCGACCCACCACGTCCTTGACGTAGCCGGTGAGCAGGTGCCCGTAGTGCGGGGTGCCGTTGGCAAAGGGAGGTCCGTCGTAAAAGACGAACTCATTCGAACCTTTGTCACCGGCTGCGCGATTCTCCACCGACTTCTTAAAGGTGTCGTCGGCGTCCCAATACGCGAGGGTCTCTTCCTCAATCGTTGGGAAGGAAGGTTTTGGGTTGACCTCTTGATCCCCGCGGTGGAGCGGGAAACGCTTCGTGGTGCCTTCTGATGCCATCTTCGTCCTCTTTCAAATCCACAACCGGTTCGAGGACGAAACGCCGGAGCCTTCCGCGGTACCACCTCGCTTGTGGCTACCGCTACGATCCTGGTTCTCCAGGTCAGAGGGCAACCACCGCTCATTAGGCTGTAACGGGCCACCCGTTCGGTTCTACTGGGATGGCTGACCGCGTGGCGCCACCTTTTCTTCCGAATGCTCCCCGGTGATACCCACTCCCCCGCATGCGCGGTGGTTTGGCCGGATCGATGCCCCTTCATGTTAGGCGACGCATGGCGCAGTTTGTAGCCCGGGGCGGCCGCTGAGAGCGTAATTGCTGTCACGTTTGCTTCAATCTTTGAGAGCAGTTGGTCGCAATTGGCGAGGTTCTGGTGGGACGGCTCGGCAATTTCCGTAGCTGTGCCGGGTTTTTCTGGGAACATTAGCCTTATGGTGACTGACAACCGCAAAATCTTTCCCGGAACAGAGTTCATTTCAACGGTGCTGCAGGCAGCAGATGCGAAGTCCTCGATGACAAAGCACCTGTCGCGTGTCTTCCTGATGCGTGCGGCGATGGCCGGGATCCTCATCGGTATTTTCTACCTGGCCAACTACTCCGTGATTGCTGCGTTTGTGGAGATCAGCCCGCGTGATGCCCGCCTTGGCTCAATCTTTGGTGCCGTGGTGTTTGGGTTCTGTCTTGTCTTCATCTACTACTCCAAGTCGGAACTGTTGACGTCCAACATGATGGTGACAACCATCGCCGTGTACTTCCGTCGCATGTCCGTGAGTCGCGCGGGGGTTGTGATGCTCCTGTGTTTCTTAGGCAACTTCCTAGGCGGGCTGCTCACGGCGATCATCGTCAAGTTCACGACACTCTTGGACGGGAGCGCTGGTGAACTTGTTACCGGCGCGGTTGAACACAAGCTGGCTTTCGTTTCTGGTGGGGCCGCGGGGATGGCAGATCTGTTCTTCCGCGCCATTCTTTGTAACTTTATGATCAACATCGCCATGCTGTTGATCTACAACGGGTTCGTCAAGTCCGATGGTGTGAAGGTTGCGGCCATGGTGGTATCAGTCCTGCTTTTCGCCTTCCTCGGCTTTGAGCACTCGGTGGCTAACACGGTCCTCTTTACCGTCGAAGGACTGAGGAACGGTATCGATGTCGGACTGGCACTTGGCAACGTGGGAATCGCACTGCTCGGCAACTTCGTGGGGGGTGGTCTGTTGATCGGGCTCTACTATGCCTATGCGAACGACTCTGAACGGCACCGTCGGACTCATCCGGCTTTGCGCGAAGAGTAGAAATACCTATCCACAGTGCACGGGAAGCGGAGTTTTCCCCAAGTTCACCGTTATTCCAGCAAAATGTCGGAACCTCCTCATAAGCTGAAGGCAGGAAATGAGAGGCGCGTCACCCCTCATCAGGTGTGATGGTGTGATGACCCGCTTCAGACTATTGAGGAGGACGCTCATGGCACTGCGAGCAGTGGCAACGGGAATGATTGCCGAACCTGTACTGCGCTGGACACCCCAGCAGAAGGCGGTGCTGGACCTACGGATTAACGCGACTGCTTCAGCGCGGGACAAGGCAAGTGGGCAGTGGGCCGACATTGGCGGTCCACTGTGGGTTGGGGCAACGTTCTGGGATGATGAAGCGAAGCATCTTGCAGACATCCTCAGCAAGGGTGACCGCGTCAGCATTGAGGGGACGCTGGTTGTAGATACGTTCCAGCGTCGGGACGGGACTGAGGGGCAGAAGCACATCATTCGTTTCCCACGCTTCCTCGGCATGATTCCCGGGCGCCGCCAGAGTGCGGAGGACGCTGGTGCATATGGCGGAGCCGCGCAAAGCCCCCAAAGCACATATGTAGACGCCGGCCCACCGCAGTCGGGTCCCATACCTCGCGTCGACGGTGGCGGTCAGGGACCAGCGGAAGCTCCCTTCTAGGCGCGCTGATCGTCTCAGTCCACTGACTGCACCGGGGCGGCGGTAGCTGGGCATTCACCTCATCGCTTAGGAAGACAAGTGCTCCGCGCGGCGGCGCTAACATGAAGGCATGACAAGTAACAAGAACGAACTACGCGCCCACGTCCTCGAACCCGCACTGATGGACACCGCTGTCCGTCCCCAAGATGACTTCTACCGCTACATCAACGGAACCTGGCTGCGTGAGCACCAGATTCCTGCGGACCGGGCATCTGACGGCGCGTTCTATGCGCTGCATGACCTGTCTGAGAAGCGCTGCGATGAGATCGCTACGGACGCGGCAAAGGGCGCTCTTGAGGGTGCAGAGGCACGCCGGATCGGGATCCTCTACAAGCAGTTCATGGACCAAAAGACACTGAATAGCCTTGGGATCACGCCGATCCAGGGACTTCTCAACTCTGTTTCTGACGCGAAGAGCCACGAGGATCTGGCTCGCCTCTTGGGAAATTTGACCCGAAACGGAATCGGCGGCTACTTCAGTGTTGGCGTGTCGACAGACCTTAACGACACCACTAAGTACACGGCAAGCTTTGAACAGAGTGGGCTCGGCCTACCTGATGAGTCCTACTACCGGGAAGATGAATACCGGAACTACCGCGACAAGTACGTCCAGCACGTAGCGAAGCTGCTAACCCTGGCCGGTGTCTCGACTGAAGAGAAAGCGCCACTTGCAGCAGCCGAAGTCATGGAGTTTGAGACGGATCTTGCCGCTCACCACTGGGATGTTGTCCGCTGCCGTGAGATCGACCCGCAGAACAACCCAAAGACATGGGCCCAAGTCGTTGCAGAGAACCCTGGATTCGACTGGGAAGGATGGGACGCAGGCCTCGGCTTCCCCCTGGATGGAAAGAGCCTCAACGTTTCGCAGCCGGACTTCCTTGAAGCTGCATCAACCCTATGGAAGAACACCCACCTGCACACCCTGAAACTGTGGCTTGCCCGCGCCATCATCGATGGGTTCGGCCCCTACCTCTCAGATCCATTCGCTGAAGAGACCTTCGACTTTTACGGACGTACCCTTGCCGGTATTGAAGAGATGCGCCCCCGCTGGAAGCGCGCACTGTCAATGATCGAAGGTGTCGTCGGTTTCGACATGGGGCGTCTCTACGTGGAGCGACACTTCCCGCCCGAGCACAAAGAACAGATGAGCCGTCTGGTCGACAATCTTCTGGATGCCTACCGTGATTCCATTCAAACACTAGATTGGATGAGCGAAATGACGAAGGAACGCGCCCTTGAGAAGCTCGACACCTTCATGCCAAAAATCGGCTACCCGGAAGAGCCACGTTCTTACGAGGGGCTGGATATCACCGCCGAGCGCACGCTGGTTGAAAACCTCATGGCATCGGCGCAGTTCGATATCGACTGGGAGTTCGCAAAGCTAGGTAAGCCAGTTGACCGGACCGAATGGCTCATGACGCCACACACTGTCAACGCGTACTACTACCCGTCGATGAACGAGATTGTTTTCCCAGCCGCCATCCTCCAGCCACCATTCTTCAACCCGGAAGCTGACGACGCGGTGAACTACGCGGGAATCGGGGCCGTGATCGGCCACGAAATCGGCCACGGTTTCGACGACCAGGGCAGTCAGTTTGACGCCCAGGGTGAAGTGAATAACTGGTGGAGCGACCAGGACCGTGAAGAGTTCGAAAAGCGCACCAAAGCGCTAATCTCCCAGTACGACCAGTTCTCTCCCGAGGAGCTGGATGATGAGCAGAAGGTCAACGGAGCACTAACCATTGGTGAGAACATCGGGGACCTCGGTGGCCTGACAATCGCCTGGAAAGCCTGGAAGAAAGCCCTTGCAGAAAGTGGGGTTTCATCACCCGTAGATGCAGAGGTCATTGACGGCCTCAGCGGGCCCGAGCGCTTCTTCACGTCATGGGCGCGGATCTGGCGCGGGAAACAGCGCAATGACTACGCGGTCCAACTGCTCGCCATTGACCCGCACTCACCGGCCGAGTTCCGCTGCAATGGCGTCCTCGCGAACTTTGACGAGTTTGCAGACCACTACGAACTCTCCCCCGGCGATGCCCTGTGGATCTCGCCGGAGGACCGGGTCAAGATTTGGTAGATGCCGACCTTGACACCCCCCAAACCCAAGCACTTCAAAAGTAAGAAATAGAAAGGTACCCATGCCTGGCTTGAACCTAACCCGAGTCGAAGCCCGCGAACGCGCCGCGGTTATTACCAACGTTGAGAGCTACGAGGTCGCCCTCGACCTTACGACTGGCGACAAGACTTTCCGGTCGACGACGAAGATCACTTTTGACGCGGTGGAAGGTGGGGAGACATTCCTCGACCTGGTCGTCGACAGGATCCACACCGCATCCCTCAATGGCGAGGCGCTGAACCCGGCAGAGTACGCGGACAACCGCCTGCCTATCCGTGGCCTTAAAGCGAAGAACGTCGTTGAGATTGATGCAGATTTTATCTACATGCACACGGGTGAAGGCCTGCACCGCTCGGTTGACCCAGCCGACGGCAAGGTCTACCTCTACTCCCAGTTTGAAGTTCCAGACGCACGACGCGTCTACCCGACCTTCGAACAGCCTGACCTCAAGTCATCGTTCACTTTCACTTTGACGGTTCCGGAAGGCTGGACGACCTTCTCGGTCTCCCCCACGCCGCAACCAACCGCCCTCGACGACGGACGTCAGGTTTTCAAGTTTGCACCGACCCAACGTATCTCCACGTACATCACCGCGATTATCGCTGGACCCTACGAAGGGGAAACCAAGACGATCCGCTCCACGGATGGCCGTGAGATCGACCTCGGCGTCTACAGCCGCGCATCACTGGTGAAGTACCTGGATGCCAGCGACATCATGGACATTACCGAGGCCGGTTTTGCTTTCTTTGAGAATGCGTACGGAATTCCCTACCCATTCACGAAGTACGACCAAATCTTCGTGCCCGAATACAACGCGGGCGCCATGGAAAACGCGGGTTGTGTAACCTTCCGCGACCAGTACATTTTCCGGTCCAAGCCGACCGACTGGCAGTTGGAATCACGCTGCAACACGATCCTCCACGAGCTTGCGCACATGTGGTTCGGGGATCTTGTCACGATGGCGTGGTGGGATGACCTCTGGCTCAATGAGTCCTTCGCGGAGTACATGGCACACCTTGCAACGTCGGAAGCCACGCGTTGGAGTGACGCGTGGGTCGGCTTCCTGACTCGCAAAGAGTGGGGCTTGGCGCAAGATCAGAAGCCTTCCACACACCCGGTGAAAGCAGAGATCCGCGATCTGGCGGACGTTGAAGTTAACTTCGATGGAATCACCTACGCGAAAGGCGCAGCGGTTCTGCGCCAGATGGTTTCTTACGTAGGCCGCGACAACTTCTTCAAGGGGCTGCACCAGTATCTGACCAAGCATTCTTACAAGAACGCAACACTGTCCGACCTGATTTCTGAGTTGGAAATCGCATCCGGACGGGACATGAAGAACTGGGTCAGCGTGTGGGTTGAGGAAGCGGGTGTCACCACCCTGCGTCCTCAGATCGACGTTGACGAGGACGGAACACTGACCTCGCTCAACGTTCTTCAAGAGGCTTTCTCCCCGCAAGCGTCGCTACGTCCGCACCGCCTTGTCGTTGCGGGGTACGACTTGAACGAGGACGGAAGCAAGGTTGAGCGCGTCTTCTCCGAAGAACTTGATGTTGATGGGGCAAGCACGCTTGTTGCCAGTGCCGCCGGACTCAAGAGGCCGGCGCTGATACTCGTGAACGATGGGGACCTGGCTTACGCGAAGGTTCGCATGGATGATGATTCTCTGGCATTCGCCATTGCGAACATCTCCAAGTTTGATGACCCCCTCACCCGCAGAATCATCCTGGCATCTGCCTGGGATATGACCCGTGATGGGGAGTTCCCGGCATCGCGCTTCCTCAACCTGGTGTTTGAGGCAGCGCGTGTCGAGACGTCAATTGCGTCGCTGACTGCACTGCTTCGCCAGATCGACACCGCTGTGACCTCGTACGTGTCACCCGCTCACCGTCCTGCCCAACTTGGCGTTGTGGCTGACCGACTCCTCGAGTTGGCTCAGAATGCTGACCCGGGAACGGATGCACAAGAGATGTTTGTACTCGGTGCGACAAGGCGCGCTGTGACACACGCGCAGTACGAGCAGATTGAGCGCCTCTACAAGGGTGAGGACGTCCTCGATGGCCTGGTGCTAAGCGAGGACCTACGCTGGGCAATGCTCTTCGCCCTCGTACGTGGCGGTCTGGCTAATGAAGCGGATATCAACGCGCTACGCGAGGAAGACAACACTCTCACCGGAGAGCAGAACGCAGCCCGCGCCCGGGCGACCTTCAACTCTCCGGAAGTGCGCCTCCAAACTTGGGAAGCCGTGATGCACGACGTCTCGATCCCCAACGACACACGTTGGGCAATGGTGGCTGGGTTCTGGTCACATGTGACTACTTCCCCGGCGACCTACGCGCAATACGTGGAGAAGTTTTATGACCAGGTGGCACGAACCTGGGATGAACACACCTTCCACATTGCCTCCGGCATCGTCACCGACCTTGAACCGCTGCCGCTGGTCGGCTACCTCCCTGAGGTTGACGTAGTGGCACGCTCCCAGGACTGGTTGGATGAGCACAGGGAACGTCCTGACTCGCTGCGCCGCCTAATCGCCGAGGGTCGCGATGATGCTCAGCGCATGCTGCGCGCTCAGAAGGCGGACGCATAGGTATCCGTTTTCAAGACTCGGACTGCATGTGATAGGCAGCTCCTCGGTTTTACCGAGGAGCTGCTCACCTTTTGGGGATGCTCAAACGCCACCGTGCTACCTTAAAAACGCGTAGAGATTTCAGTGTCGAGGCTGCCGGGAGTTGGCCTTGGCGCGACATTAGTGAAACGGGGATCCCATGTCTCAGGCACAAGACATTCTTGCCGGACTAGGTGGCAACGAAAACATCGACAGTATTGAGCCCTGCATCACGCGCTTGCGCGTAGAGGTCGTCGATCCAACGTTGATTGATGAAAAGGCGCTCAAGCAGGCAGGAGCCTTCGGCGTTGTTCAGGTTGGGCAGACGGTGCAGGTTGTGGTTGGACCTATCGCTGACAACCTAGCCGATGAGATCAACGAGCTGAACTGAGCCCGGTGAGCACAGTCCTCGCCAAGTTCAGAACAGCTGAGCCAAGTTAGCGGGAGCGGCCCGGTAGGGGCACAGTCGCCATTGGAGGGCGCCTGGGACAGGATTGTTCCGGGCGCCCTCCATGCTTTTGGTAAGGGGCCCATGTAAGGCTGCCCCCCCTACTCCCCCATCGCCTCCCGCATCACAGCGAACAGATGGTTGCCTTCCTGGACTGCAAGATCCTCCATCCACACACGTCGGCCCTCGCCATCAGCGAGCGGAACACGCCAGTTTGGATACTCCGTGTTCGTTCCAGGGAGGTTCTGCGGCCGCTTCTCTCCGACTGCATCCACAAGCGCTGCCGCCACTAGCCTGGCGGGTGTCGCACAGATGTAGCGATGTAGGCCATCCATGAACTCAACGTCCGTCTCGTCCTCCGGAATCAAGCCATACTCCCGAAGGCGCACCGCCATCTGGTGTTGCTCCTCGCGATCCGCCGCGCGGACGTCCTCGACGTCCTCAACGAGTAGTCCTAGCCTGTCACGAAGGGTTGTCTGGATCCCCTCAATGTAGCCCTGAGTGGGGGGAAGGTCGTGAGTATTGACGGTACCAAGGATGTCGCGGCGGTACTGGTCAGCGTGCAGCGGCCAACCCGACCCTTCCTTCTCAAACCACAGTACAGACGTCCCGAAGATCCCGCGACTAGCCAGATACTCGCGCACCCACGGCTCCACCGTCCCTAGATCTTCACCAATCAACACCGCGTCTGCCCGGTGCGCTTCCAAGAGCAGTATGCCAACCGTCGCCTCATGGTCGTAGTAGACGTACGTTCCATCTGCGGGTGATCCGTTGGCGGGAAGCCACCAAAGCCGGAAAAGCCCAAGAATGTGGTCAATCCGTAGCGCACCTGACAGCTTCAAAGTTGTCGCAACAACTTTACGCAGCGGCTCGTAGCCGCGCTCTGCGAGCTGACGTGGGTTGTATGGTGGCTGACTCCAACTCTGGCCCTGCTGGCTGTACATGTCGGGTGGCGCACCGACGTACATCCCCTGCGCAAATGCGCTTCGATCTGCCCAGACATCCGACCCCTCCGGGTGTATGCCAACGGCGAGGTCAGCCATCAACCCAATTTGCATACCGAGCTCGGTTGCCACCCGGTTGCACTCAGAGAGTTGATCTAGCGCGACCCACTGCAACCACTTGTAGAAGTCCACTTCCGCCTCGTGTGCCTCTGCGAACCGCGCAACCGAGGGCGCAAGGGGGTCGCTGTACTCCTCCGGCAGGGTCACACTGCCTGTGTCCTCAACAAGAGCCGCCCATAGAGCGTAGTTATCTAGGTGCTCCCCTCCTTCCATGCAGAAGGCTTGGAACAGCGCCTCACGATGTACTGAACGTGGCGCCGTATAGATGATCCGAAGGGCGGCCAACTTCGCAGCCCAGCTGGTATCGCGGTCCAAGAGAATGTCATCGTCCTCCGTCATTACTGAAGACCTCAGATCCTCTACCTCATCACGAACACCATCGGGGAGCATTGAGTACTCCGGGATTGATTCTGGTCGAATGTAGGAAGCATTCAGCCACTGCCTAGTAACAGGCAGGTAGGGAGAGTTCTCAATCGGCGCCAGAGGCTCTGCAGCATGCATCGGGTTCACCAACAAGAACTGGGCTCCCTCACGCGCAATAATTGCAGCCAGATCAGCCAGGTCTGAGGAATCACCCACGCCCCACGAAGAATGCGACTGAATCGAATACGCTTGGGCATTCACACCCCAGAAGCGCTTATCGCCGCGAAGCGCCGACGGATCAATGCGCTGAGGGACCACGATCAGAGGTGCTGAAACTGCCTCGCCCCCATTTATCTCGGCAAACACCGTGTGGTAACCCAAAGGAAGTGTCCCGGGGACCTCGAACGTTGCACGTCCTCGCCACTGGCCATCCACTTCTCTTGGTGGCACGTAGCGGTCCAGTTGCGAAAAGTCGCCAGTTGTTCCGTCCTCAAGGCGGTACCAAACATGGACGGAATCACCATGGACCACGTGAACAGGCAGGTCACGCCAATCACCACGCCTCACCACGGTACAGATGGGGAGGGTGTCAAGCCACGGTGCGTCTTCAGTAGCGCGGATCGCCTCCACAACCTCATGGTTGCTGGAGCGGGGGGAAACCGCCACACCCATCGCTTCCAAAACCCGTAGCAGGTTCCCCGGCTCAACCTGCTGCTGGGAGCCACCCCACGTCCAAAAGTACGTGGCGACCCCGTTTAGGTCTGCTAACTTCCTCACCAACTCGTGATCCACATCTGGGTTCACGTAGGCAGTTGTACTTTCCGTATCGGCATCTGGGCCGACTTCCAAAACGTCCTCGTTCATGGTCACCCTTTACTCCGGGAGATGGTCAACTCCTATAGATGATAGTCGCTTCTGATCATCCATGAACCCAAACCTGACCCTCACCTGGGAATTGTTCATCAAGTGGCAGAGCGAGAGAGAATAGACCTATGACTTCTCCCATTGCTGTTCCCCTGATCGATACGGAACCAGTTGCATCGGTTCTGCGGATTCTCAACTTATCTCCACTGGACGAGGACGTCTTTACCGCGCAGTCCCTCCCCCAGGTGCGGCGTGTCTACGGCGGTCAAGTTGTGGCCCAGGCGCTACTGGCAGCCGCGGCAACGGTCCCTGACCAGAACAGGTTGCCACACTCACTACACTCATATTTCCTCCGCGGAGGGAACCCCGATGAAGTCTTCGAGGTCTCTGTTGAGCGCCTCCGCGATGGACGTTCATTTTCCAACCGAAGAGTCGTTGCTCGCCAAGGTGAAAGAGAGATTTTCTCCATGATCACCTCTTTCCAAGCCACCGAGGACGGGCTGTCTTTTGCTTCTGTTGCCCCCGAAGTTGCCGGACCGGAAGAGCTGTCCAGCGCGCTCGAACTCTTCCGCACCATGGATCATCCCGTCGGAAAGTTCTTGGGCAAGACTGCGGCGTTTGATGTTCGCCACGTCCAGTCTTCCCTCTACACGGGAGCAGACCCATCAAGGAGCGGAGATCAGCAGTTGTGGATGAAGATTCGTTCTGATGTTGCCAGTGACACCCCGCAGGTTGTTCACCGCGCTCTACTGGCCTACGTTATCGACCAGGTAATGCTCGAACCCGCATTGAGGAGTGTTGGCCTCTCCTGGCTCACTCCGGGACTGTCGTTGGCGTCACTGGACCACGCCATGTGGTTTCACACAAATGTCAACATCAATGACTGGCTACTCTTCTGCGGTCATGTGGACTCAGTCGGTGGGGGGCGCGCCAAGGCACGCGCGGAGGTCTACAATCCGGACGGGCAGCCGATAGCAACCGCATCTCAAGAGGGAATGATTCGTGTCGCAAACCCGGACCATGGGGCCAACTCGCGTTGGGGCTTCAACTCCTAGAGAGGTCCCAAGGATCCCTGTCATCCCCAAAATAAGACACGACACCGTCCTCGGCTGCCCTGTGGAACAGGTCGATCCTTGACTCGACGTTGCGCCCATCTTGGCGGTACTTCTCACGAATTCGTGCCACCGACTTGTTCACGGTGTGAATGGAAAATGAGAGTCGTCTAGCGATCTGTTCCGCCGTCTCACCCGAGGCATAGAGAGCAAGAATCGCCGTCTCATTCTTCGTGAGATTCTCAGTAACGAAATCCCTATCTGCGTCGAGGGCGGCAGCCCAGTCCAACCCGGCACTCGGCCTCCCCTCGGACGCGGCCAAGATGGACTCAACCAGTTCGCTGGGGGGAGCAGATTTCCTCACGACTGCAAGAGCTCCCGCACCAATCGCTTCCCTCACCAGAACGGGGTTGTCTGCCGAAGTGTAAACGACAGTGGGCAAACCAAGTCGGTGCAAGTACCCCAGGGATTCGGCTGGTCTGGAGCCGTCATGCAGGCGAAGATCCAAGACAGCAACCGCTGGAAGTCTCAGCAGAGTTGGCACCTTATGCACCGAATCAGCATAGAAAAAATCGGCGCTGACTCCCGCTTCACTGAATGCGTGCTGCACACCAAGGAAAACAATCTCATGGTCGTCGATGACGACTATGGCGAGGGCGCCTGTACGCTCCCCATCAGGGATTTCCCGAGATATTTCGACCATGACCAATAATCTCACAAAGGTGCGGGGGGTTGACAATCCATGTCACCCCCCGTACCTTCGTACCCGCCCGAGTGTCTCTTAGTCCCGGGTCAGTTTGCGGTAGGTTACCGACTTCGGACGCGCAGCCTCGGCACCAAGACGCTCGACCTTGTTCTTCTCGTACGCCTCAAAGTTGCCTTCGAACCAGTACCACTGATCAGGGTTCTCCGCGGTGCCTTCCCATGCCAGGATGTGGGTTGCCACCCTGTCAAGGAACCACCGGTCGTGCGTCACTACGACAGCACAACCCGGGAACTGCTCAAGAGCGTTCTCCAGAGACGAGAGGGTTTCAACATCCAGGTCGTTTGTGGGCTCATCAAGCAGCAGGAGGTTGCCACCCTGTTTGAGTGTTAGCGCCAGGTTGAGCCGGTTCCGTTCACCACCTGAGAGGACACCGGCTGGCTTCTGCTGGTCGGCACCCTTAAACCCAAATGCCGACACGTAGGCGCGGGACGGCATCTCAACATTGCCGACCTGAATGTGGTCGAGGCCGTCCGAGACAACTTCCCAAAGAGGCTTGTCCGGGTCAATGCCAGCGCGATTCTGGTCGACATAAGAGATCTTGACCGTCTCGCCAATCTTGAGATCACCATCATCAAGCGGCTCAAGACCGACAATTGTCTTGAACAAAGTAGTCTTCCCAACACCGTTGGGGCCAATCACGCCGACGATGCCGTTCGGAGGCAGTGAGAATGACAAGCCACTAATCAGGACCCTGTCACCGAAACCTTTCTTGAGGTTCTTTGCCTCAATGACCGTGGAGCCAAGACGGGGGCCCGGCGGAATCTGGATCTCTTCAAAGTCAAGCTTGCGTGTCCGTTCGGCCTCAGTCGCCATCTCTTCGTAGCGCTCGAGGCGAGCCTTCTGCTTCGCCTGACGCCCCTTGGCGCTTGTGCGAACCCAGTCGAGTTCATCCTTGAGCCGCTTGGCCATCTTCTGGTCCTTCTTGCCCTGAATCTGCAGACGGCGCTGCTTCTCTTCAAGGTAAGTCGTGTAGTTCCCCTCATACGCGTAGAGGTGACCGCGGTCAATCTCAGCAATCCACTGCGCGACATGATCCAAGAAGTAGCGGTCGTGAGTAATCGCAATAACAGCACCGGGGTATTTCTGCAGGTGTTGCTCTAGCCAGAGCACTGACTCAGCATCCAAGTGGTTCGTTGGCTCATCAAGCAGAAGGAGGTCTGGAGCCTCAAGGAGGAGGCGACAGAGTGCAACGCGGCGACGCTCACCCCCGGAGAGGACGGACACAGGCGTATCCGGGGGCGGGCACCGCAGTGCATCCATGGCCTGAGACAGCTGTGAGTCAAGATCCCAGGCATCCGCCGCGTCGATCTCCGTCTGCAGTTCACCCATCTCACCCATCAGCGCGTCAAAGTCAGCGTCTGGGTCTGCCATCTCCTCAGAGATCTGGTTGTAGCGGTGAAGCTTGGACATGATGCCCGACACGCCCAGCTCGACGTTTTCAAGCACGGTCTTGTCTTCGTCCAACTTCGGTTCCTGCTCGAGAATCCCGACCGAGTATCCCGGTGTTAGTCGAGCCTCACCGTTCGATGGCTCATCAATGCCAGCCATGATCTTCAGAATTGAAGACTTACCCGCACCATTGGGGCCAACCATACCGATTTTGGCACCCGGCAGGAAAGCCATTGTTACATCGTCAAGGATCACCTTGTCACCGTGCGCCTTACGGGCGCGGACCATTGAGTAAATGTACTCAGCCACGACACTCCATTCATGGGGGAAGAAGACAACTTCCCCCATGGTAGGCGGACCTGCGGGTACGTGAAAGCGACCGGCTGAAGGTCACATCATGCCGCGTCAGAAATCGCCGTGGATTCGTCCTCCTGCGACTCGCCAGCGGCTAAGGCATCACCCTCCTGGATCACCTCCGGATCCACTTGGTGTGCCACCTCCGTTTCAAGTTCGTCGTCGTTCCCCGCTTCTCCATCGGAGCGTGGCTGGGTGTCTTGAGACGGGATGATCCGGATGTCTGGCCCCTCTTCTTCGCCGGGCCGCACCGGAGCAAGACGCCGGTAGTTCGTTATCCCAAAGCCCATGTCATGTCCGGCCGTGAACGCGTTGATCGCAAGTTCCGTGCGTATCTCACCATCCTGGCCAACCCACGCATGAGCCGCGGGTCGTCCGATGACGACCAGGGGCTGCCCTTTTCGAAGAGAACTCGCCATATTCTCTGCCAGTGGACCCCACGCGCGGATGGTGTGCCATTTAGGTTCGCCATCCTCCCACTTGCCACTGTCATTCCGCCTGGCGCGGGGGATGACCATTCGGAAGCGGACGAAGCTTCGCCCTCCCCCGTCCTCGGGTCGATGCAGCGTCAGGTTGGTCCCCACACGCCCCCGCAACACCATCAGATCACTCATACTCATAGCAGCTCCCTTTCGTCCTGGCTTCCCCGTCTTTGCGGGGGCTTGTCCTAGCCGCCTTCAGTTTGGCGACAGAGGAGGAGGGCTGCCAGCGGGTCAGGAGAGATCTGGGGAAAACGCCGCAAGTGCTGAGCTGTGGAAAACTTACTCTTCGTCGCCTGCGAACGTGGCATCGGCAGCGCTGCGAACTTCCTCAGCCATGCGACGATACACACCCTTCTCTTCGATGAGGTCGTCGGGGAACAATGCTCGCCGGTAGTAGGCCAACTCAACTATCGAGTCCTGAATGTCCCCGAGCGCGCGGTGCCCTCCGTTCTTCTCAGGCGCACAAACGTATACCCGCGGGTACCAGCGCTTCGCCAACTCCTTGATTGTCGACACGTCGATGATCCGGTAGTGCATGTACTCGACCAGGTTCGGCATGTAGGCGCGGAGAAAGCGCACGTCCTGCCCGATGGAGTTGCCGGCAATCGGGGCCACGCCAGGCTGAGAGATAATCGAACTCACGTACTCAAGCACCGCGACCTCGGCATCTTTGAGCGGAACTCCGGAGTCGAACTCATTGATCAAACCCGAGTCCGTATGCATCTGCGTGACAAAAGGAGACATCTGCGCCAGAGACGCAGCCGACGGCTTGATGACGATATCGATGCCTTCGGCCAGGGGGTTGAGGTCGGAGTCCGTGATGATCACGGCTATCTCCACCAGTTCGTCAACCTCTGGGTCCAGACCTGTCATTTCGCAGTCGATCCAGACGATCGGGTTCTTTACGGATTTGCTGTTGTCAGTACTCACCCCCTCACTTTACGTCGCCATATGGTCAAGGACCGCATTGTTTCAGGACCCTCCTAGACTGTCTGTGTGGAAAGCACGGAAGATACTCAGCAACACGCCCGCAGGCCCGGACATGAACGAGGGCGGAAGGACGCGGAATCATCCCCCCATGCCGTTTCTGCACGCGATGTTGATGAGGCTGCGCAACGCCTCTCGCACGTTGCACGGCTCACGGCGGTGGATGAAATCGACAGGCTCACAGAGGCAGCTGGGGTACGCGTTCTGGTGAAACGTGAAGATCAGCAGGTTGTCCGCTCTTTCAAGCTGCGCGGCGCCTACAACCGAATGGCACAGTTGTCTGAGTCGGAACGGCAAGCGGGAGTGGTGTGTGCATCCGCTGGGAACCACGCGCAGGGTGTTGCGATGGCATGCGCCCAGCTAGGTATCCATGGCACCATCTTTCTTCCTTCCTCCACACCGCGGCAGAAACGGCGCCGTATCGCCACCATCGGTGGCCCCTGGATCACCATGCAGTTCGTGGACGGCACTTTCGACGAAACACAGGCGGTGGCACTCGCGGCCGCTGAACGTTCGTGGAAGACCTACATTCACCCCTATGACGATCCTGCTGTTATCGCAGGTCAGGGTTCAGTTGCCAAGGAGATCGCCGAGCAGTTAGGCGACAGTCTTGCGACCGTGGTGGTGCCGGTCGGAGGTGGTGGCCTCATCGCAGGTATGGCCGCGTGGCTCAGTGAGAACCGTCCTGATGTACGCGTTATTGGCGTTGAGTCCGAGGGCGCCGCTTCCACCTCGGCCGCATTGGCTGCCGGGGAGCCCGTCAAACTCCCGCAGGTCGACATGTTTGTCGACGGCACCGCCGTTGGGCTGGCGGGGTCCTGCACCTACGACCTCGTTCGTGACCTGGTTGACGAGGTCGTGGTGGTTCCCGAAGGTGCGGTCTGCACCGAAATGCTTGACCTCTACCACCTGGATGGAATCATCGCTGAACCCGCCGGCGCACTTTCAACAACTGCGATTTCTTTGGCGGCAGCGGGCCTGCTCCAAGGCCTTCCCCTCGATGGGGTCACCGTCGGCATTATTTCCGGTGGCAACAATGACTTGACTCGCTACAACGAGGTTCAAGAACGGTCCCAGGTTTACCGTAATTTGCGCCACTACTTCCTAGTGTCGTTTCCGCAGAGGCCGGGCGCGCTTCGGGAGTTCCTCGATGATGTGCTTGGCCCAGAAGATGACATTCTCTACTTCGAGTACACGAAGAAGAACAACCGTGAAACCGGTCCCGCCCTCGTTGGGATCGACACGGCCTCGGAATCTTCACTCACCGATCTGCGCGAGCGCATGGCGTCCTCGGACTTGAGGATTGACGAACTGGACTCAGATTCGGAGCTGTTGCGCTTCCTGGTCTAAGCCCCGCTCACGGTTCAGAAGAGGGGATCCTTGTCACCCCATGGCACAACCGCGAACCGGCGCGCCTCGGGGTTGGCGTCAAGGACACCCGCCACTGCGGTGAGGCTATCGGCCGTATCTGTGCCCGCCCTGAGGTAGCGACCCGACCATGCGTCCAGCTCGCCACGCCCAATCGCGCAGACCAGCTCAACTGTTGCTTCCACGGGGGTGAACTCCTCACGCCCAGCATGCGCTGCCATGGAAGTGGTCATGTCGGTACGCACCACGCCCGGCGCTACACCAAAAGCGCGGATTCCCAGGGGTGCCCCGGCTTCATCCACATCCCCCACGTTGCGTAACTGCGCCGCTTTGCTAGTTGTGTAGGCGCTGGCAACCCCCCAGCTGTTCGCCCCCGCGCCGGACACCAGGTTCACCACCCGACCACGTACGCCTGAAGAGTCGCCCAGATTGTGGGCGAGGACGGCTGGAAGAACCGCGCGTTCGACGTAAAGCGTGCCGAGCAGATTCGTTTCCACAACTGCCCGCAACTGGCTTGGGTCTGCTTCCCACACGGGGACTTCGGTGTCGATGCGCCCAGCATTGTTTACCAGCAACTGGGGGACACCAATTTCGGCGATGAGACTCGTCACGGCAGTTGACACCGCCCGGTAGTCGCCCACATCTGCGGCAGCGACACTGACCCGAGAGCCTGTCGACGAGTGGATTTCAGCCGCCAGTTCAGCGAGTGCGTCCTCGTCCGTCGCGATCAGACCCAGGTTCCAACCTGACTCGGCAAGCCCGAGGGCGATCGCGCGGCCAATTCCACGGCTCGCTCCGGTAACGAATGCGGTCTGCTTGCTGGTTTTCATGATCGCTCCAATGCGTCAACCTAGAAGCACCCCCGACAGGACTCGAACCTGCAACCTACGGATTAGAAGTCCGTTGCTCTATCCATTGAGCTACGGGGGCTAGTGGGTTAGAAACCCGCTACAGAGGATAGTACTCAAACACGTCTTCGTGCCAACTGGTCGAAGTAGATGAGGTGGAATCCCTACGGGCGTGCTCTGGTATCAACCTTTTCCGACACGGTAGGAAAATGCCTTCTGGGTCCCCTTGCGCCCGCTTGTCAACACCAGGTAGCCACCCCCTGCGAGTGCCGCGAAGACCGCAGCACGGCCTACGAAACGCAATACAACATCTTTTGTTTCATGGGCGCGTAGAATTTGCCACTCATTGGCACGAGCATGGGCCCGAAGGGCGCGGTCCGGGTTGACTGCGACAGGGTGGCCAACGGTGGAGAGCATCGGAATGTCGTTGGCCGAGTCCGAGTAAGCCCACGACTGGCTCAGGTCTAGATTGTTCTCCGCTGCCACCTCGAGGACGGCAACGACCTTCTCTTCACCGTGAACGATTTTCCCGTCAAGTTCGCCAATCAGGTAGCCATCAGCAACCTTGATCTTGGTGCCGATACCTCCGACTGCCCCGATCTGTCTGGCAATCTCCTCAGCTATCAGCCACGGCGTGGCTGAAATGAGGTAGACCGTGTGGCCAGCAGCGACGTGTGCTTTCAAGAGTTCGTATGTTGCCCTGTAAACCTTGGGAACGAAGTACTTCTCAAAAATGTCCTCGCCTAGGCGCTGCATGTCTTCAACAGAGTTACCTGCTACCAGCTGTGCGGCTCTGGAAGAAAAACTGCCGATCTTGTCCGTGTTCTCCCCAAACAGAATGAACTTGAAGGACTCCTTTGCGGCAAATCCCAGATCCCGAAAACCAAAAAGCGAGCGGCGAAACATCTCTTTCGCGGCCCAGTAGGCACTGGCGCCACGAACCAGCGTTTCATCGACATCAAAGAATGCTCCTATTCGGGAAGGTTCAATCTCTGCCTCAGCGTGGATTGCTTCGCGAAGTGTCGCTCGAACCCCGGGAACTTCTTCCTGCGGACGGTTACTCATAGCTCCATCTTACGGATGGTCGTCAAGAGATGTCCCCAATGCAAGAGATTCGGCGTTATCCCCAGATTGAGATTTCTGAGATGTGCCGACTGTATTTAGTTGGAAACGTAGGTGTTCAGCCAGTCATCAGGTCGCAACCGCGGCAGTTGGCCGGCTCATATCCGTCAATTCCAATGAAAGGTCCTCCCTTGAGAAAACTGACTATTGCAGCGATGGGAATCGCTGCCGTCCTAATGGGTGCATCCAACGTCGCCGCATCTGCCGCTCCCCCTCCCCCTTTGATTCCAGACGGAGCAACCGGGAGCATCAGCGTCCACAAGTACGCTCAGCCCACTCGCTATATAGCGGACAATCAGGGCATGCAACTGCCTCCTGGCGACCTGGAAGGCTTAGCCCCGTTGGAAGGCGCAAAGTTCACGATTGAACAGGTCGCAGGTATTGATTTGAAAACCAATGCCGGTTGGAAGAAAGCTCAATCACTTGTCGACACCTTCGACCCGTTCAACCCTGGTGCGATCACGCAGAACGGTCACGGCCTGGTCAACAAGAAGGAGGCAACCACCAACGCTTCGGGACTTGCATCATTCAAGAGTCTCCCGGTTGGTCTGTATCTTGTTCAAGAGAGCCAGGCTCCAACCGTTCCAGCCAATTCTGCGGTCACTAAGTCAATGCCATTCTTGATCTCAGTTCCTCTCACGGACCCACAGGATCGTCAGAACTGGGTCTTTGACGTCCACGCCTACCCGAAGAACACCATTAGTCGTGTCACAAAGACCGTGAATGACGGCTCCGCATACGCCCTCGGACAGGCGATAAGATTCACGATCGATTCCACCATTCCCGGCGGATCCGCAACTACCAAGTACGTCGTCAAGGACCACCTAGATCCGAAGCTGACCTACCGATCCACAACGGTGACGATCGATGGCCAAGCGACCACGGATTTCAATGCCACACATGACAAAGGCCTTGTTACCGTCACTCTCGGAGCTACCGCAAGGAAGGCAGCTTTTGACGCGCTTGTCGGCAACCCCAATGCAAAGGTGTCAGTCACACATGAGGCCATTGTGGCGGCTTCTGGGGAGATCTCTAACCAAGCGGAGCTGACCTTCCAGCGTGAGGGCGAACCGGAAACAGAGGTTCCCTCCACTGTGATCGAAACCAAGTTTGGAGGGATCAACGTCCTCAAGCACAATCGCGAAGGCAAGTTCTTGAGCGGAGCAATCTTTGAGGTTCGGGCTTCTCACACCAAAGACTTTGCGACTGCGACCGCGGTATCAGTCAACGGAAAGAGCCAGTGGGCCACAGGAGCTGATGGAAGAGTCACTGTTGATGGCTTGCGCTACTCAAACTGGGCGAACGGGGCAACTGTGGCGGAAGGATCGCCAGACTACAACTTTTACTGGCTCGTAGAAAAGCAGGCGCCGGTCGGCTATGAGCTACTTCCCGAACCCATTCCATTTACTGTCACCGCCCCAGTTGCCTCCGCGGCAACGGTAGACGTCGTCAACAGCCCGCACAACGCAGGCGGAGAGCTACCCAAGACAGGTGCCGAGGGGTCAGCTGCTCTTCTGGTCGGTGGACTCGCACTGATAGGCATAGGCGGCGGAGCTCTGATGCTGTCTCGCTCAAGGCGGAACTCCGACAAGGCATGAACCTTGCCGGCTCCCATGTAAAGCAACGATGAACTCCCACAGAGCTCGACGAAGCCAACCCGGCCGCACAGCCGCCAAGGTCCTCTCTTTGGTAGTGCTCGTGGCCGGGTTGGCTGTGCTGATGTATCCAGCCGTCTCCAAATGGCACGCAGCCTCAACCCATACGCAGGCAGTAGCTGAGTACGCATTCCTCCAACCTGACTCAGCCTTTGCCCAGTTCGAAACTGCACGCCAAGCCAATGAGGTGCGGGATCTCGAAACCGCGGGTCAAGCATTGGTTGTCGTCGGTAGCGACGTTCGTGCCCGGGTGCAGGTTCCGGCCGTCAAGATTGACCTACCCGTTTACGCAACCTCCTCGCCCGAAGACCTCCTGCGGGGAGCAGGCATCCTTGAAGGTAGCTCACTTCCTGTAGGTGGGGCGGGCACCCATGCCGCGATCACTGCGCACTCAGGAATGGTTACCGCCTCCATGTTCGACCATCTCGGCGAAGTCGCACTTGGGGACCACATCTACGTTGGGGTACTTGGGCAGACCCTGGCTTACACCGTCACCGAACGGGTCGTCGACACCCCTCGGGACGGTAGAGCTCGGATACAACCACAAACTGGCAAAGACCTTCTAACCCTGATCACCTGTACTCCCTACGGCATTAATACACATCGACTCTTGGTTACCGCGGAGCGCGACCTGGCCGAAGAGATGCAATTTGCTTCAAGTGCCTCCTCCGCGGCACAACCGGCACAGGTCGATTCCGACCGCCGCATTAACGCTGTCCTAGTGGCGACTGCATTGTTCCCATGCACCCTCGCAGCCTCCGCCCTCGTCATCAGAAACAAGACGAGGAAGCGAAGAAACGCTACGAGGCTGCGGCCCCGCCACCGATCGCCCACCCGTCGGCATCGAGCAGGTGCTCCAGGGTCAGCGCGTTAGTGGGCGCGTGGCCCGCGGCGGTGTTGTCAAAGTACACGTAGCAGTCCCGACCCACCTCAAGAAGGGGGCGCAGACGCGCCGCCCATGCCTATAGATCGGCCTCGGAGTAGTTGGAGTAGTAGATGCGCGGGCTTCCGTGTAGCCGGACATAGGTGAAGTCCGCAGTAACTTCGTCGAAGAAGGGATGTTTACCGGCCGAATCAGCCATGACTAATGCGGCATTGTGGCGACTCAGAATCTCGATTGCCTCCGTCGCCTCGAAACTGGCGTTACGAGGTTCGACTGCATACCGGATGAGCTGGTCGCGAACCTCTGTAGGGATCTCCGGAGGGGTTTCCGCAAGCGCTGCGGCGTCCCCAAGGGTCTTCGGAAGGGCGTCGAGGAAGCCCTCGAGAACGGAGGCGTCAAATCCTAGTGAGGGCGGCAGCTGCCAGAGCACGGGCCCCAGACTCTCCCCCAGCTCAAGTACGCCCGAGCCGAAAAACTGGCCAATGGCACCCTCGACGTCGTACTTCTTCCATCCCCCAACTATCACCCAGAGCAGACGCCGCAGCAACATATCGGACTGGGTAGGGGTCACCGGGTACGCTGGATCCCACTCACTTTCCCGATCTGAAGGAACGCTCGTGGAGAACGAACAAGATAGGCCGGAAGAGGCGCCTACCACCGTTGATGCTTGGGAACAGCGTTACGCCGACAGACCTCAGGTCTGGTCGGGGCGTGTCAATGCAGCCCTGGAAGAAGTGGTGCGGACGCTGCCCCCAGGAACAGCCCTCGACATTGGCTCCGGTGAGGGCGGCGACGTTATTTGGCTGGCAAGCCGCGGCTGGCAAGCCACAGGCCTTGATGCATCAAAGACCGCGGTGGAGCGTGCCTTGGCTGCAGCGCGAACCCATGGCCTCAGTGAAGGTAGCGCTCGATTCGTCGCATCCGACCTCACCGACATTGATGAGGTTGTGGGATCAGAGCGCTTCAACCTGGTGACAATGTCGTTCATGCAGTCACCCGCATCACTGACGCGCAGGGGCATCCTTGAAGTCGTGGCACCGCTGGTGGCAGTCGGAGGGTTGTTGCTCCTCACCTCTCACGCGGAGCCCCCACCATGGTCAAGTGGTCGGGGACCCAGGGTTTACCCGCAGCCTGCAGAGGAAGAAGCTGCCGTCAGGGCAGTGGTACCAGGTGTCGCTTGGGAAACCCTCGAGGCCGACATCCGCACTCGGGTCCACTCCCATGCCGGTAGAGAGCCTGCCGAGCTCCGAGACACCGTGGTGCTGATGCGGCGGCTCACCGGTCGATCCTAGGCCCCGCCCCCACACTCGCCTACGGCATCATCGCGTTACTCACGCTGATCACCATGGAGTCCATCTTCCGAGGGGTTCAGCACGCAGGAGGCTCGGGCCATTTCCTTGGGACCAAACCCATCCTCGTCTTCGTTGACGGCAAACCTGTGCCGGAGTCCTGCAAGGCAACACACACTTCCGTTGACGACCTCAACTCTGCGATGAGGAAAGCTGGAGCTCCAACCCCGAACGACGTGAAGTGCATCGTCTTGGAACCCAATGGGACCTACTCGGTTATCCGAGCAGGGAGTGAGTTCAATGTCGACATGTTCTCAGACGTTGTGGGAGCGGAGCGTCTCTCAGGACAAAACTAAAACCCCGGCGGAGTTGGTCCTTGGCCGTCGTTCAGCTCAACTCGCCGTGGTGATTCCTAGGCGCCAACGCGCTCCCCCTCGAACGTCTTTACGCGGTGAGAGCGGGAAACGCCCACTTGCCCGAGAGGATTTCCTGATGCGGGCGGTAGAGGCGGACGAGGTAGTTCCAACCCTCAGTGATCGGTATCGCGTTCGGCGTGCCTGGTGGATAGTCGCCGAATCGGATCGTGATCCGCCCGTCGGGATCACGGGCGCCGGTGATGTTATTGACCGTGTACGCATCTGCCTTGTTGGGTTCGAAGAATCCGTCCGCGTTGTACACAGACACCGACCAGAACCCGTCGACCGGGACCTGCCCGACCGTCAGCTCGTATTGCCCTAAAGGCAAGCGGGGGTCGACGCCGATGTAGCTGGCCTCCTCACTAGGTAGGCCACCCCAGCCTGCGGCGGTGCCAATGAGGTGGCGGACCGGATCCACTTGATCGGGCGTGCCGAACATCCGATCAAAGCCACTAAGGTTGCGGGCAAGCGACAAGAGCGCTTCGCGAGTCTCATCAAACGAGGCCCTGTCGTAGTCGGGCATCTCGAAGGGGAGATCCGAACCGCAATCCAGCCCGACCTGGTCCTGCAATGACACGACGGCCCGCACATCGGCGGTATCGGTCGGATCAACGAGGATGCGCAAAGCGATCACCGCATACCGAGTTCCGTCTTCCGGGGTACTCAGAGCGTGTGTACCCTCGTCATGGAACACATCGGTAACGTAGTGCCGTTCACTTACGATCATCGCCGAAAGGTAGCGATCACCGTGCTCGGGGATAGTCAGTGTTGCCCCGCCTTCCAGGTCGATGACGGCGAAGCTGTAGAGCGTGTCGCGGTTCAATCTGATCACTGCCTGCGCATTGATCGATGCCGGTTCACGGTTGTGGGTGAACTGGTTCACGCCTCCCGAAACGTGTTGCAGATCATGCATCATGCGGTGCGTCTCAGCGATTGCAAAGTTATCAACGTTAACCAAGGCACTCATGTGTCCATCATCTCATCCGCCCGATTCCACAAGTCAAGCCCTACGGATGGGATCGGTGCTCAGCTCGGCACTGCCAATGTCTTGCGGCTTGGCAAAGACATCCGCCCGATTCCCTGGTGCCGCGATGATCTTGATAGCCAACTCTCGATGGGACTGCTGCATAAGGAGGTGACAGTTGTTGCTGGCTGCTCTTGCATTGTGCTGGCACCTCAACCGAGGACTACCACAACGGCTGGAGTCGACGCTCGACCATTGGCAACCAAACACCCGCAGAGTACAAGCTGTGACACATGAAGCTACAAGCCGTGTCCTCGATTCTCACAAACAGGCTGCATAGATCCCGGAGCAGTTGAAGCACATGAATCAGCTCGTTCACGGTTCTTAAGTCATATCTGGGGCCCTGAGTCCCCTGCTCGCCTCTACCATCAACTACAGCCCGATTCGCCTTGCCAGCCCCTCCCCACTCCGCGAGATCGCTTAACTCCGCCACTTTCGGACGCGATCACAGTGTTATATGGCGGAATTATGCGATCTCACGGGGCGGGGATGCGTGGAGGCCGGTATCCCACCTCTTACCGGTAAAGCTAAAGCCCCCACCGAGGTGGAGGCTTCTGCTGTTGGTACGCCATCAGGGACTCGAACCCTGGACCCACAGATTAAGAGTCTGTTGCTCTAGCCAACTGAGCTAATGGCGCCTGGTAAAACCATGCCGCATCGGCCGTATCCAACCCTTGCGACGAATGAAAACTCTAGTGGATTCAGGGTCACTTGAGCAAGTTCGAAAGGCCTTCCCGGCATGTGAGTCTGCTCCTACGCAGGAGCCGGGGAAGATAAGCTCTCTAGTGCTACCAAACCGCAACTTCAGGGGGACCCGTGCCGAACGCATCATCAAAAGCTGCAAGATGGACCAGCCCGGCCACAGGCATCGCAGTCCTCTTCTTCGCGATTGTCGGCCTGATCTCCTCGATCGCGCTAATCCATTCGGAGCTCGAAGTGCTCCAAGACCCTGAAGCCAACCTGCTGTGTGACGTGAACCCTCTGATTGGCTGTTCATCATCATTGCTATCACCGCAGGCCCACCTCCTGGTTATCCCCAACGCAGCAGTGGGGCTGATGGCCTTCGGCGCACTGGCCGCCCTCGGCGCCGTCCTTACCTTCAAAGGATCCCTCCCCCGGCTGGTGTGGTGGGGAATGTCTGCTGGCGTCCTCGCTGGTGTCGGTTTCGTGGCGTTCTTCCTGCACGCCTCCGTCGCCGTCTTCCGGGCACTCTGCCCTTACTGCATGCTGACGTGGGTGGCCGCCCTCGCCCTCGTCCCCATCATCCTGGGCGGCGCGCTGGCATCCGGGTCTTTCGGCGACGGGTCCATCTCTTCGGGTAAGACAACCCTGAAGTACTCTTGGGCAATCGCCCTGGTCCTCTACCTCATTGTCGTCCTGGTCATCGTTGTGACCATGTCCGATAAGATCGGCTACCTCTTCTAGAACCCTAGAATGTCCTCGGGGAAGACATCACCATTGGGAGGTGCTTGGTGTGTCCCTGGTTGCGGAGCACCTCCCGGAGGGCATGAGCGGCCTCATCCAAGTCCACAGCGTCAGCCGCCCGCGCTCCCTTTAGGGACGCGGCCCCCTCGGACGTCGCGGGGATGACGTGTACGTGCGTGTGCGGCACCTCGAAACCGGCGATGATCACCACGGTTCGCGGAACGCTGAACGTGACTTCCTGTGCCTTACCGATTATCTGCGCTACTCGCATGACGTGGTCGAGGACGCCCGGCTCTAGGTCCGTCCATTTGTCGACCGGCTGGCGGGGGATGACGAGGACGTGTCCGGGGGCCACCGGTTCGATCGTCAAGATCGCCACGCAAGTATCGTCGGCCCACACAAACCGTCCGGGAATCTGGCCATCAACAATCATTTCGAAAACAGTGCTCATGGAGACATTGTCCCCCATTGATGACCGCGGCGACAGAGATGTCGGCGCCCTGCGCTACCCTAGATTCTGGCAATACTCAGGAGGAAGTAACGATGGCTGACAGTTTGCGCACCACTTCGGGGACGGATGTACCCCAGTTCCGCTATGACGCAAAAATGGCGGGAGAAATAGAGAAGAAGTGGCAGGGTATTTGGGCACGCGACGGCGTCTTCAATGCCGACAACCCGACCGGCGATCTTGCGGGTCCTCGGGCAGAGCTTGAGCCGTGGTTTGTCATGGATATGTTCCCCTACCCTTCGGGTTCGGGTCTTCATGTCGGTCATCCTCTGGGATACATTGCGACCGATATTTTGGCGCGGTATCAGCGCATGAATCAGAAGAATGTCCTCTATACCCTGGGTTTTGACGCATTCGGGCTCCCTGCGGAGCAGTACGCGATTGAAACGGGCCAGCACCCACGTGTCACGACCGAGCATGCGATGGAGATTTTCACGCGCCAGTTGGGGCGCCTGGGCCTCTCGCATGACAAGCGCCGCGGGTTCGCAACCATTGATGACGACTATGTGAAGTGGACGCAGTGGATCTTCCTGCAGATCTACAACTCCTGGTTTGACCCGGATATGCCCAACGGGGAAGGTTCCCTTGGCAAAGCACGCCCAGTCTCTGAGCTGGTGGAACAGTTTGCACGGGGTGAGCGCGCCGTTCCAGGCGGTCGCGCTTGGGCGGATTTGGACGAGGGCGAGCGGAGTGACGTTCTGTCCGGCTACCGCCTCGCTTACCTGTCGGAGTCACCGGTGAACTGGTGCCCGGGCCTGGGCACCGTCCTCGCCAATGAAGAAGTGACTTCAGAGGGCCGCTCGGAGCGCGGCAACTTCCCAGTGTTCACCCGTAAGCTACGCCAGTGGAACATGCGTATCACGGCCTACTCGGATCGTCTGACTGAGGCGCTCAGTGAGATTGATTGGCCTGAGAAGGTGCGGCTGATGCAGCGCCACTGGATCGGCAAGTCCCGCGGAGCCACCGTGACCTTCCAGGTTCCCGGCGCAGACGATCTGCAGGTGTTCACGACGCGACCCGACACACTGTTTGGCGCCACCTTCATGGTGGTTTCCCCCGAGCACCCCCTGCTGGACAACGGGGTTGTGCCAACCGAATGGCCCGATGGGACCCGGGAGGCGTGGACTGGTGGATACGCTAGTCCGACCGAGGCCGTGTCAACCTATCGCGCACAGGCGGCAGCCAAGACGGATATGGAACGTCAGGCAGAGGCCGGGGAAAAGACGGGTGTCTTCACGGGCATCTACGCCACCAACCCGGTCAACGACACTCCCGTACCGGTGTTCGTAGCCGACTACGTGCTGATGGGCTACGGGACTGGCGCCATCATGGCCGTTCCTGCCCATGATGACCGTGACTTCGCGTTTGCCAAGGCATTTGACATTGACATCATCCAAACCATTGACCCCGCCGGGGTTGAGGGTATCGAAGTTCCGGACGACTTCAGCATTGAAGAGTCAGCTTGGACCGGTGACGGCCTCATCATCAACTCTGAGCGCGGCGACTTCTCTATCAACGGCCTCGGAAAAGAAGCCGCAATCGACAAGATGATTGACTGGCTTGGGGCTCGGGAGATCGGTGAGGCAACAGTTACGTTCCGCCTCCGCGATTGGTTGTTCTCACGCCAGCGCTACTGGGGTGAGCCCTTCCCGGTTGTCTATGACGAGGACGGACGGGCACATGCACTCCCCGAAGACCAACTGCCTGTCTTGCTGCCCCACCTGGATGATTTCTCCCCCAAGACCTACGACGCAGACGATGCGGATTCTTCACCGGAGACTCCACTGACCCGCGCCGAGGATTGGCTGAACGTTGAGATTGATCTGGGCGATGGCGTCAAGAGTTACCGTCGTGACACGAACACCATGCCGAACTGGGCGGGCTCGTGCTACTACGAACTACGCTATGTCGACCCACATGACAGTGAACATCTGATTGAGGCCATCAACGACTCTTACTGGATGGGTCCACGTGACGGCAAGCCTGCGGGAGGCGTCGACCTCTACGTTGGCGGTGTGGAACACGCAGTCTTGCACCTCCTGTACGCGCGGTTCTGGCAGAAAGCGCTGTTTGATCTGGGATACGTCACGGCCCCCGAACCATTCCACAAGCTCTTCAACCAGGGCTACATCCTGGCCTACGCATACAAGGATTCCCGCGGGGTCTATGTCCCAGCCGAAGAGGTTGAGGGAGACGAACGGTCCGGATTCACATACAACGGCGAACCCGTGGAGCGCGAGTACGGCAAGATGGGCAAGTCACTGAAGAACTCTGTGACTCCTGATGAGATGTGCGACCGCTATGGTGCCGATTCCTTCCGGCTCTTTGAAATGTCCATGGCTCCCCTCGATTTGTCGCGCCCCTGGGAGACCCGTGCGGTCACCGGGTCCCTGCGTTTCCTGCAACGCCTGTGGCGAAACGTGGTCAGTGAGGAAACGGGTGAGGTCACGGTCTCGGATGCTCAGGCGGATGAGGAGACACGGAGGCTGCTCGCGCGCACCATCAGTGAGGTCACCGAAGAGTACGACAACATGCGCATCAACACGGCGATCGCCCGCATGATCGTCCTCAACAACCACCTCACCAGCCTGGATCAGGTGCCACGTGAGGTTGTTGAACCGTTGGTGCTGATGGTTGCCCCCGTCGCGCCTCATGTTGCTGAAGAGCTGTGGCAGCGCCTCGGTCATGACACTCCACTGGCCCAGCATGATTTCCCGGTGGTTCAGGACGAATCACTGCTGGTCGAAGATACCGTTACTTGCATTGTGCAGGTCAATGGGAAGCTGCGCGCCCGGATCGACGTGCCGGCGGACATCCCCGAAGACAAACTTGTGGAACTTGCCCGGGAGCTTTCACCCGTGCAACGCACACTTGGCGACCAGGAGCCGATGCGAACCATCGTGCGTGCACCGAAACTGGTCAACTTCGTGGCACCCCCCAAGAAGTAGCTTCAGTTGCCAGAGGGTCATTCGATTCGCCGCCTCGCTCTCGCATTCAGCGAGTGGTTCGTCGGTCATGCCTGTGATACCTCGTCGCCTCAGGGGCGCTTCACTCATGGGGCGGAGCGCCTCAACGGCATGACCATGCTCGACGCCCAGTCTGTGGGAAAGCACCTTTTCCTCGAGTTCGGATCAGGCCACGAGGCGACATCCGAGATGGCTCGCGGACCACTCTGGTTGCACGTGCATCTCGGTTTGTATGGTTCCTGGCGTTTCTACGGTAGCCCCGGCACGAGCGTCACGCCATCCATTGGAGCTCCCCGGACACTGGACTCCCTCGTCGCAGAGAATGACATGCACGAGGACGCGGGCGGCGACGCATTCGAAATGGTGCGACTCGCTTCCGAGGTGGGACCTAGATCGAATGAAGGAATCCGCCTCAGCGAGGACTTTGGGATCGATAGTGGCCACTGGTCTCCCCCACCGCCCCGTGGCGCAGTCCGCCTCCGCACTGCTACCGGGACCGTCGCTGCTGACTTGACCGGACCCACGCAGTGCGAGGTCCTCGATGCGGCGGGAGTTGAGGTGGTTCTGGGAAGGTTGGGTCCAGATCCCCTCGATGATGAGTCTCCCGCGGAGAGATTGCGTTCGGAGTTTGTAGGCCGGGTGCGCGGTAGTCGGCGCCCCGTTGGGGAACTGGTCATGGACCAGTCGGTTGTTGCCGGAGTTGGAAACATCTACCGCGCCGAAGGTTTGTTCCGGGGTGGCATCTCTCCCTTCCGTCGCGGCAACAACGTCTCAGAGAAACGACTGCGTAATCTGTGGGATGACTTCGTGGTGCTCCTCGATGATGGGGTACGCCGCGGCAACATCTACACGATGATCCCCGACTGGCACTCCACGGAAGTAGTAGTCGAGGACGATGAGGCTGAGAAGTGGTTTGTCTACAAGAGGGCCGGGCAGCAGTGCCTAGTGTGCGGCACGCCCGTCCGCACCTGCGTCATGCAGGGCAGGAACCTGTTCTGGTGTCCCTCCTGCCAGCGCTAACCAGAACGCATTAACCAACTTCAGCGAAGCCGAGGCTGCGGTACATGTGCAGTGCTTCCGGGGAACGTCGCATGTCGAGCTGCAGGGCGAGATCGTCATACCCCCAGTCCCCAACCCGAGAAGCTAGCTCGTTGACAAGTGCGCTACCAATACCTTGTCGTCGCCATTTTGGATCAACAATAAGATCCACAACGAACGGACCCCTTGGAACACCATCGAGTGGCGAATCCAGCACGCCGAAGATTGCTCCCACAAGCTCACCGTTGACCCACGCCCCAACGAAGGAATCGTCCCGCGGCATGCCGAAGGCGCCGTCAAAGTACATGCGCATCTCATCGGTTGCTTCCCAAAGGCTCTCAGCAGTGCCCGGGTTGCCGTAAGCGCTCACGGAAAGGGCCGCAAGCGCAGGAATGTCATAGAAGGTCAGGGTTGCGATTTCCAGCCCTTCCCGGCGCGACCCATCCTGGATCTCACGAGGGTCCGCTTTAAGTGTGAGTTCGCTCATGCTTCAAGGTTAGTTCAAACACCCAAGAATCTGGCGGTTTTCACGCGTTGCGGCGCCGCCGACTCCAGGAAGTAGAGGATGCCGCCACTCTGACTTAGTGCGTGCAGCCCATCCTGTTAGGGTGTTTTTCCCCGACCAACCTGGCTGGAACCCCGACAGCAACCTTGCCGTCTGGGACGTCGCGGACCACGACTGCATTGGCACCAATCTTGGCATCCGCACCGATGTTTACCGGACCAAGAATCTTCGCTCCAGCGCCAAGTACTGCACGATCCCCCACTGTGGGGTGACGTTTCCCTGGTTCAGTTGAAGTACCACCGAGGGTGACCTGGTGGTAGATGAGGACATCCTCACCGACCTCGGCGGTCTCCCCAATCACCACGCCTTCGGCATGGTCGATAAAGAGGCGGCGTCCCAGGGTCGCGGCTGGGTGGATATCGACCCCCGTGAAGAAGCGCGTAGAGTTTTGGATCACTCGCGCAGGGAAGCGCAGTCCCTGGTTCCACGCTGCATGTGCAACGCGATATCCCCAGACTGCGTGCAGTCCCGGATATGTCAGTGCCACTTCCCAGGGGTTCTGTGCCGCTGGGTCACGCTCCATGGCAGCCTGAAGGTCTTCGCGGAAGACCCCCAGGGCTCGTTGAACTACACCGCGCATTCTCTCCGCCTCAGTCTTACGTCGGGCCCTACGCCGGTCTGGTTAATCCATGTACTGCTCGTAGAGTTTGGTGCTCAAGTAGCGCTCTCCGCCATCGGGGAGCACCACAACAATAGTCTTACCAGCATTTTCCGGACGACTCGCAACTTCCTTGGCCGCAACTAGAGCAGCGCCCGAAGAGATACCTACCAAGAGTCCCTCCTCGCTCGCGGCTTCCCGACTTGCGACAAGGGATGCATCGCCCTCGACATCGATAACCTCTGAAATGACGGACTGGTCCAAGATTGACGGGATGAAGTTGGCTCCAATGCCCTGGATGATGTGCGGTCCCGCTGTTCCTTGGGTGAGGAGGGGTGAGTCGACTGGCTCAACCGCGACGATCTGGATTTCCGGGTTCCGACTCTTCAGAACCTGGCCAACGCCGGTCACTGTTCCACCGGTACCAATTCCAGCAACAACAATATCCACGTTGCCGTCCGTGTCTCTCCAGATCTCTTCCGCGGTTGTCTCAACGTGTGCCTGCACATTTGCAGCATTGTCGAACTGTCGAGCGAGGACGGAACCCGGGTGGCTCTTCACATACTCTTCGGCTCCGGCGACTGCACCCTTCATCCCGAGTGGAGGGTCTGTCAACACCAGCTCAGCACCGTGGGCACGCAAGATTGCCCGGCGTTCCTTACTCATTGATGCGGGCATGAAGAGGACAACCTTGTACCCCTTTGCCGCACCGACCATGGCGAGGGCGATCCCCGTGTTTCCTGAGGTTCCTTCAACGATTGTCCCGCCTGGCTTGAGTTCTCCTGAGTCCTCAGCTGCTTCGATGATCTGTCGCGCTATACGGTCCTTCACTGAGCCGGCGGGGTTGAAGTATTCCATCTTGGCAAGAACCTCAACGCCTTCCGGCATGGTGCGGTTGAGGCGGACCAGTGGCGTGTTGCCGATTGTTGAGTCAATCGAAGGGTGAATCGTTGCCATGAGGGGTCCTCTTTTCATTTCGAAAGCAGCAGGTCACGTAAATGCTAGTGGCCGATTGGCTCGCCGACTAGGGACGAGCCAAATGTGGACGCTCTTTACAGCTCAGAGCAGAACTTCTAGGAAGCGATCGGCACGTCGCTTGACCTTGCCTTTACCGCCGGTCTGTTGAGCGATAAACGGTTCGACTTCGCCCTCCTCATTCTGTGGCACGGAGAAGTCAATGCTGACAATCTCTCCCCACGTCACCTTCTCTACGGTCCATCCGCGGCTCCGCAACTCTGCTTCCGCGCGACCGGCAAGAAACGGGTCCAGAGCCACAGAGAAGGAGGGGCAGTTCTCAATTTTGGCCAACTGCGCATTTTGGATCGCGGCTTGGGTGGAACCGGAGTACGCCCGGACCAGACCTCCTGTACCAAGCAGTGTGCCGCCAAAATAGCGGGTCACGACAGCCACAACATTGGTCAGACCAGCACCTCGGAGAGCATCAAGTATTGGTGCCCCCGCCGTCCCGTTCGGTTCTCCATCATCTGAGAACCTCATCTGTGGGGTCGCCCCGTCTGACTGCAAAATGAAAGCCGAACAATGGTGTCGGGCATCCGGGAACTGTCTACGGCGCGCAGAGATGACTTCACGCGCAGCAGCTTCAGAAGCCGCTGGACAGAGGAACGCGATGAAACGCGATCTCTTGATGTCCTGCTCAACCTCACTGCTGGTCCCGGTGGCCACTGTTAGCATTACCCCATCTTCGCACTTCTCCCCGGGACTAACCTCACATCCAGATCCACCGCTTCAAACTGGCTTAAGCGCGGCAAATCGTGGCAGACTTGAGCAGTTCAGTAGCGACGCTACCAGGCGTCCGCGTGCCCAAAGCCATCCGGCAAACTAATCTACTTGGGCCGAAGCAGACCACTAGAACCCGGAAGGAGCGACTTAGCTATGGCAGTTCCAAAGCGAAAAATGTCGCGATCGAATACCCGCACCCGCCGCTCAGCTTGGAAAGCCAAGATGAGTGCGCTACAGACGATTAAGGTTGGGGGCCGCGAAGTTCGCATCCCTCGTCGTTTGGCCAAGGCATACCAGAATGGTCTTCTGGATGCTGAGGATCTGGGCTAGGTATCCGACACTCCTGCCTCGTCTAGAGGTGTCTCGACCGCGTCTGACAGACAGAATAGAAAGACTTAAAAATGAGTGGAAATATTATTCAGCAAGCAGGCGAGAAGCTGCGCATGGCGATGGGTGTCTTCGGACTCCTCTCCCTCGCCGCAGGTATCGCAATTATGGTTTGGCCAACAAAGACGGCCCTTATCGTTACCGGCATTTTTGCCGTTTACGTAATTGTCGCAGGGCTGGTTTACGTCGGTGCAGGTGCCTTCTCCCAGGGAATGGCCTTCGGAGCCCGCATCTGGCGCATCCTTCTCGGTGCACTGTTCGTCATCTCGGGTGTAGTCGCACTTACAAGCCTCAAGAGCACAGCGGCGTTCTTCTTCGTGTTCATGGCCATCATGATTGGCGTGACCTGGATTTACGAGGGCTTTGTGGCCTTCGCACGTTTGGGCCAGTCGGCATCTAAGGGTTGGACTGCTTTCTACGCAGTGGTCTCCATCCTGGCGGGCCTAGTCATCGTGTTCTCCCCGATCTACTCGACTATCGCCCTGTGGTGGGTTATCGGCCTGTCGGCAATCGTCTACGGCATTGTCCAGATCATTCACTCTTTCACGCGTCACTAAGTCTTCCCGCCTCCTATGAGGCAAAATGGAGACGGATACATTAGCCGGTGCTCCCCGGTGGTTAGCCAGCAAAGCTGGTTCGCCACCGGGGAGCATTTTGTTTGGCGCTCTCTATTACTTCGCGGGCTGCCAGACTGTTTTGAGTCGGTGGGTTGTTGTTTGCTTGTTGTTGAGGTTGTTACCCGCGCTACCACATGTCATATGGGAGCTCCTTGAGCCATTCGGAGCGGGTTTGGCTTTCATAACGGCGTGATTCGTAGGCAAATTGGGCCGAACCAGCTCCGTGTGGCGTAACAGTTATAACTCTCCATCTCCCAACCCAAACTCACAGGCAGTCCGACACACACGGCTCTGTCCCCCGCGCGCCACATCTGGCGTTATCCACAACTCCTTCGTGCACGGGCTGCTTCAATCTTCTTTCCCGCCTACCTTGGGTTGTCACAACCGTTGCCGCCACGGTGGCGGCTACGCCCAAGATGAGGAAGAAGCAGGGATGTCCAACGAAAACCATCGTCCACCCATACTCGCGCGTGCAGTAACAGCCGCGTCCGTACTGATCATCGCCCTGTCCGCAGCAACTACCGCGTCAGCCATCTCCCCGCCCTATTCGGAGGGCGGGGCGAGTGGTGAATCCTCCGGGCCTAGCCAACAGGTTGCCCCAGAAGAAGCACCTGAATCTGCGGATGATGTCCCAGGGGCGATCTCTCAACCCGTAGAGGCCCCTCGAGAGCACAAGGATGACCCCACACACTCAGATGCAATCACGGAGCAAGATCCCGATACGGGCCAGGAAATCGTAACCCGCTCTGGAATAACCCACTGGGAAGAGCGGTCCACCCCTGACCCGCGCTTGATGTCCCGTGCGACCGCACCTGACATTCTCACCGTGTCAATCGCACCGACCTCCGGCAGTGTTGGCTCGATACCGAACCCACGGATTCGCATAGATTTTAGCGTCCCACTCGGCGCAAAGGTCGGCGATTCATATGATGTGGATCTCAGCGCTCCATGGATCTATGCCACGACTAGCACAACTGAAATCAAAGATGCAGTTGGGACCGTGTTCGCGGTCGCGCAACCCAAGAACTTCGAGCAGAAGGGAAAACTCGGGCGCTGGCGGCTAACAATCACGCTAACTGAGCAGGTAGAGACGCACTCTAACGTAAAAGGTTTTATAGACTTGCAGCTGGCATACTACCTCAACCGGAGCGCTTTCAGTGGCCCAATTATTGCCACCAGCAACGGAGTTGAACTTGCGAGAACTGCTGGGAACTGGTCTATTCCTGCCTCAGGTCAGCAGCTTGAGGGCGCGGCCCTCAACGGTGGGGCTTTTGTCAACGGGAAGCCGGCCGTACAACCTGGGATCCGCATCAACTACAACCGAATTCCTGCCTCGGGGTGGAAAGTAACGATATCCAACCTATCGGCGGGCCTAAGTCCCTCCTGCAACGGACAGGTCCAAGTGCAGACCGCTGATACCAATGGCTGGCTCATCGATACTGCCGGGATGGCACAAGTAGACACCTGCACGGCGTCGACCCAAGTTTTCACCATCACTCAAAGCATGGCCCAAGCACTTGGTGCCTCTGGGACCATGCCAGTTAACCTCCGGACGTATATGTACGGAGAGAAGCAAAGAACTTCCTACTCCCTACGAATGACATCGAACGTTCCTGTCAACGGTGCCTCATCATGGGATCTGACCGCAGCTACCGGCGAAGGCTCCGCATCTAGCGCTGACTATCTTTCCCTCACCACGTCCAAAACAGCGGAAGTGAACTCTTCGAGCCGAAACGATAGTGCCACCATCGGGGACACCATCTCGTACACCATCACAACCACCCCGGGAAAAGATAACGACCGGGCAATCTCGAATGTCATCACCACCGACCATCTTCCAGAGGGTCTCAAGTTCATCTCAGCCAATAACAATGGAACGTTTGATGCTGCGAAACGTACCGTTACCTGGGGGCCTCGCTTTCTTTCATCCACAGGTAGGTTCATTGACGTTGTCAATGTCGAGGTGATGTCCACGCAGAATGCAGGCTCCTTGACCAATCGGGTTTCAAATGCGGGCGACCGGGTATGCGGAGAAGCCGATGCGCAATCTGTCTGCAGTGCGGAGGTGACAACTCCACTCGCCAAGCCATCGTTCGCGTTTACTAAGGCTTCAGAGGCAGTTGATTCCAACGGGAACGGATGGAAGGGAGACGAGGGGGACAACATCAAATACACCTTCACGGCAAAGAACACAGGGGAAGTTCCCCTCTCATCCGCGAAACTCACCGACAAGATGTTGGGAATCTCAGACCGCGAGTGTCTAGTTGCTCCGCTAGCTCCCGGGGCTTCCACCCAGTGTGTGGGCGAGTTCTTCCACACCATCACCAAGAAGGATGTTGACGCTGGAAAAGTCACGAACCAAGCAACCCTCTGCGTCGATCCAAAACTGGGTTTGGCTTGTGAGGATGAAAGCACAACAACCACCACGATCGGACCCGCATTCAGCTTCAGCAAATCCGTAGCCACAATCACCGATGCCAACGGAAAGCAGATTGAGACAGGCAAGGCGTCCAAGGGGGATAAGATCCTCTTCCAGTTTGAGGTGACAAACACAGGAAATGTTGACCTGACAAGTGCGTTTGTGACTGACCCACTGCTGGGGGTCTCGAAAGTCCCTTGTCTCAGTGCCAGCGCTCCGCTTAAGCCAGCCCAGAAGGTCACGTGCCCGACTCATCCAAAATTCACTTACGTGGTGAATGATGGCGATGTGGCTGCGGGGAAAGTGCGCAACGTCGCAGTTGGATCTGTACCTGGCCTACCGGATCAAGAACGGGAAACATCCACACCGGTTCTTCCCGACCCACTAAGCCCCAATCTGCCACAGACAGGGGCGACAGGCTCCATTGCTCTGTTCTCCCTCGGGGGGATTCTCATAGCCGTGGGAGCAAGCACCGTGGCACTGCAGTACCGATACTCCAGCCGCCAACCACTTCATAGAAGAGGAACGCCCTCGCACTAGGGCTACGCCAAGCCAAAGGAAGAACCTCTCGACATTGGATGGGCGACCCCACATCGGGAACTACGACCTCGATGTGGGGCGCGGGTCGCAAATCTCACAGCCAGGCGTGATTGAGTCGTGATTCTGTTTGCTTCTGCGCATAACCTATGGATATGAAGTTTCTAAACGGACAAGCGCATTCCAACGACCTAACCTATGACGATGTCTTCCTCGTGCCCTCTCGATCCGATGTCGTCTCTCGTTTCGATGTTGACCTTGCCAGCGATGATGGAACAGGAACGACAATCCCGCTCGTCGTCGCGAACATGACGGCAGTATCCGGACGTCGAATGGCGGAGACAGTGGCGCGGCGTGGCGCGATGGCGGTGATCCCTCAGGATATTCCGCTGGAGATAGTTGCGGATGTGCTCAGTAGCGTCAAAGACACCGACCCCGTCGTCGAATCCGCAATAGTCGTTTCCCCGGACATGCCTGTCAGTGCGGTCCTAAGCCTTATTCCTAAACGCTCACACGATGCCGCAATCGTGGTCGAGGACGGGAAGCCCATTGGCATCATCACCACCAAAGACTGCAGAGGCGTCGACATGTACGCACAGGCAAGGCAAGTAATGACGCCGAACCCTGTCGTCCTTGATTACTCCCACGTCTCACACTCACCCGAGGCACTTAGCGATCTATACGCAAAGCTAGACTCCCAACGCTTGCACTTTGCGCCAGTTGTGAATCACGGAAAACTGGTCGGTATCCTCTCCTCGAAGGGCATTGTGCGCTCCAGTGTCTACGCACCCACGCTCGACAACACCGGGAAACTGCGTGTTGCCGCCGCAGTTGGAATAAACGGCGATGTTGAAGGAAAGGCCAAGGCACTCCTCGAAGCAGGAGTCGACACCCTGGTTGTGGACACAGCTCACGGCCACCAAGTCAAGATGCTTGACGCGGTCAGGCGAGTCCGCTCTCTGAGCCCAGATGTTCCTGTGGTGGCGGGCAACGTTGTTACAGGTGCGGGAGCCGAGGACCTCATTGCTGCAGGAGCTGACATCGTCAAAGTTGGCGTAGGGCCGGGAGCAATGTGCACCACACGCATGCAGACCGGGGTTGGCCGACCACAGTTTTCCGCAGTGTTGGAGACAGCCAAGGCAGCACACGCCCTCGGAAAACACGTCTGGGCTGACGGAGGGGTTCGCCACCCAAGAGATGTCGCCCTCGCGATCGCAGCCGGAGCCAGCCAGGTCATGATCGGGTCGTGGTTTGCCGGCACCCATGAGTCTCCCGGCGACCTCCATACTGACGGTCAAGGCCGTTTGTACAAAGAGAGTTTCGGCATGGCATCAGCACGCGCTGTCGCTGCACGCACTGCAGCATCCGGATCGTTTGACCGCGCACGCAAATCACTCTACGAAGAAGGTATTTCTTCATCACGCATGTACCTGGATCCTCGACGCCCCGGCGTCGAAGACCTGATCGATGAGATCACGTCCGGGGTTCGCTCCGCATGCACATACGCCGGTGCGCGTGACCTTGAAGAGTTTGCCGAACGGGCAGTCATAGGTGTACAAACGGCTGCCGGCTACCAGGAAGGACGTCCACTTCCGACCAGTTGGCAGTGATCGTAGAGACTCGGCACGAGTATGACGGATCCAATACTCTGGGACCATGGACCCGTTTACATGCATTTGCATATACTGGGGGTTATCGATAAGACTTTGGCACCTAGATAGATGGAGAGCGACATGCAATTTGGAGTCTTCTCAGTTGGCGACGTGACCCGCGACCCTGTTTCCGGACACACACCCAGCGAGCATGAGCGCATCAAGGCTCTGACCAACCTCGCCGTCAAGACCGAGGAGATCGGCCTCGACGTCTTCGCTATCGGCGAGCACCACAACCCGCCATTTGCAATCTCTTCACCTACGACCTTCCTTGCAAACATTGGCGCCCGCACCAGGACCTTACAGCTGTCGACTGCGACAACGCTGATCACAACGAATGACCCTGTGCGCATTGCTGAAGAGTACGCACTTCTTCAGCACCTTGTCGATGGCAGGCTCGACCTCATGCTCGGACGAGGCAACACGGCCCCCGTTTACCCTTGGTTCGGACAAGACATCCGAAAGGGACTGCCACTCGCCCTCGAGAACTACAACCTGCTTCACCGCCTCTGGAACGAAGACGTCGTGGATTGGGAAGGCAAGTTCCGCACGGGACTCCAAGGGTTTACGTCGATCCCTCGCCCCATGGATGACGTGGCACCGTTTGTTTGGCACGGCTCTATCCGCACGCCAGAGATCGCGGAGCAGGCCGCCTACTACGGAGACGGGTACTTCGCTAACGGAATCTTCTGGCCAATGTCGCACTTCAGACGGCTAATCAACCTCTACCGCAACCGCTACGCACACTATGGGCATGGTAGACCCGAGGACGCCATCGTCGGAGTTGGTGCGCAGGTCTACGTCGCGAAGACAAGCCAAGCGGCATTCCGAGGGTTCCAACCCTACTTTGATGCCTCGCCCGTCTACAGCGGTGGCGCGGCACTGGAAGACGTTGCTGCACAAACCCCGTTGCTGGTTGGAAGCCCCCAGCAGATAATCGACCGCGTGCTGGGCTTGCGTGAGTACTTTGGCGACTACCAGCGCCAGATGTTCCTAATTGATCACGGACTCCCGGAGAAGGAAGCCCTCGAACAGCTGGATCTCATTGGTTCTGAGATTCTGCCGGTCCTCAGGAAGGAAACCGCTGCCGCAACGCCCGCGGGCACCCCGGAGGCACCAACACATGCCTCATTAGTGAAGGAAAAATATGGAGACGCGGAACCACGTCAGCCACGCCCCAACCCCAACCGTGGCGACAATGTGACGGGCACGTCTCCCTACCAAGACAGTGACCCCTCCGTGAAGGTAACACTCCCGCGCCTTTAGTATCGTGTCCACGATGACGGAGCGTCATTCCTCCTCGTCTTGGACATCAAACGACTCCAAAACAATCAAAGCCAAGGAGAGTGTGATCGGCATGAAAAGCGCCAACCCGATCCAGGTCGCCCTCGTCAGCGCCGGATCTTCAGAAAGCTCGTCTACAACCGCCCTCGTTCGCCAGATAGGCGCGGCAGTTAGGGAAATGTTAGAGAACGAGGGCGCCCTCGTCGAGGTCCACCTCGTGAACCTAAGGGAAGTCGGAAGAGATCTGGGGATCGGACTGGCGACCGGAATGATCTCAGATGATCTGCGCGCCGACCTCCAAATTGTTGAAGAGGCCGACGCCGTCGTGGCAGGAACACCCGTCTACAAGGCCGGCATGTCCGGGCTTTTTAAGTCTTTCTGGGATCTCGCTGCAGATGACGCCGTCCTTGCAACCCCCGTTGTCTTGGCGGCAACGGCAGGCACGCCACGCCATGGCCTAGTGCCTGATGCCGAAATGCGCTCACTCTTTGCCTACCTCCGCGCCCTGACAGTTCCAACATCAGTGTTCGTTGCGACTGAAGACTCCGCATACCCTTCTGCTGTCAAAAAGAGGGTCGAGAGGGCTGCAACCGAACTTGCTACCCTCGCCGCACTGAACGTGAAGCGCGCCCTACGCAACCAGGAGAAGTCAGAGTACCGCCGCACCTTCCCCGATCACCAGGTCACAACAGAGTCTGTGGATGCGGGCATTGACTTTGACTCGGATCTGATGCGGCTCGCTGCGGGCGGAGCCTAGCGGAACCATTTGGTGTACCCCCACCTCATCCTGCGCTGCCTAGCAAATCCACGTAGATTTGTGCGAGACACACCGGTAGCGCTCCGATCAGTCATCGGATGAGGGAGAAGACAAGTGGCCTCTGGCACCCTGGAAGAATCCACCACTCAAAGCAAGGGAACCGGCTCAGTCACCACGATGGGAGCAACCGCCATCGGCGTAGGCGGGATGATGGGTGCCGGCCTATACACGCTGCTGGGACTCGCTGCGAGCATAGCCGGAGCATGGGTACCGCTGGCGTTTATTGTCGGCGGTGCGGTTGCAGCATTCTCCGTCTACTCCTACTCGAAGCTCGGCGCAGTATTCCCCAGCTGAGGAGGGGCTGGGGAGTTCCTGATTAGATGCTTCGGAGAGAACACCCTGTCGGGCGGGCTCAATGTTTTCCAGTTCCTGGGTTGGGTCATAGCGATGGCGCTGTACGCGGTCGGCTTCGGGGGCTACGCGGCGGAAGTCCTCGCCTGGCACATGCCCGACTGGGGCGCGAAAGCGCTCGGCATAGGACTAGTGCTAATGATCATCGGAGTGAACTTTGTTGGTTCACGACCGGGGGCGACGCGCATTGGACGGGTATCTTCTTCGCTGCCGGCCTCCTCTACGTGACGTATGAGGGGTTTGGTGTCGTCACAAACTCCGCCGCCGACATGCGTAACCCAAAGAAGCAGTTACCTCGAGCCATGTACACGGCCCTCTTCGCGGTAATCGCCATATACGTAGTGGTTAGCACCTTGGTGGTGGTCCTCATGTCCGTCTCAGAAATGGAGAAGCACCAGGGACACGTCCTCGCCATCGCAGGGCAAGCAGTCATGGGAAAGACTGGCTTCATTCTGCTCGGATCTGCAGCGATGCTTGCGACGGCATCAGCGGTCAACGCAACACTCTTCGGAGATGCAAACCTTGGATTCGACATGTCAAAGAATAAGGAGCTCCCCGGCTTAGTTGGCAAAGGCATCTGGCGTGGTGGAACATGGGCCAGAAAAGGCTGGGCCGGACGCTGGCAACCCTAACGACACGCCCAAACCCCCGAGTTTAGACACCAATAATGGCCGCATCCCCACAGAAAACAGCCCCAAAAGACACACCAAATGTCCTATAGCCCCTAAATCCCGCGCCAGGGCCAACTGAGGATCCGGCTTAAACGACAAGGCCCTCTGATCAAGATTCTCACTTGGCCAGAGGGCCCTTCTAGTAGCGGGGGCCAGATTTGAACTGACGACCTCTGGGTTATGAGCCCAGCGAGCTACCGAGCTGCTCCACCCCGCGTCGGCTAGTACAGTCTACGCAGTGCCAACTGCTGGGGCAACCGACCCTAGCGTGTTCTCCCTCATAGTCCCCACCTGCGCAAATGCCTCAGCAGCAAGAGGGGGACCCGGGCCGCCCCGAGTCCCCCTCCATACATGCCAGGCTCAACCACGTAGGTGAACCCTCAGCGTGCGAATCAACGCGTCTGGTCTAGTTACCGTCCTCCGTTGCTACTTCTGCATCCTCACCAAGGGTGCCCAAACCAGTGCTATCTTCACCCGGAGTGAAGGTAGCACTGTCCTCACCGGTGCCCGCAGCTGCTCCGTCAACCAGTTCCTGCAGACGAATCAGTTCCTCCAGTGCAGCATTCAGCGCATCCTGAGCCTTCCCGTACGCTGCCCAGTTACCCGCCTTCATCGCCTCATCGGCAGCCACCATGGCATCCCGAGCACTCATGATCGCGGCGTTCAATGCTTCATCGCCTTCGAGAGGCGCCTCCCCTTCGTCACCGTCGGGCGTTGTTGGCGCCACGTCCTCGTCCCCGGTCACTGCTTGAGCGTCGCCCCCGAAGGTTTGGTCTAGCGCTTCGTTCAGTGTCCTAGCGAAGCCCACCTGGTCACCAAATGAAGTGAGTACATAGCGCAGAACCGGATACGAGGTCGATCCTGTCGACTGAACATAGACGGGCTGCACGTAGAGCAAGCCACCACCGACTGGAAGTGTCAGCAGATTACCCCGGATGACCGAAGATCCCTGCTGACTCAGCAGGTTCAACTGAGTCGCCACCTGCTGGTCGGTGTTGAAGTTGTTCTGTACCTGACCTGGTCCTGGAACCGTGGTCGAGGACGGCAGCGCCATGAGCCGCAACTTCCCATACCCATCGCGCACCTCACCCGGAGTGTCGCCCGTCTCAGAATCGACCGCTAGGAAGCCGGCCATCGCGGCACGTCTAGATTCACCACCACCTGCTGGAACATAGACCGAGGTCAACGAGAATTCTGCACTGTCTTGACCCGGCATCTGCATTGTCAGGTAGTAGGGCGGCTGCAACATTGTGCTGCTGGTTGAACCTTCAGCGGTCGAGGCCGTGGGATCTTCCGAAAGCCTCCAACGGTCACCACCGGTGTAGAACTCAGCAGCCTCTGTGACGTGGTACGTCTCAAGCAATGAACGCTGGACCTTGAACATGTCCTCTGGGTAGCGGAAGTGCGACATCAGATCGCCCGAAACCTCAGACATATCTTGAATCATGCCCGGGTAGACGCCCTTCCAGGACTCTAGAATCGGGTCAGTATCATCCCAGGTAAACAGTTGAACCGAACCGTCGTATGCATCAACAACTGCCTTCACTGAGTTGCGCATGTAGTTCACAGTGTCTGAAACGAGCAGCGACGACATATCTGCCGTACGCGAATCGGTCGTCGCCGCTGACAGGGAAACACGCTCTGAGTAGGGATAGTTTGCCGAAGTCGTGTATGCGTCAACAATCCACACGAGGCGCTTGGGCGTCGACTCGTCCTCATCCATGTCAACGACTGCCGGGTAAGCCTTCTTCTCAAGGGTCAAGTACGGAGCAACCTTTGAGACTCGCTGAAGTGGGTCACGTTCGTAAAGAATCTGTGACTCAGAGTTGGTCTGCTGGGAGAAGAAGATGTCGGTGGAGCCAAACTTGATTGCGTAGAGCAGCTTGTTCCATGGGTTACCCACCGAAGGTCCGCCATCCCCCGTAAAGGTTGACTGGACCTGCCCGGACGGTGCGTTGTCGTCGGGATAATCCAACTCTTGCGGAGCCGCTCCCTCGGGTGCGCCGACAATCGAGTACTCGGGTGAGTTCTGTGAGAAGTAGACCCTGGGTTCGTAATCCCCCATCTCACCAACCGACGGAATCGAAGATTCCCAGAACGCCGGCGTACCGTCGGCACGAACCGTATTGCCGTATGCGGCAACCACGCCGTACCCGTGGGTGTAGACAGTGTGAAGGTTGACCCAAGTCTGCTGTTCGGTTTGCAGGCCTCCCTGATTGAGGTCGCGCACAGCGATAACCGTGTCGCGGCGCTCATTATCGATCGTGTAACGATCAACCGAAAGTTTGGAATCAAACGTGTAATAGGGGCGGGACTGCTGCAGCTGGCGAACCGTCGGCGAAATTATCATCGGGTCAAGCAAACGAATCTGCGAAGTCGCCTCTGCATCATCACGCAGCTGCCCCGGAGAAACATCCGTCTTTGCTGCGTATGTCTGATACTCGACCTCGTCCAGTCCATATGCTGCCAGCGTCGCGTCAATGTTGCGCTGGATGTATGGGGTTTCCATCTGTCGCGCGTTTGGCGTCACCCGGAACTGTTGGACGAGGGCGGGATACGCGCCACCAACCACGAGGGCGGAAACAACAGTCACGGCCACACCAACCGCCGGCAACTTCCACGTTCCGCGGAATGCTGCCACAAGGAAGAGCACGGCGACCAGAAGTGAGATTACCGCAAGGATCATCTGTGCCGGCAGAACCGCGTGAACATCACGATAGAGAGCCCCATCAACGATGTCACCAGTTCCCAATACCAGGGAGTAAATCCCCACCCAGTAACGCAATGCGACTATCAGCGAGAGGACCGCGCCGAGAATTCCGATCTGCATTCTGGCACTGGACGTCATCTTAAAGCGAGGCGAGAAGGATATGCCTCCGTAGAGGTAGCCGATGATGATGACGGCAAGGAGAGACACAACAGCCGTGTTGAGCAAGAAACTCAGAATAGTGTCAAGAATCGGTAGCGTGAAGACATAGAAGCCAATGTCAAGGTTGAACTGAGGATCAGTTACCCCGAATGGCGTGCGGTTGAACCACACCATGAAGGTTTGCCACTGCGTCGCCATTCCGGCGGCAGTCATTAGTGCGATTAACGCCGGAAGACCCCAAAAAATGGCCTTGCGGAAAGGCTCCAAAGCCTTCTGGTATTCACGAAGTGTGGACCCGCTCTGACCGCCCAGACGGGAGGGTCGCGTACGGTATGCCCAAGTCACAACGGCAGTGATCGCCGCGAACTGGACCGCGAAGGTCACCAAGAACAGAACCGCCGCTGCCCCCCAACGTGTCCACAGCACCCTCGCTGCATTGAGCTGGTCGAACCACAGAACCTCTGTCCACACGCGTGACGCAACATAGATGATGACGGCAAGAAGAATAATGATGCCAAAAGTGATCACAAGAGGGCTGCGGAGAGCGGCCTTCGTCGTAGGACCTTCGCCCGACCGACCCTCTGGTTCCTTCTTAGGCTCTCGGGATGGCTCCGGCGTTGCTGTCGGGAAGAAAGTCACCGCTGTCCTCTCTGGGGCCCGCACATTCCTCGGAACCCACTGATGATTTGGGGACATTCTACCCTTGAGCGCCGACATCAAAGACGAGCGGCTACTATTGCCGCCATGAGCGAAATCCACGGAGCACCACAAGCGGACCCCACGCAGCACACCCTCGATCAGGTCCCCATGTCCCTCCCCACTCCACGTGCCGCGGCCCTGCGGAAGGTAACTGAAGAGATTGAGGTCGGCGCGGCAAGCCTGGGATGGGACCGACCCCCGGCGCTCTACGCCCTGGTTCCAACCAAACAGTTGCTCGCAACCGACGATGTTCCCGAGGACGTCTTGGCGAGCCTTAGAGAAGCCTGGGACGGCACAGCGGCGCACCTTTCAGCCATTCTCCAAGACTCTATCCCCAACGATGAGCTGGAAGAAGTTCTTCCCAAGTTGGCGTGGCCGGAGTCTGTTTTCGGTTCGGCACTCACCGTTGAACGAATTATCGTTCCCCCCTCGGTCGAGGACGAGGCTCCCGACGACCCGCAGGAAGCCCTCGATTTCATTAGCAATCACCCGGCCCGGACTGACGTGCGACTCACAATCGGAATCACACGCGAGGGCGATTCATGGTGCGCTGTGCGAGCCCGCACGTTCGATGATACCGAGCGGGTTGGTAAGGGTGAAAACCTAGTGCCCGCCTTGGTTGAGGCACTGCGGATGGGTTTCAACCCCGACGTTCAGGACGCATAACCGCGCCGTAGCCATCAGCTGCACGTGGGCAGGGAGTCCCCATCGCCATCAGCAATAGCTTGAACTGCAGCAACACCTTCGCTGAGGGTCTCAACCGGCACGACGCGTAAGCCATTGGGCTCCCGCCCCTGCGCCTCCGCACAGTTACCGTCCGGGATCAGGAACCACTGCGAACCATCCCGTTTTGCACCGTACATTTTCTGCACCACACCACCAATCGGCACAACGTTGCCAACGAAGTCCAGCGCGCCCGTGGCAGCAATGGACTCTCCACCGGTGATCCCACCGGGAGTCAACTGGTCAACGATGCCGAGGGCGAAGACCAGCCCCGCCGAAGGACCACCGATTCGCTCAAGATGTATTGACACGTCGATGGGCATCTCTGTATCGGCCCCAAGGTAGACCCCCATTCGGGATCCCTGAGGCGCATTGTCACCGCTGTCGTCCCCGTCCTCGTCCCCATCAGATCTGTCGCCCTCGTCCTCCGATGTCTGCGGGGCCGCGGTGACGATGTCAACTTTATGGATTTCCCCGTCGCGAAGCACAGTCACACCGATCGTTGAGTTTGCGGGAGTGTTCTCCATGAGGACAAACGGGACCGACGGAGAGTTCACCTCATGCACGACCCCGTCGGGGGTCTGCAACGAAACGAGTACGTCTCCCTCCAGCAACTGCCCATCGGCTCCACTACCCGGAACGGTGCCAGCCACCGTCATGGTGGTCTCCATTGGAATACCCAAGTAGTCCATGGCAGCAATGGCTGAGGCCGAATGTGAAGACTCCATTTGCACGGCACCCGCCTCCGCAACGTCCTCGGCGGTTGTCTCAGGCGCGTAAAGGTCAGAGTATGGAATCACCGCAGTGCTGGGACTGAACCATGCCCTCACGACGTCGCCGACGCGCACGGTGGTACCGGGACCACCCAGCGAGGAAACGGTGACCATTCGCAGTTGCCCTTCGTCAGGGACCTTCTCACGAACCACGTGCTTTGTGTAGTCACCGGACTGTGAAAACTCAAGAACGGGAGTGTCAGCCTGACTTCCCAAGACATTCACAGTGGGGCCGGCATCTTGAATCACGTAACCAACCGGTATCAACGAAACAGCCATGACGAGAGCCGCCGCAACTAAGACAGCGAAAAGGACCCTGGTCCAACGCGTCACCAACCGGTCGCGCCTGGTCGTTGTTGAAGGGGTGTGCACTGATTCCATAGGGTTTATTGTGCACTGATTCAACCTCGGCGACATTCGGCCGAAGGCGTAAGGCTCACAACGTGAGGAAAGCTAAACTTGACCTATGGATCAGAACCCAGACTTCCGTCCTGAAGATAGCGACGACCCACTCAGAGCGTTTTTGGAGTCCCTGCTGGGCCCGGGGGCCGCAGGCGACGCACTTGAGGCGATGAGGCTTCAGGGCTTTGATCTAAGTGCCCTACCAGGTATGGACTCTCCCCAGGCCATTTCTCAAGCCATGGGTCAGATGCGTTTCCTCATGAACGCTTCCTCCGACCCTGTGAACTGGCGCATGGTTGAAGAAATGTCACGCCAGCAGGTTTTCCAGTCCGGCGACCCCCGCCTTTCAGCCGCTCAGGCACAAACTGTGCGACAAGCACTTACGGTCGCCGATCTGTGGCTTGATCCAGTCACCAGCTTTGCAGTCAAAGGTGTCACCCGTGATGCTTGGACCAAGGTGGAGTGGGTTGACCAGACGCTGCCAGCCTGGAAGAAGATCTGCAATCCCGTTGCTGAGAACGCTTCGCGCGCCATGGCCGACGCTATGGCATCACAAATGGGCGCAGGCGATTTAGACCGCGACGACCAAATGGCGGGGCTGGCCCAATCTTTATCTTCGATGCTCCCAAAGATGGCCGCAATGGCATTTGCCTCGCAGATTGGTAGTGCCCTGACCGAGATGGCAAAGGAAGCGCTTGGCACCACCGACTCCGGTCTTCCTCTCACAGAGGGTGACGTCACCGCCCTCGTCCCCACCAATATCTCCGCATTCGCTGATGGTCTTGACATCGGATATCAGGAAGTCCTCCAGTTTGCGGCAGTCCGAGAGTGTGCGCATGCACGGCTCTTTGCATCGGTTCCCTGGTTGAAGCACGACCTGCAAGTTGCTATTGAAAGGTATGCAAGGGAGATTTCCCTTGACCAAGACGCAATCATCGAGGCTGCACAGTCGATTGATCCCTCGAACCCAGAGTCGCTGCAAGTAGCCATGAGCGGGGGCATTTTCGCGGCAGAACCCACCGAGTCACAACTGCAAGCACAGCAAAGACTCGAAACGCTGGTGGCACTCATCGAAGGGTGGGTGGAGGTCACGACCGCAGCCGCGATCGCCCCCTACCTCCCCCACGGAGCCCAACTTCAGGAAATGATGCGTCGGCGCCGTGTTACCGGGTCATCCGGAGAGCACCTGCTTCACCAGCTGGTCGGCCTTGAGCTCCGCCCTCGCCAAACGCGCAGTGCAGCAACCATTTTCCGTAGACTCACGGACGAAGGCGGGCCGGAAGCACGCGACGATGTCTGGGCTCACCCAGACCGCGTTCCAACATCTGCTCAACTCGCAAATCCCGACACGTTTTTTGAGGATCTTCCAACAGACCCAGAGCTCAGCGACTTGGATGAGCAACTGTCAGCGCTCCTTTCGGGAACACTGGGCTTTGACGAATCCGTGCCCAAAGAAATGCGCGGATCGGCCCCTGAGGTGGGCGACGGTTCTGACACCGAGCCAGAGGACCTCTAGAGCGTCCCCAGTTCTGTTATCCGCAGGGTTGTCCACAGGTTTCAAATCCAATGCACGTGGAGGCTGCGATTGGTACACAGTTGAGAAAGTCATTTCTGAACCTGTGAAACCAAGGACGGTACATCCATGAGGCTTCTGCGCCCTCACACATTTGTTGGCGAAATCGAACCGGGAAAGCTTCAGGTGGGGTCTGCTCCACCAAGGACCGTGGTCTTCTCTGCTCTCTCACCTGCAGAGTCTGCATGGATCAAGAGTCTGTCCAGAATAGAGACTGCAGTCCCACCTGGAACCCAAACATCTGCTCTCACACATCGGGCTCCAGACCGTGTCTCGCGCCCAGCACACGACACCAGTTCGCTGACGCCCCGCCAGAAGGAAATGCTGGTCATGTTGGACGCCGTCGGACTGTTAGAGGACGGGGCAAACCCTCTGGGTGAACTGCGAGTACGTGTTTCCGGGCTCGACAGGGTTGGTGCCCGCGTTGCTGCGCTCCTCGCTGAAGAGGGAGTTCGCGAGCTGGAGTTGCGCGACCGCCGCGCTGTTGACCGCGTTATGCCACCCGCGTTCACGGAGAAACAGCTGGGGCGAACAAAACAGACCGTGTTGTCTCGGCACCTTCGCGAACGCTACCCCGGACTGCGAATAACGGGACTTACTCTGCCTGATCTTGCAATAGTGTGCAGCAGCAGTGTTTGGGACCATGGGACCCTGGGTCGGCTCCTGTCCAGCGACACTCCCCACCTGCCAATTGTCCAACGTGACCGGGAAGTGCAAGTCGGTCCCCTCATGGTTCCCGGCGTAACTGGTTGCGCACTGTGCGCAGACTTGAGCATTCAGGACTCATTCCCGCTGTGGGCTAAGTCGTCCCTAGCTCTCGCAACTGCACCCCAGCCAATTACCGCTGACCATCTTTGTATGACCGCAGCCGGGTTAGCGGTGACGCTGATTCATGCTGCAGCAACCGGGGCCACACCCATTGGTGCATCTGGTCCGGCCGGGCTGGGAGGGGTGTCGCACTCATTGACTGTAGGCCCCAGCGGCGTAGAGGTTCGGGAATGGTACCCACACAGGGGTTGTTCGTGCAGACGGGGACCGATCAGTCAAGGGGTGGCTCAGGTCGCCTGATACTACCCGGGGAGGTAATCCTTCACGATGCGAAGGATCGGGGTTCCGTATGCTTCAAGTTTCACAGCCCCGATTCCGCGCAATGCCCCCAACTGGCGGAGCGTCCTTGGTTTCGCTGTTGCCACGTCTCTGAGAGTGGCATCCGCAACAACCGTAAATGCCGGCTTACCGCTCTCACGTGTCACGCCAAGTCGCCACTGGCGCAAACTCTCAAACAACTCCCTTGTACTCTGATCTGCCTCTGCTAAGAACTGGGCATTTATATCGCCGGACTTTGTGCGTGTGTTCAGTTTGTTGCCGGGTTTAGACGCAGTCCACCTTCCACGGGCCGTTTCTTCCCTGGGCCACATCTTGGTCAAGAAACGGCTCACCGTGCGTTTACCTTTGCGATCTGCAGATCGAGCCTGCGAGTAGCTAAGGCTCAAGTGGATCCGCGCCCTGGTAACACCGACGTAAAGGAGCCGCCTCTCTTCTTCGATTCCGCCGGGCGTGTCCGCCATTGAAATCGGCATCAGCCCCTCCGAAAGCCCTGCGAGGAAAACCGCGTCCCACTCCAAACCTTTTGCAGCATGAAGCGTTGAGAGGACCACACCCTCAACCGTCGGCGACGCTTTCGCGGCGGCACGCTCTTCCAGCTCAGAGACGAACTGTTCTGGCGTCTGCTGCGGATTGCGGCGCGCCATGTCTAACAGGGCATCCAGGTTGGCCCATCGTTCCCGCACAGCCCCGGCACTGGTGGGCGGTGTCGGTTGCCAGCCCAGTGTCCCAACCACTTCGGCGACCATGTCAGGAAGAGACTCAGTTTCCTGTCCGGCGAGGGCGCGCACCCGTGCTTGTTGACGCAGAAGCAGCACGGCCCTCTTCACTTCCTCACGATCAAAGAACCGTGCTCCACCCTTGACTTGGAAGGCGAGACCGACATCTGCAAGGGCTTCCTCAAATGCCTCAGACTGCGCATTGACCCTGTAGAGGACCGCAATCTCCGAAAGTGGAACTCCCGATTGGTGAAGCTCCTTGATGCTCTGAGCGATGCCCCGCGCCTCTGCAACGTCGTGATCATAGCGTTCGAAGGAGACCGCGGGCCCCATGGGCCGTTGTGCCTGCAGGCGAACCGCGCCGGGCAGCCCAAGGGTAGTTGCACGACCATCCATCCCCTTCGCGGAGGCGACGACTTGGTTTGCTAGTGCGACAACCTGGGGGGTAGAACGATAGTCACGGACCAGCTCAATCACTCTGGCACCCCTCATACGCTTCGGGAACTCCTCAAGGTATTTGGAGCTGGCGCCCGTGAATGAGTAAATGGTCTGTGCGACATCACCGACGACGCACAGGTCTGTCCTCTCCCCTCTCCACAGGTCAAGCAAGTGTTGCTGCACGGGGGAAACGTCTTGGTACTCATCAACCACGAAGCTTCGATAGCGTGAGTGGACTGCCCGCGCAACGTCTTCACGTTCCTCCAAGAGTCCACACTGCAACAGCAACACGTCCTCGAAATCAATGGCGTTACGATCTGCTTTAGCCTGTTCGTAGGCCTCATAGAGACGCGGAAAGTCATCTACAGTCAGGTCTGCGGGCGGGGTTCGTAGGTTTGCCTTTGCGAAGTCCGCATAGCCGTCAGGCGTCACCATCGACACCTTGGCCCACTCGAGTTCAGCGGCGAGGTCGCGAACCACAAGCTTGTCAGCACGAATCCCTACCCTGCTTGCGGCAGCCGCCACCACGGAAGCTTTGTGCGGCATCAGGTTTGGAAGTGGTCCGCCGCTGACGCGGGGCCAAAAGTATGCCAACTGCTTGAGTGCTGCACCGTGGAAAGTCATCGCTTGAGCTCTCCCAGCACCCAGAGCCCGCAACCTCGAGGACATTTCTGCTGCGGCCTTCGCAGTGAATGTAACTGCGAGAACAGTGTTGGGATCAACCGCGCCAACAGCACTTCCGTAGGCAATTCGGTAGGTGATTGCACGGGTCTTCCCCGTACCGGCCCCCGCGCGCACGCAGAGCGGGCCAGACACCTGGAGTGCCGCCTCACGTTGCTGGGGGTCAAGCGCATCCAAGAGCTCTTCTGGTGAGCGCAATGTCGTCACGTTCCTTACTTCCTCAACATGTCGAGTCTGGCTCACGGGAGTTCCCCCCGCATCCACAGGCCGATGACAGTATGTGCGACCGCCGCCGGTCCGGGTAGCAGGACTTCTTTGCTAGCGACTGCTTTCTTCAGCTCATCTCTCGTAAAGAATCGGGCATGGTCGATTTCAATTTGATCTGGAACTGGCGTGGTCACCATGGTCTTGGCAGTGTAGGCCAGCATCAACGACCGAGGGCGGGGCCACGGTTGCGAGCCAAGATACCGCAGCCCGAAGATTTCTATCCCGACTTCCTCACGAAGCTCTCTTGGAACCGTACGTTCCGCACTTTCACCAGCGTCGACATAGCCTGCAGGTAGGGACATTCGGCCCGCAGGCCAAAGAACATTGTGAGCAAGCAGCAGGCGATCTTCCGTATCAACTACAGCGACAATCACAGCCGGGTCCGTCCTTGGATACTCAACGCGTCCGCATTCCTTACAGTGCGCGCTCCAGCCAGCCGAGCCGGGGGTCAGGGGGCTTCCGCAGTTCGGGCAGAACTTTGTGGAGCGATGCCAGGCAAGCAGAGCTGTAGCCTGGGTGACCAGTAGTGATGCCGAGTAGTCCTCAAGTTCGGCGGCAAAGGCAATCAGATCCAACCAGCGAACTTCCTCCGGCAGGAGGGAGAAGAGGCTTCCGGCCCCGTTGAGATCGTCTGGTAGTACAACCACCAGTAAGGGGAACCCCTCGGCTGTTCTACCCATAAACCAGATGCAGTCGTCAGCCACGCCTGAGACCAGCGCCCCCAACTGTTCACCTTCCGGTCGCCAAAGAAGTGGCTTCCCTCCCGTAAATGTCACCGCAAACTCGCCGTTTTCACGCACCGCGGTCACCACCGCCCCATGGGCTCCAGACTCAGCTGTGAGATCCACAGACTCCCTCTGGGAGGTGGCAGAATCAAAGTCCCCGCGAGCCAGGGCGAAATCAAACATCATATGACTACGGTAGCCCGTCCCTCCGACATCTTGGCGCCCCTCTCGGATCACTGGGGACCGCGCCGCTCTGGCCGAACTGTGGATAACTCTCGAACTTTGCAACGCGACTAAGATACAGATATGATGAACACGACTCGCAAAGATGGACGTGCACCAGACGAAGCGCGACCAGTAAAGATCATTCGCGGATGGACTTCCACGGGTGAAGGATCCGTCCTCATCGAAACCGGAGCCACCCGCGTGCTCTGCGTCGCCTCCTTCACCGAAGGTGTCCCCCGTTGGCGCAAGGGCAGCGGTCAGGGCTGGGTGACTGCCGAGTATGCGATGCTCCCAAGGTCAACCAACGAGCGTAACCAGCGCGAGTCCGTGAAAGGAAAAATTGGGGGACGCACCCATGAGATTTCGCGTCTGATTGGGCGTAGTCTGCGCAGCGCAATTGACTTGAGCGCGCTCGGAGAGAACACGATCGTAGTGGACTGCGACGTACTTGTGGCTGATGGTGGGACGCGAACCGCTGCCATCACCGGCGCCTGGTTGGCTCTTCATGACGCAGTCGCCTGGGCAGTCGAAAAGGGGGTCATCGCGAAGCGCAACCAACACAGCGTCCTTGTCGACTCCGTGGCAGCCGTTTCAGTTGGCATCGTCAATGGGGCGCCCGTCCTCGATCTGCCCTACGTCGAGGACGTTAGCGCCGAGACTGACATGAACGTCGTTGGCCTGGGTAGCGGTGGGTTTGTCGAAGTCCAGGGAACAGCAGAGGGCGCACCATTTAGTCGAGGTGAACTGACCCAGATGCTGGATCTAGCGGAGAAGGGCCTCCATCGCCTCAACTCCCTCCAGGCGCGCGCCATCCTTACTCCCCCCGGCGTTGAAATCACAAGCGCAGACCTTGGATTGTGATGACCCCCGCCCTTGCTATTGCGACGGGTAATGCCCACAAGATTGAGGAAATGAAGGCACTCCTGGGTGATTTCATACCCGGGTTCGACCCATCACTCGTCGCAACTCTTGCTGACTTTGATGCAACTTCTCCGGTCGAGGACGGCCTCACGTTTACCGACAACGCTCTGATTAAGGCTCGCGACTTGGCGCAAGCGACCGGCCTCCCAGCCCTAGCGGATGATTCGGGTATTTCCGTTGATGCGCTGGGTGGGGTGCCCGGAGTCTTCTCGGCACGGTGGTCTGGTACCCACGGGAATGACCAGGCAAACGTAGAGCTTCTGCTGGCGCAGTTGGCGGACGTCAAAGATTGTTACCGCGGAGCTCGGTTTGTCTGCGCTGCGGCGCTTGTCTTCCCCGATGGGCAGGAAATTGTCAGGGAAGGCGTTGTTGAGGGCTCGCTCACGCGTGAGCCGCACGGCAGCGGGGGATTCGGCTACGACCCAATTTTTGTTCCCCTCGGGTCTACTTCCACCACCGCGCAAATGTCACAGGAAGAGAAGAATCGAATCTCCCACAGGTCACGAGCATTGAAAGCGCTCGCCCCCTACCTTGAGGAGATCTTCGCCTAGAGGACCCAGGTACTCCCTGCTAGAGCAACTTCGGTCTGGCCATCAAACTGGGATTGCGCTTCTGAAAGCGGCACTTCCGGGTCGGTCCATGGCTGGATGTGGGTCAGCACCAACTGCCCAACCCCACCTTCGCGTGCAAGAACCCCTGCCCGTCCACCAGTGAGGTGAATACCGCGAGTCTGCTCCACCTCGGTAAAACCACATTCGGCGAGGAGAAGATCCAAACCCTGCGCCATTTCCGTCATACCATCGCATGAATCGGTGTCACCCGTGTACGCCAACGTCACGCTCGTAGTGGACTGCAGGTCGTCAGAGGGGCCTTCAATGCGAAAGCCAAAAGACTCCACGGTGTGGTTGCCTGGGAACGCGGTGATTCTCATTGGTCCAACTTGAAGGACATCGCCACTGGCAACAGCGTGGAAATCGAGCATCTCCACAATCTCGTCCTCATCGGCATATCCATCAATCTGCGCCATGCGCGCACGTACCTCTGCGGGACCAGCTGTATAGAGAGGTGCCCGATGGCCTTCGGGATGCCACTTCAGGAAGACGTAGAAGGAAATGACGTCGGCCATATGGTCAGCGTGCCCATGAGAAATCAGCAATGCATCAACGTCGCGTGGATCCATCTGCTTCCACAGCTCGCCGAATGAGCCGGGCCCCATGTCTAGGACGACAGACCAAGTCCGCATCTTTCCCGTCTCACGATCAAAGCCCTGCGCTTGAACGAGATAGCTAGATGCTGAGGATGCCGGACCTGACATCGATCCGGAAGAGCCAAGAACGGTGAGCCTCATCGATCCTCCCCAACCCTACGTGTGGGCGCAACGACCTCGACCCCGTGGACTTCAGGACCAAGAAAACGCCTCGCCAAAGCGGAGAACTCTGGGCTCTCCCCCGTCGAGAGGAACCTGTAGTGCGCATGCTCTCCCGCGGCCCTGGGCGAATGTAGTAGATCGAGGTCGATAAGCTCGGAATAAGTGGCATTCGCAGTTGCTTCCGATGACGTCACTAAGCGAACGCCGGGCCCGAGCAATCGAGACAGGACCCCCGTCAGCAACGGGTAGTGGGTACAACCTAAGATAACTGTGTCAACGTCGGCGGCAATTAGTGGTGCAAGGTACTGCCTTGCTGCCTCAGTCACGGCCTCTCCTGTCGTTTCGCCCTTTTCAACGAACTCAACAAATCTTGGTGCCGCATTCTGAATAACCTCAACGTCAGGCACGGCACGAAGTGCGTCCAGGTAAGCGCCCGACCTCACGGTAGCAGCCGTTCCGAGGACACCGATGCGGCCGTTGCGTGTTGTTGCGGCACCTTGCTTGGCTGCCGGAGTAACCACCTCGATGACAGGAATCCCCTGCTCCCCGTAGCGTTCCCTAGCATCCTGCAGTGCGGCTGCAGTAGCGGTATTACATGCGATCACGAGAATTTTGGCCCCCAGCTCAACCAAGCGGTCAAGGCCCGCAAGCGTGAGCGCGCGAACATCCGACAGCCTGCGCGATCCATACGGGGTGTTGGCACTGTCACCAAGATAGATGACATCTTCGCCCGGCAGCTGATCAATGATTGCGCGGGCCACCGTCAGGCCACCAAGGCCTGAATCAAAAACTCCGATTGGCGCGTCATTCACGTCCTCGACGTTATAACAATTCCATCGGGCAAGGTGGCTTTGGGGCGTGAAACTCCACACCTCGTGACGCGTCCCATGTCAGGAGGCTACGAGACCCGAATGGTGACCGGGCATGCGCACGTCAGCGCGGCGAAACGACTACCGTTATGCCATGGCCGCTTCTGAATCAACAGCACTGCTTACTGACAAATACGAGCTCACGATGGTCGATGCCGCTCTCCACTCGGGTGTCGCAAACCGGAGATCTGTGTTCGAACTGTTTGGCCGCAGAATGGCCCCATCGCGTCGGTACGGCGTTGTCGCCGGCACAGGACGCGTCCTTGAGGCATTGGCGCGATTCCACTTCGATGACGACCAGATCGCGTGGCTTGAGAGCCAAGCATTCCTCAGTGACAAGGCTCTGGACTTCCTGTCAACTTTTACCTTTACGGGGAGCATCCACGGCTATGCGGAAGGGGAAATCTACTTTCCGGGTTCGCCGCTGCTGACTGTTGAGGGGACATTCGCTGAAGCCACACTGCTCGAGACCTTGCTCCTGTCCGCCCTCAACTACGACTGTGCCGTCGCGTCAGCTGCGTCGCGGATGACCATTGCGGCCCACGGTCGACCATGCCTCGATATGGGTGCACGCCGCACCCATGAGCGTGCCGCCGTTTCAGCTGCTCGGGCATCGGTGATCGGCGGGTTTGTCGCCACATCCGATCTCGAGGCCGGGAGGCGCTACGGAATCGATACCGTGGGTACCTCGGCCCACTCCTTCACGCTGGTTCAAGACTCTGAAAAGGCCGCCTTCGCTGCGCAGATCGCAACGCTCGGGCCAGACACAACGCTCCTTGTCGATACCTACGACATCCATCAGGGGGTCATCAACGGGGTCGAGGCTGCTCGCGCAGCCGGTGGTGAACTCGGCGCAGTACGAATCGACTCCGGCGACCTAGTGGCGCATGCCTTCCAGGTTCGCGAGCAACTAGATTCCCTGGGTGCCCAATCGACCAAGATTGTGGTGACATCGGATCTGGACGAGTACGCAATTGCGTCGCTAGGGGCGGCCCCGGTGGACAGCTATGGGGTCGGAACGCGCCTAGTAACAGGATCCGGCGTTCCGACAGCCGCTCTTGTCTACAAGCTGGTCGAACGTGAGGATAGCGATGGGATGATGCAGCCCGTCGCCAAACTGAGCGAGTCTAAGGGAACTGTCGGTGGCGAAAAAGCTGCGGGGCGCCTCTACACCCCTGACGGACGCGCAGTCCAGGAAGCATTGGTAATGGGTTCCAGCCGTGAAGAGAACAGGGACCGCTTGCTTGAGGTCGGTGGCCGGCTGCTCCAAGTTCCGCTCGTCGACAACGGCCGTATCCTTGAGGAAGCGTGGAGCCCCGAAGCGACCTGGGCCGCTCAGGACCGCCATCGCGAGTCTCGCAACGAGTTGCCATACCAGGCCTGGCGCCTGTCTGACGGGGAGCCTGGAATTCGCACGCGATACTATGGCCCAGAAGCGCCCGTGGAGAAATTCTCTTAGGTTGAATGGGTTGGGGCTAGTTCACCGCTGTCTGGCCTAGGGGATGTAACTCCCCTCTCGGCGCGCCCCGTTTGGGGACGGCGCAAACATTAGGGACGTATATATGGGGCACTCCGGCAGCAATGCCAGGAAACCCCGTACAAAGGCGCCTCCCAAACATCGTAGCGTGTGGGCAGAGGGGCGATTCAGGGGCATATTCCTCGGTATTGCTCTGGCCATCCTGGTCTACTTTCTCATGCCAGACCAACTAACTGGTTCCCTTGCTGAGACCCTTAACTATGACGGCACTCCGCGTTACACTGCGCACGGCCTCAAGCTCACGGCTGCCACCGCGACACTCATGGCGACCTGGTGGATCACTGAGGCGATTCCTCTTCTAGCAACCGCCCTCGTACCACTCATCGTGTTTACGCTGGCGCAGACACAGACTTTTGCTGAAACCGCCCGACCTTACGCGTCCGGCACCATCTTCCTTTTCCTGGGTGGCTTCTTCCTGGCGGCTGCGGTCCAGAAGTGGAACCTTCACCGACGCATAGCGTTGAACGTTGTCAAAGTCGTTGGAACAAAGCCCAAGATGATTGTTCTCGGGTTCATGATTGCGACCGGGTTCATCACCATGTGGGTATCCAACACGGCCACGGCAATCATGATGCTCCCCATCGGCCTCTCCGTCCTCCACCTCATAGACGGAGGTAAGAAAGGTAGCGAGCTACTCCATTCCAACTTTGCCAAGGCACTAATGTTGGGCATCGCGTATTCGGCGTCGATAGTCGCCACCTCCAGCCTGATCTCAACACCACCGAATGCACTTCTTCGCGCCTACATGCTGGATGACTACGGCATCACCCTCACTTTTGAGCGATGGCTCCTCTTCGCGGCACCGATGGCCTGGATCTTCCTACTCCTAGCCTGGCACTTGCTGGTGAACGTGTTCTTCAAGCCAGAAATGGATGACATTCCGGGTGGACATGAGCTAATCGTCTCTGAACTGCGACAAATGGGGCCGATGTCGCGGGGTGAGAAACTTGTCGCAATGGTGTTTGTGCTTGCGGCACTCTCGTGGCTGTTCCTGCCGATGCTCTTCGGCCACATGGGTGTGACCGACGAGCTCATCGCAATGGTGATTTCGCTTCTCCTCTTCCTGATCCCAGCTGGACCAGACCAGCGCCTACTCGATGCGAAGACGGCGCCGGGAATCCCCTGGGAGATCCTGCTGCTCTTTGGCGGTGGACTCGCCCTTTCATCCGCATTCACGAACAGTGGTCTAAGCACATGGATAGGGGATCTGTCCCAAGGTTTGGGTGGGATGGGTGTGGTCGTCCTCGTCCTCGCCGTGACCATCCTGGTTATGGCGCTGACAGAGATGACGTCGAACACCGCAACCGCTGCCACATTCCTGCCCGTCCTGGGGGGGTGTAGCAGCGGGCACGGGTCTGGACGTTATGCTGCTGGTGGTACCGGTTGCACTAGCCTCCACCTGCTCATTCATGCTTCCGGTCGCGACACCACCCAACGCTGTGGCCTACTCGACGGGCTATATCCAAATGAAGGACATGTTGCGCGTCGGCATCTGGCTCAACCTGATCGGCATCGTTCTGATTACAGTCACCACACTCACCATGGGACCCCTGGTTCTAGGGATTCAACTCTGAGTGCAAGACGTCCCCAAGAGGGTATTCCCGAGGACGTTCAAGCTGTTCACCTAGTCGGCAAAGGGCCAGTTTCTACCCTGTTTCCCAGCCTCATCCCGCAGTGCCTTACAACGCGGACAGACCGGGTACTTCTTAGCGTCACGCGTGGGCACCCACACCTTGCCACACAGTGCAACGACTGCCTGCCCGGTGACTGCCGCCTGGTTTGCTCGGTCACGCCTCACAAAGTGGGCGAACCTGTCCCCATCCCCGTCGCCGGACGTTGGTTTTGTCTTAGGGAGTTCGAGGACGTCTGCGCTTCCAGCGGGTGCTTCCTGAGCCATGATCACTAGCCTTTAAGGGCGGACAGGGCGACTTCGCCCTCGTACGCAGCTTTGTAGTAGTCCTTTAGCTGCAGTTTGCTTGCCGCACTTTCGTCCACCAGGATCGTTGCGTCATTGTGGAACTGCAGTACCGATGCGGGCCACAGGGCGCTCACTCCACCTTCAGCGAGGGCCGCGATTGCGTCTGCCTTCTGCTCACCCTGCGCAACCAACACCACAGCCTTGGCGCGACCGATTGTGGCCAGACCCTGGGTGATGCAATAGCGGGGAACAAGGTCGATGTCGTCATCGAAGAAGCGTGCGTTGTCCTTGCGAGTCTGCTCAGTCAAGACCTGGGTGTGTGTGGTCGAGGAGAGGGAGCCACCCGGCTCGTTAAAACCAATGTGTCCGTCAGTTCCAATCCCCAGGATTTGCAGGTCCACTCCCCCGGACTGGACGATCTTCTCTTCATAGTCGTTTGCGGCCCTCTTAGGATTTGGAGCCGTTCCATTCGGTCCGTTCACGGCGCCAGGCGCGAAATCCACCTTCGAGGCGAACACCCTCTGAATGAAGTTGCGGTAGCCCTCAGGGTGATCTTCCGGCAGGCCGACGTACTCGTCGAGCAGGAAGGCCTGGGCATCCTTGAAAGACACCTCGCCTTCCTCATAGCGGCGAATCAGTTCATCGTATACGGGAACAGGCGAAGACCCGGTCGCGAGTCCCAACACTGCGTTTGGCTTCTTTGCAAGCAAGTTCGTGTAAAGATCCGCTGCAGCACGAGCAATTTCTTCGGTGGAGGACAAGACTACGATGTTCATTCACAACTCCTGAGGGTAAGTGGTAACTACTTTCCGTGTCTCATCTTAATCCCGAAGCGGGGTTGGGGACACCTGCCCCCAACCCCGCTTCGTCTCGGTGCTTCATGTGCGCGGAATCCTCGCCGCCACAAGGCGTCCGGTTTCCGCGGTGAAACTACTTTCCGACTGCACTCTTCAGTGTTGAACCAGCGGACAGCTTGACGCCGTAGCCAGCCGGAATCTGGATTTCCTCACCGGTGCGTGGGTTACGACCGGTGCGGGCTGCACGCTCAACACGCTCAACCGACAGAAGGCCGGTGACGCGCACCGACTCGCCCTCGGAAAGGGCATCAATGATAACGGACTGGAAAGCACCCAGCGCAGAGTCAGCCTGAGCCTTAGTAAGACCCGAGCGTTCAGCCATCTGTGATACCAGTTCGGTACGGTTAATCGACATTAGTCATCCTCTTGTAGGTGAAAGTTCTCAAGCCACTAACGTGACCTACGAAAACGCTACACAGTAGCGGGGAGTTTGTCAGGTCTGAAACGTTGAAAACCCGCGTATTGTGGCAAATTTCCCGAGATTAAGCCCCCAAATCCTCCGCAAGCTTCGCTAGAAGGCGCCCCCCGAACCCAGTCGCACCACTGCGGAGCCACCTATCGTTTCCTGCACTTATCGACGGTCCTGCAATATCAATATGAACCCACGGCACCTCACTCACGAAGTTCGAGAGGAAGAGGCCGGCAGTAATGCTCCCCGCCGCCCGATTCGACATGTTCGCATTTGCGATGTCAGCAAGGTTCGAATCGAGAATCTTCATGTACCGCTCGTGCAGTGGCAACTCCCAAACGGCCTCCCCCGTTGCGTCACCAGCACGCTCCACCTCCCCAAGGAGGTCCTCATCGTTACCCATGATTGCCGCAATATCGTCGCCGAGGGCGATTATCTGCGCACCCGTGAGCGTCGCCATGTCAACGATCCATGAGGGCTTCGACTCTGCTGCTAACGAAAGGGCATCCATCAGGATGAGACGGCCTTCCGCATCCGTGTTAGCGACTTCCACAGTCTTCCCGTTACGCGCGGTAATAATCTCACCCACCCGCATTGAGTCACCCGAAATCATGTTGTCGGTCGTCGGGAGCCAAGCATCCACCGGGATATTCACATCAAGATCAGCGAAAGCTGAGAATGCGCCGAGTATTGCAGCGGCCCCGCCCATGTCGGTCTTCATGTTGATCATTGATGCGGCAGGTTTCAGGCTGAGGCCACCCGAATCAAAAGTTATGCCTTTACCCACAAGGGCTAGGTGCCTCTCCTCAGTCTGCTTCTGCGTGGGTGAAAAACGGAGTTTGATGAGGCTTGCTTCGTAATCCGAGCCACGATTGACACCGATGATTCCCCCGCACCCCATCTCTTCCAACTTGGCGTGATCGGCAATCTCAACCTCAAACCCGAACCGCTTCCCCAACGTCTCTGCCGTCTCGACGAGGGTGCGTGGCGTGAGGTGTGCGGGCGGCGCATTGGTCAAGTCACGCGCGATGTAGGTCGCACGCACCAGTGCCCGTGCACGGACCAAAGCGGCCTCAAACACCTGCGGTGCAGCTGCAGCCCGATCTGAACCAACGATCGTCAGCCCGCGTAGCTCCGGCGTACCCTCTGGATCCTTTTCGGACTTGAAAGTCGTCAGTGAGTAAGCAGCAAGCAAAGCACCTTCAACCAGGGCAACTACCTGCGCGGGATCCGTAGACGCATTGAGAACAATGCAGCCATGTTGTCCCCTACCAAGACTCTTGGTGAAGGAGGCCCCTGCTTCACGGTACGCGTCCTCGTCCAAGTCATCTTCAGATCCCAGCCCAACAAGGATTGTCTTCGCACCGCTTGGATTGGGCAGCACAAGTGTCTCACCAAGCTTGGCCTTGAAACCTGCGGTCCCCAGCGAGTCCAAGTCCCAACCCCCCTCGAGCGTCACACCCTCGCCTGTCACCAGCAAATGAGCAATTGAGCAGGAAGCATCGCTTTTGCAGGAAAGCTCCCGGTCAGATGTTTGGAACTGAAGGGACAGTCTGTCCAAAGCCGAAATGCCCGGGAGTAAGTCGACACTGTAGGACTCGTTTACCGAAACCACGTAATGAACCACCTAACTAGAGAAATGAAGCGGCGGAGGGCGCCTCACATCCATGGTAGGCGAGGGTTCCGTCACTAACTGACAAGAGCAGGACCAAGGCGCCACGTCTAGGCCGACACCCTCTGGCAAGATCGGGACGTGCTTACGATTCCACAAACACTCAATGTTCAAGCCGACGTGGCCACCGACAAAGTTGCGGGGCTGAAGAAGCCGGGACGCTTCATGGTCTCAGGGATGCTCGCCGGCCTCTACATGGGTGTTGGCGTCGTCCTTATGGTTAGTACAGCCGGTCCGCTCCTGGCAACGGGAGACGGGTTTGCAAAGCTGGTCAGCGGACTCGTTTTTGGTGCCGCGCTAACGCTGACAGTCTTCGCAGGCGCTGACCTGGGAACATCTGCAATGATGATCCTGCCCCTCGGCGTCCTGATGAAGTCGGTAAAGCTAGGAAGAGCCTCCGCGACACTCGGCTTCATCTGCCTTGCCAATGCGCTGGGTGCGCTTCTCTTTGGATCCCTAATCGTCGCATCCGGGGTTCTGGTGTCAAATGAAGCCGCCGGCACAATGCTGTCTGACATGCTTGCCAGCAAAGCACATGAAAGTCCCCTGGAACTGTTCGCTCGTGGGATTCTCTGCAACGTCCTCGTCTGCTTGGCGATCTGGATGGGTTCACGGGTTGAGTCAGACGGGACGAAGATCGCGTTGATCTTCATTGCCATCACCGCATTCATAGCCTCTGGGTTTGAGCACGTCATTGCCAACATGACGACCTACACGATAGGCATCCTCTCCGGAGATCCCAACGGTACGCTGGCGCTCTACGGCTTTAACGTCCTCTGGGTCGGCTTGGGAAACCTTGTTGGTGGAGCCGTGGTGGTCGCCCTCGCCTACTGGTTCATCGGAGGAAAGCCACAGGTACCGAGCGTTGCTACCGTGGGTGCAGAAGCCCGAATATACTAGGCCATGTGCGTACCCTCAGTCCTGAGAGCGCCCCGGAGCTATGACCAAGAGTGGTTCAACGCGAGGGGCCGGGATTTGGCGATTCTTTAAGCTCTTCTCTGACCTGGCATCTCCGGCCAACCTAACAATACTGGCGGGACTCGCCCTCATCTTAGTGACCGGAGTCTTCGGGGGTTGGAACGCCGCAGACGCCCAACCAGAAACCACCCCACGTGCCAGTTCTTCCGAGGCCGTCAGCGCCCGACCGTTCACCATCTCCATTAGCGACAGCTTCTGGACATCAGACCCGTCGCCTTTGCCCGGCGGCTTCCAAGAAGCCGCCTTCTTCGTGGTCAAGGCAAGAGTAGTTAACACAACCGAATCGTGGATCCAAGCACCCCTGCTCAGCCAAGCCATCACGGCAACCATCCCGAACACAGACCTTCAACCCCAATCTGGGCTATGGTCCAACGCGCTGGTGAGCGATGGTTCAATGGGAGGGCCAACTGCCTACCGAGTCATCGACCTGCAGTCCGCACGCGCGTTCCAGCCCGCACTGGAACAGGAGTACTGGCTGGTCTGGGAGCTGCCTCCAGACACACCACGGAGCCCGCAGGTACAACTTCAGTATTTCTCCCATACATGGCGAGCCTCAAGTTTGGACGGCGGGTTTTTCTGGACCGACCGGAGTCTAGTCGCGGTTCAAAGTCTGTCCGCTGCTGTCGAGGGTGAGGTTATCTAATGCAAAAGGTCAACTCCGCTCTACTGGTAACCGGTGTCATTGTGGTCGCAGGACTTGCTGTTGGGTCTGCGATTGACCGCGCACTTCCCTCCGCTCAAGACGTTTTAAGTGAACCCTTCGTCACGACTATTGAGGTCGGTCAGAAGGCAGAACTGCGCACTGCCGACATCACGGTGGACTCTTGGACGACCTCGGACTCTGTGACCAGCTACGGGACGGTTTATGACACGGTTGGAACCTGGGTTGTGCTGGACTTGCACGTCACAGCCAAGAATCGCCCTCACACACTAGCTGGCATGGAGTTGGTGTCCGAGGGCGGACGAACCTACGGTGGCCCTGCTGACATCCCCAATGGTTGCGACCCTGCGCAACCCGGCGTCCCGATTACCTGCCAGGTTGCGTTCGAAGTGCCATCCGAGGACGTACCCGGCCTCGAACTTCACATTCCCGCGGGAGGTGTGTCTGGTTCGCCCGGCGACGACCTAGCGATAGTCGACCTCGGCATTGTTCCGGATGCGCCCAGTGTCACCAGCCGGTTATCTACCGTTGATCTAGTCCGAACGCAATTTGGGGCGACCTCATGACTTGGCTGCAACGGAACAGATGGGGTTTGATACTGCTTCTACCGGCCCTGGTGGTTGCGCTAGCCGCAGCGTCTTTTCGGATGGTGAACCTCTACCTTCCGTGGAGTTCCGACCGGGGAGTCACTGTCGAAAGCCAGGTTGTAATCCCCTCTCAAAGGACCCTGGTCGACTACCCGAACAACGAGGTCTACACCGCGATACTGACCCCCGTGGCACTCGTTCCAGCGGAAACTGGAGGTGACTACGTGGAGTTTACTGCGGCGCCCGGGGCGCGTCTCTGGAAACTATCTGTAATGGTGGACGCGGATCCGGAAATGGTTCTGTCAGAGTGCTCCCTGTCGCTGGAGGACTCTACCGGCACCGTCTACGAAACATCTGGCGGCAAGGTGAGTTCCGGCGAGGCCTACGTAGACACTTGGGGAAACCTCTGCACAAATTCAGATGCGCCGGGCCCCTCCGCAGACCTCAACAATGTCTATGTTCCAGTCGACCCGCAGTACGCCCGACCTCGAAACTACCAGGTGGACCGGTACTTCGCGCTACCCACGGGCGTAGAGCCTACGGCAGTGCGGGTTTCGCTGGCTCGCTCTCCGCACTGGATTGTGCAGGTTCCTGTTGGGTAGCCGCAGATTCCTCTCCTACTAAGCGACGTTGGCTGGCAATAATGGTATTGACTGAAGATGCAAGCAGGCACACCATCACCGTCATGTAGATAGACTGTGCCAAGACGTCAATGAACGGGGACACCCCCACCCAAAAAGCACCCGACTGTGGACCAATCAGCAATCGAAGAACCTGCGTAACCCAGACGCGAAGCTGAGAGGTAAATGCAAAAATGACGCACAACATCACCATTGGGATCACGCCAGCAGTAGCAACTCGCCCTATCGCGCGAACGGTATTGCGGAATGGATTCACCACGGGCTCGCTAACCTGAGCCGCAACTCGGCGAACTGGGTTTGGCACCCGCTGCAATCGCTGTGTCATCTGCTCAGAAGTCATCATTGGTCTGGCACTAGGCAGAGAAGAACCGTAGATTGTGGCACCAACTGCAATCCACGCAACTGGAATAATCACCAATGATCCCATTGAGGAGACTATTCCCGTGACCTGATCGATTACAGCTTGAATAATGGAACCCACTGGACCGAGGGTCGCCATGATCCCATCGAAAGTAGCCCCAACCTGGCGAATAACAACTCTTGACTGCACCCACCCGCGCACGGAGTCGATCGACCACGCGAAGTAAGACGCCAACGTGACGAGCCAGAGGGCCTCAAGGTATCCGGCAAACCCAGCGACTGGGAGTGAGGATTTCCCCAGGTTGAATCCAGCAATGACCTTCCTCAAGACCAGCGCAATGATAACGATTGCAATCATCTGGGCGTCCGATCCGAACACCACTCGTGAGAAGTCGGCGTTGAACCCCTGATTCAACCATTCATCAGTTGTGGCGCTGTAAAGAAATGATCTCCGGTCCTCCTTGATCATTCCCTGCGATGCATAGACAGCAAGAAACGGAACCAGCACCATTACGGCAATAGTCAAATCTGCACGCACTTGGGCTTGCCGACTCCCCACCAGCGTTTTCTGCAGTTCGGGAAGCGTGGGCGCGACTCTCCGCAGCATGAGGACGAGGGCGATCAGCAGAGAAATAGGCGCAAGCGGGAGCAGGAGCATGCCCAGCAAAGGGGAGAAGCTGGATGCCTCTATCGCCAACCAAAGGAATAGGCCGCGAAGCGCCGTCCCCGCAAAGAACAACGTGAACAGGACAGGCCAGTTCTGAACAAAAGCCGTGAAGGCGTCGCGAAGCATCGACACCAATGCCTTCACGGCCTCATTGACCGCGTTTGTCACTGTTCGTAGAACTTCCACAGGCCAACACTACAGTGACATCGGGTTCGGCCGTATTCGTCCACGAATCCTGGCTTTCAGTTGGATCCACAAACAAGAAAAGCCCGGAAAACCGGGCTTTTCTGATACGAGTAATGTCTCAACCATTTCTCGAGTGGAGATGGCGGGAATCGAACCCGCGTCCGACGGTTGGCCCCGAGATATTCTCCGGGTGCAGTCTGCAATCAATTTCTCAGCCCTCGGCATAGTGCAAACGCTCTACCGAATGGGCTCAGTCAACTTAGTGTCGAGTTCCGCCCATTGACACTGCGGAACTCCAGTGGCTTCCTAAACGACGCCAGGAACCGGGGAAGAAGCAATCCCCGGGCTGACGGACTTTTAAAAGTCCTGTTACCTAATTAGATTAGGCAGCAAGGACGAAGTCAGTGCTCTTCTGTTCGGCACTTAATTGTTTGTACGCATCGTTAACGAGCAAAGCGCACGTCCTCGACCCGCTTCCCCTCGATCGACAACCGCCGTCGAAACCGATCATCCCCTATTGAGTTTTCAACGCCAGCATCAACTACCTCAACGAGATAATTCAACACTGCCCAGCAACTTTACACGCTTCCACTAGTAATTGCTATAGCATCTATGCCCTGGTGGGTCTCTTGAGGTAGTTACTCATTGCGCGTCGAGCCTCACGTTCATCCTGTTTTTCCCTCAACGCTTGCCGCTTGTCCCACTCTTTCTTACCTCGGCCAAGGCCGATCTCTACCTTCGCCCGACCCCCAATGAAGTACAACTCCAATGGCACAACCGTGTACCCCTTGGCCGACACGCGCTGCGCAAACCTCTCAATTTCCGACTTGTGCATCAGAAGCTTCCGCTTACGAGTGGGCGCGTGGTTATTCCACGACCCTTGCGAATACATGGGAACGTTGATTCCGTAAAGCCATGCCTCGCCGCGGTCAAACTCTACCCACCCGTCGACAATAGACGCTCTACCCATCCGCAACGCCTTCACTTCGGTACCGCCGAGGGCGATCCCCGCCTCAAGTGTGTCCTCGATCTCTAGATCGTGTCTGGCACGACGATTGCGGGCGACGACCTTCTTCTCGTCAGATAGCGCCTTCTTGCGCTCACCCTCAGTGGGTTTGGGTTGCTTCCAGTTCTTTGCCATCTCTCAATCCCCATTTGGTATCAGCGCGTCAGCATACAGCATGAAGAATGCTCCCAACAGAGGTGGTCGCACCTCGCAAGGTAGGCTCCCGGTCGAGGATGCCTACACGAAGCAGGCAGTCTTACATATAGCCGAGGATTGAAGTGCTCGACCCGTTGACAAACAGGGACAGGTGGAGGTGGCAACCCGTCGAGTTACCGGTGGTGCCCGTGTATCCAATAATTTGTCCGCGGGACACAGACTGACCTGCCGATACTGCAATGCTTTGCATATGCCCTGATCTTGTCACCATCGAGCTTCCGTTCACCAACCCGTGGTTGATGGTGACCTGATTGCCAAGTCCATCAAGCCAACCGGCCGACGTTACTTGTCCTGCTCGTGTTGCCAAAAGGGGGGTTCCACACGCCGCTCCGAAATCAGTTCCATCATGAAGCCTGGGAGTGCCGAAAATGGGGTGGACTCGCCACCCGTAATTTGAGGTCACAGGGGCACTGAAGCTGAACGGATTTCCAAACACTCCGCCAGAGGATGCAGAAGCTGAGCCTCCAACGCTCTCGAATACTGTCTGATTGGTAGCATTCTCCCCGTCAATTCGCGCAATATCCGAGGCAGCCTGCGCACCGGCAGCGTCATAGGAAGCCAACTGCGCCTCCGCTTCACTCTTACGCGCGTTCCATTCAGCTTCTGCTTGACTCTGTGTTACCTGCAGCTCCTCCAAGGCGTCCAGCTTGTCCTCGACAATCGCTTTGGCTCCTTCAGCAGCCTCCGCTGCAGCCTTGGCCTCGGCCTCTAGGACAGCAATTCTCTCGGTGATCGCGGTCTGACGCTCCTGCTGGTTCTCCTGCACCACCAATGAAGAGCGAACTTCATCAAGTGCCTTGGACTGGACCCGACCCAGGCTGCTGGCCGCAGATGCTCTGCTGTTGATCTCTGCTGTCCCCTCAGCAGACATGACCACCTGCATGGTCGAGGTGGACTTCCCCCGGTACAGCTCTCTGGCCATATCCCCGACGGCAGCGGTAAGAGTACCCTCATTACTCTGGGAGACACCTACCGCAGTTGTGAGCTCATCAAGTTCTCTTTGAGCCTCCTGCAGCTCGGCCCTCGCTGTAGTGAGGTTGCGCTGCGCTTCTGCAAGTTCTGCCTCTGTATCAACAAGTTCAATTTGGGCGGTAGCAACATCTATCTTGGTTTGCTCCATCTGCCGAAACAGGGAAGCTAGCTCCGCATCGATGCCCTCAACTTTGTCCTGGAGGCCATCAACTTTCGATCGGCTCTCATTGAGTCGCTGAACCGCGTCCGACCGCTCATCTGCGGACGCATCCATCGCGGGGATCGACAAGACCGTCATCATCACCAGTGCAACTGCCGCTAGGATCGCGCCAAACTGTATCCAGCGTCGACGTCGAGCCGGATTCTTCTTCTGACTACTGTTTGAACTCATGTATCACACCCGCGTGTACTTGGCCAATGAGAATGCAGATGCGACCAAGGCTAACAGAAGAGCTGCTCCCACCAGAAGAGGCGTGATCATCCAAACTTCCTGGAACCCAATGAACTGGGCCCAATTGAACGAATCGGCCAACCAGTTGTTAACCAACAGGTGGACTCCACCAAACAGTGTCCCAACCGCCAAGGCTGCCCCAACTAGTGCTGCGATTGCGCCCTCGACCATAAATGGTGCCTGAATGAAGAGGTTCGACGCGCCGACCAGACGCATGATCTGGGTTTCACGCTCCCTGCTCATTGCACTCAATCGGATCGTTACCGTGATCAGAAGGACAGCCGCAATCGTCATAATCCCCGCAAGCGCGAGAGAGAGTAGCTTCGCCATTTCGATAACATTGAACATTGGTTCGACAAGCTCCCGCTGATCCCGAACTTCGGAGACACCGGGGCTTCCGCCAAACTCCTCCTGAATGATCTCGTACTGCTCCGGATCAACAAGTTTCACGCGGAAAGAGAACTGCAGCATGTCCGCACTGGTCCAGTCCCCCAATGCGGTGTCACCGTACATTTCTTGGAAGGCTGCAAACGCCTCTTCTTTTGTTTCTTCGTATACCTCTTCGACATACGGCCGGAGGTCGTCCGACGCAAGGCGTGTGCGTACCTCGTCTATCTGCTCTTCAGTCGCTTCTTGAAGATCACAAGACGGCGCACGGTCATCTGCCGCGCACATGTAAATCGAAACTTCGATCTTGTCGTACCAGTCAGTCCTCAACATGTTGACCTGGATTTGAGCGAGCGCAGCAACACCAACAAAGAGAAGAGAAATATAGGTAACAATTATGACGGCAACTGCCATCGCCTTGTTTCGGGACAGGCCCTTACCGGTCTCCGACAGAATGAATCTGAGTCGCATGGTTAGCGCGTCCCCCCGTATACGCCGCGATCCTGATCGCGGATGACATGTCCGTCCTCCAACTCGATGACGCGCTTACGCATTTGATCGACAATCTTCGAGTCGTGGGTTGCCATAACTACCGTGGTTCCAGAGCGGTTAATCCTGTCCAACAACCGCATAATCCCCAGGCTGGTCTCCGGATCCAGGTTCCCTGTGGGCTCATCGGCAAGGAGTAAAGGTGGGCGATTCACCATCGCCCGAGCGATAGCAACACGTTGCTCCTCACCACCAGATAGCTCGCTAGGGAGCCGACTCTCTTTGCCCTGCAACCCGACCATTTCTACTACTTCGGGAACAGCCGCGGCAATGGCGTGTTTTGGTCTTCCAATGACCTGCATCGCCAGAGCCACATTCTCATACACGGTTTTCTGTGGAAGCAGACGGAAATCTTGAAACACCGTCCCTACTTGGCGACGCAGCTTTGGCACGCGCCATTGCGACAAATGCGTGAGGTCGCGACCCAAGACCCAGACTGACCCCACAGTTGCACGCTGCTCACGGAGAACCAACTGGAGGAATGTTGACTTTCCAGAACCTGATTTTCCTACCAAGAAGACGAATTCTTCTCGCTCAATCTCAAGGGAGACATCGTCGAGTGCAGGCGCGGCTCCGCGTGCGTACACCTTGGTAACGTTTTCGAAACGGATCATCTCTCACTACTCACAAACTCTTGCTCTGGGGCCCTGGACCTGACTGAGTTGTCAACCGTTCTACCCTATGCAGGCAATGATCACGGTTCTCAGCGGCGCGCCCTCGTGTGCTGATTTTGCGCTCAGGCACCAAACTGTTCTTTTTGACTGTTCTTCCTCCAACGGATTCCCGCATCAATGAAGTCATCTAAGTCCCCGTCAAAAACAGCCTGGGTATTGCCCGATTCATGCTCCGTCCTCAAGTCTTTGACCATCTGGAAAGGCTGCAGAACGTACGAGCGCATCTGATCACCCCAAGAAGCCTTGACATCGCCCTTCAGTTCATCCTTCATGGCCTTTTCTTCCTCATGACGAAGGATGAGTAGTCTGGACTGGAGGACACGCAGTGCTGCCGCACGGTTCTGGATCTGCGATTTCTCGTCCTGCATTGAGACAACTATGCCAGTGGGGATATGCGTCATTCGCACTGCAGAGTCCGTCGTGTTCACAGACTGACCTCCTGGACCTGAGGAACGGAAGACATCGATCTTCAGCTCGGTTTCAGGAATATCGACCTCGTCCGTGGTTTCAATCAGGGGGATTATCTCCACTGCCGCAAAACTGGTTTGACGTCTCCCCTGATTATCAAATGGACTGATGCGGACCAGTCGGTGGGTTCCCGCTTCCACAGAGAGTGTGCCGTAGGCATAGGGCGCCTCAACCTCGAAAGTTGCCGACTTTATTCCTGCACCTTCCGCATAGGATGTGTCGAGGACGCGAGTCTTGTAGCCCTTGCGTTCAGCCCACCTCAAGTACATACGCATGAGCATTTGAGCGAAGTCTGCAGCGTCAACCCCGCCCGCACCGGACCGAATAGTCACGACAGCGTGCCGTTCGTCGTACTCACCGTCCAGCAGGGTTCGGATCTCCAACTCAGCTACATCGGCCTCAAGGGCACCCAAATCAGTCTGCGCCTCTGCAAGGAGTTCGCGTTTTTCGTCCTCGTCGGACGACTCTTCAGCCATTTCAACAAGAACTTCAAGGTCATCGATGCGTGCGACTGTCCGATCAAGACGTTCAAGGTCGGACTGCATGTGACTGAGCTCCGAGGTCACCTTCTGAGCCTCATCAGCATCATCCCAAAGGTCGGGGGCAGCTGCGGCCTCAGACAACCTCGCAATCTCAGACTTCAGGAAGTCAGGATTGGAGACAGCCACGATGTTACCCATGGTGATTCGCAGTGCGGCGATGGCGGAAGAAAAGTCAGTACTCACACGTGAAGCCTAACCGATGCCAATTCGGGGTGTGATCCACTCTTCGCTCGGTCCGCACGATAGCGTTAGGCAGTGATGTCTGAATCCAAGAATGTCCAGCCAGTATCGGAACTCGAACTTGCGGCTCTGAGCTCCGCCGCGATGCCATCCATTCAGGTGAGGGGAATAAGGGGAGCAATGCAGTCATCTGACTCTGGTCAATGGCTGTCCCTTGTCGACGCTCTTGGCGATTCATGGCTTTCCTGGGCCCCGGCCCATGCGTGGAGCGACAAGAAGGAGGAGCGTTTCGTTAGGACTACCGACTTCTTGAAAGACGCACAGGCAGACCGGAAACTCCCTTTCGAGACGCCAGTATTGGAGGGAGAGATCCGTCGCAATGGTGGAGGCACCGTAATGGTCTTTCGCCATCCCGGCGGCGCAGCGCTCACTAACGAGAACCTTTCCGTAGCAGGCCTTCTCCCCAAGTCACTTGGATCATCTTTGGCGGCGCTTCACGAGCTGGAGGCGACCCAATTTGCGCGCATCTGTGGACAGTACGCAGATGCCGAGAGAACACGCCGTGCTCTCAAGCAGCTCGTCGATAGGCATGTGAGCGCGATCCCTGCGCGATTGAGGTCCAGGTGGCTTGACGCGCTCAGTGAAGACTCACTTTGGGTCTTTCAACCAGTCCCACTCCACGGCTCCTTATGCTCTCAAGATGTGTATGTGGCCCCCGGCGGAGCAGTGCTGGGAATCTTCGGGTTTGATTCTGCGGCAGTTGGGGACCCAGCGCAGGACATGGCATGGCTGATGCTATATGCATCAGATGCGTTCCTAAGCTCATTTGAATCGGCATACGCTTTAGCCAGGAAATCTCCCGACTTGCATGTACTTGCCCGCGCAACGCTGCTTGCGGAACTTGAGACTCTCAGGTGGTACGCGCGCGGAGTCGCATGTGAGGATCGTGAATGGCGACGAGCCGGTGTGCAGGCGCTTCGAGACATGGACTCTGAGATTGGCGACCACAGGTTGGTACCCAAACGGCAAGAGGTTGTTGAGATCGCCTTCACCGTGGAAGAGGAGCCCCTAATGCGGTTGCAGCAGACTGAACCCGGGACTGGCTCCGGGCCACGTTCGAGGTGGCAGGCACAAGAAACAGAGGTGATTGTGCCCTCAGCGCAGAGTCCTCGAAGAATTGGCTTGGGTGGCACTCAGGAGACAGCTGAGGATCAGGAACATGCCACCGGCGCTTATGACCCATTTCCGCATCAGTCAGCTCGATCAGCAGGAACCCACCCAACCGGGGCGGAGCCCACGTGGGATTCAGACCAGACCGGCAGGCTTGGCCAAGCCCGCAGCACCGACCAGACCGGCAGCATCGAAGTCCCCTAACGGCGCCCCGGTGAACCTTCTACATCTGAGCAGGGTCCTCGCCCACAATTTCAGCTTCTGACACCCACCAGGTGCCCCCCGGGTAGATGAAAACTAGTGCACACGTCAAAGAGGAATTATCGGCTTCTGCACGGTCAGCCCATGCCTGCCGGTAATAGCCCAGTTGGGTCCCATAGCGCTTGCGTTCCTGCGCACTCAGTGAGGTTTTCTTGCGCGAGGACGTCTTCCAATCGATCAACATATAGTCGCCACTTGAGTCCCGCAAGACCGCATCGATTCGACCACGGACTATCCGCCCCCGTTGAGTGACCGTGAAGGGAACTTCAACCGCGACAACCTCATATTGAGTTAGGTCAATCGCTTCTGCCGACGTCCTCAGCTCAGAAAAAAGCTCATACTCATCCGGACTGAGCACGCCGCTGCCACGCTCGCCTTCTTCGCCGTCGGGATTGGCAGCCGCGACGGAAAGCCGCCGTAACTTCCTCTCTAACCAGGAATGAAGCAGTGTTCCAACCAGCGCCGATTGGCCCGGTTTGGCAGGTACCGGCCTCAACATATCGCGAGCACCAACCTGGGGATCCACCGCAAACCCAGCAATCTCGGTGACTGAAAGTGGACGTAACAAGGCAACGCGATCTAGGACACCGTCTCCGCTGAGATTCTGCTCAATACCCTTTTGCCATGCCTCTTCATGATCACGCTCCGCAAGGAGCAACTCGGTCGTTTTTGCTAAGAGTTGGTCGGATAGGGACGCAAGACTTTCCGACCGACTGGCAGTCTGGTTGTCATCACTCGTGAATGCTTCGATAACGCGGGCTGCCGCCTGCTCGCCTTGCCGTCGCACGGGACCCGGATCCCGCGGGAACACCGTTGACTCGCCGCGGCGAGTCAACGACTCCCATTCCTCGCGGGGAGGAAGGGGGGCAAGCTCGCCCATGGTGAGAGCAGGAACAGCTGCGGACTTCCCACGATGCCCATTGCTGTTGCTGGGAACGGAAAAGTCATGGGGACTACCATCAAGGAAGTCGCGCCAGGCCGGACCGCTGTTCACCCCGGTGGCACTCTTCGCCGCTGCAAAAAGCTCCGCCATGAATACGGACGGAAAACGAGGTGTCACACCATCCCCGAACCAAGAGCCAATCAACAGTAGTGCGCGCTTTGCTCGGGTCACAGCAACATAAGCGAGTCTGCGTTCCTCATCCTGGAGGTACTGGCCAACCTCTTCTTTGAACTCCGCAGCCATTGCACCTCCGGATCTGGACATGTCCCATATTTGCGGATCCGGAAGATGGGCGTGGTCATCCCGGAGCGGATATGGCAGAACACCCGCATCCTGCCACCAGCCCATTGCGGGAGCAGGAATCTGTGGAGGCTTGGTGACACCCTTTGACGTAGTTGAGCCCTTTCCCCTTGTACTGGGAAAGCGACTAGCTGCCACATCGACCAGGGCTACTGCATCCCATTCGAGTCCCTTTGAGGCATGAATGGTCATGACTTGGACAGCATTGGGATCGATGTTGACGGACGGAACAGAAAGACCCCGCTCCTTTTTCTCCACTGCATCCAGCCAGGTGAGAAATGCTCCCATGGTTGCCCTTTGAGCTCCGGCCTCATACTCAAGTGCGACATCAGCAAAGACATCCAGGACTGCTGTGACATCTTCAGAGGTCGGATCCGCCGCTGCCTCCTGGTCCAATCCCAGCAGACTTCTGGCTTCCTGAATCTGCTCTGCCAGACCCATCGTGGACCACGACCGGAGATTGCGCAGTCGCATCCCGAGGCGTGCAACGCGCCGTGCCCCAACCTCGCTGAGGCCCTTAATCGGAACACCTTGGGAGCAGGCATCAACTGCATCGAGCAGTAGAGGCGCCTCACGCTCCGAAGCTCGGCCCACCTGCCCCTTGTCCTTTGAATGCTGCAACTCCGCTTCAGGTGTCGAATGCTGGGACCGGTCGCCTGAGGGCAAACTGCGCCGGAAGGAAAGTGCTCTCGCATAGTTCCCTAGGGCTCGAAGGTCCCCTGCACCAAGGTCAAGGTGGGTTAGTAGTCTTAGAAGCTGCGCAGACTTGCCGACGTCGTTAGATATCTCTAGGGCTGCCCTGAGGTCCCGTATCACCGGATGTCCAAGCAAAGAGTCCCCACCAACGATCTGTGCAGGCACTCCGGCCTCACGAAGGGCGGTTACTACCGGCTGCAAAGCGGCCCTCGTTCGGGACAGAACTGCAACCGAAGCAGGCGTGTGACCGTCATCGGCAGAGAACTTCTCACGGGACTGCTTGACGAACTCAACTGTGCGTAGCAACGCTTCGCTGTCTGTGACGGTAAAGACTGCCTGTGATGAACCCACGCCAGCGTGACTTCGAGATTGAAGTTGTGGAAGAACCACCTCGGACCCCTCATTTTTCCGTGAGGTGCGCGCATAGGTTGGGACTTTCGCAAGCGGCGCCGCCAGGACATTAGCAGCCCGAAGAATAGCTTGGTCGTTACGCCAAGCAGTCGACAGAGTCAGTGTCTTTTCAGGTACAGCCCCCCTGTTGAACCTAGGATGAAACTCCTCAAGTGAAGCCGCGGAAGCGCCACGCCAACCATAAATCGCCTGATTGGGGTCACCCACCGCGGTGACCGGGTGGTCTCCGAAGAGGGATGCCAAGAACCGCATCTGCGCAACAGAGGTATCTTGAAACTCATCCAGAAAGACCACTTTGTGGCGTTCTCGGAGTTCTTCGCGCACTGCTGGAAACTCTTCGACTATCCGTATCGCCGCACTGACTTGGTCGGCATAGTCCATTTGCCCCATGGCTTGTTTACGTTGATCGAAGACCTCGATCATTTTGAGTAGTTCGAGGCGCTGAGATACTGTTTGCTGACCCGGAACATAGAAGGACTTGGTGAAAGACCTCTTTCCTTCAAGGCGAGCACTCTCAAACTGTCCATAAAGCCTTAGGAGTCCGGCACGTGCCTGCTCGACAGTCATCGCTTGATTTGCAATGGCATCCCTGAGGCCTAGCGCCCTCTCAACGACCGTCGCCTCTGAATCTTCCTTTGCAAGGTCTTCACGCCACGACGCCACAACCTCGCTCATGAGTTGCCATGCTGCGGCTTCCCCCATATGGGACACCTGAGGGTCGAACCCCGCTGCCCCACCGAACTCTTGCACGATGCCAAGTGCAAATGCGTTGTATGTCGTTGCCTCTGGAACGTGACTGAAGTCCAACCGTGAAGCCAAGCCTGCACCCGCCGAGGCTCCCCCACCGCTCTCTTGGCAGATATCGGCCCATGACTGAAGTCGATCCCGAAGCCTCTGCGACAGCTCCCCCGCTGCCTTCCGGGTAAACGTCAGGCCAAGTATGCTCTCTCCGGGGATGCCGTAGTGTGCTGCGATATACGTGGCGCGCAGTGACAGGGTCTCTGTTTTTCCTGACCCTGCCCCGGCGACAACAAGCAGCGGAAGCCCCCGCTCGACACCGTCAACTTCGCTGAAGGGCGGATACTCTGCGATTGCTGCCTGCTCGGAAGTAGGTGTCTGCAAACCAAGTGTCCGAATCAACTCTGCTAGAGAAGGTGACCCCGGCTTCTCACTTGGCGGCGCTCCAACATGTGCGTCGCACCCAAGAGCGTGTTCCCTCATTCGCTGCTCCTTGTCGAGTCGGCCTGGGCAGGACAAACATGCCGAAAGGCACAAGACCGACAGAGGGAAGCCTCCGGACGAGCCAGCAGGCGCTTACCACCCAACTGATCACCCAGGTCTCGAAGAAGACCCTTCGTCTCACCAATCTGTTCCTGATCGAATGCTTCCTGTGCCTTCAGCGGGCTGTCGCTTCGCAGTGCTAGCAATGCCGCGCCGCCCGTCTGGTATCCGTCTTCCACTACGCCAACCTGGTAGACGGCAAGCTGCAGGTTGTCCTCGCCTTTGGCCCTGGCGTCTGACTTCCCCGTCTTAACATCAATGACCCGCGCCAAGCCTTCGCCATCGATTTCGATCCTGTCCGCACGCCCCGAGACGAGGACGTCTCCCAGAGGAAACCTCACCGTCTGCTCAGTAAGCACCTCACCTTTGAAAGAAGAAAAGTACTGTCCCATCCGGGTGGCCATGTTGGACATCTCAGAAAATGCCCTTCTCTCCCAGTAGGTATCTAGGGTGAGGCCAAGCTGTTCCCAAGCTTGATCTAACGCCAACCTCATCTCCGCAGGCCCTGCATGCGGGTTTGCCTCAGCTAACCTGTGCATGATCGTCCCGATCATTGCCCCATCAAGGTTCCTTGCCTCTGAGTGAAGCTCCTGATTGTGCCCACCTATATCCTGGAGGAACCACTTCAGACCGCAATCGACAGCTGTCTGGATGGACGATGGACCAAGGCGAACGGGTCCCTGTTCCAGCACCGGACTGTCCGTACTTAGCGACCCTCCGGTGTCCCACAGGCCCGGATCTGCTTGATCCACACCTTCACGCCACAAGAGCGCAAGAACGCGTGCAGCCTCCTTTTTCTCATCCGAGGAGCTATTCGTACCGACTAGTCTCCTTCGCATTTGTGAGACAAGTGTCGGAATCGTCAGCGCCGAGCCCACCTGCCCTTCCTGACCGCCCGTCCTCCGCACCTCACCGGCCACGCCTGAGTCAAGAAGATTGGTTATGAAGGCCGAGGGCGAGGAGTCCTCATTGTTCGTGCACAGAAGGTGAACATCCCCCCGTGAACGAGAGATTGCAACCAGGAAGAGTCGCGCCTCATCTACTCTTCGGGATGCAGAAGCAACTGCCCGGTTGAAAGGAACCGCGGCGCTGCGATCTGGCAGGAAGTCAGCAATCCGGGATTCACCCGGCCAACCACGCAGCCGCGCATCATCCAGAATGCCTTCAAGCGTCGGAAGATCACCCAGGCCACGTCTCAGGGGGGAGGGCCACGACCCTTCGTCCAAGCCCGTGACCACAACTGTCTCCCATTCCCTTCCCGCAGCCTGCGTGGGCGTAACAATCCATACGCCAGCTTCGTTGAGGCCGCGTGGAACAAGCGGATCTGTGGCAATGGTTTGCCCAAGGATTTGCTCCGCGAATGTGCGGGCATCTGCCGCCGTCGAACCTTGATCTGCTCTCTCTTGGCTCCACAGGTCCGCCTTGCGGAATAACGCGAGCACACTGTCCAAGTCTTCTGATGCGGCACGCCCGGATGAAGCCCCACGCAGCGCGGAGTCACGGAGTGGTTCCGCCAATCCTGACATGTCCCAAACCATCCATAGCCCCTGTTGCGCAGGCATCGCTGCAGCCGCGGCTCGCACAGACCAGAGCTGCGAGGCCACCTTTAGCTTCCTGAACGAGCCTTGGAGACCGGGTTGAGACGGCACATATCGGCCAGCCTCGATTGCGTCGAACAAGGCACAGATGCCGGAGGGTTCATCGGGTTCAACTTGACCACGAAAGTCTCTCAAGATGCGGAACAAGCCCAGGGAGTCAACCCTGACAAGGGGAGAAACTGCCAGTTCTAACGCTTCCTGGTCGGCTGCTTCGGCAGTCATATCACCATCTTTGATGGTGAGTAGAGACAACATGGAGGAGACCAATGGGACTTTGGAGAGTACAACGGGCCGCTCCCCGCTCTGCACCGGAACTCCGTTCCGTGCCAGAGCACGAGCCACACCATCGACCGCGTCAGCGTGACGCACAACGACCGCCATGTCTTTCCAGTCCACGCCACCAAACAGATGCGAAGCACGGAAGACTGCACTGACCCGCTCCGTCAAGTGCGACTGGGTGGCCAGCGATTCAACAAGAACGCGCTTGGGCGCGTCCCCCTCTCCGGTTTCGCGGTGCTCAGAGTCAAGCACGACCTCCCTACTGATCCGGTCCCGTCTCCGCGGAGTAAACCAGCCCTCTACCTCCTGGATCGCCGACGCAACACCTTGAGCCGACCTGTGATTGTCCCGCAGCAGTACCCGAGAGGCTCCGAGTTCTTCTGCGCAGATACGGCCAAGATCTGGAACCCCACCACGGAATGCAGCCACCGCCTCATCTGGGCTTCCTGTGATTACCACCTGAGATCCTGCGGATGCCATCTCTTCCAGTAGGGGGAGCGCGGACCTTGGGAGATCTTGAGAATCGTCGACTATCACCACGCCGGGCAGAGGCTTCGGCGTCACTACCCCCTCAGCTTCCGCGAGCGAATCCCAAACGCGAAGAACTCCCGCGGCGATCAGCGGTATTCGAGCGGCATCGATGTGGGACGAGGAGGTCGTGAAGGCGCTTCGGTCGCCGGCGTAGGCGGCGTAGGCCGTTGCAGCCACTCTCCAGGTCGGCTTCTCAAACTCAACACCAAGAAGTCCCAGATCCCCTGGAAGCAGTCCCGCCTGCCCGCAGCGCGCCATTATGTTGCGCACCTCCATGCGGAACTGGGAACTTCGGAGCACCACTTCTGGAACTTCCCGCCGCGCAACCTCACTTGCCTCCAAGAAGGTTGCAAGCCAAGCGTCCTCATCGGCACCGGAAAGCATCACCGGCCGCTCGAGTGCATCCTCTCTCTCAACCAACCACAGCCCCAGAATCAGGTAGGCGTAGGAGCTAAGGGACCTCACTAAACGGTGGCTCCCATCCGCGCTCAATCCAGACAGTTCCCCTGCAGACCTGCGAGCAAGCAACACCTCAGCTTCGCGTGCCCGTCGACGGTCAGGAACCAAGAGCAGGGCGGGTGCCCAGAGTTGATGGTCAACGTTTGCTAGCCGCCTCTGTGCCTCAGTCATTGCGGCCAGCGCAACAGTTGTCTTACCAGTTCCGGGGCCCCCTACGACGTGGACGTGTCCCCCACTGCTCGCGGCATCCACTGCCGCCTGCTGGCAGCCATCAAGAATGACCCCATCCGACATGCCAGACCCCTCTCTCTACAGCACAGGTACTTCGGAAGACCAGAAATCTTTCGCTAGCAGCGAGTATCCCCCACCCCTCCGACATTTCGCGTCTTCGCGGCTCTAGACTTGAGGAAAACACATTTAACGCGCGCGAAAGTGAAGACAATGAAGGTCACATTTAACCTCCGTTCAGGTGTCGGCACACTCTCACTTGAGGTTGCCGGCAATGAGGACGAAATCATGGCCCAGGTAAAAGAGGCCATCGAAACCAATAGCATTCTCGATCTCACCGACACCAAGGGTGACCGCGTTGTCATCCCCGCCTCGATGATCGGCTACGTCCTCGTTCCTACCTCTCAGTCCCACAGGGTCGGGTTCGGACGCGCCTGAAGTCTCTGTGGCCCGCGCCGGAACACCGCACCGACGCTAGGGCTTCAGGTTCACTTCTTGCAAGCGCTCCCTGTAGCGCCGGGTCGCAGACTCAATGATGGCATCTGCGGTCTCTGGGTCAACCGCCAGCTCCGGATAGGTAAACAGTGTTGCCCTTGCCAATCCAAACGTCTCCCCGGCCACCCGTCGCGCCCACAGTGACAACCTCGCGGCGAGTTGGTCGTCCTGGTCGGTAAGCGGACCCAGGTTCTTGACTACCCACGCCCCCTGACCCAAGTCCCAGACGTTGAAGACCTCCGAAAAAACCTGGTGGCGGTCGCTCAGTTCCTGCAGAACGTCCCCAAACACGCTGAAGATCACGTAACTCTTGACACACCGTTCCCACCAGTTTGAGGGCCGGGTGCGTTGATCCAGCTCATCAAACAAACCCGCGTACTGGCCAGCTGCCTCAACAATTGAGAAGCCTCTCTCAGTCGCGTAGGAATCAAGATCACAGAACCGCCTGTAACCCGAGTCCGCGAGGCGCGCCAAATCGACGTGTGCCTGGGTATTCGGCGCCTGGTCGCCGTCTTTGGCAAGCCGCGTCATTGCCGCTAATGCGCAGTAGGCAAACAACCCCACCACGGCGCTTGTACCTGATTTCATTTGGTCTGCATCTTCGCTAGTCATAGTTAAAGACTATAAGCCCACACGATTACGCGCCACGGTCCCGGTAGACTTTGGTCTGGCTGCCCGATCGCTTTGGCGAAAACGGGCTGGGTCCGAAGGTGAAGACCCCTCAACACATGTTGCATGACAGATAATGCGCGATCGGCTGCCTGAACTTGATAACACTCTAGATATTTAAGGCAAACGTGACCCAAGAAACCAGTGCGACCGTTGAGACAACCTTCGCGGACTTTGGAATCCGCAGCGAGATTGTTGACGCGCTCAGCGAAAAAGGTATTGTCAACCCATTTCCAATCCAGGCCCTGACCCTCCCGGTTGCACTCAAACGCAACGATATTATCGGCCAGGCTAAGACCGGCACAGGAAAAACTCTCGGGTTCGGTATTCCCGTGCTTGAAACCGTTGTGGCACCGGGCGAACCGGGCTTCGATAAACTCGCCCACCCCGGCGCGCCGCAAGCGCTGATCATTCTTCCCACCCGCGAACTGTGCAAGCAGGTTGCAGAAGATCTCCGAGCCGCTGCCAAGAACCTCCCCGTCCGCATTATCGACATCTACGGCGGCGTCGCATTTGAACCTCAGGTCAAAGCACTCAAAGACGGTGTTGAGGTCGTGGTGGGTACGCCTGGACGCCTCATCGACCTGGCGAACCGGGGGATCCTTCGACTCAACAACGTCACAACCGTGGTGTTGGACGAGGCCGATGAGATGCTCGACCTCGGATTCCTTCCCGATGTTGAGAAGCTCCTCTCCCAGGTTTCAGGAGCGCGCCACTCAATGCTGTTCTCAGCGACAATGCCGGGCCCTGTGATCACACTTGCCCGCCGCTTCATGCGCCAGCCCACACATATCCGGGCCCAGGATCCCGATGACGAGGGCGCAACCGTTGCGGAGGTGAACCAGTTCGCCTACCGCGCCCACGCCCTCAACAAAGCTGAGGTTCTTTCTCGTATCCTCCAGGCTGATGGACGCGGACGCACCGTGGTTTTCGTCAAGACGAAGCGCACTGCCGCCGCCCTATCAGATGATCTGGAAGGGCGGGGTTTTGCAGTCGGGTCCCTCCACGGTGACCTGGGTCAAGGCGCTCGTGAGCGCGCTCTGCGCGCCTTCAAGAACGGCAAGGTTGACGTCCTCGTCGCCACCGATGTCGCAGCACGTGGCATTGACGTCAACGACGTAACACACGTCATCAACTACCAGTGCCCCGAGGATGAAAAGACCTATCTTCATAGGATCGGTCGAACTGCACGTGCGGGCAAGAAGGGCACTGCCGTCACTTTCGTCGACTGGGATGACGTGCCACGTTGGGGCCTCATCTCCCGCACCCTCGACCTCGACATTGCCGAGCCAGTCGAGACCTACCACACGTCAGAACACCTCTATGAAGACCTCGGCATCGATCCGAACGTGACCGGACGTCTTCCACGATCACAGCGAACCAGAGCAGGTTTGGACGCAGAAAAGATCGAGGACGTCGACGGAAAGGGCGGCGACTCTACTCCCGGTCGAGGACGCAACGGCGGCGGCTCCGGTCGAGGACGCTCCGGCGATGGACGAAGCGGAAGAGGTGGACGAGGCAACGCTAACGGTGGGGGCAGAGGCAACCGCGGTGAGAAGCAGTCCACGGACGCACCAACCTCGCAGCGCAGACCTCGCAAGAGGACGCGCAAGTCTTCTTCGTCTGGCTCGACACCTAGCGAGTAGTAGGCACGGGGGCTGTGGCTAACCTTCTCACCACAGCCTCCTCCACACCAGAGGATTCAAAGACCACCGACAGCCCCTTTTATCAAGAGCTGGCTACCCCATGGCCCCCGATTGGAATGCAGCAACGAAGTGGAATGCCGCGTCGACCACAAGCTGGGTGGCGATTGCAGCGAGCAGGACACCGGAAATCTTCGTGAGCACCAAGACCCCGTTGTCGCCAAGTATCTTGGCCAAACCCACTGACCACCGCATTGTCAGGTAGATGACGACGTGCATGAGAACCACGGCAGTCAGCACTGCAACCCAGCCTGCGATAGTCCCACCCCCCTGGTTGACTGAGACCATAACGGCAACAATCGCACCCGGACCTGCAAGAAGCGGGGTACCGAGAGGAACCATCGCGACGTTGGTGTTGGTCTCCCCATCAGATTCGCCGTATTCTCCCTTGCCCATCAGGAGCTCCATGGCAACTAGGAAGAGCAGGATGCCGCCGGAAAGCTGCAGCGAATCCATAGAGATCTGCAGACCCTGGAGAAGGTACTTGCCTGCGACGGCGAACCCAACGATCACACCGAAGGACGTGAGGGTCGCCTGAAATGCTGCCTTGTTCTTCCGCTGGCGGTCCATGGTGCGCGTCAGCGCAAGAAACACCGGGACGGTGCCGGGCGGATCCATAATCACGAATAGCGTGATGAAAGTGGTTGCCAAAAGCGGCAATGAAATTATGACATCCAGACTCAACTGCGAACTACCTTCGACGTACCCTGTGCTTCGATCTCAGCCAAAATATACGGGTCCAGACTGTTTTCTCCCAAAAAATTCGGCTTACCTGTGCCGTGATAGTCAGAACCACCCGTCATGAAAAGGGCGTGTGAAGCCGCCAGGCGCTCAACGGTTTCGCGCCCCGCCGCGTCGTGATCACGATGGTCCCTCTCAATCCCAAAAAGGCCCGCTTCCGCCATCTCGGCAACCAATTCCTCCGGAACACGCCAGCCGCGGGTTGATGACTGTGGATGCGCGAGGACGGGGACCCCACCCGCTCGGCGTATCAGTTCCACTACCTCGGTGGGACTGGCCACCTTCTGAGGAACGTAGTACGGGCCGCTGGGATGAAGCGCCCACTCGAAGGCCGCACTGCGGTTCGGGAAGTAGCCCTGTAGCACCAACTCATCTGCCAGGTGCGGCCGACCCAACGCCGCGTCCCCTGCCCTTTCCTTGAGGGCATCCCAGTCCAAGAGAGGGTAGTCAGCAGCCAGGTTGCTCGCCATCTGCGCGAGGCGCGTGCTTCGTTCCCGCCGGGCGTCCTCGAACAAAAGATTGAGCGAATGGTCTTGCGGATCCATGAGGTATCCAAGGATGTGGACCGAATTACCCTGGTAAACGGCTGAGACTTCAACACCCCGCAGCAGGCCCACCCCGTGACGTCGCGCAGCTTCGACGGCTTCTGCCCAACCCTGTGTTGTGTCGTGGTCGGTTATACCCACGACGTCAAGCCCCGCCCTCTTGGCCGCCAGCACCAGGCCCTCTGGCGTGTCCGTACCGTCCGAATGCAGGGTGTGGGCGTGGGGATCAATTTGAGAAGCCATAGAGCTCATACTACGGGTCGACCTTGGGTGCTAATGCGAGTTGGCAAGCGTGGGAAGATAGGACCATGACTGACAAGAATTCTCCCCAACCCCCCGCTTCACCAGACAGTTCACCCAAGGATGGCGAACAGGCACTCGAGGAGCGTGTCAATAACCGCTCCCATCGCCCCTCTTCGGAGGCATTCCGAGAGTTCATGGCTAGCAGTTGGGGTGACCGCACGCCACTGGGACTCGCCCGAACAGGGGCTGCCGACTTCGTTGAAGATCGCCACCAGAAAATCGGGAAGGTGTTCGAGGGCGAACGGCTGGTAGTCCCAGCCGGCGGCTTGAAGGTTCGCAGCAACGATACGGACTATCGCTTCAGGGCCCATTCCGCATTTGCGCACCTCAGCGGCCTCGAGGGCGAAATGGAACCCGATGCAGTGCTAGTTCTTCACCCCAACGGTGAGGGAAACCAAGACGGCGACGCAACACACGAGGCAATCCTCTACTTTGTCCCCCGCGCCTCTCGCACCTCAGAGGAGTTCTACGCCGATTCACGCTACGGAGAGTTTTGGGTAGGCGCCCGGCCATCTCTCGCGGAAATGCAAGCAGCGACAGGTATCCGCTGTGAACATATCGATACGCTGAAGGACGCCCTCGCAAAAGATGCTGGTGCCGTCCAGATCCGCGTTGTCACGAACGCTGACAGCCAGGTTGAGGCGCTTGTGAATGAGGTTCGGGAGCAGGCGGGTCTTCCCACTGGAGAGGATGCGCGCCAGGCTGACGACGCACTGACCGAAGCACTTAGCGAACTGCGCCTCACCAAAGACCGCTACGAGGTCCGGGAGATGGAGAAGGCAGTGGCTGCAACCAAGGCCGGATTCGAGAGCATTATCCGCTCCCTGCCACGGACGATTGGCCACCCCCGCGGGGAACGCGTGATCGAAGGCGCCTTCGCATCCGTCGCTCGCGAGTATGGGAATGGGCTGGGCTACGAAACAATCGCGGCCTCGGGCAACCATGCCAACACGCTGCACTGGATGGACAACTCTGGGACTGTGGAGGCAGGCGACCTCGTACTTGTCGATGCGGGTGTTGAACTGGACTCTCTCTACACGGCTGACATCACCCGGACACTCCCCGTCAGTGGGCATTACAGCGCCACGCAGGCGGAAATCTACGATGCTGTCATCGAGGCCGCCGACGCGGCTTTCGAGCGTGCAAAGGAACCCGGCGTCCGCTTCCGCAACTTGCATGAGGCCGCCCAGGAAGTACTAGCCCGTCACCTCGCCGAGTGGGGTGTTCTCCCAGTCTCTGTTGAAGAATCGCTGTCACCTCAGGGTCAGCAGCACCGCCGGTGGATGCCCCATGGAACATGCCACCACCTGGGAATGGACGTTCACGACTGCGCCCAGGCGCGCCAGGAGATGTACCAGGACGGCCTGCTGGAAGAGGGAATGGTTTTCACAATCGAACCCGGCCTCTACTTCCGCGCCGATGATCTTGCCGTCCCAGCGGAGTTCCGTGGCATCGGGGTGCGGGTCGAGGACGATATTGTCATGGATGCCCTCGGCAAACCACGCAGGCTCAGTGAGGATATTCCGCGGGTGCGCGAGGATGTTGAAGAATGGATGAAAGAAGTCCAGTCTCGCAGGGATTAACCTACGCCGGGTTGTCGTCCTTGGGGTCCCCACCGACATGAGGATCGGCCTGAGTCGAACCTTCGGGCACCTCAAGGCGAACACCAAACCGCGGAACCTCATCGCGTCGTGAGCCGTACTCGGTTGGCTTGAGTGGATCGACCTGTGGGTCCTGCTGGGCGGGTACCTCCGGTGACACCTGTGACCAACGCGGGTCCCCAGGTGTGGGCTCCTGCGGAGTTGCAACGACTTGGTGACGGGGATACTCCTCACGACGAACAGGGCGCCGGGGACTGCTTGTAAGGTTGCCCGGCATGCCGCTCAGGAGGGTGAACGCACGGTCAGGCATTTCGGAGACCAGCACCGCGTACCGACTGGCAACCAGGGTGCTCTGCGCGGCAAAACTTCCCCGGTTCTTGCGCAGTGCCCACGAAATCATCGTGATGAAAACGCCCAGAAGGATGCCCACGACTATGAGTATCGCGGGGATGATGGCCCCGGCCTGCGGGTAAAGCAGCAGGGAGAACAAGGCCATCAGAAGTCCCCAGGTCAGACCCTGCGTCGCTCCCGTGAGTGCAACCCGGGCAGGGGTCATTCGCCCCAGGATCTGTTCGGCCATGTGCAGATCTGAACCGACTATCGTCACACTGGTGAGAGGAAAGTGCTCCTCAGAGAGCTTCTCAACCGCCGCCGTTGCTTCTGCATGCGTACGAAACGCGGCAACCTCGGTTCCCACGGGCATCTGGGGCGAGCGTGAAGAGACAATGTTGCGTGGCATGTCAGTTTCCTTACCTGTTATATAGGTCCACCATAGTTTCCCGCGGGCCTGCGCACACAATGGCTTCGCCCTTAGCTTGGCGGATGAGGACGATCGGCCCCGCTCCTCTAAGCTGGTCGCATGACCGTACATGAAGCCGCTGTAATGGAAGCCCTGGAACGAGTGATCGATCCGGAGATCCACCGCCCTCTACCTGACTTGGGGATGATCAAAGGGATAGACATTGACGGAGGCCGCGTCACGGTTCACGTACTGCTAACGACCTCGGGCTGCCCCCTGCGCGGGACAATCACCGCAGACGTCCAAGAGGAAGTGGGGAAGGTCGAGGGCGTCGAAGGCGTCGAGGTGACAATGGGTGTCATGGACGATGGCCAAAAGAAGGCTCTCCGAGAGAAGCTAACTGGTCACGCCGAACGTGAGATCCCTTTTACGAAGGCGGATAGCCTCACTCGCGTCATTGCAGTCACTTCCGGTAAGGGTGGCGTTGGTAAGTCTTCAATCACCGCCAACATGGCTGTGGCACTTGCGGGCCAAGGCCTCAAAGTTGGGGTACTTGACGCGGATATCTACGGATTCTCCCTTCCACGCATGCTGGGGATCACCCACGAGCCGCAGTCCATTGATGGAATGATCGTCCCGCCCATCGGAACGGACGGGGTCAAGGTCATTTCGATTGGAATGTTTGTGCCAGAGGGTCAGCCCATCATTTGGCGCGGACCAATGCTGCACCGAGCTCTCCAGCAGTTCTTGGCTGATGTTTTCTGGGGGGACCTAGATGTCCTCCTCATCGACATGCCTCCGGGTACAGGGGACGTTGCAATTTCTATTGCCCAGCTCCTTCCCAACGCTGAGATCCTTATTGTCACCACACCACAGATCGCAGCAGCCGAGGTCGCAGAACGCTCCGGCTCCATTGCGACACAAACGCGCCAGCGGGTCATCGGCGTCGTTGAGAACATGGCTTACCTTACTCAAGCCGACGGTTCACGACTGGAGATCTTTGGTTCAGGCGGTGGCGATACTGTCAGCGCGCACCTTGGTGCCCTACTCGGCTACCAGGTGCCTCTCCTTGCCCAGGTCCCCCTCGATATAGCGCTCCGCGAGGGCGGAGACAGCGGGGTGCCAATTGCTTCGAGCACCGCGGCCCACCACGCTTCCCCAACGGCTACGGAGTTGCGTACCCTCGCGGCCAAACTTGCCGAGCACAGTCGAGGCCTAGCGGGCCGGCCCCTTGGAGTGGCTCCCGTACGCCGCTAGTTTCACCGTGTTATTGGCTGAGTTCACTCACATCGCCCTCGCGTCAAGGTAGCCTGGCCCTAAGCCAACTCGGGAAGAGGAAGACATGTCTGTTGCGAAGAATGACATCTGGGTCTACTGCGAAGACTACGTGACTGAGCCGGCTGTTATTGCTGCCGCCAGAGAGGTTGCTATCGAACTGGGAGCTGACCCTGTATCTGCAGCAACAGGCGCGTTCCTCCGCTCGGTCGCGGCGATGCGCAATGCCAAGGCAGTGGTCGAAATCGGCACTGGTGCGGGAGTATCAGGACTGTGGACCCTGTCTGGGATGAACCCCAAGGGGGTCCTGACAACCATTGACCCCGAAGTTGAGTTCCAGCAATCTGCTGCCATGGCATTCCGGGCTGCCCAGGTCCCTTCGTCTCGGACTCGCTTCATTAACGGGCGTGCTCTGGACGTGTTGCAGCGCTTGGCCGACTCCTCCTACGACATGGTCACAATTGACGCACTCCCCGAAGAGACCGGCCAGTACGTGAGTCATGCACTTCGCCTGCTCCGCCCCGGTGGAGCACTGGTGATACCCAACGCTCTGTGGTTCGGTAATGTCGCAAACCCAGCGCGCAGGGACCCGCACACGGTTGCGCTACGTGAGGTGACGAAGACCCTCCTTGAGTCGGAAGACTTCCTGACGTGCCTGATTCCAACCGGCGATGGTGCCCTCTTGGCTGTCCGGCCCGCCCCAGCAATTTAGCTTCACACCCAATACAAAGAGGCGATACGCAAACCTGCGCATCGCCTCTTACTTATAGCCTTTGGTGTCTAGACTGCGTCCTGCAATGCTTGCGCCAGCTCCGCGGCTTCGTCCGGGGTCAGCTCAATAACCAGACGCCCACCACCTTCGCTCGGGATGCGCATGATGATTCCGCGCCCCTCCTTGGTGGCTTCTAGTGGTCCGTCACCGGTTCTTGGCTTCATCGCTGCCATCGAAAACCCCTCCGCTTCCTTGATGCGTTAGCTACGCCATTTGCTCCGCATCCATTCTACGCGGATTGCGAATAGATTGCCCTGAGTTAGGATTTATCTGCGCCGTTGTGCATGCCGTCGATGCTGTCCCAAATGTGCGCAGTCGCCTCTTCCGCCGTGTCCACAACCTTGAAGTAGTCTGTGTCCCCCACGTTGATCATTCCTTGCTCTGCTAACGTATCGTTCAGCCAGCCCACCAAAGGTGCCCAGTAGTCCCGTCCGACGAGGGCGATTGGGAACCAGTCAATCTTTCCGGTTTGGACCAAGGTGACGGCCTCGAACAGCTCATCCAGCGTTCCGAATCCACCGGGAAGAACGATGAACCCCCTCGCGTAGCGAACAAACATCACCTTGCGCACGAAGAAGTACTTGAAGTTGATTCCAAGGTTGACCCACTGGTTCATTCCCTGTTCAAATGGCAGTTCAATGCCCAGCCCAACGGAAACACCATCTGCCTGGTACGCACCTTTGTTTGCCGCCTCCATTACGCCGGGACCGCCACCCGTTATGGTTGCGAAGCCGTTCTCAGCAATAAGGCGTCCAATTTCTTCCGCCATTTGGTAGTAGGGCGAATCCTGCGGTGTTCGCGCGGAGCCGAACACAGAGACCGCATTCGTGATGCTCCGCAAGGCAGAGAAACCTTCGACAAACTCCGCCTGCATTCGCATGACTCGCCACGGGTCTTCCGTTCGTGACTGCAGAAGCTTCTGGTCAGCCATGTCGCTGGGCAACTCCCTGCCGCGCATGATTACGGGACCACGCATGTGTACTTTTGCGTTCTTAGCCAAAGCTCCCCCTCGAGTAAGAATGTCGGTCTTTAGATCCAAGCGCATGGACTTGTTCGCGCGTGTAGCGACACGCAAAGTAGCCAGATTCCACATTCCGCCGCGCCAAGCAAAACTACCCATCGCGCACCCAAACACGGTAGATTCGCCGCTATGACCAAAGAAGATCTAACTACAGGCCCATTCGACCTCGCAGCGCAAGCAGCTGAGGCGATCAAGGCCCACTCAGGTATACAAACGTACGATATTGCTCTTGTGCTTGGCTCCGGCTGGGGAGGCGCGGCAGACCTCATCGGTGAAACGATTGATGAGATTGATGCCGCCCAGGTCCCAGGGTTCTCAGCCCCCGCCGTTGCCGGACACACCGCGACCATGCGCACTATCCGCATATATGGAAGTGACAAGGTCGCCCTCGTCCTTGGATCAAGGACCCACTACTACGAGGGTAAAGGGGTTCGCGCCGTCGCACATGGGATGCGCACCGCGGCCGCCCTCGGCTGCGACCAGGTCGTCCTCACCAACGGATGCGGCGGTCTCAACGTCGAATGGAAGCCTGGACAGGTCGTCCTCATCAGTGACCACATCAACCTGACGGCAGAGTCTCCCCTAGAGGGCGCCAACTTTGTTGACTTGACGGACCTGTATTCACCGCGTCTGCGCACCCTGGCACGGACAGTGGATGCCTCTCTTCCCGAGGGCGTCTACGTTCAGTTCCGCGGTCCCCACTATGAAACGCCGGCTGAGGTCAATATGGCTCGGGTTATCGGCGGGAACCTGGTGGGCATGTCCACCACGTTGGAGGCCATCGCAGCACGTGAGGTTGGGCTTGAGATTCTCGGGCTGTCACTGATGACTAACCTCGCCGCTGGGATTTCGCCTGAGCCCCTGTCTCACGAAGAAGTTATTGAAGCAGGCGCCGAGGCCGGGCCGCGTATCGCCCGACTTCTCGCCGACGTCGTCCAGAAGATGTAACGCACATGTCTAGAGAGGAATCAATGTCTACAACACCGTTCGATCGCGCGGCTGTCGAAACTTGGATCGATGATGATCCGAACATGGCTGACGCAGGTGAGCTTCGGGGTCTTCTGGCCCTCTCCGATGACGGGGACGAGGGCGCCACAGCAGAACTCGCCGACCGCTTCTCCGGGATGCTCACTTTCGGCACAGCTGGTCTTCGCGGACATCTAGGTGCTGGACCCAACCGAATGAACCGTGCGGTGGTTATCCGGGCGGCTGCTGGGCTCACCAATTTTCTCCATTCACAACTGCCGGATGGTTTCACAGTCGTCGTGGGATACGACGCGCGCTATGGATCGCACCAGTTTGCGTTGGATACCGCGGCAGTCGTTGAGGCCGGTGGTGGCCACGCCCTCGTCTTTGGGACTGCACTACCGACACCTGTTACTGCATTCGCACTGCGCCATCTCAATGCGGACGCGGCAGTGATGGTGACTGCTTCTCACAACCCACCCGAAGACAACGGCTACAAGGTCTATCTTGGTGGCAAGGTTGTCACGGGAGCCGGTCAGGGCACGCAGATTGTTCCCCCATTTGATGCCCAGATCCTTGAGCAGATCGAGGCTGTGCCATCCGTGGCATCGGTGCCTCGCGCTGAATCAGGCTGGGAAATCATCGGGGATGAGATTGTTGACAAGTACATTGAGCGAATAACCCAGATCGTCCCGGACGGACCCCGTGACCTGAAGATTGTTCTCACGTCAATGCACGGTGTTGGCGGGGAAACCGCTATGAAGGCACTGGACCGGTGCGGGTTCAAGAATGTCACTGTTGTTGCGGAGCAGCACGAGCCGGACCCCGATTTTCCAACGGTTGCGTTCCCGAATCCGGAAGAGCCCGGAGCTCTTGACCTTGCCTTCAAGACAGCGCGCGAAATCGGTGCTGACATCATCTTGGCGAATGACCCTGATGCAGATCGCTCGTCGGCGGCAATTCCTGATGAGTCGTCACCCTCTGGATGGCGTCAGCTCACGGGCGATGAGGTTGGCTCCCTTCTTGGTCGCCAAAAGGCTCTGGAAGTCGCGGCCTCCACAGATCCCGGTGAGCTCACTTCAAAGATGCTTGCGAACTCGATTGTTTCTTCTCGCCTACTTGGGAAAGTGGCAGCCGACCTCGGTTTAGGCCATGCCAATACCCTGACGGGATTCAAGTGGATTTCCCGGGTCCCCGGCATTGTTTTCGGCTACGAAGAGGCGTTGGGGTACTGTGTGGACCCCGACTACGTCCGCGACAAGGATGGTATTTCAGCAGGGTCAAAGCTGGCGGCGTTGGCGGCATCCTTGAAAGCCGGGGACAGCAATCTTGGTGAGCTGCTTGATGAGTTGGCCCAGAAGTTCGGTCTTCACGCAACATCCCCCCTGACAATCCGCGTTGATGATCTCAGCCTGATTGCGAAGGGGATGGCAAATCTGCGCGCAGGCGGGCTGACAGAGATCGCCGGATCTCCGGTGGTTACAGCGGTGGACTTGGCTAAGGGTTCCGAGGACCTTCCTCCGACCGATGGGCTTTTGTACATCACTGAGAATGACGATCGCGTCGTTGTGCGCCCATCGGGGACCGAGCCGAAGCTGAAGTGCTATATCGAGGTCATCGAGCCGGTTGCGGATGGCGCGGTTGCCGCGGCGCGCGTTCGGGCCGCTCAGCGTCTCGATGCAATCAAGTTGGCGATGCAGCCGGCGATCGGTATCTGACTGTATGTCTAGTGGGGGTGGGCTGATCCCAGTGCGGATCGACCCACCCCCACTGCATGCCCGCCGCGGGCTCACTCCCACACCCACAAACCCAAGTGGCACATACCCACACACCCACACACCCACACGCTCCATCGGCCCGCTTCCAGGCACGCACACCAAGGTAAGGTTGCCGGGATCCCCTAAGGTTGCCCGTTTCTTGCAAATTTTCGGGCAACCTTACGTGATTGCGGCAACCTTGGAGGCTTGGGCCAAGAGAGCTGGGGCCAAGCGAGCCGGCCCAAGCGAGCCGGCCCAAGCGGGCTGACCCCGCTCGGCGCCAGCGCTAGCACCGCCGCCCTAACGGGGCCGCTAGCTCTCCAAACCGTCCAGCACCGCCGCCGTGCCCGACAGGCCCAGCCGACTTGCCCCAGCCGCAATCATCGCTTCAGCAGCGGCAGCATCACGCACCCCACCCGAAGCCTTGACGCCGATGTTTGGCCCAACCGTGGCACGCATCAGTTCAATCGCGTGAGTTGACGCACCACCCGCTGGGTGGAAGCCCGTTGACGTCTTCACAAAATCTGCACCCGCGTTCACGGCGGCCTTCGACGTCGCCGTGATCTCATCATCAGTCAGTGCTGCCGACTCAATGATGACTTTGAGAACCACATCGGGAGCTGCATCGCGCACACCCTGGATCTCCTCTTCAACGGCCTCGTAGTCACCTTCCTTCACGAACGCCAGGTTCACGACCATATCGATCTCATCTGCCCCATCTGCGGCAGCCTGGGCGGCCTCGAATGCCTTCACACCAGCCTTCACAGCCCCCGAAGGGAAGCCGACGACCACAGCCACCTTCAGTGTCTCTGGAACCTCAATGGGGAGCATCGAGGGTGACACGCACACCGAGCAGGCCCCAAGTTCCACCGCCTCATCGATGAGGGCTTGAACATCCTTCGCCGTCGCCTCTGGCTTCAGTAGTGTGTGGTCTACCATCCCCGCAACGTCTTCACGACTGGTCATAATTATCTCCTTAACTACATCTGGTGGGGAGGCATCCGGAACCGGCGCCTCCCCGTTTGAACAGAGCCATTTAACATCGACTCACTTGAATAGAACTATTTGGCATCAATTCGATCGAGAACCAGCGGCGTGACGCTCGTAGGCTTCTCACCACCTATCTCAATCGCACCATCGAGCGCCTCAATGCTACGTGCAAACTTTTCAGGTGTGTCGGTAAAGAGCGTTAGTAGCGGAGAGCCCTTCTTGATGTAGTCGCCCGGCTTGGCGTGAATCTGTACGCCAGCACCAAGGTCCAGTTTCTCCCCTTGCCTGGTCCGCCCCGCACCCAGGCGCCACGCACAAATGCCAACTCCCCAGGCATCCATGGTCTCTACGTAGCCGTCTGACTCCGCATAGACCACTTCGCTGTGCTTTGCCTTAGGCATTGGGGCATCAAGGTCGCCATGCTGGGCCTCAACCATGGCCCGCCAGTGATCCATGGCACGCCCATCATTGAGAGCTGCCCGAACGTCCTCGTCTGGCTTTCCTGCCAGCCGCAGCATCTCTTCAGCCAGCAATACCGTCAGGTCAACAACATCACTGGGACCGCCGCCAGCCAGAACTTCAATGGATTCCTGCACTTCGAGGGCGTTACCGATCATCAGCCCCAAAGGCGTTGACATATTGGTCAGCAACGCCGACGTCCGCACGCCCGCGTCCGTGCCGAGGGCAACCATCGTCTCAGCAAGCGCACGTGCCTGTGCCTGATCCTTCATGAAGGCGCCGGAGCCAACTTTGACATCAAGAACCAGTGAATCCGTCCCCTCCGCAATCTTCTTCGACATGATCGAAGACGCAATCAGAGGAATGCAATCTACCGTCGCCGTGACGTCTCTCAACGCGTAGAGTTTCTTGTCTGCTGGCGCGAGATCGGCTGAGGCTGCGCAAATCACCGCGCCGGGACCATTCTGGCCCAGCATTTCCATCATCTGCTTGTCAGAGACTTCTGCCTGCCACCCCTTGATCGACTCCATCTTGTCGAGTGTGCCGCCGGTGTGTCCCAGGCCGCGGCCCGATAGTTGGGGGACAGCCACGCCAAAAACAGCGACTAGTGGTGCAAGCGGCAGTGTGATTTTGTCGCCCACACCTCCGGTTGAATGCTTATCCGCGGTCGGACGCCCCAGAGAATCAAAGTTCATGCGGATGCCGGAGTTCATCATCGCGGTTGTCCACGTAACAATCTCTTCCCGGCTCATTCCATTGAGGAAGATTGCCATCGCCAAGGCTGCCATCTGGTCGCTGGTGACAACCCCACGGGTGTAAGCGTCGATCACCCAGTCAATCATCGGGTCTGAAAGCCGGTTGTTGTCTCTCTTCGCGCGAATAACATCAACTGCGTCAAATGCTTCAGGCATACTCATTCTGCTTCTTCTTCCACTTCCAAGGTTCCGTTACGCTCTGCATCCCAGACGCGGTCGAGGTCGTCGGGACCAAAACCGCCCGGCAGTACCTCTGCCATACTCATGATCCCCTCCGGCATCGCCACCATTAGGGTCTTACCCCCAAATTCAAACAGCAACTGCCGACATCTTCCACAGGGGGACGCTGGTTCTTCCAACCCATCCACGCACGCAAATGCAATCAGTCGGCCTCCGCCGGTTCGTGCGAGGTCGGAGACTAACCCGCACTCCGCGCACAACCCAACCCCGTAGGAGGCATTTTCAACGTTGCAGCCAGTGACGATGCGTCCGTCATCTACGAGTGCTGCTGCCCCCACTGGGAATTTTGAATATGGCACGTAGGCCGTTTTCATGGCCGCTACAGCGTGCTCATGTAGTTGGCGCCAGACGTCCTCGTCAATCCTTCTTGTAGTCATGGGACTCCTTTGTCACTAAGTGTTGGTTGGATGAAGAGGCCCGCGCCGGTTGGACGCGGGCCTCAGATCTGAAACTCTATGGGTACGGGACCCCTTCTGCCGCGGGTGGCCTCACCGCCCCGACGAACCCTGCCACCGCAAGGATGGTCACGAGGTAAGGAATCATCAGCAGGTACTCGGCCGGGACCGGAGCCCCAACTGCCTGCATGACAGCACCAAGGTTGGTTGCAAACCCGAACAACAACGCGGCTGTGAGTGCCCCAATGGGGTTCCACCGTCCCAGAATCATGGCGGCGAGGGCGATAAAGCCGTTGCCCGCTGCCATGTCTTTAGAGAAGGCCAAGCCTTGCCCGACGGTGAAGAATGCCCCACCCAAGCCGGCGACAGCGCCTCCGAGAAGGACGTTATGCCAACGGATTGAGTTCACCCGAATGCCGACTGTGTCTGCTGCGCGTGGCTTCTCACCAACCGCACGGAGGCGCAGGCCCCAACGGCTGTTGAACAGCATGAACTGCAGGATGATGACAGCCGCATACATCAGGTAAACCAAAATTGTCTGGCGGAACATAACCGGGCCAATGATTGGAATGTCCTGCAGGACTGGGATCGCAATAATTGGCAGTCTCTGCGGCTTGTTCAAGTGACTCGAGTTGGACAAGAGAGTTGAGAACAGGAACGAGGTGACACCGAGGGCCAGCATGTTGAGGACGACGCCAACAACAATGTTGTCCGCTCTGTACTTGATGGTAAACAGTGCCAGCAATGCACCAAGAAGAGCACCCGCAATTGGGGCACCAATCAATCCGGCCCACGACGAGCCAAAGATGGAAGCAGTGACGGCACCTGCGAATGCACCAAACAGAAGCTGGCCTTCAATCGCAATGTTGACAATGCCGGCGCGCTCATTGATGACGCCAGAGAGTGCACCGAACACCAGCGGTGTCGCAAACATCAAGCCACCAGCAAGAAGTGACACCACAGGCAGCACGGCCGAGGGACGACCAGCAACTGCTAGAACCAGGAAGCCAATCACGAAGGCCGTGCCGACGACAACTAGGAACCAGCCTGGGACAGGTTTGCGATCAATGGCCAGTTTGAAAGTGATTGCCGCAAACACGAGGCCAATGATCGCCATGATCCAGATTGTCAATGGAGCATTGACGGTGACGGTCCCCATGGCGAACCAGCTTGTTGCTCCGCCAAACGAAATATTTGACTCTCCGTTTGCAGCAACTGCCATGATGACGGTTGTCAGAGCCATCAGGGCGTTAACAACAGGATCTCGCCAAGAGATTGGAAGGACTATGTCTGTGGAGACGCCGGTGCGATCCTCAGACTTCGATGGGGTGGTAGCTACTGTGCTCACGCCACAACTCCTTCCATCTGTGCTGACTTATCCGAGTCTGGCTCGTGTTTTTCTTCAACCTTCGCCACGGTTTGTGCTTTGACTTTCTTTCGTTCACGGGACGCGCGTATCGCTTCGGATGCTGCGATCGTGAGGACGATTATTGCCTGGGTGATGAGAACGATGTCCACGGGTATGCCCGCCGAGGATTGCATCAGTGCTCCACCTGCGTTTAGCGCGCCAAACAGCAGTCCGGCAAAGAACACCCCGATGGGCCGAGATCGGCCAAGGAGTGCGACCGTGATGGCATCAAAGCCAATGCTGCCGGCCACACCACCAGTGATGGCTTTCTCGGTACCAAGCACCGGCGCTGTTGCTGCCAGACCTGCGAGGGCGCCCGAAAGCGTCATCGTCATGATGACCACAAGTGGAACGTTGATGCCAGCAGTCTTAGCGGCATCTGGGTTGGCACCTGCGGCGCGTATCTCAAAGCCAAAGGTGGATCGGTCCAAGAGCCACCAGACAAAGATGCAGGCAAGGATCGCGGCAATGATGCTGAAGTTCAGTCGGAATCCGCTGCCAAGTAGCGATGGGTAGACACCAGTTGAGAGGACTCTTGTCGACTTCCCCGGATACCCGTCACCATAGAAGCGCTGTGTCTGCAGCATTGCTGCTAGGAACAGCGCGGCTACTGAGTTGAGCATGATGGTAACAATGACTTCGTTAGCACCCAGTCGAGCCTTCAATATGCCGGGGATGAAACCCCATATTGCTCCGCCGATAATCGCGCCGATAATCGCAACAATGATATGGACGCCAAGGGGTAGGTTCCATGCGAAGCCGATGTAGCCACCGACCAGAGCACCGATGATCAGCTGGCCTTGGACACCAATGTTGAACAGACCCGCGGTAAAGCCAACAGCCACTGCAAGGCCCGCAATGATCAGCGGGGTGGCACGAACGATGGACTCCGTCAGAGGACGGAAAGCAGCTTGGAACGAGCTTTGGCGCCAGTCAAAGATTGAACCACGAATCAGGGCCGTGAAGAACCCGGAGAATGCGCGCCACACTTCAGAGAAGAAATCTCCGGGAGCGGCAAACAGGTATCCAGCCGCTGCTTGAACTCCTGGGTCAAATATGACAACGATCAGCGCACCTATCACCAATGCCAGGAGGATCGCCAAGGCGATTGTTCCTGCCGATGGGCTGAGCACACCCTTGATGAAGGACTTCCACCACTGCTTTGCCTCGTTGGGACCTGTGTCCGGCTCTAGAGTTGGGGGCTGCGGGTCAAGAACTGCAGGACTACTCACCGTTATTCTTCCCTTCCTGGCTGGCCGGAACGCCCGCCTGTGCGATGGCATCCTCATAAGGAATGCCAGCCATCATCAAACCTAGGACGTCCCTGGGTGTGTCCGGCGAAACGATCCCGACTACCCCACCGCGGTACATAACTGCGATTCGATCAGCCAGGCTGTAAACCTCATCCAGCTCCGTTGACACAACGAGGACCGCGGTCCCCCCGTCGCGCTCCTCAATGATGCGCTTGTGAACGAACTCGATAGCGCCAACGTCAACACCTCTGGTGGGCTGAGACGCCACCAGCACCTTGATCGGCCGAGAAAGCTCGCGAGCCAGAATTGCTTTCTGCGCGTTTCCGCCAGACAGGGTTGAAATAGGGTCTTCAACGTTGGTAAGGCGAACGTCGAACTCCCGCGTCACCTTCTCGGCGCTTTCCTTGATGATTCCCGGGTGCATATTGACACCGGTTGCGAAAGGCTTTTGGTCGTAACGGTTAAGAATCAAATTCTCCGCGATAGAGAAGGTGGCAATCAATCCGTCCGTCGACCGGTCCTCCGGGACGTAGCCGAGACCGTCACTGAAACGCTTCTTAATGGAGACGTTGTTTACGTCCGTTCCGGCCAGGTTGATGGTTCCACCATCGATGCTCTGAGTACCAACAATCGCCTCGCAAATCTCAGTCTGTCCGTTGCCTTGCACGCCGGCAATACAGAGGACCTCCCCGTTGCGAACCTCAAAGGAAACATGATCGAGGGCGGTGAATCCGTCCTCGTCCACCAGTGACACCTCATTGAATGCGAGGCCGACCTCACCGAGTTTAGGTGGCGTCTTCTCAACTTCCAGGCTGACTGGGCGTCCCACCATCATTGAAGCCAGATCCTTCTCAGAATCCGTCGGCTTCGCCTGCCCAACCACTTTGCCGCGACGGATAACGGTAATCGTGTCCGCAACGGCGCGAATCTCGCGCAACTTGTGGGTGATGAAGACGATTGAAGTGCCGGACTCCTTGAGCTGCTTCATAATCGATATGAGCTCGTCAGTTTCCTGAGGTGTCAGCACCGCGGTCGGCTCGTCGAGGATCAGCACTTTGGCGTCCCTGGAGAGGGCCTTGATAATCTCAACCCTCTGCTGGACACCAACAGGGAGATTCTCGATTATAGAGTCAGGCTTGAGTCCGAATCCGAACCGATCAGACAGCTCAGTGACTCGCGCACGCGCTTCCTTCAGGTTGAGAATTCCGCCGACGCCCTTTGTGGGCTCATAGCCAAGCGAAACGGACTCTGCAACCGTGAACACGGGCACAAGCATGAAGTGCTGGTGAACCATGCCAATTCCAGCGGCGACAGCATCACCGGGCCCGGAAAAGTGGACGGGTTCACCGTCTATAAGGATCTGACCTTCATCAGGTTGGTAGAGGCCGTAAAGCACGTTCATCAACGTTGACTTACCAGCACCGTTCTCACCTAGAAGAGCATGAATCTCTCCAGGTTTGACCGTGAGACTGATTGAGTCATTCGCTACCAATGGTCCGAAGACCTTCGTGATCCCTTTTAGCTCAAGTTCCACATCGATCCCTTCATCGTTGTAGGGGTAACCAGAGTTTCTGGGGGTAGGGAAAGAGACTACACAGTCTCACGGCACAATTCCATTTGCACCGCCCCTACCAACTAGTTTTTCAAAAGACTCCCTCAAGCATAGATTGACTTTGAGTGTCTTCTCTGCATCTTTGCGCTTGAGGCAACCGTGGGGACAGAAAGCGGGGGTCCGGTTTCCCAGACCCCCGCCAACCTAATCAGTTAGGGCACTGTCGTGCATCCTGACTTATGAAGGTGTGTTGACAGACTCAACAACAATGGTGCCGGAGATGATGTCGGCCTTGAGTCCCTCAAGCTCCTCGTTCAGCTCTGGTGAAACCTTGTCCTCGAAATCGTGCCATGGGGCAATACCCACGCCACCGTTTTCAAGGGTTCCAACGTATGCAGCTGAGGTAAAGGAATCATCAACAACTGACTGAATGGCATCGAAGACAGCAGCGGAGATCTGCTTCATCACTGAGGTGAGGATCACGGAAGCATCATCCGGGTTGGTGAGAGCGCCATCGGCGTCAACCCACACAACCATGGTGCCTGCGTTTTCCTTGGCAGCTGCCAGTGAGCCTGCACCAACGGGACCTGCAACAGGCATGATTACGTCTGCGCCCTGCTGGATAAGCTGCTCAGAGAACTGCTTGCCCTTAGAAACATCTTCGAAGTTGCCAGTGGCCATGCCGTCCTGTGCGGCCTTGTCCCAACCGATGACCTCAACGGCCTCAGAGTGAACTTCGTTGTACTTTTCAACACCATCGACGTAACCATCAGCGAAGATAGCGGTCGAGGGAAGGTTCATACCAAGGAATGTGCCAACCTTGCCCGTGGTGGACATTGCAGCTGAGGCGTAGCCAGCCAGGTACGAAGCTTCAGCCGTGTTGAACAACAGCGGCTTGGCGTTGTCGTGCTCAGCGTTGAAGCCGGAGTCAACCAGAGCGAACTTGGTCTCTGGGTAAGCAGCAGCAGCCTCATCCATTGCATCGGCCATCAGGAAGCCAACACCAATGATGATGTCGCATCCGCCCTGAACCATGTTCTCAATGTTGGGGATGAAGTCGGCGTCGGACGAGGACTCAGCCTGGTCAACCTGGACACCGAGTTCTTCCTTCGCGCGCATCAGGCCGTCGTGGCCCGACTGGTTGAAGGACTTGTCATCAAAACCACCGGAGTCAGAGACCATGCAGGCCTTGACGTCGGTGGTGGTTTCAGCAGCCGTGCCTCCGGATTCGCCGGACTGGTCGGCTGGTGCACTTTCGGGGGCCGAGCCACAGGCTGCAAGACCCAGTGCTGCAACGGCGGCCAGAGCGCCGAATCGCATTGTCTTCTTCACGTATTCCTCCTGGTAGAGATTCTTCTATGCCCGTCGTGATCAGGGGTGCGTAAAACACCGCGATCGCTTGGGGTCATGATCGTAGCCTAACCACGGAGTCGTTGCTCACCTAACGAATGACAGTCATCGACGTGAACCGCAACAATTTTGTGATCCTTGCAATCTGGATCACTATTTGAGACAAAGGTCTCCTATGTGAATCTTTCATCCCCCCGCAAGTGCAAAGTATCGACAACTTCCTTCACCCTCTGTGCCTGTTCTCTGGTGGTAACCAGTAACGCATCCTCGCAGTCCACGACGACTGCACCCTCGATGCCCACCACCGCGATTACCCTGTCCGAATGTCCACTAACGAATGCCCCGTCCGAATCGATGAGAACTGGAATCGCACCCGTTCCCCTTCGTAACGCGCCGTCACGACGCATATCCGCAAGTGCTGCGAAGTCGCCGACGTCGCTCCATGCAACCGCAGGTGGCGCGGCCACAACGGCCACTCCCCCGTCCTCGGCCACAGGTTCTGCCAGGGCGTGGTCGATGGCGATTCTGGGCAGGTCATTCCACGCCATGTCGATCTGCGACGCGACCTCAGCGTCGACACCACCCCACAGCGACGCCAGTGTCCCAAGAGTTGTGGCCATCCGCGGGTGGAGCCTCCCAAGGTGGTTGAGGACGGTATCGGCACCCATGACGAACATGCCCGCATTCCACAGGTAGCCGGATGCAACATACTTCTCTGCGACACTGCGTGGGGGCTTCTCAACAAACTTGGAGACCAGCTGCGCCCCGGGCGCCACTACCTGATCGGTTGCCTCAATGTACCCAAATGCCGTCGAGGGCGAGGTTGGCTCTATACCGATCGTTGTGATGTAGCCGCGACGTGCCGCAAGGACCGCGTCAAGGACAACGCTGCGAAAGGCGTCCTCGTCCCCAATTGAGTGATCCGCGGCAAACGAGCCAACTATGGCATCGGTTCCATACTTTTGTGCGACAAGGGCGGTCGCCAAGCCAATCGCGGGCATTGAGTCACGGCCCGATGGCTCCGTCACCACCGAGACGTCGAGGTCGGAAGACAGCAGGCCTGCATCCTTCAACCGCCGGATCTGCCCGTCCACCGCTTCGGTGTGCGCAGGTCCGGTGACGATGGTCACAGAAGCAGATATTGGAGCTAGACGGAGGATCGTTGCCTCGAGAAGCGAAACACCCTGCCCCAGCAGGTCCAGAAGAAACTTCGGCGCCCCTTGACGCGAAAGCGGCCAGAGCCGGGTTCCAGCACCCCCGGCGGGAATGATGGAGTGCAGCGCCGCATCGGCACTTGCTTGGCTCTGGCCACTTTGCATGGAAGTTCCTTCCTAAAGCTCTGGCGCGCAGGCTTTAGCCCTTTTCGACTGCTGCCTCAACCTCAGCTTCTGCATCGGCCAGTGCGGAGGCCTCTTCCTCAGCGGTGTCTGTAATTGCCACGACCGACACGATGTCGCGGGTCAGGAGCTCTTCGCCGGCTTCAACACCCTTTGGCAACGCGATATCCTCAACGCGAACGACTGAACCCTCTTCGAGGCCCTCAACCGAAACTTCGATGACATCCGGGATGGAAATAGCCGGGGCGGACACAAGAAGTGTGAACTCTTCCTGCTGCAGCTGGTTTCCAGCGGCTGGCTCGCCAACCAGTGAGATCGGCACCTCGACCTCAACGCGCTCGGTCGCGGAAACCGCGAGCAGATCGACGTGAAGAATATCGCGGCGCACAGGGTGACGCTGAATGGCCTTGACCAGGGCCAACTGGCTCTTCGTACCATAGTTGACCGACACGACTGCGTTTGCGGAGTCCTTCGTCAGAAGGAATACCTCGTGGCCGGGCAGGTCCAGGTGAACCGATTCGTGTCCATGTCCGTACAGAACCGCCGGGATCAAACCTTCGCGGCGTGCGCGGCGAGCCGAACCCTTGCCGACCTCTGTGCGGACTGTGCCCTTGATGCTGTTCTCAGTTACAGGAGCCATTTTCTCTTCACTTCCCATTCTCGTGTGGCGGCGGGAGCGCTGACGTCCCCGGGCCGCTTCCTTGCAATGCCCGACGACCACCTGCGAAGAGATGCTCAATCCTGTCGATCACGGAGCACAATGTCTCCCTCGCCAGGCAACCAAACCAGCCTAGCGAGGAACCACGCGCGCAATCAACCCTCAGAGTGCGGGGTGAATCACCCTACGCTTCTCCATCAAACATCGATGTTACCGAACCGTCCTCGAACACTTCGTGAATGCCGCGCGCCAGAAGGGGCGCCACCGAAAGAATGGTGAGCTGATCAAACTGCTGCTCTGGACTAACCGGCAGGGTGTCAGTAATGATCACTTCTGAGGCGCCGCAGGACGCAAGCCGCTGCGATGCAGGTGCCGAAAGAACGCCGTGCGTGGCGGCCACAATCACCTCATCGGCGCCCTCCTGGAAGAGAACACGCACCGCTTCGGTGATTGTGCCAGCGGTATCGATGAGGTCATCAACAATGACGCACTGTCGCCCTCGGACATCACCGACAACGCGGTTGGCGACCGCAACGTTGGGCCTAGAGGTATCCCTGGTCTTGTGAATGAAAGCCAGCGGACAGTTCCCAAGTTTCGCGGCCCACTTCTCTGCCACACGGATCCGTCCAGCGTCCGGGGAGACAACTGCAACCTTTTCAAGATCGATACGTTGACGCACGTAGTCGACGAGGACGGGCATAGCCCAAAGGTGGTCGACGGGGCCGTCGAAGAAGCCCTGAGCCTGGGCGGCGTGCAGATCAACACTCATAACACGGTCAGCACCGGCAGCCTGGTACATGTCCGAAACCAGCTTGGCTGAGACAGGTTCACGACCCTTGTGCTTCTTGTCTTGGCGAGCGTAGGGGTAGAACGGCGCCACGACTGTAATACGCTTCGCGGAGGCCCGCTTAGCCGCATCAATCATGATCAACTGTTCCATCAGCCACTTGTTTATGGGAGCTGTCATGGACTGGACAATAAAGACATCCGCGCCGCGCACCGACTCATTGAAACGGAAGTAGATTTCCCCGTTAGCAAAGTCATAGGCGGTGGTGGGAATGACGTCACACCCTAGGGCGTTGCCAATCTGCTCGGTCAACTCCGGATACGCACGGCCACTGGCAAGGACCAGACGCTTCTCTCCGGTTGTAATAATCCCGCTCACTTGGTTGCCCCTTAGGTTGCGCGAGTCTCACATGTCGCTCCGCCCCCAGGATTCGAACCCGGACTAAGGACACCAAAAACCCCTGTGCTGCCTTTACACCAGGGCGGAAAGCAACAGCCATTCTGTCACAGGCTTGCCCGACAAGAAAATTGTGCCCACTGGACTAACCTTGACCAGTGGCTCATCTACTTGGCGTCGAAGACGCGACCGTCTCATTCCCTACCCATACCGTGCTTGATAGCGTCACCCTGGGCATCGGAGACGGGCAGAGAATCGGTATCGTCGGCCGCAACGGTGACGGCAAGACTACCCTATTACGCCTGATCGCAGGTGATTTGACCCCCGACAGTGGAGCCGTGGTGCCACGTCGCGGGCTGCGCGTGGGTTACCTGTCACAACGTGATGATTTTCCCGCGTCACTCGAGGTCGGGCAAGCCATTGTCGGCGACACCCCCGAACACGTGTGGGCGAGCAATCCCACAGTTCGTCAGGTCATAGACGGGCTGGTCGCGGACCTTGACTGGCACTCTCCCATCGGGAGCCTCAGCGGCGGACAAGCACGCAGGGTTGCGCTGGCGGCCCTCCTTGTTGACGAGTGGGACATCCTTATCCTTGACGAGCCCACCAACCACCTCGATCTGCAGGGTATTGCGTGGCTAGCAAACCACCTGAAGACCCGCTGGTCCAAATCTGCTGGTGGCCTTGTCGTTGTCACTCACGACCGCTGGTTCCTAGATGAGGTTTCGACCGATACCTGGGAAGTTCACGACGGGATTGTGGAACCGTTCGAGGGCGGGTATGCCTCATACGTCCTCCAACGTGTGGAACGTGACCGGATGGCAAGTGCGACGGAAGCCAAGCGGCAAAACCTCATGCGAAAGGAACTGGCCTGGCTACGCAGGGGCGCGCCCGCCCGCACATCGAAGCCGAAGTTCCGTATCGACGCGGCCAACGCCCTCATCGAAAACGAACCGGCCCCCAGAGACAGTCTGGAGCTCAGCCGACTTGCGACGGCCCGCCTGGGGAAAACCGTTGTCGACCTCGAGGATGTCTCCTTCTCTTACGACCCTGCTAAACCAATCCTCAAGGACGTAACCTGGCGTATCGCGCCCGGTGAGCGTGCCGCCATCCTCGGGGCGAACGGCGCGGGCAAGTCCACGCTGCTCGGTTTAGTGTCCGGCGCTCTGGAACCGACTCTTGGAAGGGTCAAGCAGGGCAAGACCGTAGAAATGGCGGTGTTGGATCAGCAGTTCTCTGCCCTTGCAGATATTGGCGATGATCGAGTCCGTGAGGTGCTTTCCCGCACCAAGACCACGTTCGAGGTCGATGGCAAAGAGCAGACTCCCGCGCAACTACTGGAACGACTCGGCTTCAAGACCGCTCACCTCCAGTCCCGAGTCCGTGAGCTCTCTGGTGGACAGAAACGTCGGCTCCAGCTGTTGCTGATCCTGCTCAGTCAGCCCAACGTCCTCATCCTCGATGAGCCGACCAACGACGTCGACACCCAGATGCTCACTGCACTGGAGGATTTGCTGGACACGTGGCCCGGGACCCTCATAGTCGTGTCGCATGACCGCTACCTCCTCGAACGTGTCACCGACACGCAGTACGCCGTCCTTGACGGAGGTTTCCGTGACCTGCCGGGAGGTGTCGACCAGTACTTGACACTTGCCCAGAAGTCCGCGGACACTTCTGAGCCGTCAGCTACGCCGCCTTCCTCGAGCGGCGCGGAACTTCGTGCCAAAGAGAAAGAGTTGGCGTCAACGGAGCGAAAGTTGTCAAGACTGGAGACGCAGGTCGCCAAGCAGCATCAAAGGCTCGCTGATCACGACCAAACGGACTTTGAGGGACTCTCCAAACTAACTGGGGAACTGCACCAGCTCACGGAGGAGAAAGAGGCACTTGAGGAGCAATGGTTGGAGCTTTCAGACCTGCTCGGATAGCCGCCAATGTAGCCGAACCCTAGCGCACTCGAACCTTGGCTAATGTTTCGACGTCCGCCACAAAACGTCCGTACTCGTCCAGAGCCTCCTGCAACGGGCGCACTACGGCAGTCCCCATAGCCGCTGCCACCTGGGCATTCAGGTCCGCCTGAACCCGGCGTCTGGTTCGCCTCCCACCGCTACGTAGCAGCAGTCGGCCGAGGACGCCAAGCAGCCACCCGAACAGCAGACCCCCGGCCAGAAGTGTCGTGGGGACGGCGATCGGCCCCCAATAGGGAGGTTCGGGAAGCACGATCTTCACCAGTCCAGCCACCCAGTAGGCTGCAAGCCACACAAGACCAACAGCAGCGGCGGCGGCGAGCAAGACCTGCAGCCCAGCGGCCACCCGCCACCACAGAGGGCGACGCACGTAGTCATCCTGGGACTTCACGAGAAACCCATCCATGGCGTGCACCGCCTTCACCGCGCCACTCTCGGCCCCGGCAACCACCTGATTACGCCAAGTTGTGGGGAGATCGGTAGTCCCCGCCCGCGCATATCTCCGCACCGCGACGCGAGTTGTGGCTTGCTGAGTATCCGACAGGACTAGGGACGAAGCGGCCGCATACTGGGTCTCCCCCGAACCCTGAAGATGAAGCCGCTTAAGCGGGTCGGGTCGCCTTGAGCGGATCCACCGCGTCCACACCCATCCCACGCTCTTCACTCCCCTGTGGACATACGCCTGACCGGCAGCGCGAGCCACCGTGTCAGCTCCAAGCGCGTGTGAAAGGGAACCGCTGACTCCATCAAACTGGGGAAGACTCGCGGGCGCCACCAGGGCGCCCCCTTCGTCCTCGACCGCCTTCGTAAACAGAGTGGCTTGTGAACGCAGATCGGCGGCCAGACGCTGCGCGGCAGCCCGCTTCGTGGCAGCCACCGCCACGATCTCATCCCTCAACTCCGCAACTCCGCGCCCCTCCATGGCCGAGGTGACACGCACCTCCCCGCGGAATCCCCGCCCATCAAGAAGCTGGTGGAGGTGCTGTTCGACACGGAGCGCATCATCGACTCTGAGAAGGTCCACTTGGTTCAACACAACCGTCATCCCGCCAGATTGCTCGCGCAGACCAGAAAGGAACTCCAAGTGAAGTACCCCATCCGCGTACTTCTGAGGGTCAACCACCCAGACAACCACATCCGCTTGGGAAATGAGCCGTTCGGCCACAACCCGGTTCTGCACTTCCGTAGAATCGATGTCAGGGAGGTCGACAAGAACGAGGTCGGAACTAGCAAGCCACGGCACATCAGAAGCCTGGTGTCGCGTCCTTACGCCGAGCCAGTCAAGCAGTGCCAAACAGTCGTTTCCATACACCGCAAGCGGCTCCGAAGTAGTTGGCCTCGTCACCGCGACACGTGCAAGATTTCGCCCTATCACCGCGTTGAACAGCGACGATTTGCCCGATCCCGTAGCACCTGCGAAAACAACAACCGTCGTTTCCATGTCAACGCCGCGTCGTCCCGCGATCTTCTGGCTCAGCGCTCGCGCATGTTCAGTCACTGAGGATGCCAGTTTGCCTTGGCTGAGAGCTGTCGCGTTCTCAAGTGCGACACCGCCCTCCACGAGCGTCACCGCCCTCACTGCCACTGCTCCGTCCGTAAGGCATCACGAACCGCCGCGAACGAAGCCGTAACGTTTGCGGGACCATCAATGTTGATACCGTACTGGTCCACTGCCGCGAGCAGAGAATCAGCATCCTTTTCAAAGAAGTGCGCGGTTTTCTCCGAGAGATCCTCTCTCGCCCTCGCCGTCATCTTTCGCACTGCATCATCCCCAAAGACGGCCTCGAGCACACGTTGAGCAGCAACTGCAGTTCCCCCAGCAACCGCCAACTCTGCACCGGTGAGCCCGGCCGTTGAAGCAAAAATCACCACCATGAGTGCCGCACCCACCACGTTTACCCCGACAGCAAGCAACCTCGCGGTCGTCTTTTTATCCTTACCCGTTGACGACACCATTTCGACGAGGTCGCGCTGCCATTGTCGGACTGCCTCCGCCGCGTCGACTTCGCGCTCTTCAGAGCTCCGCAGGCGCAATGCCGCGAACTCCGCCACCTCGGCGGATTCGGTGCGCGACGCCCACTGCAGCTCCACGTTCGCTATCGCTTCCTCCGCTGTGGAAACTAGAGAGTTCAGAAGCGAATCCTCGACTGCCAAATCCACTGCCGAGGCCGATGATGCCTGGCGTTGAATACGCAACCACCCTGCTATGCGGTCACGGACTGACGACACACCACTTTCAAGCTTGCGCATCCATTCGCCAGTCCCCACAACCTCTTGCCAGCGAGCAAGGACCTCCCCGCGCAGCAGTGTCCCGTCCTCAAAGGAAACCTCAACAGTCCCGCGTGACCGCGCGAAAGCGGCGGCCACCTCCTCTTTCATCCGTAAGGCCGCAGCAGCTTGCTGCTCCAGTGCATTAACGACGTCCGACTCGCGAAGTAGGAGGGCGTTAGTTGCCCCTTCCAGGGTCTGACGTGCCACAGCTGCCCGAGAGGCGGCGCTTGCGGCAAGGCTCAGCAACCACTCCCGCAGAGGTGCGAGCTCCGCTTGCGGTATCAGTCCGTCCTCATCCTTGTACTCTGTGACCGTGAAAATCGGTACGCTGCCCAGCCCCTCTTTATCAAGGTGTTTGGCGAGGTCGGGGAGGATTTCCCTCTGTGTCCCCGCCGGCATTCGATTAACAACAACGCCGAGGACGATGTTGCGGGATGCGGCCTCGGCCAGAAGCTTCCAGGGGATTGCATCCGAGTAGCGGGCAGCAGTGGTGACGAAGATCCACATGTCGGCGGCGGCAAGGAGTTGCCCGGCAAGGCGACGGTTGGCCTCGACGACCGAGTCGATATCCGGGGAATCCAAAATGGCAAGCCCGTGGGGAACAGCGGGACTCTGGACCAGTTCCAGGCTGCTTGCGCCGGGCTCACCTGCCTGTGAGAGGGGATCGGGAACAACCTGGCTAGTGCCTCTTGAACGGGACAGGCGGGCCAGCCCGGGGAGGATCCTCTCAGAGGAAAACCAGGCTCCGTCCTCGACCGCATGTACCAGTAGGGGGTCGCGTGTGGTGGGCCGGATTGCGCTTGAACGTGCAACGTGTTCGCGGACCAGGGAGTTGACTAGCAGCGACTTGCCCGCTCCGGTGGAACCCCCGACAACAGCCAGGAGCGGTGCATCCAAAGAGGTGTACCTGGGGAGCAGGTAGTCATCAATTTGCTGGGCTAACTCAATGGAGGTTTCCGTGCCTTCTTGAGCGCCGGGGCATCGCAGCGGGAAGCGCGCTGCTGAAAGCGTTCGGCGCAGTTCGTCAAGGGCGGGTGCAACATTGCTCACGGAGTCAGACTACTTGGGGTTGAGACAGAATCAGTACAGTGGAGCAGCGAACTTGACGCAATCAGACAGGACCGCACCGGTAATGTAGCGTTGTGTCCGGCAGTTCGGTGAGCGGAAGAGAATATGGAAACTATCTACACGGCGATTGCGGAAACCTTTGAGTTGTTGGGCACCCTGACAATGGTGCTGGGATTCATCATCGCCCTGGCCCTCGCAGTCCGTTCCCTGAGCCGCAAAGAGGGTGGTGCCAAGGCGTTCAGCACACTACGGATCACCATCGGAAGTGCGATCTTGCTGGGCCTAGAGATCCTGGTTGCGGCAGACCTGGTGCGCACAATCACTTCGAAGCCATCGATAGAAGAGGCAGTGATCCTGGGCCTCATCGTCCTCATCAGAACCATCTTGTCCTGGTCGATCCAGATTGAGATCGAGGGCGTTTTGCCGTGGAAGCGTGCGCTCCTAGAGAGCGGCGGCTCCCTGATGGTCAAGCAGATCAAAGCAGACCATGAGCTGCAGGTTGCCTACAACGACAGGCCGGAGGGCTCGGCAGGCTAGACCTCGCAAGCACCCCAGCCCACACCAGTCGGCCCCAGCTGTGGCTCACCCTAGAGGCGCGCCATCCCAAATGTATATGTGGGGGCGAAATGTGCGTGTGGGGGGCATACCCCCGGCATACATTTCGTCCCCACATATACATTTCACGGAAGACGGAGTCAGGGCAGCCGGCGGCACCAGGCGGGGCCGGAAGTACCGGAGTCAGGGCCAGGGCGGATGGCTAAGACGCACACCACTTCGGGAGGGCCTCCTCAAGGCGAGCCCCCTCTGTCGGCCCCCACATCACCGCGGTCCCACTCACTCGTGGCAACGCCTCAAGACGTGCGGCCACGTCTTGCGCCGATTCTTCACTGTCGACTAGGGCGACCAGGGTCGGCCCCGACCCTGACATCATCCACGGAATGCCCAGATCGGCAAGTACACGGGCCGTGGCCGCCAGGTCAGGGCGCAGACTAAAGGCCGCCGACTGTAAGTCGTTCACCAGTGCAGAAGCGACCTCGGTCCCCGGGGCAAGGAGCGAGCGGCGCAGTCGCGGATCGATCGATCTCCCAGCATCGAATTCCGCTGGTCCCCCCAAGTCGTGCCCCGCCCGGGCGGCTGCATCAAAATGGTTGAACACCGCCGGTGTTGACAGACCCTCATCGGAGAAAATCGCAACCCACCACCGGGATTGCGCACTTGGCGATGACGTCCCCGGGTCGAGTTGCTCCATGTGGTCACCGCGACCCAGGCCGAGGGCGATCCCCCCGACAAGGCAAGCCGGAACATCGGCTCCCAGCGTTCGTCCCAAACGTTCGAGGTCGCACTGCGCTACCGGGTCCGACGCCAGCGCATTCATCGCCACCAACGCAGCCGCTGCATCCGCTGATCCACCTGCCATACCGCCGGCCACAGGAAGTGTCTTGTGAATCGTGATTCGCAACAAAACACCCGGTCTCGCAAGGAGTTGCGCCGCGCGGAAAGCCAAATGTCCAGGTCCATCGAACTGTGCGAAAGCCTGTGTTGCCACCGGGTCGAACCGCGGTTCACGCGAACCCGGGCCAACCGAGTACACCCTGGTGTGCACCTCGATCCGCGTTGTGGTCACCGCACCGATTGGCGAGCCTGCCGTGGCTGCGTCGAGCTCTTCGACCTCGACATACTCCCTGAGACTGATCCCCTCAAAGACACTGCTCAGGGGATGGTAGCCGCTCTCATCAACCTCTCCCACCAGCAGAGCCAGATTGATTTTCCCCGGAGCGGAAGCAACAACCCTGGTCACCGCTGCACCCACGCCCTCGCCAAGGCCACAAAATCGTCAATCTCCAGGGCTTCCGGTCGAGCTTCCGGGCTAATGCTGGCGTCTGCGAATATGCGTCCCAGTTCGACGCTATCCGGGATGAGGCTTCTCAGGGAGGCCCGCACCATCTTGCGTCTCTGTTCGAATGCGGCATCGACGAGGGCGAAAGTAGCGTCTCGAAGCTCCGTGCCGCCGCGGGAAGTTGAACTAACAGTGGTTCGAACCAACGCGGAATCAACGTTGGGGCGCGGCCAAAACACGTTGGGACCAACTATGCCCACCCGTGAAGATTGGCCATACCAGGCCAGTTTCACCGTGGGGGCCCCGTATGTCTTGGACCCCTTCGGGGCGACGAGGCGGTCAGCAACTTCTCGCTGCACCATCACCAGGGCTGACTCGAGCGACGGGAGATTAGCGAGGGCGGTCAGGAGAATGGGAACCGCGACGTTGTAAGGAAGGTTGGCAACCAGCGCACCGGGGGCCTGAGGCAGATCACTGGCCCGCAAGTCGAGGGCGTCCATGTTCACAACGAAGACGCGAGAGGCCCAGTCCCCACCCCGGGCCGCCACCGTCGACGGAAGTGCCCGTGCCAGGCCCCCGTCCAACTCCACGGCCTCAACAATGGCTCCTGCCTCAAGCAGACCCAAAGTTAGCGATCCCAGCCCTGGGCCGACCTCGAGCACCACCTGACCCGGTGTCACACCAGCCTTAGCCACTATCTTGCGGACAGTACCTGCGTCATGGACGAAGTTCTGCCCCAGTTTCTTGGTGGGCATGATTCCGTGTGCTTCGGCCAGTTCGCGGATCTCTGCAGGGCCGAGCAGACGGGATGACGACTGCTGATCTACCAACTCGTCACCAGGTCCCGTACAGCCTGCGGGAGTTTGCCATCAGAATCGCGCATGCCACATCATCCGTTACCTCCCAGAGTTCAGCAATTGCTCGAACCGTGTAAATCATTGAGTAGGAAGCATTCGGGTCTCCGCGGTGCGGCACAGGAGTGAGGTATGGAGCGTCCGTCTCAACCAGAACTAGTTCCCTGGGCATCTCCAGTAATGCTTCGCGGAGGTGCGCATTTGCGGGATACGTCAACATGCCGGAAAACGACGCATACCAGCCTCGCGAGGCCACCTCCCGCGCCATTTCGGCGTCTCCCGAAAAACTGTGAAACACAATCGGTTGGTCGCGACTAGCATCCGCATCCAAGAGCCGCACGCAGTCGCCGTGTGCGTCACGATCGTGGACCTGAACCGGCAGGTTATGGATGCGAGCCAGTTCTAGGTGCGCTGAAAACGACTCGCGCTGTGCTTCCCGCCCGGGGTCAGCGGTGCGAAAATAGTCCAACCCCGTCTCCCCAACCGCGACCACCTTTGGGTCGTCGAGGAGACCGGAAAGGTGACTCAGCGCTTCAATCAGAGGCACGTGGTGAGGAAGGATCTCGTGATCGTAGCCGTCCGGCGACTTCTCCAAGTGCCCCGCGTGAAGGGCTGCCTCATTGGGATGAATCGCGAGTGCAACCCTGACCTGCGGATACTCGTGAGCCAACTGGAGGGTCGGCTCCCAATCAGGAACTTCACACCCCACCGTGATGAGAGAAGTGACGTTGACATCCCGAGCCCGAGCAAGCTGCTCATCAAGGGGCATTCGGAACCCATCAGCCCTGGGGATTTCGCCCTCGTGAACGGGCAGGTGAGTGTGGTTGTCCATCACCGGGTACGGTAGCGGCTCGCCCTCGGGCGGCCAGTTGCGGGACTTACGCGCCACGCCTACTCCCACTCAATCGTTGCGGGCGGCTTGGGTGTGATGTCGAGGACGACCCTGTTGATCTGGGGAACTTCCGTGGTGATGCGGTCGGAAATGTCCGAAAGGACATCAAACGGCACTCGCACCCAGTCTGCCGTCATCGCATCCGTGGTCATGATCGGCCTCAGCACGATCGGATATCCGTATGTGCGTTCCCCATCTGTGACACCGACGGAGCGCACGTCTGCCAGCAGGACAACAGGGCACTGCCAAATCTGTGCATCCATGCCAGATTCCGACAACTCTTCCCTGACAATAGAGTCAGCCTCGCGCAAGATGTCGAGACGCTCTTTGGTCAGGGCACCAACAACGCGAACGCCAAGGCCGGGTCCTGGGAAGGGCTGGCGTGACACCAGCTTGTCTGGCATTCCGAGGGCGCTACCCAGTTCGCGTATTTCGTCCTTGAAGAGTCGCCGCAGCGGCTCCACCAACTCAAAGTCAAGATCATCCGGGAGACCACCAACGTTGTGGTGACTCTTAATGTTGTTGACGCCCTCACCTACTCCGGACTCGATGATGTCGGGGTAAATGGTTCCCTGAGCGAGGTACTTGACCTCTTGCCCCTTCGCGGCAGCGGCTGCAGCCAGGTCCCTCTGAGCGTCCTCGAACACCCGGATGAACTCTTCGCCAATGATCTTGCGTTTCGCCTCCGGGTCCTCCACACCTTCCAGACGCTTCAGGAAACGGTCTTCGGCGTCGATCGTCACGAGGTCGATTCCACGCGCCGCGGCAAAATCTTCTTCAACCTGTTCGCGCTCACCTTTGCGGAGTAAACCATGATCAACAAAAACGCAGGTTAGCTGGTCGCCAACCGCCTCATTGATGAGGGCTGCAACCACCGAGGAATCGACACCTCCCGAGAGCGCCAGGATCACCCGGTCATCCCCCACCTGTTCGCGCACCTCTTTAATCAACTGCTGCGCAATGGCCTCCGTCGTCCAGGTTGCCTCAACGTCTGCATCTTCAAAAAGAACACGTTCGAGGGCGCCCCTGTCGAACTCTTCCCCCGTCATCTCACGACGGTCCCTTCCAACTAGGACGGAAATCTTTCCACTGTCGTTGTCGGCGAGGACGACGGGAAATTCTTCCGCAAGCGCGGCGAAGTCAAGCGGGCCGGGTTCCTCCAAAGTGGGTTCAAGAGAAGCGAGGTCCCCGGCAATAATCACACATGCTGGTTGCTCACCAAGGAGTCGTTCAGTCGTCCAAGAACGGGGGACAACTTCGGAGTAGACGCCGCAGTCACGCACTTGACGCGCTAGTGCCTGGGCTGAGGCGGAACCAAAATCGACGACAAGGACTGTGGGGAGTTCTGTGGTAGTCACGGGCACATTCTAGCCCCGCATGCGCCCGTGACTACCTAACTCTTCTGCCACGATGCCCACAGGGAGGCATACTCTCCGTGTTGTCTCACTAGTTCCTCATGGCTGCCAAGTTCTGCGATGTTGCCGTCGATCATCACCGCAACTCGGTCGGCGTCTTGAGCCGTGTAGAGACGGTGAGCAATCGCGACGACTGTCCTTCCCTCAAGTACCCGCCCCAACGAACGCTCCAGAGAGCGTGCCGCACTGGGATCCATTAGAGATGTTGCCTCATCTAGCACCAGTGTGTGGGGGTCCATGAGGACGATTCGCGCTAGCGCCAGCTGTTGGGCTCGCCCCGGAGACAGCGGGTATCCGGCCACTCCAACCGCGGTGTCGATGCCGCCCTGAAGAGAATCAACCCAGGTGAGAGCACCAACAGCTCCCAGGGCATCCCTGATCTCTTCATCGGTTGCTGTGGCACGCGCCAGCCTGAGGTTATCGGCGATTGTGCCGACAAACACGTGGTGTTCCTGGCTGACAAGTACCACCTGCTTGCGCAGCTTGTCCTCCGCCAGATCGACAAGGTCGACACCCCCCACTGTGACGTGGCCACTCTTGGGTGGATGAATCCCGGCGAGCATGCGGCCTAGCGTTGACTTACCGGCCCCTGACGGTCCGACCATTGCGAGGGTCTCGCCCTCGACCAGACTAAGGTCAACGCCGTGGAGGACGTCGCGACCTTCCGTGTAGGCGTAGCGCACGTCGGACACCTCAACGTCGTTGTCCACAGGTTCTTTGTCGCTGGCCTCGCGGTCCGGATGAACCAAAGAGACACCAAAGATCCTGCCCAACGAGGCTTGCGAAACCTGCATTTCATCGAACCAGAAGGTGAAGTTCCAGATCGGTCCACGCATCTGGTAGGCATACATGGCGACTGCGGCAATCTGCCCAGCGGTGACTAGACCCATGGGAAGCACCCACGCTCCGAGAGCGACCACGATGACTACCGGCAGGGTCGCGAAGAACACCAGACCCACCATAAGGTAGATGCGTTGCCACGCCGTGTAGCGCTCTAGGCGCCACGCTTCACGGATTGCCTCATCGATGCGGTTGTTGCGAATGTCCTGCAGACCAAGAGCGTCAACGGTTTCAGCATTGTCGATGGTCTCGGCAATCGCCCCCGACATCCGCGCCCAAGCACTCGACCCAGCACGGTACGCCGGAAGTGTGCGCGGCAAGTACCACCGCATGACGAAAATGATGGGGATGATTGCTACAAGTAGTGACGTCGCGAGGAGCGGAGACTTCCACACCGACGCCACAATCGTCACGATGATCGACGTAGCCAACACCATGATCGCCGAGATGCCTTGACGCACCATGAACTGCACCCGCTCAACATCGCGGGTAGTCCGACCGAGGAGGTCCCCTGTGCCGGCTTCCTCCACAGTTGAAAGGGGAAGGTTCGTGACAGTTTCGACCAGTTCTTCGCGCATCTGCGCAAAAACCGTCTCACCAAAGATGCGTGCCCGGTACTCAGAGAAGTAGGCCGCAACTGCGCCCACCAGCACCAAGGCAATGGAGATCCCCACCATGGTGCCCACGTACCGCGAGGTTGTCCCCTGACGGATGTTGTCAATGATGTCGCCAAGGATCCACGGGAGTCCAACGGTGGCGGTGGCCGCTACCAACTGCAGGGCCACGACCACCCAGAATGCGGCCGCATGGCGGCGAATGAGCCTGATGAGCCCGGCGATGATCTGTCTTCCATTAGCCACGGGGAGTTTCATTGCCCTCACCTGCCTCTCTGTCCACGATGGCGGCGTAGGCCAGAGCCCCCGGCTCCCCACTTTCCGCTCGCGCCTTCAAATCCTGATGTGTTCCACGGGCCTGCTCGGTCCCGTCCTCGTCCAGCACAATCACTTCGTCACACTTCTCCAACCACAGCGGGGAGGCCGTAACCACCACTGTGGTGCGACCCTCCCTCTCTTCACGAATGGCCCTGGAGATCCTCTCTTCCGTGTGGGAATCGACGGCCGAGGTCGGTTCAACAGCCACGAGGATGGGTGCGTCTGCGTAGATAGCGCGCGCCAGGGCAACTCTCTGGCGCTGCCCCCCGCTGAGGTTTCGCCCCCGCTCAGTTAACCAACCGGCCATCCCTCCTGGAAGGGAGTCGAGGACGTCGCCGGCGTCAGCCACCGCCATTGACTTTGCGAGTCGCTCATCGTCAGGGACTCGGTCGGGACGGAATAGGGTGCCCTCTTCACGGGCTGCTTCCTCGATGTGTTCGCGGTACACCAGTTCGGTAACGCCACGCGGCGGTGGAAATTCTGCGGTGTTCCCCCGTAGTCCCGAGTGAAGGGTCCCCCTGAACAACTGGGCATCGTCCTCGGACAGAAGGATCCCCTCACGAACAGTCGCCAACGGGAGGCGCCGCACGTCCCTATCCCCGATCCGAACTTCAAACTCATCATTGACGCGAGCAAGACGCTGCGCCACCTGCGACGAAACAGCGGGAAGTGGTGCGACGAGGGCGGTGAGCAGCCCGGGCTTGATGGATACCCCAGTTGCCATATCGGTGAGCGGCGCGGAAGCGAAATCGATTGCTCCCCCGGCTTCTAGTTCCTCTTCATTCTCCAAGAGTTCCTCTGTGGTAGGTGGTTCAACCGCCGAGAAATCAGCAAGCTTTCCGGAGCCAATCCAGGCGCGAGTTCCGAGGTATGCAGCCTGACCAGCCACACTGAAGGGCGTGGACAGGTAGGCAGTCATGCCGGCGAATGCCACCAGTTCCCCGACGCTGATCACGCCCTCGAACGTCAAGAACGCGCCCAAACCGGTGATAACCGCGATGAACAACTGCGGCACGGAGGTCCGCGTGATGTTCAGGGCTGCCTGGTTGCGGGCCGCGGCGATCCCTGCGTCCCGCACCCGGTGGGACTGCTCCTTGTAACGAGCGTTGTAGTAGTCCTCTCCACCGACACCTCGCAGCACACGCAGCCCCATCACCGCATCGGTGGAAATGGTGGTGAGCTTGCCTGATTCCTCACGGACCACAGAAAACTTCTTCTGCATGGGCTTGACGAGCAGCGCTATCGAGATCAGCGCGATAGGCAAACCAATGACGACAACTGTCGCCAACAGGGGTGACATCTGGTACATCACAAAGGTGACGACGGTGATCGCCAAGATTGAGGAAACCACTTCCGCAACAAAGAGGACCGCGGCCCCCACCTTGTCTGAGTCATCAATAATCCCAGTGACAACGTCACCCGCGGGCTTATCCTGCTTAGCGGCACGCCCCGCGCGTGAAATGCGGTGGGCAACGGTCCGCGCCGGACCGAAGCAGCCGTTGAGGAATGCGGCAATTTCGCCCATCTGGTTGAAGCCATCACCCAGTGACATCACCAGGATCAAACCTACGAAAAGTGCAAGCCACCCCCAGGTGGGTCCCGAAAGACCAAAGTCGATTGCGGAATCTATCGAACTGCCCATGATGGCGGGAAGCAATGCACCGATCACCGTGCCAACTGACAGGGCGATTGTTTGAACGATGATCGGACCACGACATGCCTTCATCACCGCCAGGAGGAAACCCTTCTGTGTGGTGCCGTAAAACAGGGGCGGCCCCTTGGGGGCCTGGAGCATCTTGGGCCACCGCTTTGGAGTTTTACCCAAAGGTGGCAGCTTGATGCCGGCTTCATCCGCGCGCTCTTCAAGAAACTGCGTGGCACCCGAGGCCTCTGTAGACCCTGAGTTCCAGGGGGAAGTGGGGGAGCTTTTTGCCATAATATGCCTCTAAAGACGTGGAGGTTCCTATAAGAAAAGTCTGATTTGGTACCGAGAGCGCAGATCACCCGTCTCCGCTGGGGAGCCCTTGGGGTGTGGCGCGTCTGTCCGACGGTTACGCTGTCGCTACTGCGACCAAGCGGATCGGACTACCGGAAGTTTTGAGACATAGCCACCACCTTAGCGGCAGGAAAGGGGAAGAAACAAATCAGTGTCGAGCGGTACGATGGAACGTGGAAATGCCCGCGCGCACCTCGTCTGCATGGCCCGCTGTAACTCTTCACTGGGCCAGTAAGGAATAACAGTGTCTTCACGTCTAATAGTTTTGGGTTCAGAGGCCGCAGAGGTCGTCAACCAGGTATTCGAAGATCTTCAAGCAACCCTCGAAGAGGGCGAACTGGGTTCTGATCTGGGCGTCTTCAATGCCTATTCGGGCGGAACCACCGCGGACCTAGTCAAGAATCCCAAGACCGCCCTCGGCGAAAGTGTGGTGTCCCTACGCTCGGCACAGCAGGGCACCGTAATCGTGCAGGGTGTCGGGGCCGTTCCGTCGCCCTCGTTCGACCTGCTGGGGTGGAACCTGGATCTGGCTGCAAGTGCTGATCTGTCCGTTGTTTATGCACTGGACGGGGCGGGAATGAGCGCGGATTTGCTGGACCAGGAAGTCACTACCTTCCTTGCTAGGGCAACCAGGCACCACGCGACCGTGGCTGGCGTTGTTGTCTCTGGCGCCCGAGGTGTTGCAATCTCTAAAGACGTAGTCCCCGTGTTCGACGCACCGCTTGCGGCAGATGACATCCACTCCCTTCTTGTAGCGGCGCCTGACGTTGTTACCCCACTGGCATTTCAGGGTGACCTCCTCAAGCGCGCCGCAGCGAACCGGCAGCGAATCGTCCTTCCCGAACCCGAGGATGAGCGAATCCTCACTGCAACTGATGAGCTTCTTGCCCAGGGTGTTGCAGACATCGTCCTGATTGGGAACGAGGGCGAGATCCGCGCCAAAGCCTCCGCCCTCGGACTGAACATCGACGGAGCCACAGTCCTGGCCACTTCGGACCCCGACCACTTCGAGAAGTACGCGGAAGAGTTGGCGCGTCTTCGCGCGGCAAAAGGCATGACGGTCGAGGACGCACGGAAGGTCGTTGCAGATCCGACCTACTTCGCCACCATGATGGTGAAAATGGGCGACGCTGACGGAATGGTGTCGGGTGCGACCCACACGACCGCGGACACAATCCGCCCCGCATTCCAAATCATCAAGACGGCCCCCGGCGTCAACCTGGTGTCCTCCTCTTTCCTGATGCTCATGTCTGACCGGGTCATGGTGTTTGGTGACTGCGCTGTCGTTGTCTCCCCCACCGCGGAGCAAATGGCGCAGATTGCGCTTTCTAGCGCGCAGACAGCAAGAGCTTTTGGTGTTGACCCCAAGGTTGCACTGCTTTCCTACTCGACCCTGGGGTCGGGATCCGGCCCTTCACCCGATCTGGTTACCGAGGCAACGCACTTGGCGCGGGAGGCTGCACCTGACTTGGCGATTGAGGGCCCACTCCAGTTTGATGCGGCCATCGATCCCACGACGGGCAAGCAGAAAGCCCCTGGCTCCCCTGTCGCGGGCGCGGCAAACGTCCTCGTCTTCCCAGACCTCAACTCGGGCAACATCGCCTACAAGGCCGTGCAGCGCACCGCGGGCGCCGTCGCGGTTGGCCCAATCCTTCAGGGGTTGGCTAAACCAATCAATGACCTCTCCCGTGGCGCAACAACTGAAGACATCGTCAACACCGTGGCAATCACCGCCGTCCAGGCCCAGGCACAAGCAGAAGGAAACAAGTAATGCCTCAGACCGTATTGGTTATCAACTCCGGATCCTCGTCTCTCAAGTACCAGCTAATCGATCCGGACACTGGGCATTCTGTAGCTCAGGGGCTTGCGGAACGCATTGGCGAGGACGTGGGACACCTGCACCACCGCTACTCGGTGCGCGAAGTTGACATTACTGAACCCATCCCCACTCATGCTGACGCCATGAAAATGATCCTCGACCTCTTCGAAGAGGTCGGCCCCCCACTCGAAGAAGCAAACATTGTCGCGGTCGGTCACCGCATTGTTCAGGGTGGCCGTTACTTCAACGGCCCAGCGCTTGTTGACGACCGGGTGATTCGCCTTATTGATGAACTCTCAACACTGGCACCGCTGCACAACCCGCCGGCTCTGGTTGGAATCAAGGTTGCGCAAGAACTCCTCCCGCAGATCCCCCAGGTCGCCGTATTCGACACCGCGTTCTTCCAGGATCTTCCTCCAGAGTCTGCCCTCTACGCCCTCGACCGCGACATTGCGGAACGCTACTCAATCCGTCGCTATGGCGCCCACGGAACCTCACACCGCTTCGTGTCGAAGCGCGTCTCTGAGATCCTTGGCGGCCGCGACCTCAAGCAGATTGTTCTCCACCTCGGAAATGGCGCATCAGCGTCCGCGATTGTTGGGGATCACGCCGTGGACACTTCAATGGGCATGACGCCACTTGAGGGACTGGTGATGGGAACCCGAACCGGTGATATTGACCCGGCCGTCACCTTCTACTTGCAACGCGTCGCAGGAATGTCAGTTGATGACGTCGATGAACTGATGAACCGCCGTTCCGGTCTGAAGGGGCTGACCGGCGACAACGATATGCGTCAGGTTCGCGATATTGCCCGCTCCGGTGACCACAGCGCCCGCAAGCGCGCCCGCGAAGCCCTCAACATCTACGTCAACCGCATCGTCAAGTACATCGGTGCCTACACGGCAGAGATGGGCGGCCTCGACGTCCTCACGTTCACGGCCGGTATCGGTGAAAATGATATTGATCTTCGCCGCGAGGTCTGCCAAAGGCTTGAGCCCCTCGGGCTGCTTCTAGACGAAGAGGCAAACGGTCAGCGCCCGCGCGATGCCATCACGATCTCTCGCAAGGGCTCCGTCGTGCGTGTCATGGTTGTCCCCACCAACGAGGAACTTGCCATCGCCACCCAAGCGATGACGGTGGTCTAACCCCGATGGATACGTACAGGTCAATCTATTGCCATGGGCTGGTCCGCGTTGGCGGTGTCACTGTGCCCGTTCACCTTGCCGACCCGTCCGCAAATGCAGCAGAGGTGATTCGCGCCGCGCGGGCATGTCATGAGGAGGCAGTTGCGGTTGCGGTGTTTCCTGAGCTAACACTCACAGGCTACTCCATAGATGACCTGGTTTTCAGCGCTCCCCTGTTGGCGGCAGTACGTCGGGGAATCGACGAGATTGTGGCTGCCTCGGCAGACCTCTTCCCCATCCTGGTTTTCGGCGCCCCCCTGGAACTGCGCGACCGCCTCTACAACTGCGCTGTGGTCGTCCATCGAGGGCGAATCCTGGGAATCACCCCCAAGATGCACCTGCCTGCATACAGCGAGTTCTATGAGAAACGGTATTTTTCAACTCTCGATGCAATCAGCGAAGTCAAGGCGACGCGTTGGGATGGACGACTGGTGGAGGATTCCGAGGGCGGGGAAGGCGCCTTCCCCTTCGGCTCCTTCCAGGTCGAAGCAAGCGATCTTCCGGGGTTCCGTCTGGCCGTAGAGATTTGCGAGGACGTGTGGGTGCCCATTGCGCCCTCGTCCGTAGCTGCCCTCCAGGGGGCAACCATCATCGCTAATCTGTCGGCTTCCCCAGCGACAGTGGGGCGAACCTCAACGCGGCACTCTCTGATTGCAGCCCAGTCCCTCACTTCTCTAGCGGCCTACGTCTATTCGGCGGCGGGCTTTGGTGAGTCCTCCACCGACTTGGCATGGGATGGAGAAACCTTGATTTGCGAGGTCGGGCAGACACTTGCACACACCACTACGTTCCGTCCCGCCCTCGACATCACCGTCGCGGACGTCGACGTGGACCTGCTGGTGAATCGGCGACGCAAACAGAACACTTTCGCAGACAACGCACACACCGCCGAGGTCGGTGAGCCGCCTGCGGTTGTAAGTGTGGAACTTGCGCCTCCGCGCCACGATGTCGGGGTTCACCGTGCGATTGCTCGCTTCCCGTTCATGGGCGGTGTCGAATCCCAGGTGAATGCCCCAGCGGAAGAGGCGATGGCTATCCAGGTGAACGCCCTCGTGCGGCGCATGGTCGCCATCAACACCTCAAAGCTGATCATCGGAGTCTCTGGCGGGCTTGACTCGACTCTCGCATTGCTTGTTGCGGCGCGTGCAATGGATGAGCTGGGGCATCCTCGCAGCGATATTCTCGCGTTCACCATGCCCGGTTTCGGCACTTCAGAGAAGACGCGAACGAATGCTGAAGTCCTTTCCAACGAGGTCGGGGCCACGTTCAGCGAGTTGGACATACGCCCGGCTGCAAGGGCAATGCTCACGGCGATGGGTCACCCTTTTGGCGCTGGGCAGCCCGTATATGACGTGACGTTTGAGAACGTTCAGGCCGGTCTGCGAACTGACTACCTGTTCCGCTTAGCGGGGCAGAACCACGGGATCGTTGTGGGTACTGGGGATCTTTCTGAGTTGGCGCTTGGATGGTGCACGTTTGGCGTTGGCGACCACATGAGCCACTACGGCGTCAATGCCGGCCTTCCCAAGACCATGATTCAAGAGGTCTTGCGTTGGGTGATCAGTTCCGAGGCTTTCGGGACGTCCGTCACGGGCGTACTGTCGAGCATTCTCAACACGGAGATTTCCCCCGAGTTGGTGCCGGGTAGTGATGGCGGCGGGCAGTCGACGGAGGCTGCTATCGGCCCGTACGAACTGCAGGATTTCACGCTCTACCATCTGCTGAATGCGGGGTTCGGGCCAGCGAAGATACTCTTCATGCAAGAGGTTGCATGGGGTGAGAAGTACTCGCGAGCTGAGATGGTGAAGTGGCTGGGGGTCTTCTTCAGGCGTTTCTTTGCCAGCCAATACAAACGTTCTACGCTACCGAATGGCCCGAAGGTGATGGCCGGGGGCTCGCTGTCACCGCGCGGTGACTGGCGGATGCCAGCGGATGCACTGGCCGCGCCTTGGCTTGCGGAGCTGGAGCAGCTCGAGGCCAACCTCAACGGGCTTGAGCCAACGCCCAACACACCGGAACCGGACCCCAGAGCGACTAAACCAGACCTGCGACTCCAAGACGAAGGGACGCCGGAAGCATGACTGTCTTAGTGTTTGTCTTGGCGGTAGCGTTCGGTGTTCTGGCGGGCGCCCTGGCGGTAATCGCGAGGGTTTCTCCCGCCAAGAAGCGCGCCTACTACACGGGCGGGGCTGCGGTTTCCCTGATTCAGGCCCTCACCTTCGGAGTGATGGCGACATACCCTGCGCTGCAGACGGCTGGCTACATCATTGTGATTGCGCTGGTCGGCATCGTCCTCACAGGCATTTTGGTCTACAGAGGTCGCACAACCCAGGTCTAGCGCGTCTGGGCTTCACGGGCGACACCGGCCCCAACCCGCAGTCGGCCGACCGATCCACCGCCCACCATGCCGGTCCACCACGCCGACCCACCACGCCGACCCACCACGCGACCGGCCCACCACGCGACCGGCCCACGCACGTTCGGGACCCCCGGCCCCCACGCGTAAGGTCGCCGCTGTCACCTAAGGTGGCTTGTAATTCTCCAAAACGGCGGCGACCTAAGGCGACAGCGGCGACCTTAGAGGCGCGGGTCCTCAAATGTATACGACGGGACGAAATGTGCGTCTGGGGTCGATACCCCAGACGCACATTGGGCCCCCACACATACATTTGGGCAGCGGGTTAGCTCTGCTTCGGACCCGTCATGGAGTAGACGTCAAGCGCGGCGTCGAGCTGCTCCGAAGTGACTTCCCCACGCTCAACGAATCCAAGGTCCTCAACGGCCTCGCGAACAGTCATATCGTTCTTGACCGAGTGCTTGGCAATCTTCGCGGCATTCTCGTAACCGATCAGACGGTTAAGAGGCGTGACGATCGAGGGTGACGACTCTGCATAGCGGCGGCATGCCTCAACATTTGCGGTGATTCCATCAACGCAGCGGTCGGCCAAGGTGCGCGAAACGTTACCCAGGATGTTGATGGACTGGAGCAAGTTTGCTGCCATAACCGGCAGCATGACCAGCAGGTCAAAGTTGCCCTGAGACCCGGCAAACGCGATAGCAGCGTCGTTGCCGATTACCTGACCCGCCACCATGACTGTTGCTTCAGGCAGCACGGGGTTGACCTTACCCGGCATAATGGAAGACCCGGGCTGCAGGTCGGGAAGGCTGATTTCACCCAGACCCGTGCGGGGACCGGATCCCATCCAACGCAGATCATTGGCGATCTTGACCAGGGAAACAGCAACTGTACGCAGCTGCCCGGAAAGCTCCACCAGGGAGTCCTGCGCAGCCTGAGCCTCAAAGTGGTTCGGGGCTTCAGTGAAAGGAAGTCCCGTGTTCTCAGCAATCAGCTCAATAACACGAGCGGAGAAACCCGCAGGCGTGTTGATTCCTGTACCAACCGCGGTCCCGCCTAGGGGAAGCTCCGCGAGCCTCGGCAGTGCGCCCTCGACCCGCTCAACACCGTACTTCATTGCCTGCGCGAAGCCTGAAAACTCTTGGCCCAGCATGATTGGGGTGGCATCCATGAGGTGGGTACGGCCGGACTTGACGACACCCTCGAACTCCACAGACTTGTTTTCCAGCGAGTTCTGCAGGGTCTTCAGCCCCGGAAGAAGCACCTCAACTACAGCCTGGTAGGCAGCAATGTGGATTGATGAAGGGAAGACGTCGTTCGAAGACTGGGAAGCATTGACATGGTCGTTGGGGTGCACTGACTTGCCCGCAATGGTTGATGCCAGGCTTGCCACGACCTCGTTCGTGTTCATGTTCGAGGACGTTCCGGAACCTGTCTGGAAAACGTCAATCGGGAACTCTTTGTCGTGCTTGCCCGCGATTACCTCATCTGAGGCCTCGACGATTGCCTGTGCGATCTCACCGTCGACGACACCAAGTTCCTGGTTTGCTAGAGCAGCCGCACGCTTGATCTGTCCGAGGGCGGCAATGTGGTGGGGCTTGAGGGTCTCCCCGGAAATCGGGAAGTTTTCTACTGCACGCTGGGTTTGTGCCGCGTAGAGGGCATCCTTGGGTACCTTCACTTCACCCATCGTGTCGTGCTCAATGCGGTATTCCGTCATGTTTTTCTCCTTGAGATCGCTTCTCTATTACGTTTGATGCCGATTTGGTTGCGGCCGGTTCAGGCCAAGCTTTGAAGCAACGGCTTGCCATGTCTTTGTTACGTTGGTCTGTAAGGGCTGACCACGACCTCGACCCTTTGCAGATCCTTCACTTCTGCGTATCCAGTCGTTGCCATCGCACGCTTCAGGGCGCCGATGAAGTTCAGGTATCCGTCGTCACGCACCGACGGACCGTAAAGAATCTGCTCAAAAGTGCCCACAGTTCCCACGTGAGCCCGGTGTCCGCGGGGTACCTCGGGGTGGGTGGCTTCCGAACCCCAATGCCAACCACGGCCCGGAGCTTCAGTGGCGCGTGCGAGGGCGGCCCCCAACATGACAGCATCAGCCCCACAGGCGATAGCTTTGATCATGTCACCACTTCGCCCCATACCTCCATCGGCAATGACGTGGACATAGCGACCACCCGATTCATCAAGGTAATCGCGCCTAGCTGCCGCAACATCGCCTATGGCCGTCGCGTTTGGCGCGTGGATCCCTAGCGATTGACGCGTGGAATGTGCGGCCCCGCCACCAAATCCCACCAGAACACCAGCCGCCCCCGTACGCATGAGGTGCAGCGCCGCCGTGTACGTCGCCACTCCCCCGACAACAACAGGGACGTCCAGCTCATAGATGAAGCGCTTGAGGTTCAGTGGCTCACTTCTGCTTGAGACGTGTTCCGCAGACACCGTGGAGCCACGAATGACGAACAGCTCGATCCCGGCCTCGACCGCAGTTCGCCAGTGCCGTTGGGTCCGCTGCGGGGAAAGTCGCCCGGCCACCGTCACGCCGGCAACACGCATCTCCTCAAGGCGCTGACCAATCAGCTCGTCCCTGATGGGTGCGGAGTAGATTTGTTGGAGCCGCGAAGTGATATCGCTATCCGGGGCCCGGACAATCTCTTCCAGAAGTGGAAGTGGATCCTCATATCGTGTCCACAGCCCGTCGAGGTCGAGGACGCCAACGCCACCAAGTCGACCAATCTCAACTGCTGTGCTGGGGCTCATCACGGAGTCCATGGGTGCTGCAAGCACTGGAATATCCAAGTGGTATGCGTCCAGCTGCCATGAGACATTGACATCTTCGGGGTCCCTGGTACGACGCGCTGGTATCAGAGCAATATCGTCCAAGCTGTAAGCTCTACGCCCACGCTTTCCCCTACCAATTTCTACCTCATAGCTCACCCGTACAGTCTATTGGGTGTCTCAATGGAGCGAGGGGACTAAGGGCGGTAGTTCTGATTGTCGGAACCCTGGTGGAGAATGGAAGCATGATAGAGACGACGCAGACAGACGCCCAGAACATGCAGGAGCCGCCGTGGGCCGCTCGCCCCTGGGCTGGCTTTGACACGGAGACGACGGGGGTCAATCCGCACGCAGACAGGCTTGTCAGCGCTGCGATAGTCCATCGCATGGGTCACCTTTCGGGCGAGGGCGAAGGTCGGCACCTCACATCGTTTTCGCACCACACTTGGCTTGCGGATCCCGGGGTGGCGATTCCGCCCGCGGCAGCGGCAATCCACGGTATTACAACCGAATACGCACGCACCCACGGCCAACCCATAGAAGTGGTTACGGATGAAATTGCCGAGGCTCTGGCCGAACACTTCCGTAGTGGCGGAATCGTTGTGGTGTTCAACGCTGGCTTCGACATCCCCCTCCTCGAAGCAGAAGCTGTGCGTCATGACGTGCCAACCCTCAGGTCCCGATTGGGGACGGAAGTGGGGCCAATCATCGATCCTCTCGTCCTCGACCGCGCACTTGACAGGTTTCGCAAGGGGAAGAGGACGCTCTCCGACCTCGCAAACGTGTATGGGATCGAATTACCTTCAGACACACACCAGGCGCATGTTGACGCAGAACTAACCCTGAAAGTGGCAGAGGCACTTATCGCAAAGTTCCCAGTGCTCGCGGAGATGACAGCCTCGGAGGTTCACGATTTCCAGAGGACAAGCCATGCGCGCTGGGCAGAGGATTTTGAGGGCTATTTGAGGAAGCAGGGCCGCACCGCAACGATCTCGCGGAACTGGTTCTAGACGGCAGTCCTACCCAACCCGCGGTTGGCGCTCCACCCGACTCGCGGTTGGCGTCCCGCCTGCTGTGTGGTTGATGACCCACCGGACTCGTGGTTGGCGCTCCACCTGGTTCATAGTTGATGACCCACCCGACTCGTGAAATGTATGTGTTGGGTGCTGATGGCGGCCTGGGGTGCATACCCCAGGGTCACTTCGGGTCCCCACGTATACATTTCGCACGATGCGCGGGCTGCAAGGCTGTTTTCACGTGCTGTCAAACTGTTTGGAGACAGTGGGTTGTCATTTGCTTGTTGTTGCGGTTGGTACCGGCACTACCCCGCGTCATAGCGGAGCGGGTTACGCCTTACGGAGCGGGTTTGGCTTACATAACGGCGTGATTCAAGGAGAAGCCGGGCAGAACTCGCTCCGTACGGTAGAACCCGCTCCGTAATGCTTGGGAGGCTCTGAGAGGTCGGGCCCAAGCGCCCGTCGCCAGTTCTCAAGTTTCCACCACTGGCACTGCAGACCCTGTGGCGCAACAGTCAAAGGTCCCAATCTCCCACCCCAGGCTCACAGGCAGCTTGACACACACGGATGACGGCCGGAGCGCTCACCCCTGCGGAGTGATCCAGCACTGAGGGACGCTCACCGCTGCGGGGTCATCCAGCATCCCGGAGCTACTTGGGCCTTAGCGAGCCGGTCTGGCGCAACACGACCTCACATCACACCGTTATACCAGCCCCACCGGCTCACTAAGGCCTAGCCCGCTCCTTAAAGCCCGACAGGCTCGCTAGAAAGTGTTCGATGACTTGTAGTTCGGGGCCTGAGCCGTGATCGTCACGTCATGTGGGTGCGACTCTCGCAAGCCGGCGGCGGTTATTCGGATCAAGCGTCCCTTGGCTTGCAGGGCATCCAAGGTCGAAGATCCCGTGTAGAACATCGACTGATGCAGTCCACCAACCAGCTGATTCACGTTTGCTGCAAGTGAGCCTGCGAAGGGGACCTGCCCCTCAATACCTTCTGGGACCAGCTCATCATCACTCTGCGCTTCCGCCTGAAAGTAGCGGTCTTTAGAGAAGGACTTACGACCTCGTGAGCTCATAGCCGACATGGAGCCCATCCCACGATAGACCTTGTACTGCTTGCCGCCACTGAAGACAAGATCCCCGGGGGCTTCTTCACAACCAGCCAACAGGGAACCCAGCATGGCCGTGGACGCTCCGGCGACTATCGCCTTAGCGATGTCCCCTGAATACTGCAATCCTCCGTCAGCAATGATTGGTACATCAGCGGGAGCGCAGACGCGAGACGCCATGTCAATAGCAGTCACCTGCGGAACACCAACACCAGCAACAACGCGTGTCGTGCAAATGGACCCCGGCCCAACGCCCACCTTGACCGCATCGACGCCCGCATCAACGAGTGCGCCAGCGCCCTCTTCCGTCGCTACATTTCCGCCAATCACATCAACGCCGCTGAATCCAGAGTCAGCCTTGATCCGCTTGATCATCGCAAGGGCAAGCTCAGCACCCCCGTTTGCGGTGTCCACAACAAGAATGTCAACTCCCGCATTGGCCAGCGCTTCAGCACGCTCCATGGCATCACCCCAGTACCCAACGGCGGCTGCAACCAGAAGCCTGCCTGCCGAATCTTTCGATGCCGCGGGATACTGCTCGGTCTTAACAAAGTCTTTGACGGTAATCAGTCCGGCTAGGCGTCCATCCTCATCAACGAGCGGCAGCTTCTCTACCCTGTGTTCGCGAAGCAGTGCTTTCGCATCCTCGCGACTAATGTCCGCTGGTCCCGTTATCAACGGCATTTTTGTCATGCACTCTGCGACGGTCGTGGTAGACCACAATGAGGAAGGGACAAAACGCAGATCTCGGTTGGTGATGATGCCGAGGAGGTAACCGCCCTCGTCCACTACCGGCAGCCCGGACACCTTGTACTTCCCACAAAGCTCATCAAGTTGTTCAATGGTCGCGTGAGCTGGGACCGTGACGGGGTCTGCCACCATTCCGGACTCACTGCGCTTTACCAAACGCACCTGGTCCGCCTGTGCCTCGATTGGAAGATTGCGGTGAATGACACCGAGCCCCCCAAGCCGCGCCATTGCAATCGCCATACGGGCTTCTGTAACAGTATCCATGGCAGCGGAAAGCAGTGGGATTCGCAGACGAAGATTACGTGTAACAAGGGTTGAGGTATCAACATCTGAAGGGATGACGGACGTTACTTCCGGCAAGAGTAAGACGTCGTCGTAGGTGAGTCCAGTTCCAACAATTTTATCTGTGCGGTAGTGCCCCATACAGGTAGTTTAGCGATCCGTTTGTACGCTATGTCCACACGTCTGGGGCGCAGCAGATACGGGGAGTGGGCCCAACCACAGAACTACGTTGAGGACCTCCGGTTCCAAGTATTGCTACGGGCTTCATGAGACTGTTCTGTGCGCTTACATGACATATTTATGCGCAAATCTGAGATGCCTGTAAGCACTGGTGGCAAGCATTTTCGACACGCCTACGCTGTCGGCGCAATGTTGTACCAGTTGCTGTCACTTCCTTGCAGAACCACGGTGATCTTTCCTACGCTAGTACTCGTTGAGATTATCCGAGGGCGAATAAGCAACACCCCCGGATCTTTGGTGCCAAATCTTGGGGGTTGTTTCAAAGTGGCGGAAATCGCACATCTACCTGGACCGCTCATCGACAACTGGGAATGGCAGTACCAGGGATCGTGCCAGAACATGGACACTGAACTCTTTTTTCACCCCGAGGGAGAGCGTGGCCCATCAAGAAAACGCCGCGCATCCCAAGCCAAGCGAGTCTGTGCCCGCTGCCCAGTGCAGGCAGAGTGTAGAGCGCATTCGATAGCAGCCAGGGAACCCTTCGGCATTTGGGGCGGCCTGACAGAAGAAGAACGCCGCCGGGAAATCCGCGCGTTGAATGAGCAAACCCTCGCAAGCTAGGCGACAGTCAATATCCTCCTTCTCGCCTAGCCAGGCAGGCGAGCAAAAGAAAGCGGAGGTCAGACCGAAGAACTCGGTCCGACCTCCGCTTTGCTTTACTTAGCCGCCCTGTTAGCCAATCTTGGCAAGAATGTCGCGGGCAGAAAGAATCAAGAAATCCTCTCCCGAAACGGTTACCTCGTTGCCTCCGTAACGGCTGTAGATGACTGTGTCACCCACGGCAACATCCATGGGTACGCGGTTACCAGCGTCGTCAACGCGGCCGGGGCCAACTGCAAGGACTTCACCCTGCTGTGGCTTTTCGGTTGCCGTGTCCGGGATTACCAAGCCGGACGAAGTTGTCTTTTCCGCGTCTACGGTGCGAAGGACCACGCGGTCCTCAAGCGGCTGAATGGAGATCGACATTGTCGCACTCCCTTTCTAACTGTCGTAACAACATATTCTCAGTTGGGCTTACGCCCGGGTGCCTTGCCGTCGCGGGGGTCAAGACTCCAAAACTAATCGAGGAGCCGGTAAGGACGACCTCGATCTGGAACCAGTCTAAGCCCCAGTTGGCACTCAAACAACCGGAGTGCCAACTGGACTCTGTAGCGTTACCCACTCTGGTGTCAACTGCGTTCATTACACTGTTTCAAGGTAGTGACGAAGCTCAAAATCGGGCACACTGGTCACCAGCGCACTGATCACTTAGATCCCACGGAGGTTACCGACATGCCCCTCGACTTTGCACAATCGGAACGTTCAACTGTTGGCGTGGAATGGGAACTCCAACTAGTCGACAAAGACTCTAATGATCTGCGCCAAGCTGCGGATGCCGTCATTCGAAAGGCTCGCGAAGACAAGGAGCTTTCGCCTCATATTCACCGGGAGATGCTCCTCAACACAACCGAGGTCACATCTGGAAAGCGCACGAAGATTAGCGAGTGTCTTGAAGATCTCCGGTACGGTGTGACAGCACTACGCCCGATTACCGATGCGTTGAGGATTGACCTCAGTTCCGCCGGTACGCACCCCTTTGCACGCCCTGCCTACCAGCGCGTCACTGACTCTCGGCGCTACGCGGAACTGGTGGACCGCACGCAATACTGGGGTCGGCAGATGTTGCTCTATGGGGTTCACGTTCACGTGGGGGTTGAAGACCGGGATAAGGTCCTCCCAATTGTTAATGCTCTGATTACCCGGGCGGGCCAGCTGCAGTCTCTCGCGGCCTCGTCCCCGTTTTGGGCGGGTGAGGACACGGGATATGCCTCCAACCGAGCGATGATTTTCCAGCAGCTGCCAACTGCGGGCATGACCCCACAGTTCCACGAATGGAGTGAACTTGAGCGCTACCATGACGGAATGCTCAAGACGGGAGTCATCGATTCCTTTGACGAACTGCGCTGGGACATTCGCCCATCAATTGGGCTGGGAACGGTCGAGGTGCGAATCTTCGATGCCTGCACGAACATCCTTGAGGTCGAGGCGGTCGCGTCGCTCGCACACTGCCTAGTTGAGTACTATTCTTCAATGATTGACGGCGGTGAGAAGACACCGGAAATCCCCCAGTGGTTCGCAGAGGAAAACAAGTGGCGCTCAGCTCGCTATGGGATGGACGCAATCCTGATTTTGGACGAGGACGGGAACGAAGAGCACATCCGAGATACCGTCGAGCAGATGCTGGTGGATCTCGCACCGACAGCGGAGAGGCTCGGCTGCGCGGACGGCCTCGCCAAAGTCCGGCAGATTCTCACCTTCGGTGCGTCCTACCAGCGCCAACGGGCTGTTGCGGAGGCGAACCCTAAGCATGCTTTTGATGACGTCGTTGAACTGATGAGGGCCGAAATGGGTGCTGACTCACCACTCTCCCCGCAGGCGTTTGCAGAGATTCGGCAGTCTAACGGCAGGCACTCGGGGGCTGGGCGCAGGATCTAACGGCCTCAACTAGGACATGTAAATCTGTTCCAGTTCCATTCCAGAATCGGGCCCGAAATCTGCGGGCGAGGGCGGGAGACCGGCTTCTACCAGCAGAGCCCCAAGGGCTGCGATTTGGGCGCCGTTGTCGGTGCAGTACCGCATTGGTGGGATTCGCACTTCAATTCCTTGTTTGCCCGCACGCTCCGCAAGTAGTGAGCGGAGGCGAGAATTTGCGGCAAACCCTCCACCGACGACGATCACTTTGCATCCGCTATCCACTGCTGCTCGAACAGCTTTCGCAGTGAGCGAGTCATTGATTGACTCTGAGAAAGCCGCTGCGACCTCGGCGTGGTCGGCCTCCGGATGCTCAATCAGGTAACGGGACACGGCAGTCTTGAGCCCGGAGAATGAGAAATCGTACTTGTAGCGTTCTTTGTCTTTTCCGGCAGCAAGACCCCGGGGAAAGCGGATTGCGTCTGGATCCTGCGCCGAGGCAGCCAGTCGATCCATGTGTGGTCCCGCCGGATACGGCAGCCCCATGAGTCTGCCAACCTTGTCAAAAGCCTCGCCAGCTGCGTCATCCAGTGTTCCACCCAGCTCAACTACCGAGCATGGGAGGTCCTCAATGAGCAGCAGGTTGGAGTGTCCACCTGATGCAACCAGCCCGATGAAACGATCCGGAAGCGGACCGTGTTCAAACATGTCGATCGCGAGATGGCCAATCACGTGGTTGACACCGTAGAGAGGAACACCGAGTGCCGCCGCCAGACCCTTTGCGGACGTGATTCCAACAGTCAGGGAGCCGACCAAGCCAGGCCCGGCTGCGCAAGCAATCGCATCAACGTCACTCAACTTCACACCCGCTTGCTCGAGGGCGGAATCAAGTGCGGGGAGAAAGCTCTCAAGGTGGGCCCGCGAAGCAATCTCTGGGATGATGCCGCCGAACCTCACGTGTTGATCCATGGAGGTGGCTGTCACGTCGGTCAGCAGAGTCCTGTTGCGGACCAGCGCGACGCCAGTTTCGTCGCATGTCGATTCAATTCCGAGGATAAGGGGTACAGAGTTCACGAAAAGAGCATACCCGCCTGCCGCACCTAGGCGGTATGCGCCCGGCCTCACGCCAAATCTCAAGCCCCTGCCGTGAAATGTATATGTGGGGAAGCAAAGTGGGTCTGGGGCATGCACCCCAGACCCACTTCTTGTCCCGCCGTATACATTTCGCGGACGACCGGGAAAAGCTATCTTCCGTGGAAGACCACGAGAGGTTACATTCCGCGCAGGAACCCGCGATGTCCCGGACGAGACCTAGATTTGCTTACAAACCCTTGAAGGTTGCCTTGCTGAGCTGGCGATTCAGGGTTGAGATAACGTCCAAAGGAATCTCCTTGGGGCAAACCGCTGAGCATTCACCAATGTTCGTGCACCCGCCGAAGCCTTCTTCGTCCATCTGGTTCAGCATGTTTACCACGCGGCTCAGGTTCTCCGGATGTCCCTGCGGAAGCAGACCCAGGTGAGTAACCTTTGCTGCTGTAAACAGCATGGCCGACGCATTGGGGCACGCAGCCACACAGGAGCCGCAACCAATGCAGGCAGCCGCTTCAAACGCGCGATCCGCCTCAGGCTTCGGAATCAGAGTCACATTCGCATCCGGTGCGGCACCTGTATTCACAGAAACATAGCCACCGGCTTGAATGATTCGGTCAAATGCACGGCGATTGACAACCAGGTCCTGAATGATTGGGAAAGCCGTTGCACGCCACGGTTCAATGGTGATCGTGTCACCATCGTTGAACGAGCGCATATGCAACTGACAGGTTGTGGTCTGTTCAGGGCCGTTGGCAATGCCGTTGATGACGATCCCACACTGACCACAGATGCCTTCACGGCAGTCTGAGTCAAACGCGACTGGATCCTCGCCGCGAGCAAAAAGCTCTTCGTTCAGAATGTCGAGCATTTCGAGGAAAGAGGAATCTTCAGAAACCCCCCGCACTTCATACTCAACCATCGCACCATCGACATCGGGAGTCTCCTGGCGCCAAATTCGTAGTTTCAGGTTCACTTGTAGCTCCGCTGCTTCAACTCGATGTTCTCGTACGTGAGGTTCTCTTTATGCAAGATTGGGGGCGTGTCCTCACCCGTCCACTCCCATGCTGAAACGAAGAGGAAGTTCTCGTCGTCACGCTTCGCTTCGCCCTCTTCCGTCTGCGATTCCTCGCGGAAGTGTCCACCTGCGGACTCCTCACGGTTCAGAGCATCAATGCACATCAGCTCACCGAGGCCGAGGAAGTCAGCAACACGCCCAGCCTTCTCAAGCGACTGGTTCATCTCGCCGACCGTCTTGCCCGGAACCCGAAGGTTTGTCCAGAACTCCTTGCGAAGCTCCCGGATCATGTCGATGGCCTCAAGCAACCCCTCACGGGTGCGGGACATGCCGCAACGTTCCCACATGATGTGGCCAAGTTCCTTGTGGAACGAGTCCGCGGAACGATTGCCCTGAATGCTCATCATCCGGTCGATCTGTGCCTGGGCCGCAGCCTTGGCTTCAACCACTGCTGGAGTGGAGTCATCAACCACGGGGAACGACGCAGCGCCGGACAGGTAGTCACACATGACTGCTGGAAGGGCAAAGTAGCCATCCACCAGACCCTGAAGCAGTGCGGACGCGCCGAGTCGGTTCGCACCGTGATCAGAGAAGTTCGCCTCACCGGCAACGTAGAGGCCCGGAACATTCGATTCGAGGTCGTAGTCAACCCACAGGCCACCCATTGTGAAGTGAACTGCGGGGTAGATACGCATGGGAACCGAGTATGGATCCTCTGCGGTAATCCTCTCGTACATGTCGAAGAGGTTGCCGTACTTTGCAGAAACGGCGTCCTTACCCAAGCGGTCAATCGCGTCCTGGAAATCAAGGTAAACACCACGGCGTTCACCGTTCACCTTAGGCCCAACACCCAGACCCGCATCGCACATGTTCTTGGCTTGCCTTGAAGCGATATCACGTGGCACAAGGTTGCCGAACGCAGGGTAGATACGCTCTAGGTAGTAGTCACGATCCTCTTCAGGGATGTCTCTTGGGTCCTTATCGCAGTCGGCTGCATTCTTAGGAACCCAGATCCGCCCATCATTACGCAGCGACTCTGACATGAGAGTTAGCTTCGACTGCTGATCACCGTGCTGCGGGATGCAGGTCGGGTGAATCTGTGTGAAGCAGGGGTTACCGAAGTAAGCACCCTTCCTGTATGCACGCCAAATTGCAGTGGCGTTACAGCCCATCGCATTTGTAGAAAGGAAGAAGACGTTACCGTAGCCGCCGGTAGCCAGGACCACAGCATCTGCCGTGTACGTCTCAAGTTCACCATTGACCATGTTGCGGCAGACGATGCCACGAGCACGACCCTCAGAGATGATCAGTTCAACCATCTCATGGCGTGAGTGCTCACGTACGGTGCCCGCTGCGACTTGCCTCTCCAGTGCCTGGTAAGCACCGATCAGAAGCTGCTGGCCTGTTTGACCACGTGCGTAGAACGTACGGGAAACCTGAACGCCACCGAATGAACGGGTATCAAGGTATCCGCCATACTCGCGGGCAAACGGGACGCCCTGCGCAACTGCCTGGTCGATGACGTTGACCGAGCATTCGGCGAGACGGTAGACGTTAGATTCGCGCGACCGGTAGTCGCCACCTTTCACCGTGTCATAGAACAGGCGGTAGACGCTGTCGTCATCATTGCGGTAGTCCTTAGCGGCATTGATGCCACCCTGAGCTGCAATGGAGTGCGCGCGTCGCGCGGAATCCTGATAGAAGAAGGCGTCAACCTGGTAGCCCTGCTCGCCAAGCGAGGCGGCCGCGGAAGCGCCGGCAAGCCCGGTTCCAACCACGATGATGCTGCGCTTGCGCCGGTTGGCAGGGTTGACCAGTTTGACTTCAGCCTTGCGTGTCTGCCAGACCTTATCAAGCGGCACATTCTTCGGTGCCTTAGTGTCCTCAATATCGTCGCCAAGACGGTAGAGGCCATCAACTAGTTTGTCGTTAGTCATTTTCTCTATATCCTCTGTGCGCCTAGTGGATGACGCCGGTGGCGATGAACAACGGGGGCAGCATGAACATCACGAAGATGACGCCAGCAACTATGCCGGACAGCCACAACATGAAGGTTCGCGTGTTCTTTCGGACCCACCCCATGGTCTGGAAAGCAGACCAGAAACCGTGCCCAACGTGAGCCGTGACCAGCGAGACGAAGATCAGGTAAACCACAAAGATCCACGGCTGCTGGAATGAAGCAATCACCATCTCGTATGGTGATGCATCCGCAGCAAAGCCCGTGCGAATTGTCAGCGTCGTGAACTGCAGGAGGTGGAACACGATCAGGAAGATCAGTAGCACACCGGTGATACGCATGGTGCGTGCCGCATAAGCGTCAACAGCACTCTTCTTCACCGCGTACTGGTGCTTGCGGGCTTTCTTTGACTTGTACCAGGTGTAGAACGCACTGAAGATGTGGATGCCGATCGCAGCGACCATGAGCGCGCGGAAGACCCAGATGAACGTGCCCTTGGGGAAAATCGGGTAGAACGCCTCTCCCTTTAACCAGTGTGCGTAGTGATCGTAAGCCTCAGCTCCAATAAACAGCTTGAGGTTTCCATAGGCATGGAACAGAAGGAACAGAACGAGGAACAGTCCGGAGAGCGCCATCAACTGTTTGATAAATACAGTGGTGGTCCAAGCTCGCCGCCTCTTGATTGCGACAGTATTTGTGGCCATGGGAATTACCCTAATAAGCGAATCTCACTCGCACCCGGGACCTTCAACCATATGCGGCAGGCGGGAGGCGTTAAGCATGACACATCCTTGGAGTTCCGCGGGAAAACGCCATCATCAAGATGACAACGACACTCGAAATCTCGCCACGATAGCACCTCAGAATTCCACTTTGAGAAGGTGATTACGTAACACCGGCTTACGGAAATACCTGAAAGATGACCTAGAGCTCAATCCTCATCGCAACCGCATCTTCTACGGGGTCGCGGTAGTAGTTCGCGATCACGCCAACCGGGGCAAAACCCAGCTCTTGATATAACGCCCGCGCGGGGTCATTCGAAACGCGAACTTCAAGAAACAGCTCACCAATCCCCGCCGCCCGCGCCTGCTCTAAGAGGAGCTCAACAATCTGCCTCCCCAAGCCAAGACGGCGGTAGTCAGCACTGACCGCAAGCGTCATCAGATCACCCTCATGGGCTCCCTTTATTCCACCGTACCCGATGAGGCTCTCCCCCATGAATGCCCCGATATAGTGTCCCCATCGGCTGGTCAGTTCTTCCCTAATGAGGCGCTCCGACCAGGCCTCGGCGGGAAACACTGCCTTCTCAATCTCATGCACCTTTGCCACGTCGGTCGCGGTTAGTCTGCGGAACTCGACCTCCACTTAGGCTGTTCCACCCTGAATATCGGGACGGCGCAGATAGAGAGGCTCTAAGGGAAAGGACGCCTGGGGATTCTGTGTCGTCCGTTCCTGAACGACCGTGGCTAGCACCGCGGGATCAAGCGTCAGGTCAACGGCACTCGAGGACTCAAGGTCATCCAAGAGGTGGGGCGGGCGCACACCTGAGAAGAACACTCGGGCACCACTTGCATCAGCCAGCTTCAATGCATCCGCCAATTTGCCAACCTGCGGGCCTACCCCAGGGGTTCCGCCCTCCTTCGTATACAGCGCAAAGTAGACCTCACGCCTCTTAGCATCGGTCAGGACGAGGACGTCCCCGCCGGGGTGCTCCCTCGCAGCCTGCGATCCGAGGACGTCCAGGCTGGGCACTCCCAAGACACGCACCCCCAGGCCTCGACCCAGGGCGGAGGCGAACGCAATCCCTGCGCGCAACGCCGTAAATGGCCCCGGCCCCACGCCAACGACAATCTGCTCAATGTTGGCCGAGCCCGCACCTGCGGTAACGCCTGCGCTGAGGAGGACGTTTTCGAGTAACATCCCCAAACCCTCCGCCTGGTGGCGGGAGTCCGGGTCGGTTGCTTGGCCAAGAGTGACCCCGTCTTCTACGAGGGCGATCGTGGCGACAACTGAAGTGTCAATACAAAGTGAACGCACTGCATTCCTTTCTTACCCAAGGGGGCGTGTTTGCATCCATTCTGCAAGGCGTCTCTCAGGTTCTTCTCCGAGGGCGACCAGGCTGATTTTTCGCGCGTCCTCGTCCTCGCCATCGAACTGAAGGGTCAACTCAAAGCGGTCTGCGCTGAGGCGGTCGGCTTTCCCCTGTCCCCATTCCACAACCGTGACGGAATCTTCCAAAGAAGCCTCCAGGTCGACGGTTTCCATGTCAAGGTCGTCTTCGACACGGTAGGCATCAACATGGATCAGGTCGGGGCCGGCCTCTTGCGAGCGATGGACACGCGAGACTATATACGTTGGTGATGTCACCCGCCCTCGGACTCCCAATGCGGCGCCAAGTCCTTGAACCAGCGTTGTTTTGCCCGCCCCTAAATCGCCCACCAGGATCACCATGTCACCTGCTTTGAGAAGATGGGCAAGGCTGGCCCCTACAGCGCGGGTCTCATCCGCTGTCTCAGTGCGCACATCAAACCGCATCAGGCACCTCCCCCATCGTTTTTGGCTAGGAACTCGTAGTCGATCTTTTCGGGAGGGTCCAGATAGACGCGGACAATGTGCTCGGGAAGTCTGGAGAGTACCTCGTAGTGGATCGTCTCGCTGGCCCGCGCCCAGTCGTCCACGGACGTCTCCCCTTTTGCGGGATCTCCGAAGAGGACAACCGCGTCACCTACCTGCGCGGGAGTCTCCGGGTCCGTTCCAAGGTCAATCATGATTTGGTCCATACATACTCGTCCGATGATGGGCGCGTTGACTACCCCCGCCGCGGTGTGGACCTGGACCGAGACCCTGTTTGAAATGCTGCGCGGAATCCCGTCGGCATACCCCACTGGAAGCAATCCGATCCACGTCGGCTCGTCGGCTTCCCAAGTTCCTCCGTACGACACGCGGGTGCCCGGCTCAATAAGCTTGATCTGGGTGACAGTGGTTGTGAAACGGCCTGCCGGGACAAGGCCCAGTTGGGACGAGGTCGAGGCCGCCGGGTTCGGCGAGAACCCGTAAATGCCAATCCCGGGGCGGACCATGTCGAAGTGAGCATCCTGGTGCCACAGGGTCCCCGCTGTTGCCCCAAGGTGGCAGACATCCGGGGTCAGACCGGCCGCCAGAACCGACTCCCTGTAGTCGCGGAAGCGGGCAATTTGGGAATCTGTTACCGCCTTGCCCGGTCCGTACGGATCGTCGGCTTCGGGAAGGTGCGCAAGGAGGCCCACAACTTGCACTTCACCTGCGTCTTGGGCCTGCTTGGCGCGGGCAGCCAGTTCGGGTAGCTCCACCTCTGTTGCCCCACCTCTGGACATGCCCACGTCCACATTCAGGTGAATGCGTGCCGGGCGAAGTGGCTCGTTGTTTTCATCGGCTACTTCGCGTGCAGCAAGAATGGCTTGCTCAAGTTGGCCAACAGTGGACACAGAAACATCCAGGTGGGCTTTGTGGGCACTAACCCAGTCGTGGTTGGGAGCGCCAATCCAGGTCAGTATGTGTGTCTCTTGCGGGTCGAGGTGCGCTCCATCAAAGTCACGTCGCAGAGCCAGCGCCTCAGGGATTCTGGAGACGGCAAACCACCGCACGCCCTCGTCGTATGCGGCAAATGCCACCTCTGTTCGGCCAAACCCATAGCCGTTGGACTTCACCACGGCCAGTAGCGCGGACCCGTTGGCGTAGCCTTTCAGCTTTGCCACGTTGTGGCGGATGGCGCCAAGGTCCACGGTTATGCATGCCGGGTAATTGTCGGGTTCTAGGTTTTCCACTCTGCCCATTATTCCACCGCTTGCGCGGACTTCATCGTTGCCTGTACCACGCATCCACTCGGGAAGCCGTAGCTAGGCAACGTCAAGAGACTTCGCCACCCCGAGCAGCAGAGCACCGACGACGAGGACGACGACGCCCAGCGAAATGGCAACCATTTCCTTCCTTGTACGTTTCTCTCCCAGTATCCAGATTCCCCCGAAGGTAGCGATGATTACGCTCAGTTGCGACAGGGAGAATCCGACCGCCACACCCACTTTGACCTGGGAAAACTGCATGATGACAACGCCAAGGCCCCACATACCGCCAGGGATCATCGCCGCCAGCGTGTACTTGGACCATCTGGTATCAACCCGGCCCAACTGCTTGGTGAAGAATGGAAAGGAGACGATGAATCCGACCAGCAGGATCCCGAATGCCTGGTAGAAGAAGGATCGCAGCGGATCAACTTCCCAGTAGCGAATGATAATTGGAAACGCAATGTAGAACAGGGTGGACAGACCCGTATCGATGAGGCCGGACACCAGCTGTTTCGGCCTGGTATCCACGGGGGTTGGGGAGCCTTTGCCGGGTGCGGCAACCGCGACGGGGTCGTAGGGAACCGCCACGACGTCTCCGCCCTCGTCGAAGCCTCCCGTTGGCTTCTGCTGCCAGGATGTGAGCATCACCCCGAGGATGATCAGAGCTAGGCCAACCAGGCCAACCGGTAAGGCCGCTGACCCGAGCCACTCTCCGAAGAGGAGTATGCCGAGCAGTGAGATCCCCAGCAACTGCCCACCTGTAGTCAGTGGCATGACGCGCGAGACGCCAATCTTGTGGAATGCGGAAATCTGCAGGTACGAGGCCAGCCCGACCACGATACCCGCGCAGAAGGCGACAAGAATCGAGGTCGAGTCAGTATCCAATCCCAGGACCAGCGCCAACACAGTCGCACTGACGAAAGAGCCCAAAGCGACGCCAAGTGTGTGCTGCCGGGCATCTCCCCCAACTTTCAAGAGGATAATGCCCATTGATCCATAGAGGAAGGCGGGGACGAGGGCGAGGGCAAAATACACTTGGCTCCCTTTCAGAGGATCTGCTCAAAAGCGTTGGGGACCGCCCTGATGATATCCGTGGCAACAATCGGGTGGCCCTGGGATCCGGTGGGTTCCAGGTTGGTATCAAGAATGCCCGCCGCAGATGCGGCTGCAAACCCATGCAGGCCCACGGCACATGCGACAGGGCCCGCCAGGTCATCGATGCTGAGGGAAGAGCCTTCTTGCAGTGCAAGTGCCTGCACCTGGGCAACCGCCGCGCAGATCATCCCTGCCAGAACATCACCGGCGCCAGCCGTCGCACCCCACGCAGTCGGCGCCTGGAAGCAGAGAGATGTGCCAGCGGGGGTGGCCACACAGGTCGTTGCCCCCTTGACAACGACCACACATCGGGCGAGGTGTGCGAGCCGCACAGCCGCACCTTCGATGTCTTTCTCAACCTCAGCCCGTGACCATTCCTCTCCAAACAGGGTGAGGATTTCGGCTGCTTCCCCAACATGCGGGGTCGCCACAACCAAAGGGTTGTCGTTCGCCCATTCCCGCGCGCCGCGCAAGGCGCCAGCATCCACAATAAGCGGTCGCCCCTCGAGCGCGCACTCTCGCGCTAGGACCTCGACATAGGACGCCATTGAAGAATCCCAGCCACTACCGATGAGTGCTGCGTCAAAACGCCCGCCACCGAGCACCACCTCAGGAAATGCTGAAATAACCAGGTCTTCGCACCGAGCGGCCCCCGTGTAGCGGACCATGCCGGGCCCGACCGAGAGAGCGCCGCCAACTCCCAGTACCGCTGCTCCCGGATAAGTTTGAGAACCTGTGGCAAGCATCGGGACCCCGCGACTGTACTTGTGGTCACGCGGACCCGGAACTCTCAGGTGGGCCGCGATCAGTGTCTGATCAATCTCGTTCATTTGCTCTCCTCCCACCACAGTAGCCGCATGCGGAATAATCATGACGTGATCAATGTTGACATAACGACCACCAGCCCGAGCCCGTTCGAGCATTTCAGCCGCGAACAGTGGTCTGCGCTCGCTTCGCAGAGCCCACTCCCGCTGACCGCCAAGGATGTTGCAGCAATTGCAACCCTCGGCGACCCCATTGACCTTGAAGAGATCGACGCCATCTACCGACCTCTCTCAGCTCTGCTCCAGCTCCACGTTGATGGAACTTGGCGGACGAGGGCGGCGCGACGTTCATTCCTCCATCAGGGCTCGCAGTACCCCACACCCTTCGTGATCGGCGTGGCCGGTTCTGTAGCCGTCGGAAAATCAACTGTTGCAAGACTCTTGCGGCTCCTACTGTCGAGGTGGCCCCGGACACCGCGAGTAGACCTGATCACCACCGACGGGTTCCTCTACCCCAACGCGGAACTCGCGCGGCGGGGCCTGATGGACCGGAAAGGGTTCCCCGAGTCATATGACCGAGCTGCACTCCTTGACTTTGTGGCCCGAATCAAAGCCGGGCAACGATCGGTGTCCGCGCCGATCTACTCCCACGTCACGTACGACATTGTTGAGGGCGAGCAGGTCACAGTGCGGCGCCCCGACATCCTCATCGTCGAGGGGTTGAACGTGTTGCAGCCCGCGAGGACCGGCCCGGATATTCCCGGCGTGACAATTTCGGACTACTTCGACTTTCAGCTTTATGTTGACGCCGCCACAGAGGACATTGAGGAGTGGTACGTAGATAGGTTCCTCACCTTACGTACAGCAGCGTTCGCTGATCCTGCGTCATATTTCCGAAACTATGCTGACCTCCCGGACGATGAGGCAATCGCAACCGCGCGCCGTCTGTGGTCCGCAATCAACCTCCCCAACCTGCTGGACAACATTGAGCCGACCCGCCCTCGCGCAACAATGGTGCTGCGGAAGGCGGCCGACCATACCATCCAGGACATCTACCTCAGGAAGATGTAGATCCCTACTTCTGATCGAGTGCCAGGTGCTTCTTGACTGCGTGTCCCAGCAGTTCGGCAATCCCGTCAGCCTGGAGCTGGGTCGGAGCCTCAACCATGACGCGTACCAGGGGTTCCGTACCGGAAGGCCGCATGAGGACGCGTCCCGTATCACCAAGTAGACGTTCAACGTAACTGACCGTCTCAACAACTTCTGGGTGATCAAGGCCGTTGCGATCCACACCCGAGACGTTGACCAGAGTCTGCGGAAGACGCGGAATGTCGGCTACGAGCGTTGCCAGAGACTTCCCGGACAGCTTCACCATCCTTGCGATCAGCATCGAAGTAAGGACGCCGTCCCCGGTTGTTGCGTACTCAGAGGCAATGACGTGGCCCGACTGTTCACCACCAAGTGAGAATCCGCCGGCGCGCATTGCCTCGAGGACGTAGCGGTCTCCAACCGGGCTCTGCACAATACTGATCCCCTCGGCCTCCATTGCCTTCACCAGGCCCAAGTTCGACATGACAGTAACGACCAGGGTGTCCTCGTGCAGCTTCCCCTCACTGCGCATTGACCGGGCAAGCGCGCCCATGATCTTGTCACCATCGATGAGGCTTCCAGACCCATCAACTGCCAGGCACCTGTCTGCATCCCCGTCAAAGGCAACGCCAAAGTCCGCTCGGGAAGCAACGGTGGCAGCCTGCAGCTGCTCTGGATGCGTGGAACCACAGTTGTCGTTAATGTTGCGACCATCCGGTGAAGCGTTGATGACAACGACGTCCGCACCGCTACGGCGCAAGGCTTCCGGCCCAAACACCGAGGCCGCGCCATTCGCACAATCCACCGCAATACGTAGGCCGGAGAGGTCTGTACCGCAAGACTCAACGAGGTGGTCAACGTAGCTCTTCTCAGCCAGGTCGTCGTCATACCACACCTCACCCACGGCAGCACCCGTCGGACGTTGCCACGGTTTCTCCAAAAGAGCCTCGATCTCATCTTCAATCGAGTCTTCCAGTTTGAAACCGCCGCGGGCAAAGAACTTGATGCCGTTGTCCGGCATGGGGTTGTGTGAAGCAGAAATCATCACGCCGAGGTCGATTCCCTCTTCAGTTGCAGTCACGTGCGCCACCGCGGGTGTCGGAACAACGCCAACGCGAACCACATCCATACCGGCTGCGGCTAGGCCTGCAGCCAGAGCGTGATCAAGGAACTCCCCCGAGATTCGGGTGTCACGACCGATGATTGCACGTGGCCTGCGGGAACCGCGGGACTTCTTATCGGTACCACCAATTCGACGGGCTGCCGCCTCACCCAGTGCTAACGCAAGTTCTGCGGTGATATCTCGGTTAGCGAGGCCACGAACCCCGTCGGTACCGAATAGTCTGCCCATCATCTACCTCTAATCTCTGTTCCTTGCGCAACCCGCTCTTGCGAACACACATCCCTAAGTATAAGAACCTCCGCCACATCTGTGACGGAGGTTCTTATTGTATTTGCGTTGGTCGGCGTTTGATTTGCCGATTTAGCGCTTCGAGTACTGCGGTGCCTTACGGGCCTTCTTCAGGCCGGCCTTCTTGCGCTCAACTGCACGAGCGTCACGTGTAAGGAACCCTGCCTTCTTCAGAGCGGCGCGGTTCGCATCACGATCAATCTCATTCAGCGCGCGGGAAACACCCAGACGAAGAGCACCGGCCTGACCCGAGGGGCCACCACCATGGATACGTGCTACAACGTCAAAGCGACCTTCAAGATCAAGCAGCGCGAACGGGGAGTTCACCAACTGCTGGTGCAACTTGTTCGGGAAGTAGTTGTCCAGGGTGCGACCGTTGATGGTCCACTCTCCGGTGCCTGGAATCAGGCGAACGCGAGCAACTGCTTCCTTACGACGACCGAGGCCAGCGCCCGGTGCCGTGATCGAAGCGCCTGCCCCAGGGGCAGATTCTTCGGATTCTGATGTATACGAACTGGGAGCAACTTCCTCATCCAGTTCCAAAACTTCGGTGGTCTCAGCCACGGTTCTCCTAAAAGTGTGTGCCGTCAGCGCCCGAACTACTGGGCGACCTGCTTCAGCTCGTACGGGATGGGCATCTGGGCTGCGTGGGGGTGCTCTCCACCCGCATATACATGCAGCTTCTTGATCTGCTGGCGGCCCAGCGAGTTGTGGGGAATCATGCCCCACACGGCCTTCTCAATCACGCGCTCAGGGTTCTTGTCCATGAGTGTGCGGTAGGAAACCGTCTTGAGCCCACCCGGGAAACCGGAGTGGCTGTAGGCCTTCTTCTGATCCAGCTTCTTGCCGGTCAGAACAACCTTGTCAGCATTGATCACGATGACGTAATCGCCCATATCAGCGTTAGGGGCGAACGTCGGCTTGTGCTTGCCACGCAGCAGCGTGGCAACCTGGGCAGAGAGACGTCCGAGGACGGCATCGTTTGCATCGATGACGTACCACTTCTTGTCCGCATCTCCAGGTTTCGGTGAGTAGGTGCGCACCTGTCTAGCCTTCAATTCTCTTCGTTCGGAACAGGGGCTCTCACAGTCAGCGGGCAGCCGGAGTCCCTATTCACTTCAAAAGTCACTGTTGCGCAGCGCCGACATAAGGCCGAGTTTCACGGCGCGTCGGGCATATCAAACGAGTGGGAGGTGTTCAATACGCAGACCACACAACAGAGCTGAGTCTATCGACCCGGATTCCCTCCGGTCAAAGGACCCGCGGAATTGTGCTGGACTCCTCAGTCATCTGGGCTGAGCCCGTCAGACTCTCAGTGATCTGGGCTTGGTCCGTCCGCCCATCCCGAATGGTCAGCACTCTGTACAGTCTTCCAGCGTGCGCAGTGTCCTTGCCCGCCGCGACTGCTCTGACCACTCGCGTTCCGGGGGGTAGGCAACCCCCATCAGGGTCAATCCACGTGCCGGTGCGACTGGAACCCCGTGGCCTCGAGTGGGGTTGTCGACTAGGGCCCTCATCCAGTCTTCGTCGCGCGCACCCCTTCCAACCTCGACCAGCGCACCCACCAAGGATCGCACCATTGAGTGACAGAAGGCATCGGCAGAAACGTCAATGGTTAGTTCTCCGTCCTCGCCCTCGGCCACTTCGAGGTGACGCAGGGTGCGGATTGTGGTCGCACCTTCGCGGGGCCTACAGAATGAAAGAAAGTCGTGCTCACCTAAGAGGACGCTGGCTGCGTTGTTCATGGCTGTGACGTCAAGATCGTTGTAGGGAACCCACCAGCGAGCGTTCCTTGTCAGAGGGTCGCGGCTCTGCGGGGAAGCGCTGAGAAGATAACGATACTGACGACCCGTCGCCGAGAATCGTGCGTCAAAGGTGTCGGGCACAACGGCAACCGTGGTGACCACGATGTCGGCCTCCCCCTTTATCAAGGTCCCGCGCGCCACGGAACCACCTGAAATGAGAGGGCGCCAGAGAGCCGAGTAAGAGGAAGCAAGAATCCCGTTGATGCGGTCTCGAAGTTTCTGCGGATCGCCCTCGAACTGATCCACATCGCAGTGAGCCACCTGGTGTTTGGCATGAACACCAGAATCGGTACGGCCCGCTACGGTCAGTGAAATGGGCCGGCGCAAAATCGTCGTCAGTGCGCGTTCCAGTTCGCCCTGAACGGTTCTCAAGCCGTCCTGCTTAGCCCAACCATGCAGGTTTGAGCCGTCGTAGCAAAGATCGAACCGCAACCTTTGCTGCGGAACGGATCCTACTTCGCCGAGCTCTTGCCGCGGAATGAACCCTGCCTCGTCAGGCTCTTGCCGCGGAACGGATCCCGCTTCGCTGGGTCCTCTCACTGGTGTGCTCCAGTCAGATCCCAGGCCCGCACTCCCCCGAAGATTCCAGCCTCGTTGCGCACAAACACGATGTTCCCGGGCAGGGGATTTCGGGGTGACATGATGATTCTTGAGGCGTTGCCACCACCAATGTAGAGCCGGTCCCACATGTAGACGGGAACGAACCCTTCAATGACACGGCGCACCCTGCGTGACCAGTGCGCATCCCCAAGACGGAGGCGTTCATGCTCGCCAAGGTAGTCGTCGAATGTCAGCCCCCAACGTACAAGGCCTTGGGACAATTCCGCGTGGGGAGAAAGTGCTCCGGAATCAAAGATTGCGTTGCCCAAACCCGTCCCCAGGGTGATGATCATTTCGAGGCCGGTCCCAGTGATCACGCCGGTGCCCGCAACCTCCGCATCGTTGAGAACGATGGTGGGGAGGTCAAATGCCCCCTCGATGGCCGCCTTCATATCGAAGTTGCGCCAGGCATCCTTCAGTTCTGGCACCACCTTGGAACGGGGCCCATCCTTGGTTATGTAGTGGGGCGTTGCGATGACACGCCCGTGGCGGATCATGCCCGGCATTCCAACGGTAACGCGGTCGGCACGGGGTAGTTCAGCGGCGATCGAAGATATCGTCTCGACAAGTACCTTCGGGGGCATGGGGTAGGGGGCGCGTTTCCGCACGGGATTCGCAATGACAGTGGCGAACTCGTCGGCAACCGAACCTTTGATGCCACCACCACCGCAATCGATGCACAGGGTGAGGGGACCAGAACTAGACATGATACAAACTTACCCGCAAGTCACCGTGGCCACATTGCAGCCGGCGACACGGTGCCCCCATACCGCGGCTCCACCGCCGCTGCGCTGGCCCTCGCTCCGGCGCTGCTGGGCTGGCCCTCGCTCCGTCGCTGCTGCGCTGGCCCTCGTCCTCCTGCGCCACCCGCGTCCTCGTCCCCCTGCGCGACTCCGCGGTCCCCTCCTGGCCCCTCGGCCCCCCGCACCACCCCCTCCGCCGCCGCACCCCGCCGCCGCACCCCGCCGCCGCACCTCCGACCCCTCGGCCCCCCGCACCACCCCCTCCGCCGTCGCACCCCGCCGCCGCACCCCGCCGCCGCACCTCCGACCCCTCGGCCGGGCGCATCCGCCACTAACTACACTCTTGTGGCTCAAAAAACCCCGAAATCCCCGCAGATTCCTGCCACTTCAGTGCAGTTAGCGGAAATGCCTGCCGCCCCAGCCCACTCCCCCCTCGTCCCCCCGTGCTCCCGGTCCCCCGCAGGTCGGAAAAGCGACTCAGACTGCAACCAGATGCGACCTCCGCGGGACCGAGGCGCCTAGATGGGGCCGAACTCAAGTGATCGCGGGTTGCCAGGCTGTTTCGAGTCGGTGGGTTGTTGTTTGCTCGTTGTTGAGGTTGGTTCCGACGCTGCCCGGTGTCATAAGGGAGCGGGTTGCGCCTTACGGAGCGGGTTTGGTCCGCATAACCGTGTGATTTTAGGGAAAATGCGGCTAAACTCGCTCCGTAAGGCGCAACCGGCCCCGTATGGCGTAACAGTCATAGCTCCGCATCTCCCACCCCAAAACCACAGGCAGTCTCACGCACACGGGGCTTTGACGAGTTGAGAGGTGGACGCCGCCAAATGTATACGTGGGGATGAGACGTGCCTCTCGGGTACGTACCCCAGACGATCATTTCGCCCCCACGTATACATTTCACGGAAGGCTGGGCGTCGAGGAAGGCTGGGCGTCGAGGAAGGCTGGGCGTCGCGGGCGTCGGGGAGGTTGGGGTTGGGCTGAGGCCGACGCGCTGCGCGGCGGCGCAGACACAAAGAAGCCACCCCGGCGATCCATAGCGGATACGGGGTGGCTTCCTAGTGAAACGACCTACTTGGTGTCGTCCTCGTCGGAGGTCTCGTCAGCAACCTCTTCGGCCTCAACGGCCTCTTCGGCTTCTTCGAGAACTTCCTCAACCTCTTCGACCACAGGTTCGGCAACGGCAGCAGCCGCAACCTTTTCTGCAGTCTTGACGGTTGCCTTCTTGACGACAGGTTCAAGGACAATCTCAATCACGCACATCGGGGCGTTGTCACCCTTGCGGTTACCGATACGGGTAATCCGGGTGTAGCCGCCATTGCGCTCTGGATCGAGTTCCGGTGCGATGACATCGAACAGCTCGTAAACGGCATCGCGATCAGTGATCTTGCGCGATACGACGCGGCGATCGTGGATGGTGCCGCTCTTCGCCTTCGTGACAAGCTTTTCGAAGTATGGCTGGAGGGTTTTGGCCTTGGCTTCAGTTGTCTTCAACGAGCGGTTGAAGATTAGCTGAGACGAAAGGTTCGCAAGAATCTTCCGCTGATGTGACGCGCTAGCGCCGAGCCGGGGGCCCTTCTTCGGAGTGGGCATGAATGCTCCTGGATAACTTAGGTTGGATCAGAAAAGTTGGTTGGGCTATAAGCCCAGGTCATCGCTGAAGATTGACTCTCCGGATTCGCCACCCTCACCGGGCAGAGGTGAATCCTTCAAAGCCATTCCCAGAGTCGCAAGGGACTCCTTGATCTCTTCAATCGACTTGGTGCCGAAGTTGCGGATGTCAAGCAGGTCGGCCTCGCTGTGTGCCACCAACTCACCAACGGTGAGGATGCCACGACGACGCAGCGCGTTGTACGAGCGTGACTGCAGGTTCAAGCTTTCGATCGGCAGTGCTAGGTCCGCAGCAAGAGTCTCGTCAGTGGCAGCAACGCCGATTTCGATTCCCTCTGCTTCTACGTTCAAGTCACGTGCCAAACCGAAGAGCTCAACCAGTGTCTTCCCTGCAGATGCAACAGCATCGCGAGGAGCAATGGACGGCTTTGTCTCCACGTCGAGGACGAGGCGGTCAAAGTCGGTACGTTGCTCAACACGTGTTGCTTCCACGCGGTAGGTCACCTTCAGCACCGGAGAGTAGATCGAGTCCACCGGGATCTCGTCGTACGTAGCGTCGAAGTGCTTGTTCTGAGCAGCCGGAACGTAGCCACGGCCACGCTCCACAGTCAGCTCAGCCTCCAACTTCCCATTCTCGTTGAGCGTCGCAATAACGAGATCCGGGTTGTGGATCTCCACGCCAGCGGGAGGTGTGATGTCAGACGCTAGGACGACACCGGGGCCTGACTTACGCAGGTACATCACGACAGGCTCGTCGTTGTCCGAAGCCAACACCAGAGCCTTGATGCTCAGAATGATCTCAGCAACATCTTCCTTTACGCCCTCGATCGTCTCGAATTCGTGCGGAACACCTTCGATACGAAGCGATGTGACTGCAGCGCCCGGAATAGAGGACAGCAGAGTACGGCGCAAAGAGTTACCAAGCGTGTAGCCAAAACCAGGCTCCAGAGGCTCAAGGGTGAAGCGTGAACGGTTATCAGAAATGACTTCTTCAGTCAGGATTGGTCGCTGTGCAATGAGCACGTTGATTCCTTTCTTCCCGGTGCCCGCTATATGACACCGAGGGCGGATCCGCCCCACCGGGCGGGAAATAACCTGTGAAATATGCGCTTGGGCGAGCTCTTACCCGCCCAAGCAGAAGTCAATTAGCCGCGTCGACGCTTAGGAGGACGGCAACCATTGAAAGCCTGTGGTGTGACATCCTGAATGGTGCCAACCTCAAGACCAGCGGCCTGCAGCGAACGGATAGCTGTCTCGCGTCCAGAGCCGGGGCCCTTTACGAAGACATCAACCTTCTTCATGCCCTGTTCCTGCGCACGTCGAGCGGCAGCCTCTGCAGCCAGCTGCGCCGCAAATGGTGTCGACTTACGCGACCCCTTGAAGCCGACCTGACCCGAAGAGCACTGAGCAATGACAGCGCCTGTGGTATCGGTGATCGAAATGATCGTGTTGTTAAAAGTCGAACGGATATGAGCTTGGCCGTTCGTTACATTGCGCCGTTCTTTCCGTCGCGGCTTACGCGAGGTTGTGGCGCGGGTCTTCTGTGCCATATTCCCTACCTACCCGTCTACTTCTTCTTACCGGCGACCGTACGCTTCGGACCCTTACGGGTGCGGGCGTTAGTCTTTGTGCGCTGGCCGCGAACCGGAAGGCCACGACGGTGACGCATGCCCTGGTAGCTGCCGATTTCGATCTTGCGACGGATATCCGCCTGGACCTCACGTCGTAGATCGCCCTCCACCTCAAAGTGGGTTTCGATGTACTGACGTAGGGCAACCATGTCTTCTTCTGTGGCGTCCTTTACGCGCAGGTCGGGGCTAATGCCCGTGGCCTGCAGCGTCTCTATAGAACGGGTGCGTCCAATGCCATAAATGTAGGTAAGCGCAACCTCAAGCCGCTTGTCGCGGGGGAGGTCGACGCCGGCGATACGTGCCATGTTCCTCTATGCTCCATTGTTTTCGAAGGTCTTGCCTTCCCTACTGACGCTGTCCTTTCAGACTGCCGCCAGCCTCGGCCTCCGAACCGAGGGTCCAGGACATCCGTCCTGTTCGGGAGAGCTTTTCCGATACCACCCGAATCTCTTCGGGCTCCTATCTGACTGGTGTCAGCCCTGGCGCTGCTTGTGGCGGGGGTTCTCGCAAATCACCATGACGGTGCCGTGGCGACGAATCACCTTGCACTTGTCACAGATCCGCTTGACGCTTGGTTTTACTTTCATTGCTGTTCCTTTGTTGCAAGTCGCAACTGTCGAGGCCGTCTACGAGGATCCCTTGCGTTCCCCACGAAGATTAACCAACCGAACCTTACTTGTAGCGGTAGACAATCCGTCCACGTGACAAGTCATACGGGCTTAGTTCAACAACCACGCGGTCGTCAGGCAGAATTCGGATGTAGTGCTGCCGCATCTTGCCTGAGATGTGTGCGAGCACGATGTGTCCGTTTTCAAGTTCGACACGAAACATCGCATTTGGGAGCGCCTCAACGACACTGCCCTCGACTTCGATTACGCCGTCCTTTTTTGCCATATATTCCGCTGGTCCTTACGCTTAGCCAGTGGCACCCGAAATGAGTATGCCCGACTGTTTAGCCTAGTGCAGACTTAGTTGTTGACAAAGGGCCAGCAGCAGGTAGTTATGGAACTCACGAAAACTTCTGCTAGATGAAGCTGCGAATCGGCGTAATCCCAAATGGGGCTAGGCCTGCGGCTCCAGCATCGGAAGCAGTCAGCACGGAAATTCCATGTTTACCGATCGCCACGGTGTGTTCCCAGTGAGCGGCATCAGTACCCTCGACTGTGACAACAGTCCACTCGTCATCGAGGACGGCCGAGGTCGAGTCCCCTGCAATGACCATCGGCTCAATACAAATCGCCATCCCGGCGACCAGCTTGCCGCTCCTACCCCGGGTCCGATAGTTGTAGACCGTCGGGTCTTCATGCAGGTGGGTGCCGATTCCATGACCCGTGTAGCCTTCGATAATCTCGGGGGACCACCCTTGATCGGCCTGGATTGCTGCGCCCTCGGCTTCCACGAAGTCCTCGATAGCCGCGGCAACGTCATTGGTCCGCTTTGCTTTGGCTGCTGCTGCAATACCAGCCCACATAGATCCGCGGGTTACGGAAGAGAGTGTGCGGCGCCGCGACAAAGTCACCGGGCTCACTCCGCCAACTTCCCCCTCGGGACGAATCCCCTGCACGAACTGAGCATCCGGAATGTGAGTGTCTCCAACGACCACCGTCACTGCAGCGTCACCATGCCACTTCTTGCCAGCGCGAACCACGTAAGCACCGCAGTCGTACGACACAATATCGCCAAGCTGGATCGCGCGTTTGCCCGGAATGCCGTGCACGACCTCGTCATTAACTGAGATGCACACCGTCGCAGGAAACCCCTGATAATGAAGAAAGTTAGGCTTTGCGCCCGCATCGGCAACAACATTGGCGACAACCTGGTCGAGTTGAGCGGTCGTAACCCCGGGTTTCGTCGCATCAATGAGTGCCTGATGGATTGCCGCTACGACCAGACCTGCTTCACGCATGTACTCAAGTTCAGTTGGCGACTTGATGGTTGGACGTTCCACTACTTGCAGAGACCTTTGTCTTTCAGCACGGCCATGATGGCGTCATGAACGCCTTCACGATCTTGGTTCGCATCGATGACTTCGAGGAGATCCTGATCCGCGTAGTAGGTAGCGATCGGCTCTGTTAGCTCGTGGTAGTCCTTAAGCCTCTGAATAAAGACGTCTACCTTGTCGTCACTGCGGTGTTCCTGTCCAGCCCGGTTCTGCAGGCGTTCCACTACAACGCCCTCGGGGGCCTCGAGCTCGAGGACGATGTCGAGTTTAACCCCCCGACTTGCCAGCAAGTCACGCAGAGCGTGTGCCTGATCTAAGTTGCGGGGGAACCCATCGAGAATAAATCCGCCCTCGACATCCGGAGCTGAAAGCCGGGCGTCCACCATGGGTACCGTTATCGAATCAGGGACAAACTTGCCTTTGGAGATGTAGGAGTCGGCGAGTCGACCTAACTCAGTGCCGTCCTCGATGTTGCTTCTGAAGATCTGCCCCGTCGAAATTGTCGGAACGCCCAGGCACTCCGCAAGCCAGACAGCCTGTGTGCCCTTCCCAACGGCGGGCGGACCGAGCAGGATCATCGCGGTCATTTCAAGAATCCCTCATAGTGGTGCTGTTGTAGTTGAGAGTTTACTTCCTTGACGGTCTGCAGGCCGACACCAACCATGATCAATAGGGTGGTTCCGCCAAATGGCATCTGGTTCGGACCGAGGTTCAGCGGGATCATGATTATCGAAGGCAGAATCGCAACAATCACCAGGTAGATCGATCCGACAGTGGTGATGCGGTTGATGACGTAACGCAGGTAGTCCGCGGTAGGTTTGCCTGCCCTGTACCCAGGAATGAACCCACCGTAGCGCTTCATGTTGTCAGAGACTTCATCAGGGTTGAAGGTGATGGAAGTGTAGAAGAAGGCAAACGCCAGGATCAGCGCAGCGTTGGTCAACATGTACCAACCGCTCTGATGGGAGAAGTTTCGTCCAATCCACTGCACCCAGCCAGATGCGGGATCTCCAAACTGTGCAATCAACGGCGGTAGACCCAGGATGGAAGTGGAGAAGATAACGGGGATAACACCCGCCATGTTGATCTTCAGTGGGATGTAGGTAGTGGTCCCACCGTAGGTGCGCCGACCGACCATTCGCTTGGCGTACTGAACGGGGATTCGCCTCTGCGCTTGTTCAACGTAAACGACCGCAACCGTTACTGCCAAGATGATCACCAGAATGGCCAAGACCGTCAGCCAGCCTTTGGTCATTCCGATGTCCCACAGCTGCATGGGCATAGTTGCGACGATCGAAGTGAAGATCAGCAGGGACATTCCGTTGCCGACTCCGCGCTCCGTAATGAGTTCGCCGAACCACATGATGACGGACGTCCCCGCGGTCATAACCACAACCATGAATAGGTAGGTCGCGAATGTTGCATTCGGGATGACCTCATTGGGGCAGTTGGGGAACATCTGCCCGGACGCTGCCATTGTGATCATCGTTGTCGACTGCAAGATCGCCAGGAAGATTGTCAGATAGCGGGTGTACTGAGTCAGCTTTGACTGTCCCGACTGTCCCTCAAGATGTAGATCCTGCAACCTTGGCACTGCGACCCTGAGAACCTGGATGATGATCGACGCCGTAATGTACGGCATGATGCCGAGGGCGAAGATGGACAGCTGCATCAAAGCGCCGCCCGAGAACAGGTTGAACATGTCGAGCACAGAAGTTGATTCCTGCTGGGCGAGACACGCATTTACGTTCGAAGCCGACACTCCCGGTGTGGGAATAAAGGTTCCAAGGCGGTACAGAGCCATGATTAGCAACGAAAAGAGAATCTTTCGTCGCAGATCAGGCGTACGGAATGCCTGTGCGAAAGCCTTGAACACACTTCCTCCAAACCCCGGGGGGCATTAGCCATCTGGACAAGCTTTGAGACTAGCCCAGACTACTTCCTAAGTCGGGTTGCGGTGCCCACATTCGATGAGCAAGCACAAATTTGATGTAAGAAAAAGGGAGGGCACCGAGTTTCGGTACCCTCCACTCTTACTAGCGAGCGGAGATTGAGCCGCCCGCCTCCTTGATTTTCGCCTCTGCCGAAGCCGACCACTTGTCGACCTCAACTTCCAGTGCCACTGCGATTTCGCCGCCACCGAGAACCTTGACCGGCTCTCCCTTACGTACAAGACGCTTGGCGACAAGATCCTCAACCGTGACTGAACCACCCTCAGGGTAAGCACCAGCCAGAGTGTCCAGATTTACAACCTGGTACTCGACACGGAAGGGGTTTGTGAACCCACGCAGTTTCGGAAGACGCATGTGGATGGGCATCTGGCCACCCTCGAATCCGAGGGGAACCTGATAGCGTGCCTTGGTTCCCTTGGTGCCGCGACCCGCGGTCTTACCCTTGGAACCTTCACCACGACCCACACGGGTGCGATCCTTCTTGGCACCGGGTGCGGGAGCCAAGTGATGTAGCCTCAACACCTCGCCCTCGGCGGGCAGATTGGCGTTCTTCTTGTTAGTAGCCATACCTACTTCGCCTCCTCTACTTCTACCAGGTGCTTGATTGTTTGAATTTGGCCTCGAACAACCGCGGTGTCCTCACGGACAGTCTTTTGACCAATCTTCTTCAGACCCAGGGACTTCGCGGACTCGCGAATGTTCTCTTTCTGGCCGGAAAGTGACTTCTTCAGAGTGATTTCGACCTTCGCCATCAGTTGCTCACCCCCGCTGCTGCCTTGTCTGCTTCAGCGGCTTCCGCCGCTGCCTTCTTGTCAGCAACACCTTCTGCACGTGCACGAAGCATTGCTGCCGGTGCTACACGCTCCAGTGGGAGGCCACGACGAGCAGCCACTGCCTCAGGCTCATCAAGCTGCTTGAGCGCTGCAACTGTTGCACGCACGATGTTGATTGCGTTTGAAGATCCAAGTGACTTCGTCAGCACATCGTGAATGCCAGCGCATTCCAGTACGGCGCGCACAGGACCACCGGCGATTACACCGGTACCCGGAGAGGCAGGACGCAACATTACTACGCCCGCTGCATCTTCACCTTGAACCTTGTGGGGAATCGACCTGCGAATCATGGGAACGCGGAAGAAGCTCTTCTTTGCTTCCTCAACACCCTTGGCAATAGCCGCTGGAACTTCCTTGGCCTTGCCGTAACCGATCCCGACCATACCTTCGCCATCGCCGACAACGACGAGGGCGGTGAAGGAAAAGCGTCGGCCACCCTTCACAACCTTCGACACACGGTTGATAGCGACAACACGCTCCAGATACTGATTGCGATCTTGTTCGCGACGGTTGTCGCGACGGTCACCACCGCGGCCACCACGACCACGGCCCTGGCCTTGACCCTGACCTGCCCCATCGCGGCTCTGGCGCGCGGAACTGTCCTGATCGTTACTACCTCGCTGCTGTGCAGCCATCAGATACTCTCTCTTCCTTTTCTCGCGCCTACAGCTTCAGGCCGCCCTCACGGGCGCCTTCCGCTACTGCCGCAACTCGGCCGTGGTAGACGTTGCCACCGCGGTCAAATACGACCTCTTCAATGCCGGCCTCTTTGGCACGCTGAGCGATGAGCTCACCGACCTTACGAGCCTTGTCCGTCTTCTTCGCATCGTCGCTGCGTAGTTCGGGCTCCATGGTGGACGCCCACACTACGGTGTTGCCCTCAGTGTCGTTGACAACCTGGGCGAACATGTGACGGTTCGAGCGGGTGACGACCAGCCGAGGACGACTGGCGGTGCCATTGACCTTCTGACGCACACGCTGGTGGCGGCGCTTACGAGCAATAACCTTGCCCTTACCTTTGACCGCGTAAGCCATCACTTACCCGCCTTTCCGACCTTGCGACGTACGACTTCGCCCTCGTAGCGAATACCCTTGCCCTTGTAAGGCTCTGGTTTGCGCAGCTTGCGTATGTTCGCCGCGACTTCGCCTACCTGCTGCTTGTCGATTCCGCTCACCACGACCTTGGTCTGTGAAGGGACCGCAAGTTCAATACCGGCTTCTGGTTCCACCGTGATCGAGTGCGAGTACCCAAGCGCAAACTCGACATTCGCGCCCTTCTGAGTTGCACGGTAACCGGTACCGACAATCTCAAGTGTCTTCGAGTACCCGTTGGTGACACCCTCCACCATGTTCGCGACGAGGGTCCGGTACAGGCCGTGCAATGCGCGCGCCTCACGGGTATCCACGGGGCGCTCAAGAACAACCTCGCCACCCTCAACCTTCGCGGTGATGGGGGCACGCAGTTCCTGAGTGAGAGTCCCCTTCGGGCCCACAACGGTGACGACGTTTCCGTCAATCTTTACTTCTACACCGGCGGGAATAACCACCGGCTGCTTACCGATACGTGACATTCGCTCTTCCCTTACCAGACGTAGGCGACAACTTCGCCGCCCACGGCTTTGTCGGCCGCCTGGCGATCTGTCAGCAATCCGGACGAGGTCGAAAGAATCGCCACGCCTAGACCACCGCGGACCTGCGGGAGGTTTGTGGACTTCGCGTATACACGCAGCCCCGGCTTGGAAATGCGCCGCAGGCCGGTGATGGCCCTTTCGCGCTTGTTTCCGTACTTCAGGCTGAGTACCAGAGTCTTGCCCACACGGGCATCCTCGACAGAAATCGCCTTGATGTAGCCCTCACTGAGGAGAATCTGCGCAATGGCATTCTTCAGTTTGGAGTACGGCATCGACACAGACTCATGGTGAGCCTGGTTCGCGTTGCGCAGACGCGTTAGCATATCTGCGATTGGATCAGTCATTGTCATTTTGGGGCGGACCCCTTCCTCGACGCGGTTTCCGCTATCGGGCGTAATGCCCGTAGACCTACGTCGTAAGTGTTACCAGCTGCTCTTCGTTACGCCCGGGAGGTCACCCTTAAGGGCGAGTTCACGCAGGCAGATGCGGCACAGGCCGAACTTACGGTAGACCGACTTGGGTCGACCGCAACGGTTGCACCGGGTGTAGGCACGCACAGCAAACTTGGGCTTGCGGCTAGCCTTGATTTTCAGCGATGTTTTTGCCATCGGTTACGCCTCCTTGAAAGGGAAACCGAGTTTACGCAAGAGCTCACGCCCCTGCTCATCGGTATCTGCAGACGTAACAATGGTGACGTCCATACCGCGAACACGGTCAATGTTGTCAACGTTGATTTCGTGGAACATGGACTGTTCTGTCAAACCAAAGGTGTAGTTGCCATGTCCGTCAAACTGCTTGGGAGACAAGCCGCGGAAGTCGCGAATACGGGGCAGCGAAACCGACAGCAGTCGATCCAGGAACTCCCACATGCGATCGCCACGTAGCGTTACGGACGCACCGATTGCCTGGCCCTCGCGAAGCTTGAACTGGGCAATGGACTTCTTGGCGCGGTTGATGCGCGGCTTCTGACCTGTGATCGCCTGGAGGTCGGCAATAGCACCATCGAGAGCCTTCGCATCCCGAGCGGCTTCACCCACACCCATGTTGACGACAACCTTTACCGGCTTGCCAACCTGCATGACGTTCTCAAGATTGAACTGTTCAATCAGTTCCGCCTTGACCTTGTCCTCGTACTTTTCCTTCAAACGCGGGCTCATGCGTCAAGCTCCTTACCCGGTGTGATGCCACGGCGGCTGCCACCACGGGCAACGCGAACACGGATGGTCTTCTTTTTGCCATCGCGCTCCACGACGTCCTCACGGAACCCGACGCGAACTGGCTTGCCAGTCGAAGGGTCGACGAGGGCGAGCTTTGCCAGGGAAATTGGTGCTTCGCTTGTCACGATGCCCCCCTGATCGCCGGACTGTCCGGGACGGACGTGGCGCGTCTTCAGGTTTACACCTTCGACCAGTGCTGTGCCATCCTCAGGGAAAACCTTGATGACACGACCCTGTTTGCCTTTGTCCCCCGCTGCCAATGGCTCAAGACCCTCGGCGTCGCGGCGAGCATTGCGCGCATTCATCTTCTTCGAGTCCGATGTACGTCCTCGAACGACCTCTACGAGGTCACCCTTTTTGATCTTCGCGGCCATCAGATTACCTCCGGTGCTAGCGAGACGATGCGCATGAACTTCTTGTCACGCAGTTCACGGCCGACAGGGCCGAAAATGCGCGTGCCACGCGGTTCGCTACCGTCAGCTTTCAAGATAACGGCCGAGTTTTCGTCGAAACGGATGTATGAGCCATCCAACCGACGGGATGGTTTCTTCGTGCGGACTATGACAGCCTTGACGACTTCACCCTTCTTGACGTTGCCGCCTGGGATCGCGTCCTTGACCGAGGCGACAATCGTGTCGCCAATGCCCGCGTAGCGCCGACCCGAGCCGCCCAAAACACGGATGCAAAGAAGTTCCTTTGCGCCCGTGTTATCAGCGACCTTGAGTCGTGACTCCTGCTGGATCATTCCTTATGACTCCTGTCGTCGTGCTGGTTCTCTCTGGCGAGCCAGAGAGCCTGGCCGAACGGATTTGGTTGCTTGGAAATGCTAGTGGAATGTTGGGCCAAAGGAGTGATCCTTTGGCCCAACTCACTACTTCGCCTTTTCCAGGATCTCGACTACGCGCCAGTGCTTTGTCGCTGACAGCGGACGAGTCTCCATGATGCGCACGAGGTCACCCACGCCGCATTCGTTATTTTCATCGTGTGCCTTGACCTTGACGGCCTTGCGAAGCACCTTGCCGTACAGCGGGTGCTTGATGCGGTCCTCAAGGACCACCACGACGGTCTTATCCATCTTGTCGCTCGAGACATAGCCTCGGCGCGTCTTGCGCTGATTACGCTCGGGAGCAGTTGAATCTGCCATCTCTTCTAATCCTCGCTACCGGGCGCAGTACGGAAACCAAGTTCACGTTCACGCGCAATCGTGTAAATGCGGGCAATGTTCTTGCGAACTGCCTTCATGCGACCCGAATCCTCAAGACCTCCGACAGCCTGCGAAAAACGCAAGTTGAACAGTTCGGCCTTAGCGCGCTCCAGCTCCTTGCGGAGTGCAGCGTCATCCATTGCATCTAGATCCGCTGTGGTCAATACGTTGTCTGCCATCAGTTCTCCACACCCTCACGGACCACAAATCGGGTCTTAATCGGAAGCTTGTGACGGGCGCGGCGCATAGCCTCACGTGCCAAAGGCTCCGGGACACCACCAAGCTCAAACAGAATGCGTCCGGGCTTAATCGGGGCAACCCACCATTCAGGAGCACCCTTACCCGAACCCATGCGGGTCTCGGCAGGCTTCTTTGTTAGCGGGCGGTCCGGGAACACAGTGATCCAAACCTTACCGCCACGCTTGATGTGACGCGTCATAGCGATACGAGCTGCCTCGATCTGACGGTTGGTCAGGTAGGCGTGCTCCAGCGCTTGAATGCCGTAGTCGCCGAAGGCCAACTCCGTGCCACCCTTGGCCATGCCCTTACGGTTTGGCCGGTGCTGCTTGCGGTACTTTACTCGACGGGGAATCAGCATGTGCTTCAGGCCTCCGTAGCGGTCTCAGCGACAGGTGCCTGCAGATCCGCGTCAGCGGTTGCGGGAGCCTGATCGGCAGCTTCGGTTCCCTGACCACCGGTGCGAGGAGTGCGTCCAGCGCCTCCATCACGCCCGCCACGACGTCCCGGACCACCGCGACGATCTCCGCGGCGTCCTCCGCCACGGTTCGCCTGCTCGGCCTGGGCACGTGCGAACTCGCGTTCGGTCATGTCACCCTTGTAGATCCACACCTTGACGCCAATGCGGCCGAATGTGGTACGTGCTTCAAAGAAGCCGTAATCAATGTTTGCGCGCAGCGTCTGCAAGGGCACGCGGCCCTCACGGTAGAACTCGCTACGTGACATTTCTGCGCCACCAAGTCGCCCGGAGCACTGGACACGAATGCCCTTTGCTCCCGCGCGCTGCGCAGACTGCATTGCCTTACGCATTGCCCGGCGGAAGGAGACGCGTGCAGCAAGCTGCTCTGCTACTCCCTGGGCAACCAACTGAGCATCAATCTCGGGGTTCTTGACCTCAAGGATGTTCAGCTGTACCTGCTTGCCCGTGAGCTTCTCCAGGTCCTGACGCAAACGGTCTGCCTCAGCACCACGACGTCCAATGACAATGCCTGGACGTGCAGTGTGCAGGTCAACTCGTACGCGATCCCGCGTGCGCTCGATCTCTACCTTAGAGATGCCAGCACGTTCGAGGCCGTCCGAAAGAACCTCGCGGATCTTGACGTCCTCGGCTACATAGTCGCTGTAGCGCTGTCCCTTGGTAGTCGAGTCCGAGAACCACCGCGAACGGTGTTCGGTGGTGATCCCCAGGCGGAAACCAGTGGGGTTTACCTTCTGGCCCATCTAGCGATCCCCTTCCTTCTCGTCTTTAGTTCCAACAACCACAGTGATGTGGCTGGTACGCTTCAGAATCGTTCCTGCACGGCCCTGGGCGCGTGGCTGGAAACGCTTCATAGTCGGACCCTCATCGACATATGTCTCAAGAATCCACAAATCGGCATCCTGTACGTTCTCACCGTTCTTGTCGGCAAGGACCTTCACATTGGCAACTGCCGAGTGAAGAATCTTGTTGACATCACGGGCCACCCGCTGGGGGGCGAACGTAAGCATGTCGGCTGCCTCAAGGAAGGACTTCCCACGGACCTCGTTAACGACCCGTCGTGCCTTCTGGGGCGTGACGCGAACGTAGCGCGCCTTCGCCTTGGCTTCCATCTTCTAGCTCCTTGCTTCCCCAGCGTCTAGCGACGCCGGCCCTTACGGTCGTCCTTCACGTGGCTACGGAAAGTGCGCGTAGGCGCAAACTCGCCGAGCTTGTGACCAACCATAGATTCGGTGACGTACACCGGCACATGGCGGCGACCGTCGTGAACTGCGAAGGTGAGGCCCAGGAAGTCCGGAGTAATCATCGAGCGGCGCGACCAAGTCTTGATGACCTGCTTCGTACCCTTCTCAATCTGCTCGTCGACCTTCTTCTGCAAGCTTGGGTCTACGTAGGGACCCTTCTTCAAACTACGTGGCATGTGTCCAGCTCCCTATCAGCGCTTGTTGCCAGTACGACGACGGCGAACAATCTGCTTGTCGCTCGCCTTATTCGGACGCCGAGTACGGCCTTCAGGCTTACCCCATGGGCTGACCGGGTGCCGGCCACCAGAGGTACGCCCCTCGCCGCCACCGTGTGGGTGATCGACCGGGTTCATAGCAACACCACGAACCTTGGGACGCTGGCCCTTCCAACGTGCGCGACCAGCCTTGCCGAGGGAAATATTGCCTTGTTCGGCGTTCCCTACGGTGCCGATCGTTGCACGGCAGTCAACATCCACATTGCGGATCTCACCCGAGGGTAGACGCAACTGAGCGAAGCGACCTTCCTTGGCAACCAGCTGGATCGAAGATCCCGCAGACCGAGCCAGACGTGCTCCCTGTCCAGCGTTGAGTTCAACAGCGTGGATCACAGTACCCAGTGGAATGTTGCGCATGGGCAGGTTGTTACCCGGCTTGATATCGGCCTTAGGACCGTTCTCAATAACCGTTCCAACCGTCACACCCTGAGGAGCGATGATGTAACGCTTCTCTCCGTCTGCGTAGTGCAGCAGAGCGATGTTAGCAGTGCGGTTGGGATCGTATTCGATCTGCGCAACACGTGCTGGTACGCCATCTTTGTCATTCCGCTTGAAGTCAATCAAACGGTACGCGCGCTTGTGGCCGCCACCGCGGTGGCGAGAAGTGACTCGTCCGTAGGAGTTACGTCCACCAGTCTTCGTGATCGGACGCACCAGAGACTTTTCAGGGTAAGAGCGCGTGATCTCAGAGAAGTCTGAGACGCTCCCGTGGCGACGACCAGGAGTCGTCGGATTATATTTGCGAATAGCCATATTTCTTCTACCCCTGCGCTCTAGATCCCGGACTCACCGAAAATGTCGATGGAACCTTCGCGGACAGTGACGATCGCACGCTTGACGTTCTTGCGACGTCCAAGACCATCACGGCGGCGGAAAGCCTTGCCCTGACGGTTCTGAGTCGCCACCTTCTCTACCTTCACGCCAAAGAGATCTTCGATCGCGTTCTTGATTTCCGTCTTGTTGGCCCTGGGGTCAACTTCAAACGTGTACTTTCCTTCGTCCTGGCTCAGCGATGACTTCTCAGTCACGACGGGCTTCAAGATGATGTCACGCGGATTCTTTGTTGCTTCGAGGCTCACTTGTCGTCCTCCTTAGCCTTTTTTGCAGCTTCGGCCTTAGCGGTCTTGGCTTCCTTCTTGGCGTGATCGGCTTCGTAAGACTCCGTGGTCTTGTCTGCCTTCGCTTCCTTCTTCGCCTTGACCTTGGACTCAACGACCTCGTCCTGCGCCTCAGCGATTTCGCGTGCCGCGTGGGCGCGTGCCTTGTTGATGCGCTCGATGTAGGCGGCGAGGGCTGCTTCGGTGAACACAACGCGATCTGAATCAACCACGTCATATGTGTTCAACTGATCCGACCAGACGATGCCTACGCCCTCAATGTTCTTGAAAGAACGTACAGCGACCTCTGCTCCAGCCTGCTCACGATCGATAACGATCAGAACCTTCTTGGCATCTGTAACTGCGCGCAGTGTCGCGATTGCTGCCTTCGTGGAAGGAGTATCAGACGACACAAGGCTTGAGAAGACGATAATCGCGTCGTTACGAGCGCGATCCGACAGTGCAGAGCGCAGAGCGCCCGCAATCATCTTCTTGGGTGTGCGCTGCGAGTAGTCACGCGGCTGTGGTCCGTGGACAACAGCTCCACCCTTCCACTGGGGAGCGCGGATCGAACCCTGACGAGCGCGACCTGTACCCTTCTGACGCCACGGCTTCTTCCCGCCGCCGGAAACCTCCGAGCGAGTCTTCGTCGCGTGGGTTCCCTGTCGGGCTGCAGCACGCTGCGCCTCGACGACCTGGTGGATAAGTGGAATGTTCAGAGCAACGTCGAAAATCGACGCCGGGAGAACAACGGTTGCCTTCGTCTTTGCGCCTTCGGCGTCGTAGACAGGAACCTTACGATCTTCACCTGCGGTGATGTTCTTCGCCATGCTCAGGCCCCCTTCACAGCGGTACGAACCATGACAACAGCCTTACGAGGGCCAGGAATAGCGCCCTTGATCAGCAGGAGGCCACGTTCTGTGTCGACGCCCTGAACAATCAGGTTCTGGACCGTGCGCTTTTCTCCACCCATGCGGCCAGCCATGCGCTGTCCGCGGAAGATGCGACCAGGAGTCGCACAAGCACCGATTGAACCGGGCTTGCGGTGGATTTTGTGAGCGCCGTGTGATGCTGGGCCACCTGCAAAGCCGTGACGCTTCATCACACCTGCGAAGCCCTTGCCCTTGGTGTTGCCAGAAACATCAACCTTCTGGCCCACTTCAAAGGTGTCGGCTGCAAGTTCCGAGCCAACCGCAAAATCTGCGGCTTCGGCTGTGCGGAACTCCGCGAGGTGGCGCTTGGGTGTAACCCCGGCCTTTTCAAAGTGGCCAAGCAGAGGCTTGGTCACGCGACGAGGATCAATATCCTCAAAGCCAATTTGGACGGCAGAGTAGCCGTCGTTCTCTTCGGTACGCACCTGAGTAACGACGTTCTTGCCAACCTGCACAACCGTCAGGGGGACAACTTTTCCGTCCTCGTCCCAGACCTGGGTCATGCCGAGCTTGCGGCCGAGTAGGGCCGCAGTCTTGGTGTCAGTAGTCATTCCGATGTCCTCAGAGTTTAATCTCGATGTTCACGTCCGCCGGCAGGTCGAGACGCATAAGCGAATCAACGGCCTTGGGCGTGGGATCAATGATGTCGATGAGCCGCTTATGCGTGCGCATCTCGAACTGCTCGCGGCTGTCCTTGTACTTGTGCGGCGACCGAATAACGACAAACACGTTCTTCTCGGTCGGAAGCGGCACCGGGCCCACGACAGTGGCACCAGCACGCTGCACAGTATCTACAATCTTGCGCGCAGAGCTATCGATGACCTCGTGGTCATACGACTTCAGCCGGATGCGGATTTTTTGTGCCGCCATGCCGTCTACCTCTTCTCGTACAGATTCGTCACCGGCCCCCGCATTCGGGCGTGTCTGCGATGAGACGCACACCGTTGCGGCTTCCAGATCGGCTCTGGTTGGGCCTATGTCTTGTCAAAAGAACTACGGCTCCGGGGTCCGCTAGTGCCGACTTGTTCTCCCACGTCTTGAACCCTGTCGGAATCGGAACTCAGCGAACTGAGCCCCGACCTGCTTCCACTTTGGAAACTAGGGCTGTGGGGTATTCCCGTCGGCCAGGCTCTGGTGCCCGGGCCTTACCTTTCTGCAAGTACGCACTGAAGAAGGAGGAACCGAAAAGTGCCTCAACCTTCAGCGTCTACCGCGTCCAGGACTACCCCGCTTGCGCAGGGCAGCTTGCATAGTTTGGCATGCCTTGGCCCCCAACGCCAACTCCCTGGGACGAGATACACACCACCCCGTCGGCATCTTCGACTCCAATGCTCACGTTTCGGGCGTGTCGCGGCCCCAAAACACGGCTGATTACAAACTATGCCACATTCGTACGCTGCGATGATGAGACCGACATCGCAGTCCTCACCGCAGTCGCAATGGTCCCCTCTGCAACAACTCGGCGCCCCTTGTAGACCACCAGGGACTGGCCGGGTGCGACCCCACGGATCGGCTCCGCCAGCTTAACGACCAAGTGTTCGAGGGCGTCCCCGTCGTGCGCGGACACAACCTGCAGAGCAGCAACCACCGTTGGTGTGCCGTGAGCTCGAATCTGCACCGTGAAGACGTTCTCAGGGACGTCTCTCAGGGCCCTTGTCCCCATTGCTGTACCAAACGCTTCCTGCGCGTCCTCGTCCACAACGAGGTCTTCCGGAGCTGACTGCCAAACCAGGTTCCTGGTCGCGATCGTGTTCACGGAAAGTAGAGTCGACTCGCCTACCACTACGGTATTGGTTGCAGGTTCGGTCGCCAATACGTACCTTGGTTTTCCTGATGTCGAGGGCGTCCCAATGCGCAGGCCCTTTCTCTGCCCGATCGTGTACTTGTAATACCCGGAATGCTCACCGAGCACCGTGCCGTCTTCATCGACAATCTGCCCGGGCGCCGAGCCGAGGTGGCGCTCAAGGAATCCGCCCGTGTCACCGTCGGGAATGAAGCAAATATCGTACGAATCAGGTTTGTTGGAAACCCCAAGACCACGGATTTCCGCCTGCTCACGGACCCATGCCTTCGAGGGCGCATCGCCCAGTGGAAGTAGAACATGCGATAGCTCGTCGCGGCCCATCACCGCCAGAACGTAACTCTGGTCCTTCAACTCATCATCGCCGCGATGAAGTTCGCAGCCATCTGGTCCATGGACCAACTTCGCGTAGTGACCCGTGCAAACCGCATCGAAACCTAGGGCCCGACCGCGATCCAGCAACTCTTTGAACTTCACGAACTCATTACAACGAACGCAGGGGTTCGGTGTGTGCCCCGCTCGGTACTCCGCCAAGAAGTCGTCAATGACAGTCTCTTCGAACTGCTCCGAAAGGTCCCAAACATAGAAGGGAACCCCGAGGATCTCCGCAGCTCGCGCCGCATCTTGGGAGTCCTCTAACGAGCAGCAGCCCCGGGATCCGACCCGGCAGGCTTGCGGTTCACTAGACAACGCCATGTGCACGGCTGTGACATCATGACCGGCGTCGACCGCAAGCGCCGCTGCAACAGCTGAATCAACGCCGCCCGACAGTGCCGCAAGAACTCTCATTTTGGTACCCCTTGACCTTCCATCTCCCCACCCTTTCGGCGAAATGACCGGGAGCTACCTCGCAGGTCATACTGGTCCATCCGTTGCGCTTGCTCAAGAGCGTGGGGCAAAGCTGCGAGGAATCTGTCAATCTCTTCTTCTGAAGTTGTGGCACTCATTGACACTCTGAGAACCCCGAGGGCGGAGTGTTCATCACGCCCCATGTGGAGGAGGACGGAAGAGGGTCTGGTAACGCCTGCGTGGCACGCGGAACCGGCTGAAACGTGGATGCCCTGGCGGTCCATCTCTAGCAGGATGACCTCGGGGTGGGCAGTCGGGAGGCTGAGGTGAACTATCGACTCAACGGCTCCGGCAGTCGTTGTCAGCGCAACTTGCTCGGGAAGTCCCCCCAGAAGTTTGGCGCGCATTTTGGCTGTCACACGTCGACGCTCACCGAGTTCACCCACTGCTTCCTGTGCTGCGACGCTAAGAGCAACCGCGCCGGCAACATCCGGGGTTCCTGAGCGAATCCCTCTTTCGTGGCCACCTCCGGGCCGATCGGACTTGAGTGCTACACCTCTCTTTACAAGCAGTGCGCCGGTTCCCACTGGCGCCCCAAATTTGTGACCGCCAATCGTCATGAGGTCAAGGCCGAGAGCAGAGAACGACACAGGAAGGTTACCGATCGCTTGCGTCGCATCGGAATGCACGTACGCACCAGGTGCAAGTCTGCGGCAGATCTGCGTGAACTCCTCAAGTGGCTGAATCACTCCGGTCTCGGAGCAAACCATTGCCAGCGAACCAAGGGCAATCTCACGCCCGGCCGTACGAGACGCCAGGGCGTCCTCGTCCAGGTCGATGACTCCGTCATCTTGCAACGGGATCATCAGGTCAGTAATGCCGGTCGCACGTAGGGGCACGCGTTGTTCAAGAACTGCCGGGTGTTCCACACCTGAAAGTAGCCACGCCCACTCTGATTCGGGGAGCATCGCTCTGCGGCCCAATGCAGCACCTGAAACTCCCAGAGCGGCTGACTCCGTTGCGCCGGAAGTGAAGACCACTTCGGCACGTTCGCCACCAAGCGCCTCGGCCAGCCGTTCGCGCGCCTGCTCCAACAGCAACCGGGCACCTCGTCCACCAGCGTGGAGCGACGAGGGGTTTCCCGGTCGAGCCGAGAGTTCATCAACGGTCTCAAGCCAGGCCCGCTTCGCGGACGCTCGCATGGGGGTGGTTGCTGCGTGGTCTAGATAGACGGGACCGAGTGGGGGTTTGTCGAGAGTTTTCCTCAACTTGGTGGCGTCCCTAGCTTTGTGCCGAAAGGATTTCCAGAGCCTGCGGCACGACCTCGCTTACGTCCCCCACAACCGTGAAATCTGCGAGTTCAATTATGGGAGCATCCGGGTCATCAACGACCGCGACGATAATCTGTGATCCCAGCATCCCACACGTGTGATGGACCGCTCCGGAGACGCCGAGACCCACAAACAGTTTGGGAGCAACTGTCACCCCAGTCTGGCCAATCTGAGCCGCTCGCGGGACCCATCCTTCGTCACAGGCTACGCGAGTGGCTCCAACTGCCCCTCCGAGGGCATCTGCGAGATTCTCAACCAAGGTGAAATCGCCATTCGTGCCGCGCCCTCCCGCAACAACCACATCCGCATCGGTCAACGAGACACGCGATCCTTTCGGTTCGACCACGTGAGAAATAACCTCGACCTGCAGTGCGCCCGAGGAGAGTCGGGGTGCGAGCGAGACGATCTCTCCTTCGCCCGCTGGTCCCTCTTTGTCCCCAAACCCCGGCCTAACTGCCAGAACAGGGGCACCCTGCGTGGTGTGGAAGGATGTCTCCCACGCGCCACCAAGGGCCGCTTTCTGTGCAAAGAGTTCAGATCCGCTCACCCAAACACGGGTGACGTCGACGGCTCCGCCCGCTTGAAATGCGGTTGCCAGCATAGCTGTCACAGCGCGACCAAGGTAGGTGGTAACCGTCAGCACAGCACCAACATCACCCAGGTTTTCTACGGCTGAGCGCGCGGTGTCAGCGATTGCAGCTGGAACCAGGGGTGAGTAGCCGCCAGATTCGGGCACATAGATGACGTCAGCCCCGCCAAGGCGAAGCCCGTCCTCGTCAATGTCCTGCGCCACGCTGAGAGCGGCAACGGTGCCGGTTGTTAGAGTTCGGGCGAAATGGAGGACTTTCACCGACGCTAAGGACAGGGTTGGTTCGTCAATGGTCTTCTCATTCTCAACAACGACCAGTATGGGCTTGTCAATCCGTTCCATGTCGACTGTCCTCCCTACTTCTCAATCTTGTCTGCGAGGAACGCAGCCAACGCGCTGCCGCCCTCGCCGGAATCTGTGATGACCACGCCCTCTTCGCGCTGAACGGGGGTCGCCGCGACCACCTCAATCGCGCTGATGGGCAGGGACTCAAGTTCGCTAGCAGGACCCGCCCAATCCCAACCTTCCCAGATGTCAAGGGGCTTGGCCCGAGCTGCACGAAGGTCCTTGAATGACGGATAGCGGGGCTCGTTGACCTGGTCGGTCACGGAAACCACGACGGGGGTACGTGCCTTCAGCGTGTCCAGTGAGCCATCAACCCTGCGCTCGACGGTGACGGTGCTGGGAGCATCGGCAGCAATCTCAACGGAATGGGCAATGTCGAGCAGCGGCCAGTTCAAGTATGTTGCTAAAGCGGGTGCAAGCATTGAGGTCATTCCATCGAGGCTCGCCATTCCCGTAAGCACCAGGTCAACCGGCCCTTCGTCCCCGATCACTTCGATCGCCCGAGCAAGGATTCTGGCGGTTCCAACGGCATCTGCCCCCGCAAGTGAATCATCGCTAATGAGGACACCACGGTCCGCTCCCATCTGCAGGGCTCTCACCAGTGCGTCCTCGGAGTCTGCCGGTCCCATTGTTAGCGCAACTACTTCACCGCCCAGATCTTCGACAATCGAAACGGCTGCCTCAATGGCGTGTTCGTCCAGTTCATTGAGGACATCATCCTCACCGCGTACCAAACGCCCCTGCTCTATTCGCCTGTCCGAGTCAGCATCTGGGACATGTTTTACACATACAACGATTCTCATGAGAATAGTCTGCCATGCACATTTGGACGCTTGTTGGTGAGATCGGGCTCTGAAGGTCAGAAGATGGTGCAAGCTTGGGGTATGAAGAGCCATGCCTTGGAGTGGTGGCGGAGCGCAATGGACCGGGGGGAACAACGTGACAAGCCCTAATGCAACGCGGCCCAATGAAACCGTACTTCTCCCCTCGCCCACGCCCGTTCCTCGAGTGAGCCCCAACCCTGACCGGATTGGGGTTTGGGTGTGCCCTGACGGGGGTGTGGATATCTCAGTAGTTGCAGCACATGCGACCGCAGTTGACTTCTGTGTGGTGTCGGGAGAGGGAAGCGGAAGAAGAGAACAACGCTGGGCCCTTCACGGACCTGACAGAGGCCTGTGGCACGGACACCTCGATGGCATTAGCGAGGGCGCAACCTATGGGTTCCGAGCCTTCGGCCCGTGGGACCCCGATGCGGGGCTCTACTACAACCCTTCAAAATTCCTTATGGATCCGTATGCGCGCGCCATCTCAGGCACCCCTGAACTGAGCGCGGCTCTGCACGCCCACCATGTCGACCACGAAATGTACCCGACGACATATCCTCTCGCGCAGTCGAACCTCAACTCCGCCCTGTTCGCCCCCGTGTCCGTGGTGATTGGCAATGGCTTCGCTATCGCACCACGCCCTCGTATCAGCCCCGATCACACGGTCCTCTACGAGTTGCACGTTAAGGGTTTCACCAAGAATCTCCCTGGCGTACCGGAGGAACTCAGGGGCACTTATGCGGGTCTCGCCCACCCAGCAACAATCGAGTACATCAAATCCCTCGGCGTGACGACACTCGAGCTTCTCCCTGTCCACGCGAAGATGGATGAACCCTTCCTCACGGAACGTGGGCTAACAAACTACTGGGGATACTCGACGATGTCGTTCTTTGCCCCGGAACCATCGTTTGCGACCCGGTCCTCACAGTCGCAAGGGCCGCGGGCCGTTGTTGACGAGTTCCGCGGCATGGTTTCTATCCTGCATGGCGCCGGGATAGAGGTCATCCTGGATGTTGTCTACAACCACACGTGCGAGGGCGGAGACACTGGACCGACTGTATGTTGGCGCGGGCTCGACTCTCTCCTGTACTACCGCCGCGTCCTCGACCGTCCTCGCTACATGATTGATGACACCGGGTGTGGCAACACGTTGAACTTTTCGGAAGAACGCGTCGTGCAGATGACCCTGGACTCCCTGCGCTACTGGGTTGAATCGATGGGTGTTGACGGGTTCCGTTTTGATCTCGCCACAACTCTTGGTCGCCTAGACACGGGGTACACCGACTTCCATCCCTTCCTGGTTGCAGCGGCTCAAGACCCCGTCCTACGTGACGTCAAGCTGATTGCGGAGCCTTGGGATCTTGGCCTCGGCGGCTGGCAAACCGGGCATTTCCCGATACCGTTCGGGGAGTGGAACGATCGCTATCGGGACTCGATTCGCAAGTTCTGGCTGACGGACTTCCAACAGCAGTCCGCTGGACGGCAGGTGTCCGGTCCCAATGATCTGGCTACTCGCCTATCCGGATCTGCAGACATGTTCGGATGGCAACCGGGCGCGAAGCGTGGCCCGCTGGCTTCCGTCAACTTCCTGACGGCACACGACGGATTTGCCCTGGCCGACCTCACCTCCTACGACCATAAGCACAACATGGCGAACCTGGAGAATAACCAGGATGGCACTAACAACAATCACTCCTGGAACCACGGCGTTGAAGGAACGTCCGCAGCGTCTGCTATGAACCCGGATCTAACCGATCCGACCGGTGTTGTTGAGGAGCTTTCATACGCACGTGAAAGGTCACGTCGCAATTTGCTAACAACTCTGCTGGTGTCGGCAGGAACGCCGATGATCACGGCCGGGGATGAGTTCGGCCGTACGCAATATGGAAACAACAATGCATACTGTCAGGACTCCCCGATCTCCTGGGTGGACTGGGAAATGGATGAGAGCCAGGAGGACCTGCTCTCCTGGGTGCGGTACCTACTTGAGCTCCGCGCAGCACACCCCGTGCTACGACCCACGTCGTTTGCAAGCGGACAGATCCCCGAAGGCGACACGCTGCCTGACGTTTCCTGGTTCACCCGGAAAGGTTCGCCCATGAGCGCCGACGGATGGTCGGAGCCCAAGAACCGCGTCTTCCAAATGCGCCGATCAGGACGAATGCTCGACGATGTGGATGCCCTCGTCGTGATCAACGGGACTCTTAACCCGACAAAGATCACGCTGCCGGAGAGCCACGGGAACCCCTGGGTCCTGGTGGCTGACACGTCTTGGCCGACGCAACGTGAGGGCGGGATTGACTCGGCTGCCTTGGCTCTGGCCCAAGGCGAGCAGGCTGCGGTGGGTGGAAGCGACACCATGGAGCCGCAGTCGTTGGCGGTGTACTTCTCGGCAAGTCGCTAGCGCAGACCAGGGCTTTTCCCGGCCATTCAGAGTTGGTTAGGCCTCACGGAGCCAACTCGGCCCCGCCGGCCATATATCACACTGTTTTGCAAGCCGTGCTGGCTCCCTAATCCCTCCGGTGCGAACAAGCCAGCGGCGCCAGCTAGTCAACAAGTCAACAGTGCCTGCCGCATGCGGACCCTGTGGTGTGACAAGGGGCACGACCCGTTGGGTCGTGCCCCTCATTCGTGAGTCCTTGATGGATACTCCTACGCGTGCGCCACGCGCCCTCGTTCTATCCCTTGACTGAACCTGCGGCCAGGCCCGACTGCCAGACCCTTGACCAGCGGGGAGATCTCCGGAGTATATAGGTAGAGCCAGACCATCGCCGCGACAATGCCGGGGATTGCATAGGGGAGGAAGTTGCCCAGGCGGAATATTGCAACCCGCTTAATGATCAGTGCATCGATGAGCAGCGCTAGCACCAGCGCCATAATGATCATCACTGGGATCTGGAAGAGCGTATAGAGGACGACCCGTCCGATGCCATCCCAAAAGCGCTCGTTTGTGATGACGTACTTGTAGTTCTCTAGTCCGACGAAGGAATCAACGAGGTCGCCACCGCCGAAGGCCCCACCCCCAGCAGGGACCTTGCGTGTGAATGACTGCTTGATCGCGACCCCAATAGGGATCAGGAATACCAGGATAAAAGCAAGCGTAAAGGGGGCAACAAAAGCCCACTCTGCGCGTGCTTGACGACGAGAGACTGCCTTTGAACCAGCCTTCCCGCGCTTTCCACTACTTCGAGGTCCACCCAGAGGTTTATCCTTCGGGCTTAGCGCCGGGTCAGCCAGCGTAACTGTGTCTGGTGTTGACATCTCGCTCCATCGCGTCTTCTCTTACCGCTTCATACTCGTGAACGAGGGCGACCTTTCAGAGAAGGCCGCCCCCAATCACCATCATTCAGGCTACTTCGATACTTCTATTCGGCAACCGGGAGGTTTCCGTCAGTCAGCGCCTTGATTGACGCATCCTGTGCAGCAGTGTAGACATCTGCTACCGTTCCGGAACCGGATCCGGCTGCAGCCGCGGCCTCAACCATGGACGGGCCAACTGCCGAGAAGAACGGCATGTAGGCGAAGTCTGCGGAGAGGTTCGCATTTGCGGTTGCTAGCTCAGCGAAGACATCCTGGCCACCGTAGAACGCAGAAATGTTCTCCGGGGTGGTCATCTCACCCTTGGCGGCAATCACGAGGCCCTGGGAAACCAGGTCATCGATCTGGGTGTTGAACCAGTTATTGAACTCCATGGCCTGCTCAGGGTGTTCACAACCCTTCATCACTGCAACGCCTGAACCGCCATCGGGGCCGGTCAGCGCGCCAGCACCGAAGTCAGGAAGCTGTGCGACTGCCCACTTGCCGTCATTGTCGGTCCCAGCCATTGTGTCAACCAGCAGAGGAGTCTCCCAAGCAGCACCAATGGTGCCGATGAGTTCGCCATCGGTCAGCGACTTGCCAAATGCGTCACCCCAACGCTCAAGAACCGAGACGGTCTTGTCGTCGAGCATCTTCTGCCAGAAGTCAGCAACCACTGCGGAGGCGTCAGAGTTTGCGTCAACCTTCCACTCATCGTTCACGAAGTTGTACCAGGAGCCACCGGCAGCAGCGGACTGTGCAGACAGCCAGTACTGAGCCTCATCGGGCTGGAAGGTTGCGATGTACTTGCCAGCGGCGGCAGCAGTTGCAGCCGCGGTCTGGAACTCTTCGAGAGTGGTCGGAACTTCAATGCCGAGCTCTTCGAATGCAGCCTTGTTGTAGAAATAAACAAGGGGTCCGGTGTCCTGCGGGAGACCAACAATGGTCTCACCGACCTTCATCATGTTGAATGCGCCAGAGTAGTTCGACTCGTACTGGGTTGCGTACTCCGTGACGTCCTCGGTCAGACCCTTAACAAAGAGCTCCGGGACCTCTGAGTAGCCGAGCTGCGCGAGGCAAGGTCCGGCACCAGCGTTGATGTCGGTCTCAACCTTCTTGATCATTTCCTGAGCCGCACCATCGAACTTGGTGGCGGTGACATGAATGTTGGGGTTCTCGGTGTTCCAGCGGTCAACGATGTCGTTGACCTTGGTCATACCTTCACCATCGGGTAAGAACTCATCTAACAAAACCTACTCGTAGACAGGACTGTTGTGACCGACGCGAAGCAAGAGAACAGAGCCCCCGCGGGGCGCCTGACCCTACCGATTGAAACAGGCATCGACGACGAGATTCACGCTCTTATGGAGAGACTCCAGGTCGATGCTGTGCGCAACTCAGACGGCACGGAGCTCCCCGACTGGGTGAGCGATGGTTTTGCCAAGGTCTATTCGACATACTTCCCTGCTCGAGGCGACGAAGAATGGGCAGTATCTGTGCCGGAGCAGCGCGTACGCCAGTTCCTCATGTCCCGCCCGGTTACGGCGACCTCGAACGAAGCCCTGTCGATCAACGTCATGGAGGGCTACCTCAGTGCCCAGTTCACACCTGATTTGGTAGCGGATAGGGAGCACTACTGGCAGGTGATTGATCGGACGACGGGAGAAACACTACCGACAAGTGCCTGGACGGTCACTGCAGCACCACCTCTTCCCATGGAGGCGGGCGCAGACGTAGTGGGAGACTATCCCGATGATGCCGGATCGGCGATTGTCGTCATCGACTGCCCTGCGCCCTTCCACATCTACACGGTGGATTTTCTTGCAAAACAGATCTGGGACAGCACCCAGACATACAACTACATCACGAATCACTGGGCAGATGACCCCACGCGACGTAAGGACCGCACGTACGATGTCGCGTATCCCGAGACTTGGAACCACGTCAAAGGGGCCCTGGGCACCTGGCTGGATGCTCACCCCGAAGTGGATGTCGTGCGGTTCACGACCTTCTTCTATCACTTCACCTTGGCATTTGATGACCACGCCCGTGAGAAGTACGTCGACTGGTTCGGCTACTCCGCTGCCGTCTCGATCCCGGCGTTGGAAGAGTTCGCTGTAGAGCACGGCTGGCGAATGACGCCGGAAGACTTCATCGATGCCGGCCACTACAACACACCTCTTCGTGTTCCCAGTAACCAGTTCAAAGCATGGGTCGACTTCACTTCGCGCCGCGTATCTCAGAAAGCTGCCGAGCTGGTGGCAATCACGCATGATGAGGGACGCGAAGCCATCATGTTCCTTGGCGACAACTGGATCGGAACCGAACCCTATGGACCATATTTCCCCGCCATCAATCTGGACGCAGTTGTCGGGTCAGTTGGTTCGGCCGCAACTTGCAGAATGATCTCGGACATTCCCGGCGTGCGCTACACCGAGGGCCGATTCCTCCCCTACTTCTTCCCCGACGTGTTCAACCCAGAAGGTGATCCGATCGGCGAGGCCGTTGTGAGCTGGGCGCAAGCACGTCGTGCCATCGTCCGCAAACCCCTCGACCGAATTGGCTACGGAGGCTATCTCTCCCTAGCCTTACAGTTCCCAGACTTCATCGACAAGGTTGAAGAGATTGTGGCCGAGTTCCGCTCGCTTCACGATGAGAGCAATGGGGAGCTGCCAGCGAACGCAAAGCCGGTTGTGGCGGTCCTCAACTCTTGGGGCGCATTGCGAACCTGGCAAACCTACATGGTCGCGCACGCACTGTGGTACAAGCAGATCTACAGCTACGTCGGAGTTATCGAGTCTCTGGCTGGACTTCCTCTTGACGTCCGCTTTATTTCGTTCGAGGACGTCTGCTCAACGCAGGGAAGCATCCTCAATGATGTCGATGTCATCATCAACGCTGGCGCGCGAGACACTGCTTTTTCCGGTGGAAAGGAATGGAATAACCCCGAACTCCAGAGGCTGGTCCGCGAGTTTGTGTGGAACGGAGGCGGCTTCGTCGGGATTGGTGCGCCAACCGGTGTCACCCCGGAGTCTGGCCCCGCGATTATCCTGGACGATGTGCTCGGAGTTGACATGGAGATCCACTGGACTCTGTCGTCCACGCGCCACCCTGAAAGCCCAGTCCAGGGCCACTTCATCCTTGAAGACCTCCACGGCGACCTCGACACCGGGGAAGATCCCGGTGACATGATCGCGACCGGTCCAAATGTGCAGGTTTTGGCCGAGGACGAAGGCTCAGTGAAGTTGGCTGTCAACAGCTATGGGCAGGGGCGGGCCGTCTACATTGGTGGACTGCCCTACTCGGCTGCGAACTCCCGCCTACTCATGAGGGCATTGACGTGGGCGGCGAACGCTGAAGGTCAGTGGCGAGATGTTCTAGTTACCACGAATCCTGAGGTCGAGGTTGCGTGGTACCCGAACGTGAGCCGCGCATTTGTCTACAACAACTCTGCGGACGAACAATCCACCGAAGTGGTCGGAGCCAATGGATTCAAGCGCGATGTCACGCTGGATGGCTACGGGAGCGCTTGGTTGGACGCCTAGCCACTTGGAGCACCCCAAACGTATACGTGGGGGGGCGGAATGTTCGCCTGGGGTACTGCCCCAAGACGTGCATTTCTCCCCCACGTATACATTTCGCGAAAGACGAATCAGGAGCCAGTGCTGGCCCGCCCTCTACACCCTGTGTGCCGACTCCGCCGGTTCCGTCAGAAGGGTCGAAGCCCGTTCTGAGTGCTCGGGAAACTCCTCAAGGTATGCACGGAGCCAGTTCGCCGCGAAGGCCTCTGCTTCATCCGTGCGTACCAACGCCCAGACAGACCCGCCAAACCCCGCCCCAAACCCAGATGAACCAACCGCTCCTAGCTCACGGGCAAGCCTCTGCAGCGCATTGGTCTCAGCGACCTGGTTACCCAAATTGGCATCCGCGTTCTCATGCGACACCTGGGCGGCTTGGCCAAATCCCTCAACATCGCCATTTCGCAGTGCTTCAATCGCGCTGGGGATGGCCTGTTCCATCTCTACTAAGTAGGCGTTCAGTCTGGCCAACAGTAGCGGGTCTTGCTGTGCCCAGAGAAGCATCTTCTCCCGAGCGCCCTCCTCAGCGAGCACTTCAGCCAGGGTGTTTGCCGAGCCACCGCTCTTGGAGCTCCACAACTCCGCCAGCCTGCGAACCTGTAGTGAGGCATTGTTGTATGCCTGCAGTGCCGCGCCGGTCTTCTCAGCAAGCACCCCTGACACAGCAATGACAAAGGTCCATCCGTCCGGAAGTGACACCGCTCCCTCCGCAACTGTGGGGGCAAACCGGAAGATACCCAATTGTCCAGAATGACAGTTGAGCATTGCCGCGTGGTCCTGGGAACCACCAAATGTTCCAACCCCCCGCGCACCGGGAAGCGCTTTGAATCCGAGGCCGTTTTCAATGGTTGCAAGGTACGCCGCCATGTCGACCCTGTCCAGAATGTTCTCACTCCATGAAGGGTTGTTCCACAGGTCGTTGTGGTCAGCAAGAGCCAGAGCGACAGAAACCACCAGTGCGGAAGAAGAGCTCATTCCCGAGGCTAAGGGCAGGGTTGAATCAACCTCAATGACCACCGGCTTCAATGCCCCGAAGTTGAGGGTCAATCGATCGATCGTTGCCTGCACGTAGTTGCCCCAGTGCCCTGCAGGCAGCTCGGAGGGTTCCCCCGCCACCAACTGAACGTCACCCTCGGCAGCCGTTGATCTTGCGGTGACTGTGCCGGGGAGGGCTCCGTCAGGGCCATCCGTCGCCGATGCTGTTACACCCTGCTGTGAAGCAATCAGCAGTGACCGTCCACCCGCGTAGTCAGTGTGCTTGCCGAAGACTTCGACGCGTCCGGGCACGAACCAGCTCACAGAACTACTTCCAGTTCATTGAGCGCGTCTGCAACGGAAGCAATGTCGTCACGGTTCGACATGTCGAGGACGCCCTCTGCCAGTGGAACCACGGTGAAGGGATCCCCGTCAGCAATTGCCTGCCTGACGGCATCCTGCAACTCATACTCTCCCCTGGTGGAGAGTGGCACCTGCTTCGCAGCCGCAAAGATCGCGGGTGTAAAACGCCACAGGTTCATCGAAACCACGGCCTCGTCCCCCAGCCGAGCAATGGTCTGCGCGTCAGGCTTCTCAACGATTTCTTCCATATTGCCATCAGCGTCCGCAACCACGAAGGCGAAGGCACCCACCCGGTCCGCGGCAATGTTTGATTTCTCAATCAACGCCTCGGGATCAAACCCGATCAAACCGGAGCCATCAAGTTCGTGGAGCGCGCGGTATGCATCAACGGGGTAGTAGTTGTCGGAGTTGAGCACGACCACAGCGTCCTCGCCCGCAAACTCCTCAGCAGCCAGCACCGCATTGGCCGTACCAAGGGGCTCCTCTTGGATCGCATACGAGATCTTCACGCGAGACTTGGGAATGGAATCGTAGTAGTCACGAATGATGTCGTGTTCGGGGCCGATGACAAGACAAATGTCGTCATATCCCGCGTCTGCAAGGCCGCTGATCACGTAGTCGAGGAAAGGCCGTCCAAAGGAAATCATTGCCTTGACTCCCTGGTCTGCTGCGGCAGACTGCTCTTTCGTCAAGGATGCTTCATCCGACTCGCGGCGCATACGCGACCCTAGTCCACGGGCAAGGATAACGGCCTTGTTTGGCTTGGAACTATCGCTCATTCTGACTCCGTATGCAGTAGCAACTGTTGTTCATTCGCGCCATTGACGCCTGTTTAGTCTAGCGAGGGTTCGCCCTCCTTGAGGGCTTCGCAGCTTTGAGTATGCGCGAGCCAAGATAGAATCGTGGCCATGTCAAATACACAGGAGCAAGAAATCGCTATCCCGGAGGGCGACAGTCAGGTCAGCACCGCCTCTGTTCGCAAAGCAGTTGAGCGTTCTAAGGAGATTGAGCGGGAAATCGACCTCGACCCAAGGCGATTTCGCGTTCTTACAGGTGACCGACCCACGGGAAAACTGCACCTTGGCCACTACTTCGGGACACTGAAGGGGCGCGTTGAGCTGCAAAATCGCGGCGTCGAGACGTGGATCCTGATTGCCGACTACCAGGTGATTACGGACCGTGACGGCGTCGGACCAATCCGGGAACGCGTCCTCGGCTTGATGGCAGACTACCTGGCTGCTGGAATCGACCCCGAGAAATCGACGATCTTCGCACACTCTGCGGTTCCGGCCCTCAACCAACTGATGATTCCATTTCTCTCCCTGGTAACAGAGTCGGAACTGCACCGGAACCCCACCGTCAAAGCGGAGCTTCAGGCCACCGGAGGGCGAGCGATGTCAGGGTTGCTCCTCACCTATCCCGTCCACCAGGCGGCTGACATCCTCTTCTGCAAAGCGAACCTGGTCCCAGTTGGGCAGGATCAGTTGCCCCACATCGAACTAACCCGCCAGATCGCAAGCCGCTTTGATCGTCGCTATGGCCGCGACAGTGCCGGCAACCCGGTTTTCCGCCGCCCCGATGCACTTCTCTCGAAGGCTCCAGCCATTCTTGGAACCGACGGCACGAAGATGAGCAAGTCACGTGGGAACACCATTGAGCTGGGGATGAGCGCCGATGAGACCGCCAAGATCCTCAAGAAGGCAAAGACTGACTCAAATCGGGTAATCACGTACGACCCCATTGCACGACCCGAGGTTTCAAACCTCCTTTTGCTGGCATCCATGGCTTCTGATGAAGAACCCGAAGCAATCGCCCAGCGAATCGGTGACGGTGGAGGCGGCGTACTGAAGGCTACGGTCACGGAAGCAATCAATGACCACCTTGCCCCGCTACGCGCACGGCGTGCGGAGCTGGAAGCTGATCCGGGCTATCTCCTGTCCGTTCTCGAAGCAGGAATCACGCAGGCAAATGAAACAGCCAACGCGACCCTGCTTCAGGCACGTGAAGCCATGGGGATGGTCTACTGACCGAAGCTCGTGGTGGTGTGCGCCGCGACCACGGTGGATTCGGCGTTTGCAACCAATCCAAGCTCTGCATCCGAGGCCGTAAGTTTGCTGTGAGGAACAACCCTCACGGCAAACCCAACCGCACCTGAAACTGCCAGCTTCTCGGTGGCGGCAAACCTGTAGGCATCGTTCTCACCGCCATTGACTGGGGTGAGCTCAATAATCTGGCCACTCACTATAGAATCGTCACCCCCTACCCTGCCAAGAACCATTTGCACCTGAACGTCGCTTGGGGAGAGCCCGCCAAGAGCAACCCGCGTAGCGACCTCGACGTTGTCACCCAACTGCACCACGTCGGGGAGTTTGGCCTCCACATACTCCACGTGCACTTTGGGCCAAGCGGCCCGAACCCTCTTCTTCCATGCAGCCAGCTCACGTGCGTTCTTATACGGTGAAACATCCAGCATCCGCGAGGCGGCAGCAATAGGCGTGTAAAGCTGCTGCACGTAGTCCTGCACCATCCGCGTCGCCTGGACCTTCGGCCCCAAAGTCGCCAGTGTATGGCGAATCATTTCAACCCAGCGGCGCGGTGTTCCCTGGTCGTCTCTCTCATAGAATCTGGGGGCAATCGTGTTTTCTATGAGGTCGTAGAGGGCGGCTGCTTCGATCTGGTCACGACGCGCGGGGTCATCCACTCCATCCGCGGTTGGTATCGCCCACCCATTGGACCCGTCGTACATCTCATCCCACCAACCATCGAGAATCGACAGGTTCAGCGCTCCATTGAGAGCACACTTCATCCCTGATGTGCCGGACGCCTCGAGCGGTCGCAACGGGTTGTTGAGCCAGACATCGCAGCCTGGGACAAGTACGTGAGCCAAACCCATGTCGTAGTTGGGGAGGAACGCAATCCGGTCACGCACTCTTGGGTCGTCCGAAAACTGCACCAGACGTTGGATCAGAGAGACACCCTGTTCATCATCAGGGTGCGACTTTCCAGCAATAACCAGCTGTATGGGCCTGTCCGGATCTGTCAGCAGACGAACAAGCCTCTCAGGGTCCGACAGCATCAACGTCAGGCGCTTGTATGTTGGCACTCGGCGCGCAAACCCGATTGTCAGAACATCAGGATCTAGGATCGTGTCAGCCCACCCGATCTCAGCCGGTGATGCTCCACGCTCCAGCCAGGACTCCTTCATTCGTTCGCGCGCAGCTTCCACGAGGTTGACCCGCAACTCACGACGCTTCTCCCAGATGACTCCGGATGGCACGCCTCCCTGCTCACGTGTTCGTAGCCAGAACTCTCCGTCTGCGTCTTGCGACGGTGTCATGTACTCCAGAGCCATCGATTGGAACCGAGGATCGCGCCAGGTTGGGCCGTGCACCCCGTTTGTTATGGAAGTGATCGGCACGTCGGCCACATCGAAACCTGGCCACAGCTGCTGGAACATTCCACGGGAGACCTGGCCATGGAGTTGCGCCACGCCATTGGCCATGCGGGCCATGCGGAGACCGAGAACAGCCATGTTGAAAACGTGTGGGTTTCCGCCCTCGTACGACTCCTTACCCAACGTCAGAACATCTTCCACCTCTACTCCAGGCAGCGGCATCGCTGCTAGGTACGGGCGCACAACATTCTTATCAAATCGATCGATACCTGCTGGGACAGGGGTGTGCGTCGTGAACAGCGTGCCAGAGCGGACCGCTTCAACTGCGGACTCAAAGTCCATAGTTGAGTCCGTCTCCAGGATCTCCCGCAGCCGCTCCACCGAGAGGAACCCGGCGTGCCCTTCATTGCAGTGATACACCTGGGGGCGCGCAGAACCCGTTATCCGTTCGAATGCTCGCAGCGCCCTGATCCCACCCATACCGAGGAGCAGCTCTTGTTCAAGGCGATGCTCCGCTGACCCCCCGTAGAGACGATCGGTTACTTGACGTGAGATCTCATCATTCTTGGGAATGTTGGAATCCAGGAGGAGTAGTGGTACGCGGCCCACATCGGCGATCCACACCTGAGCATTGAGAACTCGTCCTCCAGGAAGAGGCAGTGACACCAGCGTCGGCGTCCCATCTGCTTCCCTAAGCAGTGTCAGTGGGAGATTGTTGGGGTCAAGTAGAGGGTAGGTTTCCCTCTGCCATCCGTCCCTTGTCAGAGACTGCCTGAAATATCCGGCACCGTAGAGCAATCCCACACCGATGATTGGTACACCCAGGTCCGAGGCCGATTTGAGGTGGTCACCTGCGAGGATACCCAGGCCGCCCGAGTACTGGGGCATAACCTCCGTGAGCCCGAACTCCGCGGAAAAGTACGCTATCGCCTCCGGCTTGTCCTCATTATCGAATGCCTCTTGGTACCACTTGGCTGCGGTCATGTACTCGCGCAGCTCCTCGTCGAGCTGCTGTGCTTCCAAGACCACGCCGGCATCTGCCGCCAACTGTTGGAAACGCTCCGGCGTGATCTCCCCGAGGAGTGCCACCGGATCGTGGTTCACTCTCTCCCATGCATCAGGCGCCAGAGAGGCGAAAAACTCAACGGTCGGATAGTGCCAGCACCATCGCAGGTTCCGTGCCAGGCCGTCAAGGATACTCAGTTCCGGCGGAAGAACCGTGCGGACTGTAAATCTACGTATAGCTTTCACAGGGCAAGCTTATGTCACACAACACACTTTCTTGCCCGCCTGTGAAAGATTCTTCGGGCGCAACGGATCTCAAGGCCATAACGTCATTCATGAACTTGGTCTGGTCATTGCCCCACACTCGGTAAGCTGTGTGTGTGAACACGAATGATCCGCGCCTTCTCAGCCGTATACCTGCCATCGAAGTCTTTCCGGTAGTTGCCGATGCGACCCTCCCCGCAAAAGCAACCGAAGGTGAAGCATTCCCTGTCCGCGCAACTGTCTTTAGGGAGGGCCACGACCAGTTCGGTGCCGAGGTCGTCCTCGTAACTCCGGACCGCAAAGAATACTCTCGTACCCGCATGTACCTGATTGCTCCGGGAGTTGATTGTCTTGAAGCGTGGGTTATGCCCGACGCTCCTGGAGACTGGTCGTTCAGGATTGACACGTGGTCTGATCCGTGGGCAACTTGGAAGCACGATGCATCGATAAAGATCCGGGCCGGTGTTGATGCGGATCTCATGTGCGAAGAGGGCGCGCGCGTGCTGGAGCGGGCGGTTCGCGGAGACTACCGGAGGGCCCAGCGTCCCCCAAGTGTTCCCGCCTACCGCAAGGTCAAGCCGGATAGCGACGCTGGAAAGCAGATGCTCTTGGCAATCGAAACACTTCGCGATACTTCGATCTCCCCGACGACACGGTTCGCCGCTGCAGTCTCATCCCGACTCGAGGCAGCAATGGCGGCTTACCCGCTGCGAGACTTCATCGAATGCACCGTGAAGTACCCACTGCGTGTTGATCGTAGGGCCGCACTGTACGGATCCTGGTACGAAGTGTTCCCTCGCTCCTTCGGCGCAGTTCAAGCCGAGGACGGAACCTGGAAGTCAGGAACGCTCAATGCGCTAACCGCAAGCGTCAAGAACATCGCCTCCATGGGCTTCACAGTCCTCTACCTCACCCCAGTCCACCCCATCGGCACCACGTTCCGCAAGGGTCGTAACAATGCCCTGGATGCTCACCCGGGAGACCCGGGATCGCCATATGGGATTGGTTCGCCAGATGGAGGCCATGATGCCCTTCACGCGGACTTGGGGACGTTCAAAGATTTCGACAGGCTGGTAAAAGAGGCCGCAAAGCAGGGCATGGAAGTCGCCCTCGACCTAGCGTTGCAGGCGTCGCCTGATCATCCCTGGGTCACGGAGCACCCCGAATGGTTCACCACCCGCGCCGACGGCACCATTGCCTACGCTGAGAACCCACCTAAGAAGTATCAGGACATCTACCCTCTCAACTTCGACAATGATCCTGAGGGCATCTATCAGGCCATTGTCGACGTAGTGGAAGTGTGGATCAGCCACGGTGTGCGGATATTCCGCGTCGATAATCCCCATACCAAGCCGATCCCGTTCTGGCAGCGCTTCCTCAACTACATGCACAGAACGCACCCCGACGTCCTCTTCCTAGCGGAGGCCTTCACGCGTCCCGCGATGATGAGAACCCTGGGAATGGTGGGGTTCCAGCAGTCCTACACGTACTTCACCTGGCGGGAGTCAAAGCAGGAGCTAATCGATTACTTCGAGGAGGTCGCGAAAGACACCGCGTATGTTATGCGACCCGCGTTCTGGCCTACCACTCACGATATCCTCACGAACCAGATGACCACCGGCGGCACCTCAATCTTTGCGATTCGGGCAATTCTGGCTGCTACCGGCTCACCGACCTGGGGAATCTACTCGGGCTATGAACTGGTTGAGAATGTGCAGCGGCCTGGCTTTGAAGAGCAGATCGACAATGAGAAGTATGAGTATCGTGTCCGCCCTTGGGACGCCATTGAGCAGGCCGGGATCACTGGCCTTCTGAAGCAGTTGAACTCTGCGCGTGCGAGCCACCCGGCCTTGCAGCAGCTGCACCAAATCACGTTCCACCACACCACTAATGAGAACGTCCTCTGCTATTCAAAGCACGTCCCCGCCCGTTTCTCCCCGACTGGCAAAGACGACACCGTGATCGTTGTGGTGAGTTTGGATCCCCACAACGAGGTCGAATCAACGATCTACATTGACAGAGATGCCCTGCTGGAGCCGGAAACAAGGACCCGCCTTGGCGCGATGGACGGCCATGAGGACAGAGGCGCACCTGTGGCACTGGAACTGGTTGATGAACTCGACGGGGCAACCTATCAGTGGGGCCGGGAGAACTACGTTCGACTGTCTCCGTGGACGCGTACTGGGCACGTCTTTTCTGTGCGTGCCATCAGCACTCTAGAATAGGTTCACGCATGGCAAACAACAATGAAGTTGAAGCGCTGGATCCTGACTTCACCGCGAAGGTCACCAGCGCTGTCTCCCCGTGGATACTGCAGCAGCGTTGGTGTCCGACCGGATACCAAGATCTGCACCCGGTTGTCCTGTGGCGATTGCCTTCTAAAGGCGAAGAGAATGCGCATGCGCTGCTCCTCGTGGCGCGTCTTGATGAGAACGGACCCCTCCTGCAAGTCCCCTTGGTGGCAGCAGCAGAAAGCGCGAACCCGTCCTCGGCTACCCTTGTCGCAACCACCGAGGACGGGTCCCTCTGGGACGGGACTGTAGAACCCTTGTTCTGGAAGGCATGGGTGCACGTCGCCTCGGTCCTAGCGGGCACGAGGGCGGAACTAGCCCAGTCGGCCGCGAACGTAAGACCATTGGGCATGGAGCAATCCAACAGCTCTGTGATCCTCACAGGCGGGGCAACTCGCCTGATAGCCAAGGTGTTCCGAGTCCTTCAACCCGGCGTTCATCCCGAGGTGGAGCTTCCTACCGCGCTCACGGAGACGGGATGGTCCGGCGTCCCAAAGCTCTATGCCACGTGGGACCTTCCGCCACTACCAGATGACCTCGGGGGATTCCCCTATTGCTCAGCGGTTGTGTCACAAATGATCACGGGTGCGACGGACGGGTTTGACCTGTTTGTGGACTTGGCGACCAAGGGTGAGGATCCGAGCCGTGAAGCCACCGCCCTCGGTATCCTAACCGCACAGATGCACGGCGGCTTGCGGAGCGCCCTCGGCTCCGGGACCCCCTTTCTTCCTGCAGACTTGGCGGAGAGGGTGGAAGGCGGCCTCAAGCGCGCGAGCCTAGATGACATGAGCTGGCCGCATGCGGATCTTAGGAAGCGACTCACACAAGTACTCGCCGACAATATGGGGGGATTGATCACCTCGATCGAGACCCAACAAATCCATGGCGACCTCCATTTGGGCCAGACCCTCAGATCACCGGATGGTTCCTGGTACGTCCTCGACTTTGAAGGGGAACCACTGGCCGATATCGCGCAGCGTTCCGCTCCGGACACACCGCTTCGGGACATTGCGGGGATGTTGAGATCCTTTGACTACGCGTGGCAACGGGCCAACGATGGACCCGATACGACGATGTGGACAAAGAATGCTCGCGATGCGTTTCTTAGGGGCTACAGCTCAGAGAGCGCACTTACTGACGCCGACTTGATGATTCTCGGCGTCTTAGAAATTGAGAAGGCGCTCTACGAGGTCGAGTATGAGGCCAAGTATCGTCCCGACTACCTAAGGGTCCCGCTAGCCGCCCTGGAAGTGCTTGCGAATCTGCACGGTGAACAATCCAAAGTGAGAGACTTGAAGCTATGACTAATCAGCCTGTTTCCATATCCCCCGAAGTCCTGGATTCGGTCGCTCGAGGTGAGTACCACTCGCCTCACTCTGTGCTAGGCGGTCACCCCGAAGATGGGATCGTGACTGTCCGCACCGTTCGTCACCTCGCTGATGAGGTGACCGTAGTGACCGCTGACGCCGAGTACCCGGCAAGCCACGAACACAACGGCGTGTGGGTTGCTGTTCTTCCTGGCGATACCGTTCCTGACTATCGTCTCCGTATTCGCTACGGCGATACCACCACCGTGGTGGACGACCCCTACCGCTTCCTTCCATTTGTTGGCGAACTGGATCAACACCTGTTCTCCGAAGGCCGATTGGAAGAGCTGTGGCGTACCCTCGGAGCCCACCGCAAGCACCTCTCTGGATCCATGGGTGACGTCGATGGAGTCGCATTTGCAGTTTGGGCACCAAATGCGCGCGCAGTGAGGGTCGTTGGCGACTTCAACTACTGGGATGGTTCGGGGTCCTCGATGCGCTCCCTGGGGTCCTCCGGCATCTGGGAGCTTTTCATCCCGGACGTACAGATCGGCGCTCGATACAAGTTTGAGATCCAGGGACCGGAAGGCAACTGGTTCCAAAAGGCAGACCCTCTCGCGAATGCTACGGAAGTCCCCCCTGCTACGGCCTCGGTGGTAACGCACTCTGAGTACGAATGGGAAGACGAAGAGTGGCTCACCAAACGCGCTGAGACCAATGTTCATGAAGGACCGATTTCGATCTACGAATGCCACATTGGGTCCTGGAAGCAGGGTCTTTCCTACCGCGACCTCGCTGATGAGATGGTCCCCTACCTGCTGGAGATGGGTTACACCCACGTAGAGTTCATGCCTGTCATGGAGCACCCATTCGGTGGCTCGTGGGGCTACCAAGTCACCTCCTACTATGCCCCAACTGCACGTTTTGGCTATCCTGATGACTTCCGCTACCTGGTCGATCAGCTCCACCAGGCCGGTATCGGGGTAATTCTGGACTGGGTTCCCGCACACTTTCCAAAGGACGCTTGGGCGCTTGCCCGTTTTGATGGCACCCCTCTGTACGAGGACGGGGACCCGATGCGCGGCGAACAGCCAGACTGGGGAACCTACGTCTTCAACTTCGGTCGCAATGAGGTCCGTAACTTCCTAGTCGCAAACGCGAACTACTGGTTTGAAGAGTTCCATGTTGATGGCCTACGTGTGGATGCCGTCGCATCGATGCTCTACTTGGACTACTCGCGTGAAGAGGGTCAGTGGCGCCCCAACCAGTTCGGTGGGCGAGAAAATCTTGAGGCCATCCAGTTCATCCAGGAAACCAACGCCACTGTCTACCGCCGCTACCCGGGTGTCATCATGATTGCCGAAGAATCGACTGCCTGGCCCGGTGTTACGGCGCCAACTTCTGGCGGGGGCCTCGGCTATGGCCTGAAGTGGAACATGGGGTGGATGAACGACACTCTGCGCTACATGGCAGAAGATCCGGTTAACCGTCGCTGGCACCATGGTGAGCTGACCTTCTCACTTGTCTATGCATTCTCGGAGAACTTCATTTTGCCTCTGTCTCATGATGAGGTCGTCCACGGCAAGGGCTCGATAATCGCAAAGATGCCCGGCGACAAGTGGCAGAAACTCGCAAACACCAGGGCGCTGTACGCATACCAGTGGTCACACCCCGGCAAACAGCTCTTGTTCATGGGCCAAGAGTTCGCGCAGGAGGGCGAGTGGAGCGAGTCGTATAGCCTCGACTGGTGGCTCCTCGATAACCCGGAACATCAGGGGGTCGCGCGCCTTGTCAGGGATTTGAACCATATCTACCGCTCGTCGCCTGCCATGTGGGATGACGACTACACCGGCTTTGAGTGGATCGATGCGGGGGATGCGGACCACAACGTGGTCTCTTATGTGCGCCAGGGACGCAACGAAGATGGAGAGATGGAGCATCTGCTCTGCATCATCAACTTTGCTGGTAACCCGCACGAGCACTACCGGGTCGGTCTACCATTCGGTGGTGATTGGGAAGAGGTTCTCAACTCTGATGACCTGGCCTACGGAGGATCAGGGGTGACGAACCCCAGCGTCCTACATTCGGAGGAGCTGCACTGGAACAATCGTGATCATTCGTTGTCGCTGTCTGTTCCGCCGTTGGCTGCAACGTTCCTTCGGCCCGTCAAGAAGTAGCCTTGTGAGGAGCTAGGGCAGAGAGCACTTACGGTGGGGGGATTCGCTACGGCGGGTCCCCCCACCCCCATCTCAAACCGCGAGATCGAATAGTATCGACAGCTTCGGGTCCAATAACAGTGTAATATGTCGATACTATTCGATCTCGCGGGGAGGGGGTGGGTAGTGACGGCAGCGGTGACCGGTCGTAGAGGCGAGAGGAATACCCACAGCATCTTCTGCAAAAGCCCCTTAAGCCACATCAATCGTCTTCATCTGCACGTAAGGTTGCCGTAATCCCCTAAGGTTGCCCCCGTTCTTGCGAATTACGAGCAACTCTAAGGGATCCCGGCAACCTTACGTGGCGGAGGGGTAGTCGGGGCGAGAGGTGCCCCGCCTACACCATGAGGTGCGTGGCAAGTCTGTTCCGCGCGGCCTTCACTGCTGCGGTGTCACTCGCTATTGGGAACAAGCCGACGAGGGCGCGACGGTACTTCTCTTTGTCGCTCTCATCTTCTGCTGAGATCAGTGCATCAAGTAGGACGTTAAATGCCCCTTGCTCATCACCAGCCGCGAAGTGAGCGTCAGCAGATGTTGTGGGAGACTCAGTCATCGCTGCCCCGCCCGCTAGTTCCTTTTCATAGCGACGCTCAAACCGCGCTCTAGCAAGGGCGACTTTGGCTTCCTTGTCTGCGGGGTTGTTTGCCAGTACCTTTTTCCACGCTTTTACCGCCCCGTCCCAGTCGCCTTCCTCTTCGGCAGCTCGGGCTGGTAAGTGCTCTTCAGGTGTTGGAATCTCCGTGTCTTCATCAGAAACTTCGAGACGTCCGGTCACACCCAGCTGCTGCGCCGCTTGGAGCACCTCTGTGAGGATGCGCTGCGCCTCTGCCGGTGTTGGTACGCCCTCGAACAAGGGAATGGGGCGCCTTGCAATGATCGCAAATGTTGCTGGGACACTCTGCGCCTGGAATGCGGCTGCAAGCTGCGGACTAGCTTCAACATCAACCCGTCCGAGCTGCAAGGACCCGTCTGCTGAACGTATCAGCGACTCCAAGATCTCAAGGGATTGTTTGGAAGCGAGGGATCGTGGAGAATACAGCGCGAGGACCACTGGCACCTCTTGCGAGAGCGCCATCTGCTCTTCAAAGGTCGCCTCTGTAACATCTACGACAAGTGGCGCGGGAACATTCTGCGCCAGCCCGGAGCCTTCAAGACCCCCATCAGCTACTGGAGCGACTTGGTCTGCAACCATATGTGACAGGTCTACGCCACCAAAATTGCTCGATTCCACAGCTTCCACCAAATTCCCCTCCAGCCGAGGCTAGCCTGCTGGCTCTGTGTCATCCCGGTCAACCGACGTGATGACACGCTCAGAACCCACGACGGAGACTTTCTCGTCAGATCCTTGTGGCGGGACAACGAAGAAGATTGACACTAGATAATTGACGCTGACAGAACCGATAACGTTCTTGTCCTCAAGATAAGCAGCAGGAGTTCCCGCCATCTCCAGCGTTGATCCCGGAACCGTGCGACTGTACGTCATCGAGTATGTGAAAGCCGCCGATACCAACGACTGTTCAGTATCCAATGAGACGCCCACGATGGGATAGTCCCCCACAGCAGCCGAGGCCGTAACACTGCCGGCCACCTGTACCGCCTCGTTGACCTTAGTAAGTTCCTCGGCATACCTGGGAGCAAAGACGTTGTCGTCAAAGAGGGCATACTCTTCGTTGTCAGGACTATTCAGATGGTTAACGTAGGTTGTGAGTGTTTCCTGCGGGGTCATAATTAGGCCCTCGGAATCGGCCTCCAACACCTTGGATCCGTCACGGATACCGACGCCACGCACGGAGGTGCCCCCAACTAGCCGCGTCCAGTTCTCCAGCTTGTACTGGTCTCTAGCGGACTGCTGGGTGATGAAGTAGACCTCTGCGGGCTGGTCTCCCGAAGCATTTGAGGCTACTAGCAGAACACGTGGCCATGAGTCACCAACAGTCGCGGAGAAGACCTCTTGGTTTATGGTCAGTGCAGGAATCTCCGTGTCTGTCTTCTCAGCTCGGACAAACTGGCCTTTTCTCAAGGTCAGCGCGGGGTCAACAACTCGTTCTTCGAGAATCGACGTATCGTTCTCTTCAACCGATGCGTCCAAATCCGCCTGAATATCAGCAACGATTCGCCTCACTTGGTCTTCCGTCAAGGTCAAAGAAAGATCCGAATTGGTTGTGCCTGACTGCGCACCTGACTGCGCACCTGATTGCGTTGCCGACTGTGGGTCGGCAACCTCCAGCACGGGCTGGGAACAGCCGGCAAGAACTAACGCGGAACTAGCGGCTAGAGATAGTAGTGCTGTTGTGGACCGCTTCATGGCTTTCTCCGTTTCCAGACTGCTCGGGCGGCGAGGATGGCGGCAAATCACTGCTCGACGTCACCCATAGCCTCACTCCACTTATTGGGTCGCACGCTGCGCTCGTGGAGCACCCGATCCGGGGTGGGGTCTTCCTCGGTGGGTGTGGCGGTCGTCGTAAACTCTCGCTCCCCGACAACCAGGCGGCTTACTCCGCGCCGGTGCGCGTCGCGTAATGCTCGACGGGTTGGGAACGAGCCCCCACCCTGCTGCAACGCAGAAAGGTTCATCATTCCCGAATCAGTCGTGACCGTTTCGCTACGAGACGCTTCAAGGCGTGACGGTTGATCATCCTTGGTGGACGGCTTGTCCTTGGCTTCCATATCATCCGTGGCCACGCTGAGTTCCTCATCACCGGCTGAGTCTGCATCACCGGCTAAGTCTGCATCACCAGCCGAGTCTGCGTCGGGGCGCGAGGGCGTCACGTCATCAACTTCTTGGTCGATTGACTCCACGGTTTCTGCCGCGTCTTCTGCGACCACCTCCGTGGGATCCGCCGTCTCAGTAGCCTCCACCGAAATAGCATTCGTGGACTCGACGTGGTCAGTCGTGGAGAGTTCCGGAAGAGTAGCAATCTCTGCGGTATCGGTGCTGGCTCTCTCATCCAGCGTCCGCAGCGCCTCAGACCTTGACGCCCGGCGACGAGCTGCCCCCGCAAGCGACACGGCGATAATCAGCGCCATGATCGTCGCAATCGCTGCACCAATGAATGATGCCACGGCCAGCAGGTTTGATTGCGGTGTCTGCCAAGTCAATGTCAACGTTGGCGCGGGGCCCACTCCGTCAGTTGCAGCGAGGATTGACAGTCCCATGTCGTCCCCACTTAGGGTGAGACTGACAGAGCCACGCCCATAGTTTTCCGCGACCCACATGTCAGAGCTAATGGGACTGGCAGCCTGAGCGCCTGACTGTGGCTCTTCCACACTCTCCGCGCCGCGACCTGATTGAGCTTCTCCAGATTGTGGATTCGCCTCAACCCCGTGGGGAATTGTCTTGAGGGTTTGAAGATCAAGCAGACCAACAATTTCCTCATAGGGTTCATCCTGCAACCAGGCGGTGATGTCTTCCGGGCTGCCAACTGCAAGCCAGACATCTTGGTCTGGCTCGGCAGTAACATTGATTCTGACACTGTCCGCATAGAGGGGGAAGACGCCCGCGCGGGTCATGGCAAATGGCTCTGTGGGGTTGTGCGTTGCGCTAACCTGCTGGGCTGGGCGCCACACCGTTAGTGCCAGAGCGCCAACAGCCAGCAATGCTACGGCAATGATGCCGAGCACGATGGGCACCGAATATCTTTTCGCCTTGCTCACGGCCAGTTCCCTCCCAAATACTGCGTTAGTACAGAATAAACCAGCTATTGGGCTCGATGGCGAGCACTAGGACACAATCTGTACTACGCCAAAGATACGCCACATTGGAATCAGCCGCCTCTTTAGTAACAGCTAGGCCCTTTTCATCGGCCTAGTCGGGACGCAACCTTCGCCTCCAGCACTCAGAGTGCCAGTGTCGGCGTGCCTGCACGCCCACAGGGCGCCCAAAGCGCGAATCTTCTGGCCATGCCACGACATGTTCTGTCCCCGCAGGGATCTGTTGCAGACAGCCGGGGCAAATGTACGTCTTATCGCCACCTCCTACATGCTGAACTTGGTAACTATCTCCGCCCGGCCCGCTCTCACTGCGGGGCACGCCCCTCAGCGCGTCCATATTGAGAGGGCGGTGTTCCCTCCCGTTGTGGGCGCGCTTCGAGCCGCGAGACTTTGGCACGACCCTACTGGGCTACGACGCTGGCGCCGTTGCGGAACACCCGAACCGGGTGCAAGTCATCAGATGCCACGAGGATATCAGCCCGCAGACCGACTTTGATCTCACCGCGATCCTCAAGACCCAGGACCTTAGCTCCCTGCTTGCTTGCCATGTACACGGCATCTTCCAGCGGTATACCCCCGTCGACAACGGCGATGCGAACCTGGTCCATGATGTGCGAAGTTCCTCCGGCGAGATTTCCACCTTCGGTCAGACGGGCAACTCCGTCGGCAACTGTGACTGCATTGGGTCCGAGGACGTAGTCGCCATCAGCCATTCCAGCTGCAGCCATAGAGTCCGTGACGAAGACGGCATTGTCGCGCCCGACGATCTGGGCCACCTCATTGACCAGCAGTGGATCGAGGTGCACCCCATCGCAGATCATCTCAGCAATGATTTCGCCGTCCTGAGCGCTCGACAACAATGCCGGAATTGGACCCGGAGAGCGATGGTGCATCGGAGGCATACCGTTAAACAGGTGCGTCACCGTGGCCTTGCCTCCGCGGATCTTGTTCTCTGCAAGCAGGTCAACACCCATTTCGACGGCTTCGTTTGCTTGCGAAACCGTGCAGTCCGAGTGACCCCATGATGGGAGGATCCCTCCCTCAACCAGCAGGCGAACCGCCTCGCGACCGTCCTCGTCCAAACATCTTTCGGGAGCCAGCGTGATGGATACGGCATACCCGCGGCCCGCCTCTACTAGCTTCGTTGCGTCGGTCGGCGTTGCCGGAACTAGGAACGCGGGGTTCTGAGCTCCGCAGCGCGCCTCAGAGAGGAATGGTCCCTCGTAATGAATGCCTGCAATGATGCCCGCCTCAACGGCGTCAGCCAACAGACCTGCCCTCTCTTCAAGCACCGGGATTGCTGCTGTGACAAGTGAGGCAACCAGAGTAGTTGTCCCATATTTCAGGTGTTCATTAGCCGCCTGTTCGACATCAGCCACAGTCAGGGAATCAGGGAACGAAGCCCCGCCACCGCCATGGCAGTGCACATCGATGAGGCCCGGGAGAATGTACCCGTCTGCGTCTAGCCGCGAGGCATCCGCGTAACGGTCCGGCAGATCCGCCTGGCTTCCGACCCAGGCTATTAGCTCACCTTCGATCACTACTGCACCGTTCGTGATGGTTTTATCAGGTAGCACGACTGAACCCGTTAGTAACTGAATATCACTCATTTTCCTTCGGCCTTTGTTTGGAACTCTCTGACTAGAACAGGCGGTCCTGACTGTTATCCATTCCCCGCATTGCCGCATAGTCCAAGCTTAGACACTCAATACCACGGTCCGCGGCAAGAACTTTGGCCTGATTAGTTAGTTCTTGACCCGCAAAGATTCCTCGAATCTCCTTGTAGCGCTCTTCCCGCCCCAGAAGATCCAAGTAGCGGGTCAATTGCTCGACTCCGTCGATGCCGCCGCGCCTCTTGACCTCTATAGCGACAGGATGCCCCTGCGGGTCATAGACCATTAGGTCGACAGGACCAATCGGCGTTGGGTGCTCACGACGTTGCAGGCGCCACCCCGGTCCGAGAATGGTGGAAACCTGTTCTGCCAGGAGCTCTTGGAGGTGGGCCTCTACCCCATCCTTGCGCAGGCCGGGGTCCTCCCCCAGCTCCTCGACAACTTCCGCGATCTTCTCGTAGATGCGGATAAGTAGGGCACCATCCATCTTCTTTGGCTGCACAGTCCACACGGCCACGACACCGAGCTCTGACTCGTCCTCATCCGGTTCGCGTTCCGTAAGGACACACGGAGCTGTCATCCAGTTCAGTGGCTTGTATGAACCCCCATCGGAATGAACCAACACGGAGCCGTCTGCTTTGAGCATGAGCAGACGTCTTGCACGCGGCAGATGGGCATCAAGCCGACCCGTGTAGTCCACCGAGCAATCGGCTATGACCAATCGCAACGCGTACCCCTTTCAGAAGAAACCTAGGAACCCTGGCTATCCACGGAGACCGGGAGGTGCGGAGTTCACCCAAGAGATCAGCCCGGCAGCGTCTCCCTGCGCCAACGCAAGGGTGAAGAGACCTTGAGGGGAGCGGAGTCGGACGATGATGTAGCTATTGTCCGCTGTTGGGACTGGTCCCCCCACCACTTCAAGATAGGCCCGTGGCAGTAGCAGGTCCGGTGTCGTCCTCGGACTGGCCAAACGGTACCAAGCCAGATTGATTTGTCCGTAGAGCGCTACACCACGAATCCATTGGTCGTCACCCGGCCGAATGATCCACGTACTAAATGAGGCTTTTCTACCCACGAGGATCGCTGCGCGCAGTCCCAAGAAGGTCAGCATCGCCAGGATAACCACGAGGATCAAGGCGGAGACAGCAAGAAAAATCATCCCTGCACTCATGCTCGCCTCCGGTTTCGTGACTCTGCAACACTACTTGGAAGAAATCTCTCCGCCCTGGGCGACGATCGTCACATAGTCTGAATCAACGGATGCAAAGCCACCGTCGATTGAGACAGTCACCTTCACTCCCCCTTGCGCTTGGATCTCAACCTCTCCGGCTTCTAATACCGTCAGAAGAGGTTGGCGACCCGTGAGGATACCCAAGCGCCCATCCACCGCTGGGACCGCCACATATGAGGCATTCCCTTGCCAGAGGGGTTCCAGCCGAGAGACAACTTCAACATGAAGCTTAGCGTCACTCACCGTCCTGGATTTCCTTCCATCTACGTTCGATATCCTCGATGCCGCCGATGTTGAAGAAAGCCTGCTCTGGAACATGGTCGTAGTAGCCGTCAGCAATACGCTTGAACGCTTCGATCGTCTCCGAGAGGGGAACCGTGGAGCCGGGTAGGCCCGTAAACTTCTCCGCCATGTATGTGTTTTGTGAGAGGAACTGCTGAATCCTCCGCGCCCTAGCAACAGTGACCTTGTCTTCTTCAGACAGTTCGTCAACACCAAGGATTGCGATGATGTCCTGCAACTCCTTGTTCTTCTGCAGGATCGACTTCACCCGGGTTGCAACATCGTAGTGTTCCTGGCCAACGTGCTTCGGATCAAGCAGTCGCGACGTTGACGTCAGTGGATCAACCGCGGGGTACAAGCCTCGTGAAGCAATCTCACGTGAGAGCTCGGTTGTCGCATCAAGGTGAGCAAACGTCGTTGCAGGCGCCGGGTCCGTGTAGTCATCAGCAGGAACATAGATTGCCTGCAGCGAGGTGATCGAATTTCCACCGGCAGAGGTGATGCGCTCCTGCAACATGCCCATCTCATCTGCAAGGTTCGGCTGGTAGCCGACCGCTGAAGGCATACGGCCCAAGAGTGTCGAAACTTCAGAACCCGCTTGAGTGAAGCGGAAGATGTTGTCGATGAAGAGGAGCACGTCCTGGTTCTGAACATCGCGGAAGTACTCTGCGATCGTCAGCCCTGTGAGGGCGATACGTAGACGCGTCCCAGGCGGTTCGTCCATCTGGCCGAAGACCAGCGCGGTTTTATCCATGACGCCGGCCTCTTCCATTTCGTGGATGAGGTCGTTGCCCTCACGTGTTCGTTCACCCACCCCGGCGAACACAGACACACCACCATGGTCCAGTGCAACTCGTTGGATCATCTCTTGGATGAGGACGGTCTTGCCGACGCCCGCACCGCCAAAGAGTCCGATCTTTCCACCCTGCACATACGGAGTAAGCAGATCGATGACCTTGATCCCCGTCTCAAACATCTTCTCTTGACCTTCAAGCTGGTCAAACGAGGGCGCGTCCCTGTGAATGGGCCAGCGCTCCTTGATGTCGAGAACCTCATCCTTCTCCAAGTTCAGGCATTCGCCTGTCACATTGAAGACGTGGCCCTTGGTCACTTCACCAACCGGGACTGTGATTGGACCACCCGTGTTAGTTACCTGCGCCCCGCGCACCAATCCATCAGTTGGCTTCAGTGCAATGGTTCGCACCATGTTGTCACCCAGATGCTGGGCAACTTCAAGGGTTAGAGTTGTCAGCCCTTCGCCCTCGCCCTGGCCGCGTAGATCGAGATCTACGAGCAACGCATTGTAGAGCGGGGGGATCGCATCCGGGGGGAACTCAACGTCAACTACGGGACCCACAACGCGCGCAACGCGACCCTCGGCGGGCTTAGTCTTTTCGTCTGCCATCTCTGTCTCTTTCCGCGGCCACGGGGGCCTAATCCGTGTTGTCTAGTTGGCCTGCGAAAGAGCGTCTGCACCCGAGACGATTTCGCTAATTTCCTGCGTTATTTCACCCTGGCGTGCCGCATTTGCAAGCCTGGTGTAATCGGTTATCAAGTCTCCGGCATTTTCTGTTGCCGTGTGCATTGCCTGCTGACGTGCTGCCAACTCCGACGCTGCGGACTGGACCATTGCGGTCGCAATGCGATTGGTTACGTAAAGAGGAAGTAGCGTGTTGAGAACGCTGTCCACATCTGGAATGAACTCATACTCTGGGAAGCCCGTACCATCTGGACCAAAGCCCAGCTCGCCTTCGCCCTCGCCTTCTCCCTGGGGAGCATCGACGACCCTAAGCGGCACGATCTGGCGGATTTCAGGTATCTGCTTCACCATGGAAATGAACCTGGTGAAGACAATTTCAACCGCAGCCACACCTGTTGCAGGGTTTGGATCGAGGAAGTACTTGAGTAGTGTGTCACCGACCTCGTACATACGTTCTTCGGACGGACGGTCCGAGTCGCCCTCCCAGGCTTTCTCAATTGGGATGCCACGGAATCTGAAGAACTGCGCCGCCCGCTTACCGGAGGTGAAGAGAACGGGCTCCTTCCCGTCCTCGCGGAGTTCTTCCATCAGCCGTGCCGTTTCACGCAATATTGTTGCCGAGTACGCCCCGGCCAATCCGCGGTCCGAGGAAATGGCAAGAACTGCAACCCTGTTCGTATCAGAACGTTCCTGTGTGAGCGGATGGTGGATGTCCGAGTGCACCGCAACGGCCGCAACGGCCGCCGTCAGGGCACGCGTGTAAGGATCTGCTTCGACTGCGCGCTTACGTGCGGCACCGATTCGAGAAGCAGCAATCATCTCCATCGCTCTGAAGACTTTTTCAAGCGTTTCAGTTGCGCGGATCTTCTGCTTGTAGACCCTCTGTTGACCACCCATTCCTAGTCCTTCTTCGCACCGCCGCGCGTGCGGACGATCTCTTCTTGGGTACGCTCGGCCTCAACTTCGCCCTCTGCTGCCCCATCCTTCGAGACTACAAACGACTGGTGGTAGTCCTCAACCGCACTCTTCAGATCACTCTCGAGATCTTCTTCGAGCGTTCCCGTAGCGACGATCCTCTCCAGAACATCTGTGTGTGCCCGCAAGTGGTCCAGAAGACCGTCTTGGAAGGGGCGAACCTCTTTGAGTTCGAGGTCGTCTAGGTATCCCTTCGTGCCTGCCCAGATCACAGCGACCTGATCCTCAACACTCATCGGGGAACTCTGCGACTGCTTCAGCAGCTCCATCATGTGCTCACCACGTGTCAACTGCGCCCGAGTGGTCGCGTCGAGGTCGGAAGCAAACATGGCGAACGAGGCCATCGAACGGTATTGGGCAAGCGTCAGCTTCAGGGTGCCCGCAACCTTCTTCATAGCCTTGATCTGCGCGTCACCACCAACACGGGAGACGGAGACACCAACGTCAACCGCCGGGCGCTGGTCGGCGTTGAAAAGGTCCGACTGCAGGAAGATCTGGCCGTCGGTGATTGAGATGACGTTCGTCGGAATGTAGGCGGAGACGTCGTTTGCCTTGGTCTCAATGATTGGCAGACCCGTCAGGGAGCCGCCTCCGAGTTCATCCGACAGCTTCGCGCATCGTTCTAGAAGACGCGAGTGGAGGTAGAAGACATCACCCGGGTACGCCTCACGGCCCGGTGGGCGACGAAGCAGAAGTGACACTGCGCGGTAGGCTTCTGCCTGTTTTGAAAGATCGTCAAAGACAATCAGGCAGTGCTTTCCACCGTACATCCAGTGCTGGCCGATAGCGGATCCCGTGTAGGGAGCCAAGTACTTGAATCCTGCGGGGTCCGAGGCCGGTGCAGCAACGATGGTCGTGTACTCCAGTGCACCAGCATCAGCAAGAGTCTTGCGGACGGCAGCGATGGTCGACGCCTTCTGTCCAACGGCAACGTAAATGCAGCGAACCTGCTTCTTGGGGTCACCCGTTGCCCAGTTGTCCTTCTGATTCAGAATCGTATCGATCGCGATAGCAGTCTTGCCAGTTTGCCGGTCGCCAATAATCAGCTGACGCTGTCCACGGCCAATCGGGATCATGGAGTCAATGGCCTTAAGGCCCGTCTGCAAAGGCTCATGCACCGACTTACGCTGCATGACGCCGGGAGCCTGCAGTTCGAGGGCGCGGCGTCCCTCCAGGTCCGTAATCTCTCCGAGGCCGTCGATGGGTTTACCCATGGGATCGACCACGCGCCCCAGGTAGCCGTCGCCAACCTGAACTGAGAGGACCTCACCTGTGCGGCGAACTTCTTGACCTTCTTCAATCCCTGAGAAGTCACCCAGAATGACCGTTCCAATCTTGGTCGGTTCCAGGTTCATCGCGAGTCCGAGCGTTCCGTCCTCGAACTTCAGGAGCTCATTGGCCATCGCTCCCGGAAGACCTTCAACCTGCGCGATGCCGTCGGCGGTTTCAGTAACGTGACCGACCTGCTCGGCCGTTGCGTCCACGGGCGTAAATGACTCAATGTAAGAGTCCAACGCTGCCCGAATGTCTTCCGGGCGAATCCCAAGATCAGTCATTGATCGTTCCTAATCGCTTCTGTGTCCAAGTCATGTGAGAGAGGTCTGTTGCTACTTAGCCATGGCCAGACGTGCCATGGCAATATCCGTACGGATCGAGGTGTCGATTGATTCCTCGCCTATATCGAGACGGAAGCCGCCGATCAACGATGGGTCAACCACTTGCGCCATGTCCACGGGACGTCCCCACTTCCGCTCAGCAAGTGATGCCATCCGGGCTGCCTGGGCCTCAGTCAATGGACGAGCAGTACTACATACCACCAGTGCCCTGCCATTCATGTCAGAAGCCCGTGCCGCCATTCGCCGAAGCAGTTGCACTAGGTGCCCGTAGCGCACGTCGTGGGCTGCCCGCATAATTAGCTTCTGCGCGATTGGGCTGACGTGGCCCTCAAAAATTTTCCCCGCGAGGGCGGCTCTCTGGTCGGCGTCACCCTCCCCCAAGTCAGACAGTTGAATCCGCAAGTCGCGGTTGCTGGCAATCAGCGCGTAGGCATCCACAAGCTGCTGGCTGAGGTCGGGGTTCTTCTCGTAATCCTCTGCGAGAACATACGCGTCCATGCCGAGTTCACGAATTGTGGTCCCCAGTTGGTCCTGATGACCCCAGTGCTGGCCTACCAGCAGGGAGATCACTGCCATGGTGACTGAGCCAACCCGCGCGGAGAAAACACTCTCAGCGAGGTTCACTCGGTCAACTGGCGTTCGGCCAGGGTCCGTCAGTGCCCGCAGGAGGCGCCGGTTCTGGCTCAGCGTGTCGTAAACACCAAACAGTTCAGCACCGACTGCTTCACCCTGGGGACCAATCTTGATGTCCCGGTGAAGCAGGTCGCGTGCGGCCTGAAGGTTCGACTGCTGTTCCGCTCCCACTAGGCATCCGCTCCCGTGGGGGTCGAAGCCAAGTCGGCCTCAACATCGCTCATGAACCTGTCGATTACACGCTGTGACAGTTCTTCATTTGTGAGCTGTTCGCCAACGATGCGCTCTGCCAGCTGTGTCGCTAGAGTACCCACATCTTGACGCAATGATATTGCGGCAGCAGCGCGCTCCGTGGCGATGTGACGGCTTGCAGCTTCGGTAATTCGAGCTGCTTCAGCCTGGGCTTCATGGCGACCTTGGGCCACAATTCGGCCTGCGTCCTTCTGTGCGTCACCGCGGATCTCCCGGGCCTCTTCCTGCGCCTTGCGAAGAACTTCTTCACGCTCACGCTTCGCGAGTGAAGCATCCTCTTTCGCCTTGTCGGCAGCATCGAGTCCCGCGTCGATCATCTCGCGGCGGTCATCTATCATTCCGTAGATTTTCGGAAGCGCTTTGCCCAGCACCAACCACAGCCCAAGCATGATTAGCGCCGACCAGAAGATCTCATAAACCGGCGGAATCAAAACATCAAGGCCACCTACGGCTGCGGCCTCAGCTGGAAACGGCATGGTTGCAACCATCAGACAATAAATGCCAGAACGAAGCCGATCAGGGCAAGGGCCTCGATTAGGGATGCACCGATAATCATGTTCGTAAAGAGGCGACCAGCGACCTCGGGTTGGCGTGCTGTGGCTTCCTGTGTACGCGCAACCAGGATGCCGATGCCGAGGCCCGGGCCGAGTGTTGCAAGGCCGTAGCCCAGAATAGTGATGGAACCGGTCATCGTTTCTTCCTTCTGTTGTTACTTGGTTTTGGTTGGGATCAGTTGTTTGGATTAGTGGGCTTCGACTGACATCTTGATGTAGACGGCAGTCAAGATGGTAAACACATAGGCCTGCAGTACTGCCACGAACATCTCAAACAGAGTCATTACCACGGCTGCGGCCAGGGTCAGTGCGGAGACGGGAACCAGGGCTCCGACGCCAATCAGCAGCACCTGGGTTCCGAAGTATGTCAGGGCTAGGAGCATGTGGCCGGCAATCATGTTAGCCAGAAGACGAATAGCCAACGTAGCGGGTCGCACGATGAAAGTTGAGATTAGTTCGATTGGAGTGAGCAGGAAGTACACGGGCCACGGGATGCCGGGAGGGAACAACTGTTCCTTGAAGAAGCGCAATCCCCCACGTGCCTTTATACCCGCACTGATGAAAGTCACATACGAGATAATCGCGAACACCAGTGGAACTGACATTACAGAAGATGCTGCGATGTTGATTCCCGGAACGATACCGGTGAGGTTCATTCCCAAGACGCCGAAGAAGGTGAAGGCTAGGAGCGTACCGTAGCGCTTGCCGCGGCGAGTCCCGAGGAGCTCGATACCAATGTTCTGGCGAACAAACGACACGCCAAGTTCAATCAGCATTTGGCCGCGAGATGGGCGGAGTGTCACGCCAGCAGCCGTCACGGCAAAGATGAGTGCAACAATAGCGGCAGCGATGATCCGTGCCAGAGTGAGTCGGTTTAGTTCGAAAGCAGTCCCACCCCAGATGATTGTTTCTGGGAAGAAGTCGGCCATGCCGGGACTGTGAACGTCCTCGATCGGATGGCTAAATGCGTCGACTATGCCGGGATAGAACGTCACAACCACGACGCCCAGGAGCAGCACCAGGCCGAGCCACCACCACAGCGGCCGTGCAGGATTGCTCCGTGCAGTCTCTGTCTTGTGGGTAGCGTCAGGCAGGCGATTCTCCGCCGGCTTGGCCACAGTTGCCGTGGTCAGAGCGTACCTCCAGATATTCGTGCCTTCTGCTGTGAAGACAATTGCCCAAACTACCACCGCGTATAGAGGTGGACGACGATCATGCTATCAGGCCAACCGGGAACCGGTTGCATGTGTAGGCTTTCAAAGTGAGTAAGAACGCCCACTAGAAATGAGCTAGTTGGGGCGTCCGGTAGTACTAGGAGGAGGAACTGTGAGCCAATTGGCATCTACCCCGCCCCAAAATGCCAAGTCGGCCGAGCAGAGTGATGACTCACCTGATAGCGAAAAGGTCCCCGGGCAGGACTCTTGGCTCGCGAAGACGGGTGGGGAAGCAGGTATAACGGTTGGCTTAGTTGCGCTGCTCTTATTTCTAAGGATGTTCGCAGTTGCGGACTGGAACTGGACCGTCGTGGCTTCCCTTACTGAGTCATTCAATTTTGACGATGCCTTCTCTATTCTTCTTGGCACCCTGTTTGAGCGACCCACCATTTCTGGAATCCTCATTGCCATTGCCCTACCTCTGGCCATCTACCGGGACTATTGGCTTTCCAAGAGGGATCTGGGTAAGACCCGCGCTAACAACTGGTTCATCATTGTCGTGCTCCTCGCAACCGCCTACGTGTTGACCCGGACCCTGCACATGTGGTGGGTGATCGTCTGGTCGGTAGCCCTCACAGGGCTGTTGATTCTGGTATCGAAGCTGGCGAAGCGTAAGGGCTGGAGGCGCCAGGTTGCGAGACTCGGCACTCACGTGGGTATCGTGATTGGTGTCGCTCTGCTTGCAGTTGCCTCAACAGTAGACACCCCCTGGGTTGAGAGAGAACAGATCGTCCTTCAAGAGGAAACGATCTACGGGTACGTCCTCGACAGCAACCCCGGATTCCTCAAGATCATGACGGATGATCGAGAAATCCTCATCACTCCGGACAGCGACGTGGTGAGCCGGACGATCATGGACTAGTCCGCAATCTCCGACGGAACTGTCTTCTTCTTTTCTGGCACGAACGCCAGCACTTGCACAGCGGACGTGAGGGCAATTCCTGAAACCTGACTTGGACCACCTGGGGCTCTTTTGGTGTGTTGGGTTTGTGTTTGTGCTGGTCATGGGTGGTTTGGGTTTGGGTTTTGGGTAACTAACGGGGTTGGTAGAATGCCCAGGTGAGTCCCTTTTTGCGTAAAGTTCCCACTGCTTCGGGGGCGACCGCGGTGCAGATCGTGGATAAGAGTGGGGGCCAGTACCGCATTGTTGAGCATCTTGGGTCAGCTCACAGCCCCGGTGAACTTGCCGCACTAATGCAGGTAGGTCGGGAGAAGCTGCATCCGGGTCAAGAGGAACTGGATTTAGGTTTAGACCCCACAGTGCGTGGCGGGGCGGTTGTGCAGTCTCAGTCATCACGGCTCTTGGTGGAAGTGATCCAGAATGCGTGGGATGCTCTGGGGTTTGATGTAATTGCAGATGAGGGGTTCTTTCAACTGGTGCTGGCCCGTTTGGTGGAGCCAACTTCAATGGTTGATAGTCGCCGCGTGTTGGAAGAACTGGGGGTCACCCCAGTGCATTACTCAACCTTCAAACGAGTCCTCACAAGGGCTGGGGAGCGTGATTACCGGGGCCAAATCGCTACAGCCTGCTTCGAGCACTCCGCAGTTACGAGTGGCCTGTCCTTGCTGCTTTACGACGTGACGACCCTATATTTTGAGGCTGAGAAAGAGGATGACTACCGCAAGGTCGGGTTCTCTAAAGAACGCCGGGTTGACCCCCAAATCGTGGTGGGCCTGCTGGTGGATCGGGCGGGTTTCCCTTTAGAGATTCACTG
>NZ_JACEXI010000003.1:0-421478 GCF_014525425.1 Schaalia sp. JY-X159 | reverse complement strand
AGCCGACGACGCCACTCCGCACTCAATTATCAATACCCCAACGACGTCCACTACAGTTACCAACAGTCAACACTGGCAGCATAAGAAAACCCATCAAACCGCTGTCCGAAATCCACACAGCTGCCCAGAAAGCGTAAGCTCGCTCTACTCTTCCATGCTCATGTACGCGCGCCTGCGCCTCTCCACCGCCCACAGCTGCTCAAGTGTTTCTGTCGACTCAGGCGAGGACGAATCGAGGCGTGCCAGGCGTGCCTGGAGTATCCGCCCCTGTTGTTCGAGGTCGCGCCGCACTAGCGACCGCACTAATCCCTGCGCATATTCACGCAGGTCGTCCTCTTCCACTGGGAGGGACATGACCATTAGGGCGGTGAGGTCCTCCGCTACCTGGGGACTTGCCCCATCGACTAGATCAGCACCCCAGCGTTGCGTGGCAACTCCGACCGCTGCCTCACCAACACCGACCTCTCCCTCTGCGCGTTGCAGTTGATCGAGGAAGGCATCCAGTCCTCCTCGACGTACTAACTCCGCAAACATCGCCTGATTGCGGGAATCAGCAAACGCAGCGGGCGTCAGCCCTTCCAGCCCAGCTCCGACCACGTCTAGGGGACGCTGCAACGTTGCGGCAATCGTCAGTCGTTCAGTGGAGTGCCCACCACGGCTGTCTGGCAGAAGGCGTTGCAGTGGCGGGCCCTGAGGCTCCACCACCTCAGCGGATTCGCGCCGACTTTCACTGGAGTCGCTGTGCTGCGCCTGCTGTCTGGGTTGCGTGCGAGCAGACTGGTACATTGCCCGCTCCACTTCCCTCGGTTCTAGTCCTAGCCACCCGGCAACCTGGCGCGCATACTCGGTCTGCAGGGCTCGGTCTTTGATTCCCGCAAGGATTGGTGCTGCAGCACGCAAACCCTGTACCCTTCCCTCCGCTGTATCTAGATTCAGTGACAACAAAACAGATCTGAGGACAAACTCAAACAGGGGCACCCTTGAAGCAATCAGCTTCTGCAAGGCTTCATCCCCGCCCTCAACGCGCAGTTCGCAGGGGTCTTTCCCATGAGGATCGACAGCTACAAACGTCTGGGCAGCAAAAGCTTGATCTTCCATGTAAGCACGACGCGCAGCGGCCTTTCCGGCCTCGTCCCCGTCGAACGTGAAGATGACTTCGCCACCACGCGCGCGCCCATCAGCAAGCATCACCCCTGCTGAAGCGCTCTCAACATCACCAAGCAAACGCCTCATTAGCTGGGTGTGCTCCTTGCCAAACGCGGTACCGCAGGTGGCGATCGCAGTCGTCTCTCCCGCCGCGTGAGCAGCCATCACATCCGTGTATCCCTCAACGACGATGACCCTGCGCTGCCTGGAAATATCCTTTTTCGCGAGATCGAGACCGTAGAGGACCTGTGACTTGTGATAGATCGGCGTTTCCGGGGTGTTCAAATACTTGGGGGCATTCGGGTCATCCCCTAATCTGCGGGCCCCGAAGCCCACTGTCGCACCCGTAACGTCGCGGATTGGCCACATCACCCGGTCACGGAAGCGGTCGTAGGGGCCACGCTGCCCCCTGATTGCCAAACCTGCCGCGACGATCTCATCATCCGTAAAAGCCTTCGAGCGCAAGTGTCTGGTCAAACCATCCCAGCCGGCAGGTGAAGCGCCAACACCGAACTTCTCAACGTCTTCCTTCCCGAAGTGGCGTCCCTTGAGGAACTTTCTCGCCTCCTCGGCCTCGGGCAACATGAGGTATGCCCTGTAGAACTCCTCAGCAATACGGTGTGCCTCAAGAAGGCGACGTCGCTGGCTCTGATCGGGGCCACGACGAGGGCGATCCCCGCCCTCATACCGCAACTGGACGCCATACTTACCAGCCAGGAACTCCACGGCTTCCATGAAGGAGACGTGGTTGATCTTTTGTAGGAAGGAAAAGACGTCACCGCCCTCGGAGCAACCAAAGCAGTGCCACCGGCCCAACTGGGGACGAACGTGGAATGAGGGGGTCCGTTCATCATGGAACGGACACAGGCCCTTCATTGAGCCAACACCAGCGGACTTCAGGGTGACGTGCTCTCCAACCACCTCATCAATCCGGGCGCGTTCACGCACCAAGTCGATGTCTTCACGTCTGATGAGTCCGGCCATAGCCTCAGCTTAGGTCCGCACGCCCCGCCGCGTTCCCCCTGTGGATGACGATCCCCTACGGGCGCAACTTCACAGCAGAGTGGATAGAAGACCACACAGTCTTGCGTGCCACAGATTGGCGGACACGTCGGTAAGGCACGCCACCTGATCCACAACCGCGCGCAGCCGACCAGCATCGTCCCCCGCCCGTTCCCATTCTTCAGCGAAAGGTGGTTCCAACTCTGCTGGCCCGGCCTCGACCAAAGCTTCCACGAGATCGTGGATTATTGTCCGCTGCTGGTAGTAGACAGGTTGCGTCTCCCGGGGACTCATGACGTAGTGAACGGCAATCCCCTTCAGCAAGCCGATCTCAGCCTCAGTTTCCCGCGGTATCACCAGGTTCGCACCGTAGCGTCCAAGCGGCCCACTTCCATACTGTTCGCGCGTTGCGTTCACCGTCGAGGACGCAAATCTGCCAATCAGCTGACTGGTGAGATCTTTCATTTGCGCGCGGGCCCGGTAGGAGCCGTTATAGGAGTCAGGCCAATAGGGCAGTGCAAAGACCCGCTGGGCCGCGGATTCCAGCTCCTGGCGGGTCAGGGACTTGCCGTACCAGGCCAACGTCGACGAAACAATCGCGTCGGTTTCCCCGCTGTGAAGCAACTTCTCAAGCTCGAAATGCCCTGTCACCACAGCGTCTTCGAGGTCGTGAACGGAATAGCCGATATCGTCCGACAGATCCATGACCTGGGCTTCCAAACACCGTTCACCCCTGGGCGCATCCGCACGCATCCATTTGAAGACCTCGGCGTCATCCTGGTAGTGGCCGTACTTGTGAAAAGACTTCTCGATGTCCGGCCCGTCGCCCGGGCCCCACGGATACTTGGTGATGGCGTCCAGGGTAGCGCGGGTCAGGTTCAATCCTCCGGGGGTATCGTCCTCGCCCAGCACCTTCGCCTCTAAACGTGCCACGAGCCGGAAGGTCTGTGCGTTTCCTTCGAAGCCTCCAGTGTCAGCCGCCACCTCATCCAGTGCGCGCTCCCCGTTGTGTCCAAATGGTGGATGGCCGAGGTCGTGTGCCAGGCAGGCAGCATCGACAACGTCAGGGTTGCAGCCCAACTCAAGCGCTAGACCGCGGCCCACCTGTGCAACCTCCAGAGAGTGGGTCAGCCTAGTGCGGACAAAATCATCTGATCCGGGCCCCAAAACCTGGGTCTTCGTTCCTAGACGACGCAATCCGGCAGAGTGAAGTATTCGAGCTCTATCCCGGTCAAACGGGCTGCGACGTGGGTCTTTAGGGTCCTCGTCAAGAAATCTGGCCCGATCGTCTCGATCGTAGGGCCATTCCAAACCCGATAAACTGGCATTTTGCGCGTCAAAATCACGCTCGTCGATACTGGATTTCACAATCCAAGGCTAGTATGGACGAGTGCCATCCGAGGTCATGGACCTCTTGGGAACTGGGGGTTGCAAGTGGTGCCAGACGGCCAGACCATAACCACAAGCCTGGTTCACCCGCGCGACCGGGGTGAAATGCCGTGGTGGCGCACAACCGTGGTCTGCGACATTCCCGGATTGTGGGATAACGAGGGACTGCGTCGGTTAGTGCCGATCCTCCCCGATCTTGCTGAGATGGGCTTCGAGACCCTTCTTCTGAGACCAGCAACCCCGAAGGTAGAAGATCAGCTGAGTTTTTTCCCTGAGTTCATCGCCCAGGCTCACGCCGCGGGTCTACACCTTCTGGTCAGGGCTTTTCTGCTTCCAGCCGACCAGGTTGTCACGGGCCCCGATTCGCCACCACTGGTGTCACTAGAGAAGAACGTCGATTTGCTGGCTGAACGGATTCGCGCGGCCTTGAAGGCAGGGGTTGACGGCGTGGATCTGGGTACCGTCGTGGTCACTGACGACCCCGAACCCGCCCCTTGGAAAATGCAAGCCTTTAGCTCCGCAGTCAATGTTGCACTGGCCGAACTTGCCGAATTTGATGACGAACGTATCCTTACCGCGGCTCTCCCGGCTGAACCGAAAGAGAACTTCACCCAGCACTTGACTGAGGACTGGTTCCACCACCTTCGCTCATCAGCGATGCTTGAGGTCGAATGGGAAAGCAAGGCTCTGCGGGAGGCAATTACCCATGCCTTCACCCAACGTGACTCCCTGGGACTTGCAACCCCCTGGCGTCACGTCCTTCAGCGCCCCGATATGGCGCCACTGGCAAGGGGAAGTGAGGATGTCGGCTGGGCAAAGGGTGCTCCCCTCAAACGCTATGTCGCCATGAACCTGTTCGTCGCTGCCTTACCGGGAAGCCCCTACCTGCCGTTCTTGGGTATTGGCGGAGGCACGACCTACCCCCAGGCGCAAGGCGCAACCACCGTAGAGGTGTCTTTCAATAGCACCCCGGCCGAGCAAACACTGGTGCAGATGATGACCGAAGCCCTACGTCTCCGGCGAGAAGGCGGCATGGCCGCTAGCCCACTCGCCTTCATCGACGGCCTGACTTGGACCGGGGACTCCGCAGTCGTCATGCTGGTTGGTCACACCATGGTGGTACTCAACACCTCTTCCGAGGCGGTCATTGTGCCCCGGAAGTACACACTCCTTCTTGCTTCCGCTGAAGCTGGGATTGTTGCTGGTGGTGGAACTTCCGTTCCGCCCGACACATGCTGCTGGTTCAGCCCCGCGGAACTTCGTCCCACTGATCCCGGCCAGTACCCGCGAAACTAAAGGCGGCATGCAAAGCCTTGCCCTCCCAAGCAAAAGTGCGCCCCCGCCCAATTGTTCTTGCGCTCCTTGTGGTTGGCGCACTCTGCGTCGTCTTTGCGTTGCCTTTCCTAAATCGTGGAGAGCGCGGTTCCCAGGTTGAGTTCGGCGAAGAAGTTCTGCAGATCCTTGATGCCGGGTTCCATGCTGACACCGAGGAATGGAAGGCGGACAGAGAGCGCTATGCCGCACTGGTTGAACGCACGACGACAAGGGAAGACGCCGCACAGATCCTCCACCAAGCAGCTCTGAGCGCCGGCGGGCCGCATTCGCAGGTTGTCCCCCTCTCCTCGGGAATCCTCGACACACCCGATGTTGGCGAAATGCCCGCCACCCACATTGAGGGTGGTGTCCTCACCGCGGTCCTGCCACCGTTTCGTGCAACAGATTCCCAGGCTGAGAAGTACGCCCAAACAGTCAACACCGCACTGCATGAGCCAGGAGTGTGCGGTATCGTCCTCGACCTGCGCACCAACACGGGGGGATCAACCACCGCAATGCTCCCCGCGGTTGCATCCCTTCTACCCGACGGAGTCAGCCAGGAATTCGTGGATCGCGACGGCATCGCCAAGGAGGCGCTGGAGATCCGCGGCTCCACGATGCATCAGTCGGGTAAGACATTCGGAACTTCCCTACTTCAAGGCAAGGTTGACGTTCCCGTCGCACTGATCACCGGCCCCATGACTGGAAGTGCCGCCGAGCAGGTCCTCCTTGCCTTCCGGGGACTCGATACTGCGGCATCCTTTGGTGCGCCAACGTTTGGCCTGGCCACAGGGCCCGAGTACGAGCAGGTTGAGGACTATGTGGTCGCGGTTTCCACGACGAGGACGAAGGCACGGACCGGTGAGGTTTTCGGGGACGATCCGATAGCGCCCGACGTACTTGCGGATTCTGACAGCGCTGAGGCATCCGCAAAGGAATGGTTGGTATCCCGGGGCTGCCCGACTCAGTGACTTCAGCCCGCTGCCGGGCGACCCTTCAGATCACGCTGGCGCGGATCTCTTCAACAGTTGGCTGGCCCGGAGCGCTCTCCACACTGCCGCGGGCAAATGTGAAGGCGCTCATCAGTGCGGAGTTACCCAAGCGAGACTCAGTTCCAAGCGGGCCCATCCCGATAACGACCGTGGGCATCGACAGGTGTTCGGCCGCCCAAACCTGAAGGTTCTTCACCAGGGCGAGGTCGGCCTCGGTCGTAACCATCCACGCCACCTTACCGACGCCGCACCCCAAGTCCTGCATCTGGCCCAGAAGTTGCACCGTGGTGGCGGCGCTTGGCTCAGTTGTGAAGTCATGGAAAGAGCCGACAACCGCGGTTCTCCCCCGAAGCTCCGCAATCAATTCTTCGGCACCCCGGTATCCGACCTCGACATCCACTAGGTCAGCCCAGCCCCCAGCATCGCGCAGAATCGAGCGGTACTGCGCGGCGCTGCCAGTAAACCCGCCGCCTTCCTTCGCGGTTCTCATGGTTGCGAGGACGGGCTTGCCGAACTGGGCACGCAACGCAGCGCCGCTCTCCCCAACAGTCTCTGCATCCCATAGGTGCGGTCCGAGGGCGTCGATGCGCCACTCAACAATGTCCGCACCGGCTCCAACAGCGGCCTCCCACTGCAGCGCCGCTTCCTCTAGCGAAGCAGCCATGATGGGGACGACAATCGTTGCCGAGGTCGTATCAAAACTGACGCCCACGTCTATCCTCCATCGCTTCCATCACCATCATCCAAGCCTGCCCGTTGATCATCATTCAAGTAGCGGCTCTCCAACCATCCCTCAGGGAGATGAGGACGTCGCGCTGTGCCCTTACGCCCTCGGGAACCCCGAGCACCCGGCGGATAGGGCTGGTCTTGGTCCAGTTCAGCAAGTCTTGCACGCAGTTCTTCTCTGGTGGAAACCAGGTTCAGGGCTCGCCTTGCTTCACCGCCAATGGAAAAACCACGCAGATACCAGCCGACGTGCTTACGAAGCTCCTTCATGGCACGCTCCTCGATGCCATCAAACCGCACGGCCAACTCTGCGTGGCGGTTCAAAACTTCGCAAATCTCAGCCAAAGTGGGGTCGCGTGGAATATTGCCGCCCCACATTGACGCGGTGATCTCACCAAAAAGCCAGGGACGCCCTTGGCATCCACGGCCCACTACAACGGCGTCACAGCCAGTTTGCTCCATCATTTCTGTGGCGTCAGATCCAGAGAAGATGTCCCCGTTTCCAAGGACTGGGATCTCCATCTGTTCCTTAAGCATTGCGATGAACGGCCAGCGGGCAGCGCCAGAGTAGTACTGCTCCTGGGTTCGGGCATGGAGGCCAACGGCCGCAACCCCTGCTTTGCGTGCAGTCTGCGCGGCATCGAAGACAGTAATGTGGTCATCGTCAATGCCGATACGCATCTTCACGGTGACGGGAACCGAACCCGGACCACCCGGGGCAGCACGATCGGCAGCCAAGACCACCGAGGAAACGATCCCCTCAAACAGGTCTTTCTTCCACGGAATTGCAGCTCCCCCACCCTTGCGGGTCACCTTGGGGACCGGGCAACCGAAGTTCAAGTCAATGTGGTCCGCCAAGCCCCTCTCAACCAGCATTCCAGTGGCCAAGCCCAGTGTCTCGGGGTCCGTTCCGTACAGCTGCAACGAACGCACCGGATCGTCCTCGTCCGGCTCTACCATGTGCCACGACGCCTCATTGCCCTCAAGAAGCGCCCTCGCCGTCACCATCTCATTGACAAATAGGCCACCCGCAGCGACTAGTCGAGCAGAATCTGCGGCGCCCTGCGGTAGTCCTTCATCCGCGAACTGGCGACACAGACGTCGAAATGCACGGTCAGTGACCCCCGCCATGGGGGCCAAGATCACCGGGGTGCGAAGTGAAATGGCACCGAGGTCGATTGGTGCGAGCTCAGGCAACGTCCAAGCGTTCCAAGAGCCAGCCGCGGACGTCCGTCAGCGGGATACGAACCTGCTCCATGGTGTCGCGTTCACGAATCGTCACGGCCTGATCCTCCAACGACTCAAAGTCATAGGTGATGCAGAAAGGAGTGCCAATTTCATCTTGACGGCGGTAACGGCGCCCCACCGCACCCGTCTCGTCATACTCCACATTCCACAGGCCACGAAGACTATTGGTTAGCTCGCGTGCAGGTCCCGCCAATTCTTCCTTCTTCGACAGCGGCAACACCGCGACCTTCACGGGAGACAGGCGTGGGTCAAGGCGCAAAACGATGCGCTTATCGACGCCCCCCTTCGTGTTGGGCGCTTCGTCCTCGGAATACGCTTCAATGAGGAAGGCCATCAGGGAGCGGGTCAGACCCGCCGACGGTTCGATCACCCATGGCGTCCACCGTTCGTTCTTGGCCTGATCGAAGTAGTCCAGCTTCTTGCCGGACTTCTCGGAGTGGGTGCCGAGGTCGTAGCCGGTCCGGTTGGCGATCCCTTCCAGTTCCCCCCACTGTGATCCCTGGAACCCAAAGGTGTACTCAATGTCGACGGTGCGCTTGGAGTAGTGGGACAGCTTCTCTTGCGGGTGCTCGTAAAGACGCAGGTTGTCACGATTGACGCCGAGGTCGGTGTACCAAGCAATACGCTGGTCGATCCAGTACTGGTGCCATTCCTCATCGGTTCCGGGCTCAACAAAGAACTCCAGTTCCATCTGCTCAAACTCGCGGGTGCGGAAAATGAAGTTCCCGGGCGTGATCTCATTGCGGAAAGACTTGCCGATCTGGGCAATCCCAAACGGCGGCTTCTTACGCGCCGAAGTCATGACATTGTCGAAGTTGACAAAGATTCCCTGCGCGGTTTCCGGTCGCAGGTAGTGCAGGCCCTGTTCATCATCGACGGGACCAAGATAGGTCTTGAGGAGGCCGGAAAACGCCCTCGGCTCCGTCCACTGACCCCGCACGCCACAGTCCGGGCATGCGATCTCAGTCATCGCCACTTCGTCCTCGTCCACACCCTTCTTCTCTGCGAACTGCTCGACCAACTGGTCCTGACGGAAGCGGTGGTGACACGACTGGCACTCGATGAGCGGGTCGGTGAACGCTTCAACGTGACCCGATGCGTTCCATACGGCGGTGGGAAGAATGACAGAGGAGTCAATGCCGACCACGTCCTCACGCATGCGGACAACCGTCTTCCACCACTGACGTTTGATGTTCTCTTTGAGTTCGACGCCTAGGGGCCCATAATCCCACGCACTGCGCGTCCCGCCGTAGATCTCACCAGAGGGGAAGACGAATCCACGCCGCTTAGCAAGACTGATGACGGCGTCCAGAGTTGAAGTGTCTTGAGCCACGCTTATCTCCTCAAACAAAACTAATAGTCAGCCAGCCAGTCTACCGAGTTCCACCGCATACTGAGGCCTGCGCCCATGTGACCTGCGGCTAGCTGGCGACCACTATATTGACAATGGTTCTCACTAAGAACACCATTGGAGGATGCACACTGCCATTGCACTTCAAGATGTCGAGGCCGGCTACCGGGGCCACGTCGTCCTCCACGACCTGACTCTCAAGATCGACGAGGGCGAGTGTGTGGCTATCACCGGGAATAACGGTTCGGGAAAGTCCACACTCATCAAGACACTCATTGGCACCCTGCCCCTCATGAACGGCACGGTGAGCATTCTGGGGTCGACATGGGAGGCAGGTAAGAAGCCAACGGGCCCCCAACCGGGCTACAACATTGGCTACGTACCCCAGCGTCTCGCCTCAGCCGGAGGAATCGAATCAACTGTTTCGGAAATGGTGGCCTCCGGGCTGCTGGGATCCGGTCACCTGCGACTACCCTCCAACTGGCGTAAACGTGTCCAAGAAGCGCTGCAACAAGTGGGGATGCTCCATAGACTCCGCGAACCGTTTCAAGACCTTTCCGGGGGGCAACAGCAACGCGTGCTCATTGCGCGGGCCCTGGTTCGCAACCCATCCCTACTCCTCCTTGACGAACCTCTTTCCGGGCTGGATGAACACAACCGCATCCGCCTCAAAGAGATCCTCCAGGAGTCACTGGCTGCCGGTTGCACAGTCGTCCTTGTCCTCCATGAGCTGGGGGAACTGCGCCCGCTGATTGAGCGGGAAGTCCGCATCGCAGCCGGTCACATCACTCACGACGGTCCATGCACACACACGCACCACGGCGATGAAACCGGCCCCTGGTGGGATCACGATGAAGATAACGAGGGCGCCCGTGCTTAGCCTGTTCCTCTCCCCCCTCTTTATCTACTCCTTCCTGGCGGCTCTCCTAGTTGGCCTGTCGGCGCCCGTCGTGGGAACCTACCTTGTCCACAGGCGGCTCGCGATGCTCGGCGACGGCATCGGGCACGTCGCTCTCACCGGTGTTGCCGTTGGCTGGCTGGTGGGATCCTTGGCCAACCTCACTCCGATTGATCGGTTCGCGGTGCCCGGCGCAATAGTTGCTTCGGTTGCGGCAGCCGTCGTCATCGAATTGGTGCGCCGATCGGGGCGAACCTCCGCGGATGTCGTCCTCGCCCTCCTCTTCTACGGTGGCATCGCAGCCGGTGTGGTCCTGATCGGCTTGGCCGGGGGGTCCTCAACGCAACTGAACTCATACCTGTTCGGGTCACTTGCGACGGTCTCAATGGGCGACCTCGTCCTCATTGCCTGTATGGCCCTGGGGATATTCGCAATTGGGATCGGACTGCGGCCACTGCTTTTCTCGGTGACCAATGATGAGGACTTCGCGAGGGCGTCCGGACTACCCGTCAATACGCTGTCCATGCTGATAGCGGTCATGTCGGCAGTGACAGTTGCGGTGTCGATGCGGGTCGTCGGCGCACTGCTTGTGTCAGCAATCATGATTATCCCCGTCGCAACCGCGCAGCTGTTTGCCAAATCATTCCGCTCAACAATGGGTTTCGGGATGCTCATTGGCGCACTGGTGTCAGTGATCGGTTTGGGGATCACCTTCCAAGTGAACATCTCCCCCGGCGCAACCATTGTCGTACTGGCGGTTACGGTCTACGCGGTAACCTTTGCAGCGCGTTCAGCGCTAGAGAGGATGGCCCGCAGGTGAGTTCACCTCAAAGAATGTCCAAGCAGCGCAAAGCTGTGCTCGATAACCTCGAGTCCCACTCAACTTTCCGCAGCGCCCAAGAAATCCACGGATCCATGGAGAATGCGGGGGAAACCGCCGGTCTGGCAACCGTCTACCGCAACCTGCAGGTGCTGGAAGATTCCGGGCTGGTAGATGCGATTCGCGGGGAAAGTGGGGAGATGCTCTACCGCTCCTGTACGCCAGGATCACACCACCACCACCTGATATGTACAAGATGTGGACGCGCGGAAGAGGTGGAGCTAGACGGATTGGAGCAGATCATGCAAGATTTGGCACAGAGCCACGGGTTCGAACTGCTTGACCACACCGTTGAGCTGGCCGGACTCTGTGAGCAGTGTCGTGGCCTCGAAGAAGGAGAACAGTAATGCCAAGTTGGGCGCAGTCAGGGATCCCACTGGTGGTCTTCCTCTTCTTTGTTGTCTTCTTCCGCGCGCAAGGCACCTACTGGATCGCACGCTCCGTGCCCACGGCAATCTCCAAGTGGGGGACGAACTCCAAACGTTTCGCAGGCCTCGCAAAATGGGTTGACGGACCCGTGCCACGCAAAGGCGCTAACATCCTGGAACACTGGGGTATCGTTGCGATCCCCCTGTGCTTCCTCACTGTCGGAATGCAGACGGCTGTACTCGCGGGTTCGGGTCTGGTGCGGATGAACTGGGGCAAGTTCACGGCCGCGATGATCCCGGGATGCGTGGCTTGGGCCCTCCTCTACGGATACGGGTTGCTTGCCGTGTGGACCGCGGTTGTGAAGGCCGCTGCCGGGAGCCCGTGGGCTTGGGCTGCACTAGCGGCACTTGTTGGCACCGTCCTCGTCCTCAAGCAGCGCGGACGCATTCGCACGGCAGCAACGGCGCGCGTTTTTAACTAGTCTGGTCAGCGCCCCGTATCTCTGCGTAGCCCCCACACCGCCAAAGCGATGAACAATGCTGCCCAAATCGCGACGTTCACAAGCATGTTGGGAGTGAAATTCTCCCAGCCGTGAATCGGGAGCAGCACCATCTGACCGGCACCCCACAGTGGCGTCCACGGCGCCAAACTCTGGAAGAACGCCCCCATCTGGTCCAACGGGATCGTCAGACCGCCCCCGAAGGCAGACAGGACGACAATCGCTGACGTTGCGGCGAACGCCCCATCCGATCGCACCGCGAAACCGCATCCGAAACCAATCGCGATTCCCACCGTCGACACAAGCAAGAGGATGGGGGCGCTCTGGGCCCAAACCACGCCTGACATGGACGCGCCCGTCGCAACCCCCACGCCAAAGGTTATGAGCACAACGACGCAGCCCACGCAGAGAATCGCAACCATTCGCCCAACAAGTTGGAACAACGCAGACATCGGCGTCAGAGCGTAGAGCCTGCTCACCCCCTGAGCACGTTCCAAACTGACGTTGGCCGCAAAAGACGAAGTTGTCATCATCATGCCGAACAATGTCATAGAGACCAGGACCTACGAGGCGACATTTCCGTTTCCAACAGAGAAGTCCGAGTACTCCTGGTTGGCACCAAACATCAGGTACATGATCACGGGCATCAAAATCGCGAAGCCAATGTTGAACGGGTTGAAGAAGACTCCGCTGAATGAGACCCAGATAAAGCGGCCAAGTCCCCTGTTTGGCCTCACAACCGGGTTCTGACTACGAATCTGCTCTGCTGTCAGTGAGTGGCTCATCACTGCGGACCTTCCTTCACTCCTGTGATCGACGCGAAGATGTCTTCAAGGCTCGCATCGACCAAACGCAAGTTGTGCGCTCCCGGTACTGCCAAGAGGATGCGGGCAGCGTCATCGAGGTCGCTTCCGCTCACTACCAAACTCCCCCCTTCCCACAGTGCTGTCCAGCCGCGCCCTTCAAGGGAAGCAAGGACTCCGATGGCATCGCCCTCGTCCAAATCAATCGTCAGCCTTGCTGTGCCACGTCTCATCAGTGCGTGGGTGGGGGAATCGACGGCGACCCGGCCGTCCCTCATGATGATCGTTCGTTCGGCGAAGGCTTCGGCCTCGGCAAGATAGTGGGTCGCGAAGATGACGGTCCTGCCAGTTCCTGCTGCCTTCTTGATGACCCGCCAAAAGTCCTGGCGTGCCGTGGGGTCCATTCCAGCGGTCGGTTCATCCAGAAACAGGACCAGGGGGTCCGGGAGAAGGGCGAGGGCGAGGCGGACTCTCTGCTGTTCGCCACCGGAGAGCTTGCGGATCTTCCTCTTCACGAGGCTGCCGAGGTTGGTGGCTTCAACCACCTCCACAAGACTGAGTGGCGTGGCGTAGAACCCTCTGAATAGCGTCAGAAGCTGGTGCACCGAGAAGTCGACGGGAAGAGCCCCAGTCTGGTTGACAACCCCTATCAAACCCCGCGAGATCGCGTCTGGTGGGGACATGCCCAGTAGGTTCGCGGAGCCTGCCGTGGGGTGTTGCAGGCCCAGGGCTATGTCTATCAAGGTGGTTTTTCCTGCGCCGTTTGGCCCGAGGAGCGCAACGACCTCACCCTGGGCGATCGTCAAGGTCACGTCGTCGACTGCTGTGACTCCCCCGGGATAGCGCATCGTTACGCCCTCTAGGGCGAGCGCCGACGGAACCGAGTTGATCTCCATGGCCTTAGACTACGCAATCGCGGCGCGCGACAATAGGGCACGGCCAAGTTCCGTCGCAGGTACTGAGCTTTGGGGACTGGTGTGTAGGACGTGCTAAGACATAGGCTCAGAAACCACCCGACAAGGGGATTTATCTAAGGAGGCACAATGACACAGGACGAAGAATCGACCGGCTTCAGCGCAACTGAGCGGGCCGCCATGAAGCAGCGTGCCGAGGAACTTCGGGCAGCACGTGAAGGTGAGAAGGGTTCGGCGCGAAGGGCCCGAGAGTTGCAGGCTTGTCTCGATGCCATCAGCGCGCTTGAGGGCAGTGACCGGCAGATCGCGGAGCGATTCCATGAGATCGTCTGGGAGGTTGCGCCTGAACTTGACCCGAAGACTTGGTACGGATTTCCCTCGTATGCCCGGGACGGCAAGGTCGTTGTGTTTCTGCAGCCGGCGTCCAAGTTTGACACCAGGTACGCCACCATCGGTTTCAACGATGTCGCCGCTTTGGACGAGGGCGTGTTCTGGCCGACGTCGTTCGCTGTATTGGAGATAAATGACGAGGTCGCAGACCAGCTCAGGGTTCTGGTGAGGCGGGCGGTAGGCTAGGCGGCACAGCAGTTTTTGTGAGGTGGGTCACTGTTTGGTGTGGGGGTGGTGGTTTTGGGGGGTTGGTGTCGGAGGGTGCTCGTAGGGTTGGTTTATCGAACAGGTGTTCTACTTGTTCGGTCCTACTTATGAGGAGGTGATGATCTTGACCAGTCCTATAGAGGGCATCGTTGAGGGCAGGGCGATCCCGGCGGCCAGCTTTTCGGCCGGACCTGCAGCGGACGTTCCGGCGGGTTTGGTTGGGGTCATTACCGATTTGGCCGCGGTGGGAGCCGGTTTACCGGCGATCACTGACATCATGGGGGCGCCCAACTCGCAGGTTTTGGAGTTAGCCCAGATTACTGCCGTGTTGGTCAAGCGCTTGCAAGCCATTGGTACCGGGTGTGCGGGAGTTCTAGATCAACGTTTGAAGAGTGGGGCCCTCCATGGTGGGGCCATGGCCGGATTCACCGGGGGCGCTGCACTGGTACGGGACCTAACCGGTTGCAGTATTACCGAGGCCCGCGCCCGCCTTCGCCTTGCCGAAGCAACCCTGCCGCAAACATATCCCTCCACTGACCCTGGCAGCTGCAATGACCTCGCTAGCAACGCTGCTGGCAGTGGCAGGGGCCCTGAGGTTGGCAGTGACCCCGGCAGCGGCAGTGGCGGTGTTCCGGGGCGTGGTGCAACATTTGAGTTAGTAGCCTCCGCCCTTGAAACTGGGGGTCTTAGTGAAGCAGGCGCCCTCCGCATTGTTGACACCCTGACCCAACATGACAAACGCGGTGGCACCCACACCGGGGACATGGAAGGCCAACTAGTCGGAACCGCCCTCGGCCTACCAGGTGACAAACGCAACTACCACGATGTTGCCCAACACCTCCACAACAACAATGTCCCTACCAGAAACACCCCTACAACCACCGGCACCGACACTGACGCCGCCACTGGCGCTGGAACTGATACTGGTTTGGGCGCTGGGTTTGGTGGAACTCCCACGACTGGTTTCAGTGGCGCTCACCTAGATGAAATACGTCGCGCCTGCAGCCAAGCAGCCGACCTCTGGGACCCCCGCCAAAGCATCCAAGCCGACTACCACACCACCAGTAAACGTTTCCTCACCATCGGCCAAGAAGCACACGGACTCATCCCCCTACGCGCCAACCTCACCCCAGAAATCGCCGCCCACCTAGAAACCATGCTCAACACCATCACCTCCCCCAGAACACGCCACCACTGGGACCCCACCAACAGTGACAACACCAGTAGCGCCGGTAACCACTCCAGCAACAGTGGCGACCCGGCCCACAACAACAGTGGCGACCCGGCCAGCAACAGTAATGACAATGCTGGTGGGGTTTGGGATCAGCGCAGCCCCGCACAAAAACGCCACGACGCTTTCGCCTCCATCATCACAGTTGCCTCCAGCGCCGCCACCCACACCACCAACCTCATCAAAACCGGTCAACCAGGCACACCCCTCCTCGGCGGATCAGGCACCGTAGTCATGATGCAAACCAGCCGCCAAGCCCTACAAAACCGGCGCCCCGGCCTCATCCACACCAATCAAGGCCCCCTCACCATCTCCAACCTCGCCATCGAACACGCCGCCTGCACCGGAGCCATCCAGTTCTACGCCACCGACCCCCAAGGCAAAATCACCGAACTAGGCAACACCCAAAGAGTCTTCACCAACCACCAAAAACGCGTCATCCTCGCCCGCGACGGCGGCTGCATCATCCCCGGCTGCGACACCCCCGCCCAATGGTGCGAAGTCCACCACGTCACCCCCCACGCCCAAGGCGGCAAAACCCACACCGACAACGGCGTCCTCCTCTGCCACGGACACCACCGCCACATCGAACACGGCCCCTGGAACATCCAAATGAAAAACGGGACACCCCAAATCAAACCACCCCACTGGAAAGACCCCACACAAAAATGGCAACCAACCACACGCGTCCTCCCACCCCAAAACAAGCCACCAAACCAAACCAGCGCGCCACCAGACAGACACAGCGCAGCCCCCGACGAAACCGGTCCGCCACCAAACCAACACAGTAGGGAGCCAGGCCAACAAGGCGCGCCACCAGGCAGCCAAAATGGGACGCCACCAACACTGTGGAACCACGCCGCCTAACCGAACGCCTGGGCAGCCAAGGGATTTCGGATAGTGGGCCCTCTTAGACTGGGGGCCTTGCTGAAAGAGAAAACCCTAGGCCGCCCAAGCCCCCTTGAGTGCAACCGTCAGTCGGAAACGACCCGGGCCAGCTCTCCGGAGAGCGACATCACCATACCCAGTGCCGGCAGGTCCGGCCCGAAGAGCATATGGTCGAGGGCGCGACGCGGCGACTGTGCTCGCACAAGTCGCTCAAGCCAGGGCTTCCAGGCTTCGGCATCAAGTTGAAAAGCTGGGAACCCTTCCTCATACCACTGCTTGAAAAGATGCCCATGAGTGGCCTCATCAAGCTCGTTCCTCCTGCGCTTATCCGACAACAACTGCGCAAGTAGGTAGTACTGGAGCGGAGTAAAGCCGCCGCTGTGCAGCTCCGCGGCCGTCTCCTTCCAAACCTCAGGGACGCGGGAGCCGCCGTTGACTACGCCAGACGCAATAAAGGACACAATGGTCGCCCCGGGAAACCAAGGGCAATGGTCGAGCATATAGCGAGACCACACGGGCCGATCCACTTCAGGCACTTCACCCCACCCGTCCGTGGTCTCGAAGTCCTCTACTCCCCCATCAGCGACGGCAATCTGGAAAACAGGCATGGGAACAATCCTTACCGGAGCCCAACACGCGCACGCCTGGGCCCCCCTCGACTTGCATGAACGGTTGTTCACGCCGGTTCTTCCCCTGGGGCACCCCGCTCGACGCAGAGGGTTGCCGTGCAGCCAGCCAGGTACTGAAAGCTACAACTCTTGAACCTGCAAGAACCGTAGCACGGTCGCACGACACATTGTCGTGGGGCTGACCCTAAGCACCCTCGCCGAACGAGCAGCGGGAAGCAGCAGGCCACCGTCAAGCAGGAGGCGCTGAGTATGTCACGCCGCCAGTGTGGCTAGATTCCGTCTAGTGCGTTCGCGTATCCGAGCAGCATCGCACCGCCGACCAGAAACAGCATTCCCAACATGGTCACGCGCATCTCTTTGCGTGTCTTCTTCTCTTGGAGAATCCAGATGCCCCCAAAAGTCGCAACCACCACCGTTAACTGCGAAAGTGCAAATCCCACAGCCACCCCGAGCACATTTATTGAGTACTGCAGCACGATCAACCCCGTGCCCCACAGGACCCCCGGGAGCAAGGCGCCAACGGTAGGGCGACTCCAACGCGTATCTGGCATGCCTCGTCGCGGGGATGTGGCGATCACACCCACCACCACGAAACCAATCGCCTCCGGCAACAGCGACGTCATCGGATCAATCGACCACAACCTCGTGAGGGTAGGAAATGCAATCAAGAACAACGTAGAAATGGCCATGATGACCATTCCGGTTCGCACGGAAGCGGAAGCAGGAGCGGAAGCGGAAGCAGAAGCAGGAGCGGAAGCAGAAGCAGGAGCGGAAGCGGGTGCAGGAGCGGGATCTGCAGGAGCGGGATCCGCGGGAGCGGGATCTGCGGGAGCGAGCGGAGCAGACGTGACCCGAGCAGAATCTGCGGGAGCGACCCGAGCGGGATCCGCGGGAGCGGACACGGTGAGAGGGTCGGGCTCGCTCCAGCCCGCAAGAAATACCCCCACCAGTATTGACGCCAACGCCGCGATTCCCACCGGCAGCGCCGCCGATCCGACCCACTCTCCGAACAGGGCAATACCAAGAACCGCCACCCCGATCAGCTGACCGCCCGTCGTGAGCGGCATGACACGTGAGACACCCAGATAGTGAAAGGAAATAATCTGCAGATTCATCCCCACACCAAGCACTGCACCCGCAACAAAGGCGGTGAGAAGAACAGCGGGGTTCGTGTCCACTCCCACGCTGAGCGCCAAAACTATCGCCACTGCCAAGGCGCCAAGAAACTGCCCCATGGTCTGCTGTCGGCTGTCCCCGCCGAGCTTCATCAGCAGGACACTTGAAGACCCAAATAGCAGCGCGGGTAAGAGCCCAATCGCAAAGCTCATTGGTTGCTACCGGCAACGGCGTCAACCGCTCCGCCGTAGCGTCTCTCGCGTTCCCGGTAGGCGATCAGACGCTCCCAAAGCTGTTCCCGCCCAAACTCCGGCCACGCCTGCGGCACGAAATCTAGTTCGGCGTAAGCCAGCTGCCAAAGCAAGAAGTTAGAAATCCTTGACTCGCCCGACGTGCGTATCAACAGGTCGACGTCTGGGGCCTGCGCGGCGTACAGGTGCGACGCCAGATCGGCTTCCCTGATAGAGGAAGCCTTGCGAGTTCCAGCAGCAACTTCTTCCGCAAGCGCCCGGGCGGCGTCTGTGATTTCGGCTCTCCCCCCATAGTTGATACACAGAAGCAGTTCCGTCTTGGTGTTGTTCTTGGTTCGCTCTTCGGCAACCCGTAGCTCTTTGAGGACAGACTTCCAAAGACGTGGTCTTCGTCCGACCCAACGGACCCGCACGCCCCATTCGTCGAGGCGGTCCGTGTGCTTACGTATCACATCCCGTGAGTACCCCATAAGGAAACGGACCTCCTCGGGCGAACGCTTCCAGTTCTCCGTAGAGAACGCGTACATCGAGAGGTACTTGACGCCAGCCTCGACAGCGCCCGCGACGGTGTCCATTAGTGCAAGCTCACCGGCTCGGTGCCCTTCGGTCCTGGGCAGGCCCCTTGCATTCGCCCAACGCCCATTGCCATCCATGATCACCGCGACATGTTCGGGGACGTGGCCTAAAAGATGGGGCGGGACAACGGTGCGACCAGCACCTGGCGCATCAAGTGCCATGTCTAACCATCCGACCTGGAGAAGCTGTTCTTCATGCCGTTGCTGACAATCAGGAGAACCTTGTCGAGCACCGCCTCGGTTGCCTCTTTGACCGTGGTTGTGATCGCCTCATTGGCGGCCTCGAGAAGGCCACCTACCGATGCACTGTCGACGAGGATACGTGCCTCAGCATCAGTTTTTGCGAGGTTTTCGTGGCCTGCAGCAAGCGTGGCCTGCTGGTAGCTCTCAATCTCAGGTAGCGCCGCAGAAAACTGGGCGTCTGCCAATGCAGCGAGGATGCGGCTGGCCCAGTAGAAGTTCTCCGTTGTTACTCGGCCTGTCGTGTCAGAGACATAGTCGGGCATTTTCTCAACGTTAGTGTAGAGGGGAATCAGCGTGTTGAAAGGGTTGGAAGCAAATGCGATCCACTGTATCGAACGGGACGATTTTGGCCTTACCTGCAGGATAGAAAGTTGACTATGCCGATTGATCCCAATCGGGCGGAATAGTCTCGCCTGCTCATCGGTGCCCGCATACGGGTCATATGGGGTGCCCTGGTAGTGCGAGCTCAATACATACTTGATATCTTCAATGGTGATTTTGCGTTCTGGGTGCCGGCACCATGGAATATCGTCCGAGGTCGGTGCGTACTCCGTACTGTTGGGATTCAAGATGCGCTGCATGAACCAGGCGCGAGGAGTGTTGTAAACGTGGTCGGCATCCGAGTGTGAGCCGAATGCGTCCCGCGGGTTCAGGTTCCCATCAATGGAGAGGTCTAGCCAGTTGTCCGCGATGAAATCTCGCAAGTCAGAAGACGCCAGGTACTCGCGGCCTTCACCGAGGGCGTCCTCCACATCGAAACTGTCAATGCCCAGCTGGTTAGGCATCGTCACATAGACGTCGTCGGGGACGCGGCGCGCGATCCAGTGGTGACCTCCAACGGTTTCAAGCCACCAGATCTCATCCGCATCCGCAAAGGCGACGCCGTTCATCTCATACGTGCCGTACTGCTCCAGCAGCGCACCAAGACGAACAACACCCTCACGCGCCGAATGAATGTACGGGAGCACCAGGGTTACGAAGTCCTCTTCGCCAATGCCACCCGAGACCAGCGGGTCGGCGCCGAGGACGCGCTCGTTGCTGGTGAGCGTCTCAGTTGCGCTCATCGCTACGTTGGCCGAGTTAATCCCAGCCTGGGCCCAAATCCCCTGATCAGGGATGGCGTTCGGGGCGGCCGTGTAACGCATCGGGTCGTCTGGGAGCGGGACGGTCACCTTTGAGATGACGCTTGTGTACTCGCGGGGCTGGTCACCGGGCTTTACAACAATGATCTTCTTCGGGTGGAACTCACCGTTGGGTGAGTCCTCATTCCGCGCCACCAGAGGCGAGCCATCATAGCTTGCGTCTTTACCCACCAAAATCGTCGTGCACCCCACGAGAACCTCCTCTGTCACCTCAATGTTAAGCCCAGCGGGTCGGGGCAAATGAACGGGCACCGCAGCGCGGGGCAAGGCCGCCGCCACGCTTCAGTCCACGATGCTTGCAAATGGGAGTGCGCGCAGACGCTGCTCCAACTGCCACTGCACCCACGCCCCCGACACATCCAACGCCTCACCCCAGTGCTCACTTTCCTGTGCGAGGGCGGCCTGCCAATCAGCCCGGAGCAGCATGTCCATGAGTCTGAGCGCACCGGGTTCAACACGTAGTGCATCCGCGCCTGCGCAGTCGTCACAGACACTGCCGCCGCTACCCGCCGAAAAGTGTGAAAACCATCCTTGGGTATCGCAGTGGGCGCACCTGTCCAGGGTCGGCTGCCATCCCTCAATACTTGCGAGCCGCAACAAGTATGACGCTGCAACTAGGGCCGGTGGTTTAGTTCCGGAAGCCATGGCGTGCAGGGCGCCGTGAAGCAGGGCGAACTGCTCCGGTGACGGCAGCTCTTGCCCCTCAGTTATTCGCTGAGCCGCCTCCACAATGAGCTTCGCATTCGTGAAACTTCCGTAACTCTGAGCGATATCCACCGAGTACGCACTGATCGTCTCCGCCTGCGTCAGGGTGGCAAGCTCACTGCGGCCTCGATAGAACTGGACATCGACAAGGTTGAAGGATTGCAGCCGCGCCCCAAACTTAGAGGAAGTGCGCCGGATTCCCTTAGCAACAACCCGGAACTGCCCGCTCTTCTCCCCCAGCATCACCAGGATTCGGTCTGCTTCTCCCAGTTTGTAGGCACGTAAAACGAACGCCCTATCACGGAAAGTTCGCTGCATTCAGCGCAGGGCCCTGTTCAGCGCCGAGATGATTGCCTTGTACGACGCCCGGGCAATGGACGAGTCAATGCCGACACCCCACACCGTTCGGCCATCAACGATTGCCTCAATGTATGCAGCTGCATTCGCACCATGCCCGGAACTCATCGCGTGTTCTGAGTAATCAAGGATCCTCAGGTCGTAGCCGAGGTTCTCGAGCCCCTTCACGAATGCGTCAACCGGCCCGTTGCCCGTTGACGTCATGATCAGCTGGCTTCCCCGATCAAACAGTTCAGCCTGCAACTGAGCCCCGGAGTCATCCGAAGTCACTGAGGAACGGCCGAGGACGAATCTCCCCCACGGCTTTAAGTCCTCTGCGGCATCATTGGGCAGGTAGGCATCAGCGAAGAACTGCCACAACGTCGCGGCGTCAATCTCGCCGCCCCTCTCCTCAGTTTCAGCCTGGACGATTCGTGAAAACTCGATCTGCAGGCGCCGCGGCAACTCCAGGGAATGCGCGGACGACATGAGGAAGGCGACGCCGCCCTTCCCGGACTGCGAGTTCACGCGCACAACGGCCTCGTACGACCGGCCTACGTCATGAGGGTCAACAGGCAAGTAGGGGATCTCCCAGTACACGTCTGAGCCCTGCTCATCCACCTTGGCGGCACGGACTGCGAATCCCTTGCGGATTGCGTCCTGGTGCGAACCCGAGAAGGACGTGTACACAAGGTCACCCGCATACGGCGCGCGGTCGTGAACTCCCATACCGGTGCAGTACTCAACGGTTCGCCGGACATCGTCGATGTCGGACAGGTCCACCTGCGGATTGACACCTTGCGTGTAAAGGTTCAGCGCCAACGTCACGAGGTCGACGTTACCCGTTCGTTCACCGTGGCCGAAAAGACAGCCTTCCACTCGGTCAGCCCCGGCAAGCATGGCGAGTTCCGCTGACGCCACCGCAGTGCCACGGTCGTTGTGTGGGTGCACGGACAGCGTGATGAACTCGCGCCGCGACAGGTTAGTCGACATCCACTCCACCTGGTCCGCGTAGACGTTCGGGGTGGAACGTTCGATGGTTGCTGGCAGGTTCAGGATGATCTCTCGGTCAGGTCCCGGCTGCCAGACATCCATGACGGCCTCGCAGATGTCGAGGGCGAACTGCGGTTCAGTGTCAATGAAGATCTCCGGAGAGTACTCGTAGCCGAACACTGTTTGGTCACCGAGAATCTTCTCTGCTGCAGCCATGACGTGCCGCGTTCCCTCAACCGCAAGCGCTATGGTTTCTTCCTTGCTATTGCGGAAGACCACGTCGCGGAACATGGGTGATGTCGCATTGTAGAGGTGCACGGTTGCGCGCTTCAGGCCAACCAGGGATTCCACCGTTCTGGTGATGATCTCCGGGCGGGATTGGGTGAGGACGGAAACTGTCACATCGTCGGGGACTGCACCCGTCTCCACCAGGGAGCGCACAAAGTCAAAATCCGTTTGGGATGCTGCGGGGAACCCAATCTCGATCTCTTTGTACCCCATGCGAACCAGCAGGTCGAACATGAGGCGTTTGCGCGCTGGGTCCATCGGCTCCACCAGGGACTGGTTACCGTCACGAAGGTCGGTGGTGAGCCAGCGAGGAGCCCTAACAATCTGCTTATCCGGCCACTTCCGGTAGGTGAGGTGGGGCGGATTCGTCTGGAGGAATGGCCGGTACTTCGCGACCGGCATGGAAGAGTTTTGCTGTAAGTTAGCGGGACCGTTTGTGATCATTTGTCTGCCTTTGTATCCGTTGCTGACCGGAACGCCAAACTCCGCGGTGTGCCTTCCGATCTGGATCAGGCTTCACCGCGGCAGCTAAGTAGCAGGCTAGTCACGATCGCAATCTACAACCCTCCGTGTTGTTTCCGCAACCAACATTCATCATTTGGCCCTGCACCAGCTGCTGATCGTGGCCGTGAAGTCTGTAACCGAGTCAGATGAGAGGATCACCAGCATGATGGTTGCCACCGCGACGTGGGCGACTCCTGTTGAAGAAATGCCGGCTTGGAACCATGCAACTAGGTGAACGAGGACGTCCACACCGAAGAGCACCATCAGGAGCCACCGGGCTGGTGCCGCCCCGTAGTAGAGGGCTGGCCAGAGTAGAACGAGTACACCGATGGCAACCCACGAAAGCACCGGACTTATGGTTGTTCCCGCAATGAGGTCGCGCGCGGTAAGCAGTATCGAGACCATGATGAAGAAGGTGGCGGCGTAGATGGTTACTGGCCGCTTGGTCTGCGCGAGTTTCTGCTTCAAGGTCTTTGCTGGTGGGGGCTTGGGAGTATTCAGATGCACCTGCGGGATTGAGGCAGGCAAGGTTTCTACATCGACGATGGGAAGATTCCCATCGGTGTGAACCATGTCGCCGCCGCCATTGCGTGCGTGGAATGCGGTAGAGAACTTCTCAATCCACGTAACTTTGAGGCCCGGATCAACGCCTTTCACCGAGGAGATCGTGAAGTCACGTTCCTTGTCGATATCACCTGAGATCGCGTGCGTAACCTGCAACGTGAATGAAGACAGGCGCACTCCTGTATCAAAAGCGGCTCCGGCGAGCCAGTCAACTTCAGTTCCACCTGGCAGGGGCCAGTGCGGAGGACACTTCCAAAAACGGATGTGGTGGCGCTGGTTTGCGCTGCCGCCAACCTCTTTCTGGTAGGCAAAGTCTTGCTTTCGACCGAACAGGAAGAGAGGCGATATGGGCGCGTCAGGGTCCGGCGAACGAGTCAACACGGAGCGGATAATCCCCAGCGCTGAACCCAGTGTGATCGGGGTTGCCAGCGTCCAGCCCGCGGCCTGCATTGCGCTGTGAATGTTGTCTTCGGGACCATCCCACGCCATGTTGACAACATCGCCAAGCAGACCTGAACTCGTCCTCGCCCTCCCGATGAAGTAGTCGGGTAGAAACACTGCCGTCATGAGCTTGTAGAGGCGGGGAAGGAACACGTAGGCAATCACAGCCCACGCCACCACCGCATACACCGCGATTTCCCACTGCCGTCCTCGCGTGTCTACGACCGCGAGCACCACAAGTCAAAGTGCCGCAAACCCGGCAAAGAGGAAGAAGAAGGTGTTGACGTATGTGACCAGTTTCTTGCGTAACACTAGAAACCGAACCTCTGGAGAATCTTCGGGTCTGTCTGCCAGTTCTTCGCAACCGTAACGTGAATGTGCAGGTAGATTCGACGCCCCAGCAGGGCCTCTATTTCCTTGCGCGCCGTTGTCCCGATCTGCTTGAGACGGGACCCACCCTTACCAATAATGATTGCCTTCTGACTGTCCCGTTCCACGTAAATCGTGACGTGAACATCCAGGACACCCGCCTTTTTCCGTTCGATCAACTCCGTTACCTGGACGGCCACGGAGTGCGGCAGTTCGTGGTGCACACCTTCGAGGGCGGCTTCACGGACAAACTCGGAAATTAGGGTCTCTTCCGTCTCCTCGGTGATCTCATCTTCGGGATAAAGCGGCGGTGAAACGGGCATTTCAGAAACCAGCACCTCGGTGAGACGCTCCATATTCTCTCCGGTCTTGGCACTAACCGGGACGATTGCCGACCACGAGTCCAGCTCACTTACGGCCAGTAGGTGCTCTGCAAGCCTGTCCTTGCTGACCTGGTCGATCTTGGTGACCACAGCTATCTTGGTTGCCCCGCCGCGAGTCGCCTCACTGGTGATGAACCGATCGCCGGGACCAACCTTTTGGTCCGCGGGAAAACACACCACCACGGCATCAACGTCGATAAGTGCCTCTTGCACCATTTCGTTGAGGCGTCGGCCAAGAAGTGTCCGAGGACGGTGAAACCCCGGGGTATCAACCACAACCAGTTGCCCGTGTGGGGCCTGCACAATGCCACGAATGTTGTGGCGCGTCGTCTCTGGTCTCATTGAGGTGATGGCGACTTTGTGCCCCACAAGAGCGTTGGTCAGCGTTGACTTTCCCACGTTGGGACGCCCCACGATCGCGACAAAACCCGCCCGGAACTCGCTCATTTCTTCCCCTTCACCCACGCCGCACATAAACGCTCAACACCCGCTTGCGTCTTCCGGTCTGTTCACCGGCCTCAATTAGTACACCGTTGACTTCCGCACTGTCACCAGGGAGCGGCACTCTGCCAATCGCCTTCGTGAGCAGACCGCCCGCCGAGTACAGGTCATCCTCGTCAAACTCGACGTCCAAAAGCTCCTCAAGATCGTCGATCGGGTACGAGGACGGAATCAGCCACACTCCCGGCTCAACCTCTTCGGGACTACCCACATCAACGTCATGTTCATCCGTCAGTTCGCCAACAAGCTCCTCAAGGATATCCTCCGCGGTGACGAGACCCGCAATCCCACCGTACTCATCAACTACCAACGCGAGGTGGGTGTTGTTCGCCTGCATAACACGTAGCTCATCATCTGCAAGTTTCATCTCTGGAACGAATGCCGCCGCGCGCGCAATGTCTCTTACCTCGATGTCCAAAGCATCGGGCCCCTTAAGGGAGCGTCGCGCCAAGTCCTTCATGTAAAGGACACCCTGCACGTCATCAAGAGTCTTTCCGATGACCGGCATTCGGGAGAAGCCGGAGGTAACGAACAGTTCGAAGGCTGCGTGACCGTCCTCGTCCCCCCTGATCGTCACCATCTCAGCGCGGGGCACCATTAGCTCCCCCACGCGTGTCTGCCCCAACTCAAAGACTGAACGCAGAATCTTGCGGTCCACCTCCTCGAGCGGGGCCGGCTCACCATCCTCAGAAACCTCATCGAGAAGCTCGCGCAACTCATCCACCATCGCGAGTCTTGCTTCTGGCACCACGTCCACGTGGTCGCGCCTGGTAAGAATACCTAGCGCCGACTTTGAACCAACCAGCGCCACTTTGACATAGCGGGACCCCGCATTGAGTTGCGTGGAAAAGCCGAGGGCGACGAGCTGCACCGCCGCCACAATCGCGAGCGTAACAGCGAGGGTCAACCACCACTTCCAGTCAAGATCCCAAAACTCGTTGATCAGAACAAACGTGAGGGAAACGATGCCGACGGTCGTCGAGAGGACACGGGCCGACGCCAAAGACGAACCGACCTCACGCCTCTCACGCACCGCCTGACGTAGAGTGTGCGAGCCTTTACGCTGCTGCTCCACCAAGTCCTCTGCATACGCAATGGTCATACGTGAAATGGCTGTATCAACCGCGGCAAACCACGCCCCCAAAAACAGGGCGAAAACCCCAAAGATCGCAAGGGAAACCGCAACGGCTGCGGGCAGGTTCATCTCTGCGCGAGGAATGTCAGCAGCAGGTGACGTTGCAACGCAAACATGACCTCTTCATCCTCTGGTTCGGCATGATCGTATCCCAGGAGGTGCAGGATCCCGTGGGTCTGCAGCAGGAGCATCTCTTCAACCATCGAATGACCTGCCGCCAGTGCCTGCTTCTGCGCAACGCTGGGGCAAATGCAGATGTCGCCGAGGGTGCCCTGCGGGGTCACCGCATCCGGTCGGCCGGGGCGTAGTTCATCCATGGGGAAACTCATGACATCCGTGGGGCCCTCTAAGTCCAACCACCGAACGTGCAGGTCAGCCATCGGTTCCTCTTCGATGAAAAGGACGGTAAGCTCCGAGTCTGTTGAAACGTGCATTTGTGTCAGGACGTAGTCCGCCAACTCGGCAAACTCAGCCAGGTCGATTTCGTAGTCTGTTTCATTAATTACTGTCACGCCCGAGCTCCCAGTCTTCGTATGCATCCACAATGTCAGCAACGATCCGCGTCCTCACCACATCCGCGCTGGTGAGATAGCAGAACGCCAATCCTTCAACATTCTTCAGAACCTCTTCAGCATGCGTCAGCCCCGAGCGTTGTCCGCGCCCAAGATCCACCTGGGTAACGTCACCGGTAACAGCCAGTTTTGACCCATGACCCAGCCTTGTCAGCAGCATCTTCATCTGCGCTGTCGTCGTGTTCTGCGCCTCATCCAAGATGATGAAGGCATCATTGAGCGTCCGCCCTCGCATGTAAGCAAGTGGCGCAACCTCAATGGCACCAGCTTCCATCAAGCGGCGCAGTGCCCCCTCCTCAAGAAGGTCCTGGAGCGCGTCATAGAGCGGCCTCAGGTAAGGGTCAATCTTGTCTGTGAGCGAACCGGGAAGGTAACCCAAGTTCTCACCGGCCTCGACCGCTGGCCGTGTCAGGATGAGGCGGCGCACCGCTCCAGAAAGCAACGCCTCAACTGCTTTTGCCATCGCCAGGTAGGTTTTCCCAGTCCCCGCGGGCCCAATACCGAACGTGATCTGGTGAGACTCCAAATCATCCAGGTATCGCTGCTGACCGGGAGTTTTCGCACGCACATACTTGCCGCCTGCTGTGAGCAGGGGCTTCGGTCGTTCCGGGGAGCGGAGAATCTGCACGGCTTCAGCAATCGTGTTGCCATCAAGCGGGGCGCCTTCCACGGCTGCAGCAATCATCTCTTCCACGACCCCCGCCACCAGAGGGACCTCATCCGCGGGTCCCTGCAGTTGCACGCTCCTACCAGAAACTGACAGGCGCGTTGCTGGGAAACCCTTCTCGAGAAGTCGGAGAAACTGGTCGGAAGTACCCATAACGTCGATGTGATCGACCTCGTCGGGGATCCGAATGCTCTGTGACACTAAGTCCATAGCCTCTACCATCTGCCAAGTGATAGGTTCAGCGCAACCAGGGCCGCAGGTCCCGCAGTGGAAGTGCGCATCACCGTGGAACCGAGCTGGACGATTCTTCCACCCGCGTCCGTCAACGCTTCCAGTTCTTCATCCGTGATGCCGCCTTCGGGTCCAACGATCACTGCGACACTCGGCACATCTTTGAGCAGCCCCGCAACAACCTGCGAGTATGGCGCCGAAGCACTCTCATGGCAAATGAGGACGACACCGCCCCCATCAGTGATTCTCCCAACCGTTGCGGAAAGTTCGCTGGAAGTTTCCATTTGCTCAACCGACGGAACTGTGGAACGCCGAGCCTGCTTAGCGGCGGCAGCCGCGACTCGCTGCCAGCGTTCGCGCGCAACCTCAGCCTTCTTACCTTCCCAACGCACCACGCTCCGTGACGCCGCCCAGGGCACCACGGTGTCAACTCCGACCTCGGTGGCGGCTTCTACTGCCTGCTCATCCCGCCCCCCTTTTGCTAAGGCTTGAACGAGGACGAGCCGGGGCAAGGACGGCTCCTCAACGGTGACACCCGTGACCTCCACCCTCATTGGCTCGTCGCGACGGCTCCGGACAACGACGCTAGCCCTCATTCCACGTCCATCGACAAGGTCCAGTTCTTCACCCTCCCGCAGGCGCTGCACCTTCTGGGCGTGACGCGCCTCGCTCCCTTCAAGGAGTAAGAAAACGCCCGGTGCCGCCGCATCCGCAAGCGCCTGGAGTGGGCCGGAACCCACTCGCACCTCAGGAACTAAGAAAACAGGGTTGGTCATCAGCGCTTTCCGCGCAGCTTGTCGAAGAATCCACCAGACCGCGAACCAACTGGTTCGACACGGCTCTCCCCACGCAGCGCGGCCAACTGCTCCAAAAGTGAGCGTGATTCAGCATCCAGCTTCGCGGGGACTTCAACTTCAACGTGAACGTGCAAGTCACCGCGCCCGCTGCCACGCAGACGCTTTATGCCCAAGCCCTTCAATGTCACCTTCTGGCCCGGTTGAGTCCCCGCTGGGATCTCTACCTGCCTCTCCCCGTCCAGTGTCTGCAGCGTGAAGACTGTTCCCAGTGCGGCAGTGGTCATCGGCACGGTAATGGAGGTGTTGAGGTCGAAACCTAGCCTGGAGAACATGGGGTCCGGCACTTCACGGATCTCAACGTAAAGATCCCCAGCCTGTGCGCCCTTTGTGCCAGCCTGGCCCTCTCCCCGCAAGCGGATTCGTGTCCCCGTTTCCACTCCTGCTGGGATCTCCACAGAGACTGTGCGGCTTGCCTGCACCCGTCCCTCACCGTGACATTCCGGGCAGGGCGTGGCAATGGTCTGCCCCTGTCCCTGACACCTAGCGCAGGGCACGGCGACCCGCATCTGGCCAAGCAGCGTGTTTTGCAGGCGTGTAACAGATCCGCTCCCGCCGCAATCGCTGCAGGTGACAGGGGATGTTCCCGGTGCGGCAGCAGTTCCGTTGCAGGTTGCACAAACCATTGCGGAATCGACCATCACCTCTTTGGTCGTGCCAAACACTACGTCCTTGAGGGTGATCTCGATTGCCACCAGAATGTCTTGGCCGGGGCGTCCGCGTTGCGGTGCACTGCCGAACGGGCTGCCACCCCCGAAGGCTCCCGCGCCACCGAACATCGTCTCGAAGATGTCTTGGAACGTGCCCTCGAACCCGCCGTATCCTGCAGAGCCGTTCCCCATTCCGGGTCCGCCACCCAGGTCATAGCGCTGACGCTTCTGAGGATCGGATAGCACCTCATACGCCATGGAGACCATCTTGAAGTCTTCCTCTGACTCTGGTCCTGCATAGTCAGGGTGCAGCTCACGGGCCTTCTTGCGGTATGCGCGGCGAATCTCCTCGGTTGTCGCAGTGCGACTAACCCCCAGCAGCTCGTAATAGTCCTTCACTCGGTCTCTTCTCCACCATCATCAGCATGCACACCACTTGATGCGCCAGATTGTTTCAACAGTAGTCGCGACAAATACCCCGACACAGCCTCTACCGCCGCAAGCGAACGGGCGTAGTCCATTCGTGTTGGACCAATCACACCGACGTGGCTGGATGTGGGGGCGGCGTACATCGCCGAGACCAAGGAGACGTCAGTCAAACCCTCATGAAGGTTCTCTGCACCAATCGAAACCTGGACGGGAGCCATGTGAATCCTGTGAAGGACCTGCATCAGTGCAGTTTGGTCTTCAAGAACTTCCAATACGCTGGCCACGTCGCGAATATCCACGCCGGACCGCGCTAGATTTGCAGCCCCGGCAGTGACAATTCGCGAGGTTTCCAACGCCCGCAAACTCTCTTGCACCGCGCCCGCAGCCAGACTGTAGGCATCCTTCAGTTCGAGTTCGACATCCGCTGTAGCAAGGGCCTGCGCGACCTCATCCGCGAAGACGCCCTCGACCGCCCGGTTCACACTGTCGCGAACCCTGTTCCAGTCGGCGCCCATCACGGTGTCGGGCACCGTAACCCGTCGCTCAAATACTTTGCCGGCCGCCGTCACCACTATGACCAGAAGACGGGCATCGTCCAGGTCAATCATTTCGACGCGGCGGATTCGATCTGCAACCAGGTCGGGGTACTCGGCTACCGCTGCCTGCCCTGTGATACCGGCGAGGACACGCACGGTCCGCCCAATCGCATCCTCAAGGGATTCGACCGACCCGAGACGCTCAACCAGCAGTGCACGGTTGCGAGCCACTTGGGTCGCGGAGGGGTCAAGGCAGTCGACAAAAATCCTGTACCCGGCCTCCGTCGGAACACGACCGGCAGAGGTGTGGGGTTGACGAATCAAACCCTCATCCTCAAGAACTCCCATGTCATTGCGGATTGTTGCAGAAGAAACACCCTGCACGTAAGACTGCGCCACCGCCTTTGACGCGACGGGTTCCTTGGTGTTGACGTACTCGATGACAATCGCTCGAAGCACATCGAGGCGCCGCTGCGCTGTTGACATCACGACCACCTCCCCTTGAGCATCCGCACTCGTATCGGGCGAGTGCTAATGAGACCCAGCTTATCCGTCTCAACGCCAAATGACGGTAGCGTCTGGTCACATTCGGTGCCTACCAGCCAAGTAGCGTCCGCGTCACCAAATCAGCTAGGAGGCGTCCTTTCAGGGTCAGCACCGCCCGCTCGCCCTCGAACACATCGAGGAGTCCGTCGCGGACTAGCCCCGCAACCACAGGGGGGGCAAACCCGCCCATCCCCTCCCTGGTGCGAATTCCCAGCATTACGGCCTCGACCCGCCGGTCTTCCTCGGAGAGCTTCTCACCAGCAAAACCCGGCGAAACTCCCTGCAGGAGACGCCCGGCGTATGCGCGGGGATGCTTAACATTCCACCACCGCTGGCCCGCTACGTGGGAATGCGCTCCCGGCCCATAGCCCCACCAATCCCAGTCCCGCCAGTACGCCAGGTTGTGGGTAGAGCGGGTCGCATCCGAAGTTGAGAAATTGGAGATTTCATACCAGTGGAAGCCGGCCTGCCCCAACAGGGCATCAGCTAACTCGTACTTCTGCGCATCCAGATCCCCATCGGGTGAGGCAATGAGGCCGGCAGCCAACTCTCTCCCCATCTTCGTCCCCTCCTCGATGATTAGGGAGTAGGCGCTGATGTGATCTGGGTGCATCCCAATCGCCTGGCGCAATGAGACCTCCCAGTCCCCCAAAGTTTCGCCGGGAGCCCCATAGATGAGGTCGACAGAAACCTGGCAGCCGGCCGCCTTCGCAGCTGCAACGGCGCGCGGCACATTCTCCGGGTTGTGAGTGCGGTCCAAAGTTCTCAGAACATGAGGCACGGCCGACTGCATGCCAATCGAAAAGCGGTTGATGCCCGCACTTGCGAACTTTTGGGCCCCCTCTTGGTCCAGGGTCTCCGGGTTAGCTTCCAGGGTCACCTCTGCGCCCTCGGCAATACCGAAGGCGGCGTCGAGGGCGCGGAGGATTCTCCCTATCTCACCGGGAGCAAGAAGCGACGGTGTGCCACCCCCAAAAAAGACAGACTCCAGTGGACGGGGATCCACGATGCCCCTGCTGAACTCAATCTCGCGGATGACGGAGTCCGCATAGGTTGCAAGATCCGCGCCCTCACCAAACCCCGTGGTGTAAGTGTTGAAATCGCAGTATCCACAACGCACCGTACAAAACGGCACGTGCACATACGCCGCAAAGGGACTGTTACCCTCACTCGGCTCCAGGATGCCGTCCTCAGGCCAGACACTTCCCACGGGTTGACGGGGCATTACAACCCACGCGGCAAACGCACCGCAGCGATATCCCACGTCTCACGTCCGGCTTCTTTGCCGCGCTGCTCAAAGTGTGTTTCGACCCGCCCCTCAAACCGTGGGGAAAAGGTGGGGACGCCCTCGTCATCAGCAATCTGAAAGTCGGGAGCTGCCGTCATCACTTCCAGCATCTGCTCGGCATAGTTCTCCCAGTCCGTCGCCATGCGCCACACACCACCGTCCTCCAGAAGGTCAGCGACCAACTTCGCAAACGGAAGGGAGACAATGCGGCGTTTGTGGTGACGAGCCTTGCGCCACGGATCAGGAAAAAACGTCCACACCTCACGCACCGAAGCGGGTCCAAGAAGGATTGGCAGGGCCTGCTGCGCGTCGGCCTCAATGACGCGGATATTGGAAACTCCGCGCTCCGCAGCAGACACCGTGAGACGCGCAATCCCAGGCGTCCACACCTCAAAAGCCAAGAAGTCCAGCTCCGGGTGGCGGGATGCGAAATCAACAACCTGCTCCCCACGACCCGGCCCTATCTCCACAAACAACGGCGCACAGCGACCGAAAACGCCCTCGACATCCAGCCGATACCCATCTGCAACTGTTGTCTCCCCAATCCCGCGCGGAACATCAATCACGTAGTCGTCCCGCACAGCCGCGAACTGGCGTTCAAGAGAGGGATTCATATCGCGGATCCGTCGGGTGAACGACTTAGTCCGCGCCATGAAAACTTCTTCGCTCACTTCTTTCCCGTCGGAGCGTCCGAGGTCAGAGCAGCAATGAATGCCTCCTGGGGCACTTCCACGCGACCGATTGCCTTCATGCGCTTCTTGCCTTCCTTTTGCTTCTCAAGAAGTTTGCGCTTACGGGAAATGTCGCCGCCGTAGCACTTGGCTAGCATGTCTTTGCGCAGAGCCTTGATGGTTTCGCGACTGATAACCCGCGAGCCAACTGCCGCCTGCACGGGAATTTCAAACTGCTGCCTGGGGATTAGCTCCTTGAGACGCTTCGTCATCCGCAGCCCGTACGAGTAGGCATTGTCCTTGTGAACGATGGCGCTGAATGCGTCAACCTGTTCTGTATTGAGCAGAATGTCAACCTTCACCAAGTCCGCAACGGCCTCGCCGTCCTCGTGATAGTCCAGTGACGCATAGCCGCGGGTGCGGGACTTGAGGTGGTCGAAGAAATCAAAAACAATCTCTGCCAGCGGCAGCTTGTAGCGCAGTTCAACGCGTTCTGGCGACAGATAGTCCATTCCCAGGAGGGTGCCGCGCCTCTCTTGGCACAACTCCATCACCGAACCCACGAAATCGTTCGGTGTGAGGATCGTTGCCGCGACCATTGGTTCACGAACCTCAGAGATCTTCCCGTCCGGGAACTCTGAGGGGTTATCCACACGGATTTTCGTTCCGTCCTCGGCCGTCACCTCATAGACAACGTTCGGCGAGGTGGCAATGAGGTCGAGGCCGAACTCCCTCTCCAAACGCTCACGCACAATCTCCAGGTGCAGTAGGCCCAGGAAGCCACACCGGAACCCGAAGCCGAGGGCGACAGAGGTCTCCGGCTCGAAGGTGAGGGCCGCGTCGTTCAACTGGAGTTTGGTGAGAGCTTCGCGCAGATCCGGAAAATCTGAACCATCAACCGGATAAATGCCCGAGAACACCATGGGAAGTGGATTGTGGTAGCCGGGAAGAGGCTGGTCCGCGGGGCGAACAGCCGTGGTGATCGTGTCACCAACCCGCGATTTGCGCACGTCCTTGACCCCGGTGATGAGGTAACCAACTTCGCCGGCACCCAAACCATCTGTCGGGGTCGGTTCCGGTGACATCACGCCAAGCTCAAGGAGCTCATACGTTGCACCGGTAGACATCATCTTGACGCGTTCACGCTTGGAAAGGTGACCGTCGACCACGCGCACATAGGTGACAACCCCGCGGTAGGAGTCGTAGACGGAGTCGAAGATTTCCGCCCTGGTTGCCCCCTCTGGTTCACCAGACGGTGCCGGGACCTCGGCAACAATGCGGTCCAGCAGTTCCGCGACGCCCTCGCCCGTCTTGCCGGAAACCCGCAACACTTCGCTGGGATCCACACCAATCAGCGATGCTAGTTCTTCAGCGAACTTCTCCGGTTGCGCCCCGGGCAGGTCTATCTTGTTGAGTACGGGAATGATGGCGAGGTCGTTCTCCATCGCCAAATAGAGGTTTGCGAGTGTCTGCGCTTCGATCCCCTGTGCCGCATCGACGAGCAGCACTGCGCCCTCACATGCCGCCAGTGAGCGTGAAACTTCGTAGGTGAAGTCGACGTGTCCGGGGGTGTCAATCATGTTGAGGGCATAGGTCTGCCCATCAACACTCCACGGCAAACGCACCGCCTGGCTCTTGATGGTGATGCCACGTTCGCGCTCAATATCCATCCGGTCCAGGTACTGGGCGCGCATTTCCCGCGACTCAACGACGCCTGTCAACGCAAGCATGCGGTCGGCAAGCGTCGACTTCCCATGGTCGATGTGAGCGATAATCGAGAAGTTGCGGATACGGTCCTCAGGCGTATCGCCAGGGACGTTGCTACCGAACTTCACATCGTTCACCAGTGATCTCCTCATCTTTTGTACAGATCCTAAGCTTGCCACGGGCAAGGTCGTAACTCTAACGGCCCCGGTGTGACCTTTCCACAGCAAGGCTCGTGGGTAGACTAGAAAACAGACGAGGAGGCGGCTGTGGCGAACAGTTTTGAGGACTACATTCTTGACCCTCTGCCGCCGCAAAGTCGATCAACTCCCCATGGGCGCGCGATGCTCAACCTGGCAAGTTTTGCCGGTCGCGCTCTGAGTGCCACGGGGTTTCTCCTCTTGATCCTCAGCGGCGCAACAAACTTTGGAGCCACAATCCTGGCGTTCCTGCTTCAGCGGGTAGCACCCGGTCGGGGAACACTTCCGCTCATCATCGTTGCTATCTCTTGGCTGTGCTGGATCGCACTGGCATTCCTCCGCTGGCGCATCAACCGGGCTGGTGAAGGTCCCGCCGTAGGCCAAACATGGGGTTTGGTAGCGGACACGAACCAACGTCCCACCAGTGGCATGAATCAACGCGCCACGCCGGACATCAACAGTGGCTCCACTAAGGACGAGGGCGGTCCTACTTCAACGTCAGGATCCATCGCACCCGGAGCCCGGGCTGACGGGACGATTTCGGTGGAAGCTGCAGAGCGCATCAGTCGTGCATCCACCGAATTTTCTGTCCGTCGGCAGACACCATTGCCCAGGGTTGAAGCTGCACAGCGCTCCATTCGCGTCCTCGTGGGGGGCAATGAGCAACCCGGATGGGTGCGGTTTGACTTGAGACCCCTCGTGGTCTCTTTCGTCGCGGTCGCGGCCTCGATCCCCGTCATGATGGTGACCGCTACAGTGACGTTGTTTGTCCTCTTGTTCTCGACGGGGCCGTTCTAGAGAGGCCGCGTGACCAGTTGCACGTGGTCTAGGCCATTTACAGCCAAGGAACGACTGATAAAGTTGGCGATTGGACTCGCGCGTGTGGTTGAGCGTGGGACCAGGTTTAGACCGATCGCGGGTGTCCCCACGCCCAGTCCCCGGTCAGACCTCACCCCTCATCGACCAGAACTATGAACATTTTTTTGAGGAGAGTCTAAGAGTGGCAAACATCAAGCAGCAGAAGAAGCGCGTTGGCACAAACGAGAAGCGTCGCGTCCGCAACCAGGGCTACAAGTCCGAACTGAAGACGTTTGTTCGCAAGACTCGTGAAGCAGTCGAAGCCGGTGACAAGGACTTGGCTGAAACCAACCTCCGTGAAGCCTGCCGCAAGCTGGACGTCGCTGTTTCGAAGGGCGTTATTCACCGCAATCAGGCGGCGCAGCGCAAGTCAAAGCTGTCCCGGCTTGTAAACCAGATGTAACTAGGGTTTCGTCAATCCCGCAGTTCGGGAGCCTATCGAATCCGTGCAATCTCCATAATGCACAGGTCGATTGCAGCTTCCGGGGTGCGGGATTCCCCTTTAACTGCCGCGTCCGCATCGGCGATGATCCGCATGGCCTTACCCAGGTGTTCTTCATTCCATCCCCGGGCCCTCTTGCGAGAGTTGTCGAGCATCCACGGCTGAACTTTCAGTTCTGCGGCTGTGACACCGGGTATCTTCACCTTTGCCATCAGGCGGAACTCACTAGCCAAAGCCGCGACAATGACCACCGGTAGTACCTTGGTTCCAAGGGCTTGACGCAGTAAAAGCAGCGCTCGCGTGGAATTATGTTCTGCAAGGGCCTGCGCCACTTCAAATGGGCGGGTCTCAACCCGACCCTGGTGGAAAATCCGCACAGCATCCGGAGTGATGTCACCACCGGAATCCGCAACCAGCTGACGGGCAGAGGCAAGCAGCTCGCCCAGTTCGCCCCCAAGGGCCGAAACCAGATCCCTGGCAGCTTGGCGATTTATGCTGCCCCCTGCGCTACGGACCTCATCAGCAACAAGTTCTGCCTTCTGCTCGTTACCCTTCACCGGCGCAGCGCTTATCTCTGGAAACTTGCCCGCCTTGAGAGCCCGAATTATCCGCGCACCCTTGTTTCCACCGCGGTGCTGGGCGATCACCCAGACCGACTGAGCCGGATTCTTGACGTAGTTCTCAAAGTCCGGCGCGAAATCATCACTCATCTTGTCCAAGTCGGAGATAATCAGGAGTCGCTCATCCGAAAACAGGGAGCCGGAGACATGTGTTGCCAGTTCCCCCTTTTCATAGGTCTGAGCGGAGAACTCAACTATCTCTACATCCGGCGCAACGGACTGCACCGCTGTACGAATCTGAGTGGTAGCGCGCAAAACCAGGGCGTCCTCACCACCCCTAATCAGCGTGATTGGAGCGGGTGGGGGCAACGGTCGGCCTCTTTGCTGGGAATTCAATTTCCAACCACCCTTCACTACTAGTCCCACAGGCTTCCCACCCGTCTTGGTGGGAACCCTTGAAAGCAACCCTAGCGGCAGGTTCCGACACAAACCCACACGACGAAGCTGTGGGTGCGCGTATTGTTTATAAATGTTGTGGACTGGTCTAAATGCCTGAGATAGATGCAACAACGGCTGTAATTGCGCTGCTTGTCCTCGCCCTCGTCTTCGTGATCGGAACGGTCAGCAAGCTGCAGATGGGTATTGCGGCGATCGTCGCAGCAACGATCGTCGGACCCCTGGTTTTCGGAGAGTCCGTTCAAGAGATTCAGCAGGGTTTCCCACTCAGTCTTTTCTTCACGCTCATGGGGGTGACGTACCTTTTCGCAATAGCCACAAACAATGGCACCGTGGGCTGGCTGGTCAACTGGGGATTGCGGATAGTTGGTGGCCGCGCATCCGTGTTCCCCCTCATCATGTTCGTCGTAACCGCCGTCCTGACCGCCATCGGCGCGGCAACACCGGCGGCTGCCGCGATTCTTATGCCAGTTGCCCTGAGTTTCTCACGGCGCAATCGACTCAATCCTCTGCCAATGACCCAAGCCATTATTCAAGGCGCAACAGCGGGGTCCTTCTCTCCGATGGGTGTCTACGGTGTTATCGTCAACTCCGTCGTGCAGCGTTCTGGCGAGCAGTTGCGAACGCTGTATAACCCGTCAGTCACTTGGGCAGTGGTGTTTGCGGTCAGTCTGGTCATCACAGTCATCACATGGCTGATGTACCGCCGACCCGCCCCCTCTAACCCTGGCACCGCTCAGAGTCAGAGTGAAGAAAATGGCCACGGGATACTCGCCAGGCGTCCCCGTCACCAGTTCGGAATCCAGCGCGCGGCAACCCTTGCAGGTATTGCCATCATGGCCCTCCTGGTCCTTGTTTTCGGCCTGGACGTTGGCCTCACTGCTCTCACCGTCGGGGCAGTTCTCACGCTGCTGTTCCCTAACTCAGCAAAGGGCGCCATCAGACAGATCGCTTGGGAAACCATTCTGCTAGTAGGCGGCATCGTCACCTATGTGTCCATGCTTGAGCGCCAGGGCATCATCGCGTGGGTAGGCGACGGAGCCGCGAGCCTTGGCAACCCCAAGATGGCAGCCATCATCATCCTCTTCGTCGGAGCATTAGTCTCTGCCTTCGCCTCCACTACCGGCATTCTTGGCGCACTGATCCCCCTTTCGGTCCCGTTCCTGGTCATGTCTGATGGAAGCCCCGCAGCACTGAGCGCCACAATGTTGATCGGGGCGCTTGCGGTGGCATCATCGGCCGTAGATGTCTCACCCTTCTCCACAAATGGGGCGTTAGCGGTTGCTAATGCCTCGTACCAGAGCAACTATGTCTACAGGAAGCTCTTCATTTGGTGTTGGGTTTTGATCGTTGCCGTGCCCATCATTGCGTGGGCGACAATGATCCTCCCGCCTTGGGGTGGCTAAGGCCTAACCGGCCCGCTAATGCCCAACCGGCGCGCTATGGCCTAGCCGGACCCCCGTGCTCGTCCGAGCGCCCTCGCGCCAGCCCATCCCACCAGTACGATCGCAACTATGACGGCCGCGGCGGCTAGCAGCCCCGCAATGCCGCTTGGCCAAGCCAGCCGCGCCAGCGGCCACCCGGCCACGCGGAGGGCAGTGGCTTCCATATAGCGGGCCAAAGGTGCCGCCAAGTATGCGCAGACATTCGCCGCCGCAGGCCACCACAGGCAGGTTGCGGCCGCAGTTAAGCCCAGTAGTGTCAACGGGGTGACAATAGGAGCGACGAGGAGATTTGCGACCACCCCCCAAGTCGGCAGCCACGGGTTAACCAGCGCAAGGATCGGCAGCGTAACCGCCTGGGCGACCACTGCGATCACCACGGCCTCGCCTACAGCCTGGGCGATTGGTTTGATGCCTCCCGACCAGTCGTCCACGGTCTGCTTCAACCACCCGGTCAAGCCGCGCCCTGCCGTGAGAATTCCGGCCGTCGCCAGTGTTGACAGTGCAAAACCTAGAGAAACTGTGCTCCACGGGTCGATAAGCAAGGTCCCCGCGGTGACCGCAAACAAGAGCCCAAGCGGTTGACCGCCCCTTCCCAGTATCAAACCCCACGCAGCCAGCGCCCCCATGCCAACCGCGCGCAGTACCGCGGGTTGTGGACCAACCACCACCACCATCGTCGCCAAAAAACACCAGGTTGCCACTGCTTTGATCCGCCGGCGCCCCGGTAGCAGCACAGAAATGACAGAGAGTGAGATCGCTATGTGGGAGCCTGAAACCGCCGTGAGGTGGGTGAGTGAGGTGGTCAGCATCGCCTCCTTCGTCTCCTTACTCAGTCCCCGGTCATCACCGATTGCCATCCCCCCGATCAACGGTCCGGCAGACCCCGCCTTGGCCTCACTGATCTGGGACAGGGTGGACTTCAGGTTCGCAACGAATCGTTGCCACCGTGGAGCCGACTCAATCTCTTGCACCCCTGAAGCTCGTAGGTATCCCAGTGCGGGCGGGCCAGGACTCCCTTCCGTCTCAAGTGTTCCGTGCAGTCGTAAGACCGTGCCTCTAACCAACCGCGCTCCGCCTAGGTCTCCACTAGCGACGCTGACATAGAGTCGCACCCGTGATTCGGCCTCCACGGCAAATCGCCAGCCAGGTTCGCCCCAGTTTTGGGACGCCACCGTCGGGTCGCTGATCACCCGCGCAACAACGCTGACTTCCGAATCGCTGCGCTCCAACGCGGTCGCCACCTGCTCCCAGTCGCCCCGAACGTGTGCACCAACGAAGCACGCGACCAAACAACCGAGTAGACCCACTGCAATGCTCAGCATCAAGCCGATGTCACGTAGCGAAAAGAGGGCAGTAAGAACTCCGATCACAACCACCACGATCACCACCCAGGATTGCTCCAACACCCCCAGCAGAGCCCCGACCCAAGTCCCGCAAGCGAGCGTCCCGAGCCGCAAATCAACACCGCGGGGAACGGCCTCACTGGCAGGTTCCGGCACTGATTCGCTCAGCAAGGGTACTTCCAATCCCCGGGACACCGGTCAACTGCGCTGCTGTTTGAATCGGACCGGCCCCATCGCGCCAGGCGACGATCCTAGCCGCGATCTTGGGGCCCACCCCGTCCAATGTCTGCAGCTCCTCCTCGGATGCGGTGTTCAGATCAACGCATCCGACCCCGGCAACCGCATTCGCAACCTCACCACTGGGAGGAACTTCACCCGCTCTTGGCACCGTAATTTGTGTCCCATCGCTAACGAAGGCCGCCAGGTTCAGAACACCCGTATCCGCATCCGGACCAACCCCGCCAGCCGCATCAATGGCATCGACTACGCGCGCACCCGCGGGCAGTTCGACAATTCCAGGCTCTTTCACGGCCCCCACAACATGCACGATCAACCCGTCACCTTCCCCCACGCTTGTTCCGGCGAGGCCGTATCCCATGTCTTGGACAGCGCCGCCCGACTGCACGGGCAACCCCGGGCCCATGCTTTGAGCATCACCCGCCACGCCCCGCCAGAGACCGAGCGTCGCTAGGAGGACAACGACGAGGGCGAGCCCTACTGCCACCACCGGAGTCATGCGATAGCGCAGACGCCCGTCCGCCGCGTAGCTGCTGTGCTTCCCACCCACCTCTATGCTCCTGTCCAAATGTGCCGTCTCCGCGCAGCGCCCTCCGCTGGCAGTGCTCACTGTCGCAAGTGAGTGACTCAAATCGTTCCCCGCAGCAGATTCCGTGTCCATCGCTAATGTCCGCGCCTGGGGATTGCGCCGGATTCCCTGCACTGTGGATCTAGAATCAAGGGGACCAAGGAGGAATCACATGAAAGTAGCCTTTATCGGGGCCGGTGTCATGGGGCGTGCGATCGCCGAGGGCGCAGCAACCCACCAGCCGGGCAGCTGGGAGTTCACCTTCTTTGATCCCAACCAGGCCGCAGCACAATCTGCAGCCCAAGCAGTTGGTGGCCGCTCTGCCGCAAGTGCAGCGGATGCCGTCGCCGGAGCCGATATGGTCGTTCTTGCGGTCAAGCCCCAGGTCCAGCAGCGCGCCATAAACTCTCTCCCCAAGCTTGACGGCCAGATCCTTGTTTCCATTGCTGCCGGCCGCACACTCGCCGACATCGGGAAGGATCTGTCGGGGTTGGGTCAAGGCGACCTCCCTGTCGTGCGCGTCATGCCCAACGTCAACGCCATTGTCGGCCACGCCACGACTGCCGTATGCGGCAGTGCGGACGCCACCGATGAGCAGGTCGCAGCAGTCGTCACCCTCTTTGAGAGTGTCGGAACCACCATGCAAATTGATGAGTACCTCTTCGGTGTCTTCACAGCCATGGCCGGATCGTCACCCGCCTGGTTCTTCCAGATTGTCGACGACCTCGCCCATGCCGGTGTCAAGCACGGCCTCACCAAAGAACAGGCCACAAAGGCTGCCTGCAGCACAATGCTGGGTTCCGCAGCCATGTTGTCCCGCACCCTGGAAGAGGGCGGACACCCAGCCCAGCTGGTCGACCGCGTCTGCTCTCCGGGTGGTACCACCATCGCTGGTCTTTTGGCTGCGCAGGCCGCCGGACTGGGCCCCGCCCTCGTCGACGCCGTGGACGCGGTCGTCGCTAGAGACAAGGAACTGGGCCACCCATAACGAGAGGTCCGACCCAACCGTTTGGACCACGGGACAATCCCAAGTAATTTTGACCCCGGCAACAACGACACACTTTTTTGGAGTAAACCTCATGTCCCGACCCGATCAGTCCCTCCCCCTCTCACTGTCCGCTCCCGAGGTGCCGGACCGGGTTGTTACCGAGGGCCTGGAAAACAAGTGGCTGCAAACTTGGGAGGATCAGCAGGTTTACAAGTTCGACCGTGATGCAACGCGCGAGGAAGTGTTCTCTATCGACACGCCTCCCCCCACAGTGTCGGGCTCTCTCCACATCGGTCACGCATTCTCATACACCCACACCGACACCATGGCGCGGTTCCAGCGCATGATGGGTAAGAAGGTCTTCTATCCGATGGGCTGGGATGACAACGGCCTCCCAACTGAGCGTCGCGTCCAGAACTACTACGGAGTGCGCTGCGAACCAACGCTGCCGTACGTGGCGGATTACCAACCTCCGTACGAGGGCGGGGAGGGCAAGTCAATCAAGGCTGCGGATCAGCAGCCCATCTCCCGACAGAACTTTATTGAACTGTGCGAGCGCTTGTCCCAAGAGGATGAAGCACAGTTTGAGTCACTGTGGCGCTACCTGGGCCTTTCTGTTGACTGGGGAATGACCTACCAGACCATCGGCGCCGACGCCCGCCTGGTCACCCAGGCTGCTTTCCTCCAGAACCTCGCTCGCGGCGAAGCGTACCGCGCTGAGGCCCCCGGACTTTGGGACGTCACGCTGCAAACCGCTGTCGCTCAGGCCGAGGTCGAGGCGCGTGAGTACCCGGGCCACTACTACAAGTTGGTTTTCCACGGCGATGCAGCAGAAGTTGGTGAAGACGCGGCGGGTCGCAATGTCGAGATTGAAACGACCCGGCCCGAACTTCTGGGAGCCTGCGTCGCCCTGATTGCCCACCCTGATGATGAGCGCTATCAGGACCTTTTCGGCACCTACGTCACGTCCCCGGGATTCGGGGTTCGCCTCCCCGTCCTCGCCCATCCCCTTGCTGAGAAGGACAAGGGCGCGGGCATCGCGATGTGTTGTACGTTCGGCGACATTACCGACGTGCAGTGGTGGCGCGAGTTGCGCCTGCCTCTTCGGGCCATCCTCGACAAGGATGGTCGCATCACCCGGGAAGTCCCGGCGTGGATTACCGCGCCCGAGGGCGAAGCGTTGTTTGCAGCCACCGCTGGTAAGACGACCTTCTCTGCCCGCAAGGAGATCGTCGAGGCCCTGGTCGAATCCGGTGACGTCGTCGGCGAACCGACGCCCACCAACCGTATGGCGAACTTCTTTGAGAAGGGCGACAAGCCGCTAGAGATCGTCACTTCCCGCCAGTGGTACGTGCGTAATGGTGGCCGCGAATACACGCGCAGTGGCGCCACGGTTGACCTGCGCGAAGAGCTGCTGCAACGCGGTCGCGAACTGAACTTCCACCCCGACTTTATGCGGGTGCGCTATGAGAACTGGGTCAACGGCCTCAACACCGACTGGCTGATTTCCCGTCAGCGCTTCTTCGGCGTTCCCCTCCCGGTCTGGTATGGCATTGACGATTCGGGCGAGGTCGATTACGACAATGTCCTCGTCCCCGACTTTGAGCAGCTCCCCATTGATCCCACCGTCGACGTCCCTCCTGGTTACACCGCTGATCAGCGCGGTGTTGCAGGGGGTTTCCAGCCTGAGATCGACATCATGGACACCTGGGCCACCTCTTCCCTGACGCCGCAGATTCCCACGGGTTGGCTACGTGACGCAGACCTCTACTCACGTGTCTTCCCGATGGATATGCGTGCCCAGGGCCAAGACATTCTGCGCACCTGGCTGTTCTCAACGATCCTGCGTTCTAACCTGCAGTTCGACTGCCTCCCCTGGTCCAACGCGGCCATTTCCGGGTGGATCCTGGACGCGGACCGCAAGAAGATGTCCAAATCAAAGGGCAATGTGGTTACACCGATGGCCCTGCTTGAGAAGTACGGTTCGGATGCGGTTCGCTACTGGGCTGATTCGGCGCGTCTTGGCACGGATGCCACCTTTGATGAGGGGCAGTTGAAGATCGGCCGCCGCCTGGCCATCAAGCTCTTGAATGCCTCCAAGTTTGCGTTGTCAATGGCCGCGACCGATGGCTCGCTTGACCTGGATCCGGCCCGTGTCACAGTCCCCGTGGACGCCTCAGTCTCGGCGACTCTGGCTGAGGTCGTCGACTCGGCAACGACCTCGTTCCACAACTACGACCACACCCATGCCCTCGAAGTCACAGAGACCTTCTTCTGGGCTTTCTGCGATGACTACATCGAGTTGGTGAAGGAACGTGCTTACAACACGGCTGGGCAGTGGAGCACCGAAGAGTCAGCCTCTGCTCGGGCGACCCTCGCCCTGGGCGTCGACGCCTTTGTTCGCCTTCTCGCCCCATTCCTCCCCTTCTCCGCCGAGGAAGCTTGGTCCTGGTACCGGGATGGCTCCGTGCACGTCGCCTCTTGGCCAGTTGCAGAGGACTACCGCACGGGCGGTGACCCAGCGGTCTTGGAAGCCACTTCAGCCGCCTTGATTCAGTTGCGACGAGTCAAGTCTGAAGCAAAGGTCTCCCCACGCACGCCCTACCTGAGTGTCACCCTCTCCGGACCCAACACGCAGATTGGCTTGCTGGACTCGGTACAGGAAGACCTCAAGGCTGCTACGAAGTCCGAGGGCGTCTTCGCCCTCGTCGGGACTGAAGACACCACAGAGTTTGCCGTCACCGACTTTGAACTGGGAACACCACCGAAGCGCAACAGGGGCTGAGCACGCAACGCCCACCTACAAGAGGAGCAAATGTGAGCGATCCACAACCGAACGTAGATCCACAAGAGGGCATCGGCGCGGAGGCCAGTCCGCTTGGTGACGCCGTCCTAGTTGAGAAAATCGACGCTGAGGGCCTTGTCAGCACCGAGGCTCTGGAGTGGACTGCGCCAGTGCTGGCCCGCGTCGACGACCAGGACACTCTGCCCCATGCCCTGCTCCAACGCGTGCAGAAGGGGCCGCGCCGCCCCCTGGCCGAAGTTAAAGAGCCAATCACCGGGACGTGGCGGACGGTTACCGCCGGGCAGTTTTGGGAGTACGTCAACAAGATTGCCCAGGGCCTCATTGGGATGGGCCTGGAGTTTGGGGACCCGGTCGCAATCATGTCGCGAACCCGCTACGAGTGGATGGTTCTTGACTTCGCTGCCTGGGCTGCCGGCCTAGTGCCAATCCCCATTTATGAGACCTCTTCAAAGGCGCAGATCGAGCACATTATCAGTGATGCGAAGGTAAAGTTTGCTGTCACGGAATCGGTGGTGATGGCGAACCTGGTTGCCGCAGCAGCCGAGGACGTAAACGCAGAAGTCACCATACTCTCCCTGGATCAGGGGGCCATGGGTGAGCTGGAGGCGGCTGGCGTCTCAGTTCCTGCAGCCGAGGTCACGGCGCGCACCAACCAGCTCACGTTGGACTCAGTGGCAACCATTGTCTACACGTCCGGAACCACAGGAACCCCCAAGGGTGCCGTTATTTCCCATGGCAACTTCACCGACCTCAACAAGAACTCACACCTGTGGATGCCCGAGGTCGCAGACTTCCCCCGCTCGCGCATGTTGCTCTTCCTGCCACTTGCGCACATCCTGGCACGCTTCCTGCAGGTTTTCGTTGTCACGGGCGAGGGCGTCATTGGCCACACCTCGGACATCAAGACCCTCCTTCCGGACCTGGCAAGTTTCCGCCCCACGTTCCTCCTGGTGGTCCCCCGAGTTCTGGAGAAGATCTACAATTCTGCGGACGCGAAAGCGGGCACAGGTGCCAAGAAGACGATCTTCCGTTGGGCTGCAAACGTAGCCATCGAGTACTCCAAAGCCCTCGACACCCCGGAGGGCCCGTCCAGACAGCTCCGTATGCAACGCAAGGCCGGGGACGCCCTCGTCTATTCGAAGTTGACCAGCATGGTCGGCGGCAACGTGGGCATCATTATTTCGGGCGGCGCACCCCTATCGGAGCGTCTGGCGCACTTCTTCCGGGGTGCTGGTCTGCCAATCCAGGAGGGCTATGGCCTCACTGAGACCACCGGCCCCCTGTCCGTCAACACACCTCACCTCACCAAGATTGGGACGGTTGGCCCCACGCTGCCCCCGATGCGCACCAAGATTTCTGATGAGGGAGAGGTGCTGGTCAAGGGTCCAGCAGTCTTCCAGGGCTACCACAATCGGCCTGACCTCACGGCTGCCACGTTTGACGAGGACGGATGGTTCCGCACCGGAGACCTGGGGTGGATCGATCGTGATGGCTATGTTTCCATCACCGGTCGCATGAAGGAAGTCATCGTTACCGCCGGTGGCAAGAATGTCATTCCCTCTACCTTGGAAGACTCCCTGCGCGGCCATCCCCTCATCAGCCAAGTGATTGTCGTTGGTGACAAGCGTCCGTTCATCGGCGCCTTGATAACACTGGACGATGAGATGATGCCAATCTGGCTGAAGAACAAGGGCCTCGACCCAATGACTGTCAGCCAGGCGGTTCGTCACCCGGAGATCCGCGCTTCACTTTCTGCGGCAATTGACAGGGCGAACGAGGGCGTCTCTCGCGCTGAGTCAATCAGGAAGTTCGAGATTCTCAGCACAGACTTCACGGAAGCAAATGGCTTGATGACGCCTTCCATGAAGATGAAGCGTGGCGAGGTTTTGAAGCGCCATAGTGCGGATATCGACGCACTCTACGGGGGACCTGCAGAGCAGAGCTAGGACGTTGTTGTCGGGTCCGTATGTTAGGGCCCGACAGCTCCATCCCCACAGCATGCTGTATAAATCAGACATCAGAGCTTTTTAGGACCCCCTGCAACAAACAGGAGTAGGAAGCAGATGAAGAAGGTTGCCGTGATAATGGGTAGCGACAGCGATCTACCCGTAGTCGAGAAAGCACTGGAGAAGCTCAAAGAGTTCTCCGTACCATTTGAAGCACACGTCTACTCCGCACACAGAACCCCTGAGCAAGCTCGCGATTTCTCTGCAAACGCTCGCGCCAATGGTTTCGGAGTGATCATTGCAGCCGCCGGGAAAGCCGCACACCTTGCTGGCTCGGTTGCCGCAAACACGACATTGCCCGTTATTGGCATTCCAATCAAAGCGTCCGCACTTGACGGCTTGGACGCCCTACTTTCAACCGTGCAGATGCCCCCGGGCATGCCTGTCGCAACCGTCGCAATCGACGGAGCAGCTAATGCAGCGTTGCTCGCCATGCAGATCCTGGCAGTCGAAGACGCAGAGTTGGCACAGAAGCTTGAGGACTCCAGGTCCGCTGAGCGCACCAAGATTTTGGCGAAAGACGCCGCCCTCACAAAGAAATTCGCGCCTACTACCTAGTCAGTTCCACACCCAACCTTTCGGGAGTTGTGCAGTATGAACAAGGTTTACACAGGTAAAACGAAAGATGTCTACGCACTGGAGAACGGCAACTACCTTCTCAAGTTCAAAGACGACGTCACCGGAGTTGACGGGGTGTTTGACCCCGGGGCAAACACGGTGGGCCTAAGCATTGAGGGAGTTGGGCAGGTCAACCTCGCCATGTCCACCCACTTCTTCGAGAAGATCAACGAAGCGGGCATAAAAACACACTTCGTGAGTGCTGACCCCGAAGAGGTCACCATGGAGGTACTTCCCGCCAAGGTGTTCGGCAAGGGTCTGGAAGTGATTTGCCGCGACCGCGCCGTCGGGAGTTTCTTCCGTCGCTACGGTGACTATGTGGTCGAGGGCGCACCCCTCCCCTCATACGTTGAGACGACGCTGAAAGATGATGAGCGGGGTGATCCTCTCATCACGAAGGACGCCCTCGTCGACCTGGGGATCATGAGCGGCGAGCAGTACGACGAGCTCAAGGAAATGACCCAGAAAATCAATGCCATCGTCGCAAGTGAGCTCCTCAAAAAGGGCCTGGTCCTCTACGACATCAAGTTTGAGTTCGGGTACGACGAAGACGGCAACGTAATCCTCATCGACGAAATTGCTTCGGGAAACATGAGGGCATACCGCGACGGCGAGTACGTCGAGCCGATGGAACTGTCCCGAATTTTCTTCGAGGACTGAACCAAGACATTGGGCGGCTTCTTCGGCGCAGTTTCCACGCGGGACTGTGTCTTCGACGTGTTTTTTGGGACGGACTACCACTCTCACCTGGGCACCAGGCGGGGTGGTATGGCCGCCTACGGTGGCACGCTGGGCTTCCAGAGGGACATTCATAATATTGAGAATTCCCCCTTCCGCACCAAGTTCGAAGGCATCACGGAAGAGATGCATGGCAACATCTGCATCGGAAGCATTAGTGACTCTGACCCTCAGCCACTCCTGGTGCGCTCGGTACTGGGGACGTTCGCTATTGCGTTCGTTGGCGTTATCAACAATGCCGACGCCCTGATAGATGAACTGCTTGCCCCCGGCGGGTTCCACTTCGAGGCCCTCACCGGGGGCAGGGTCAACGCCATTGAGCTCATCGCAGTCCTCATCAATCAGAAGGACAGTTTCGAAGAGGGCCTCAAGCATGTCCAAGAGGTCGTTGAGGGCACAGCATCCATCCTGGTGATGACGGAAGACACCATCTATGCGTGCCGGGATCGTTTGGGCAGACTACCCATCCACCTGGGGAAGGACGAGGACGGATTCGCCCTCGCCTTCGAATCGTTCTCGTACCAAAAACTCGGCTACTCAGATGTTCACGAACTGGGTCCGGGCGAAGTTGTGGCAGTGAAGGCCACCGGCTATGAAATGGTCGTCCCTCCCGGCGAAGAGATGCAGATCTGCGGGTTCCTGTGGGCTTACTACGGGTATCCGACCTCGAACTACGAGGGTGTCAATGTCGAGGTGATGCGCAACCGCAATGGCGCCCTCCTCGCACAGGCAGACAAGGGCAACTCGATCGACATAGACTACGTCAGCGGTGTGCCAGATTCAGGCACGCCCCACGCTATTGGCTATGCCAACGAGAGCCACATTCCCTTTGCCCGCCCCTTCATCAAGTACACGCCGACCTGGCCGCGCAGCTTCATGCCCGCGAACCAGAAGGAACGCAACCGGGTTGCGAAGATGAAAATGATCCCGGTTCACGAACTGATCCATGGCAAGAGGCTGCTTTTTGTCGACGACAGCATCGTCCGCGGCACTCAGTTGCGCGAGACAGTGGAGTTCCTCTACGACAACGGCGCCAAGGAGGTGCACGTCCGTTCTGCGTGTCCCCCGATCATGTACGCGTGCAAGTACCTCAACTTCACCCGTTCCACATCAGAAATGGAGTTGATTGCACGCCGCACCATTGAGGAGCTGGAAGGCGACGAGGGGCTTGCGCACCTGGATGAGTACGCGGACGGGAACACAGAGCGAGGGCGTGCGCTCCGCGAGCGCATCTGCGAAGAGTTGCATTTTACATCCCTGGAATACCAGTCACTGGAGGGAATAATCGCGGCGATCGGCCTCGAACCCTCAAAAATCTGCACCTATTGTTGGAGCGGGAAAGGCTAGGAGAGTGAGCGAATCAGCGTCCCGGAGTTACGCCGAGGCCGGAGTTGATATCACCGCCGGATACAAGGCGGTGGAGTTGATGAAAACCCACGTTGGCAGGACCATGATTCCAGGGGCTATGTCTGACCTGGGTGACTTCGGAGGGCTGTTCGAACTTGATGTCACAGGCATGACGCAGCCCGTCCTAGTCAGTGGTACCGACGGGGTTGGCACCAAATTGAAACTGGCTTTCCTTACCGACCGTCACAACACTGTCGGCATTGACTGTGTTGCCATGTGCGTCAACGACATCGTCTGCTGCGGCGCAAAGCCGCTGTTTTTCCTCGACTACCTGGCCGTCGGCAAGAATGTCCCAGAGCGGGTGGCGGAAATCGTTTCGGGTGTCGCCGAAGGCTGCGTGCAGGCTGGCTGCGCCATCATCGGCGGTGAGACGGCTGAGATGCCCGGCTTCTACGGGGCCGAAGAATATGACATGGCGGGGTTTGCCGTGGGCATCGTGGACAAGCCAAAGATCTTTGACAAGAACACTATTGTCGAGGGCGATGTCATCATTGGGCTTCCCTCCTCTGGCTTGCACTCCAATGGGTTCTCCCTGGTGCGGAAGGTCTTCGATGTGGAGAACCAAGACCTAAGCGCCCCCGTGGTCGAACTGGGAGGCGCGAGCCTCGGTGAAACGCTGCTTACCCCCACTCGCATCTACGTCAAGCCGATGCTGGCCCTAATGGAAGCGGTGCAGATCAAGTCTGCTTCCCACATAACCGGGGGTGGCTTCTATGAGAACCTTCCCCGCGCTCTTCCTCCCGGAATGACTGCGAAGATCAAGGAAGCGGACGTGCCGGTCTTGCCCATCTTCGACCTCATCCAGTCCGAGGGCGGAATTCCGCGACGCGACATGTTCAACACCTTCAACATGGGGATCGGCATGGCCGTGGTTGTGGCGCAGGCCGACGCTGATCTGGCACTGCAGACTTTGCGTGAAGCCGGTGAGTCGCCCTGCCGCCTTGGGGAAGTGGTGCGCGGCCCAGAAGGCGTGATTCTCTGGTGAAAGCCCGGATTGCTGTCCTGGTTTCCGGTGGGGGCACGAACCTCCAGGCCCTTCTGGACGCCCAAGTGGCGGGAGCTTTGAGGAGCGGGGAGGTCGTCCTGGTTGTCTCTGACCAACCGGGTGCCTACGCCCTCGAACGCGCGCGCTCCATGGGCGTGGAGGCGGCAGTGCTAACCGAAGACTTCGAAGCCCAGCTCCGTGACCTGCTGGAAGCACGCGACATCGACCTCGTCGTCCTCGCGGGGTTCATGCGCATCCTCAGCGCCGACTTCACCGCGGACTTTGACCGGCGGATCATCAACGTTCACCCCTCACTAATCCCGGCATTCTGCGGTAAGGGCTTCTACGGGCTGCGTGTTCACCGGGCCGCCCTCGACTACGGCGTCAAAGTAACGGGCGCGACGGTTCACTTCGTGAACGAGATCCCTGACGGCGGGGAGATCATTGCCCAGAAGGCGGTCCCGGTCCACCCCGACGACACACCGGAAACCCTGCAACGCCGCGTCATGGAAGAAGCTGAATGGCTACTCCTGCCCGAAGCGTGCGAAATGATCTCTGAACAAAGGAGCGACCGTTGAGTGTCAATGAAGTAGCAAATCTCGAGACACTACTTTCCGCAAACCCCTACCCGGGCCGCGGCATCGTCCTCGGACAAACCCCAGACGGCACCCGGATGGTGGTGGCCTACTTCATCATGGGGCGCTCCCCCAACAGCAGGAACCGCGTCTTCGAACGGACCGAGGACGGAATCCGCACCAGAGCCTACGACCCCAGCAAGGTTGAAGATCCCTCGCTCATCATCTACAACCCTCTGCGGACCGTTGATGGTGCCCTGATCGTAACCAACGGCGACCAAACCGACACTGTGCGCGATGCACTTGTTGCTGGGCGGTCTTTCGAGGACGCGCTGGGCACCCGCGAGTTTGAACCGGACGCCCCCAACCTGACACCCAGAATCTCCGGGCTTCTTCTTCCCGACGGACGGTACCAATTCTCCATTCTCAAGAGCGCCGACGCCGAAGGCTCAGCGTGCTCACGCTTCTACTTCAACTACCCGCCCCTAGCCGGTGTCGGGCACTTCCTGCACACCTACAACAGTGATGGCGACCCACTCCCCTCCTTCACCGGTGAACCTCGCCGCGTCGCCATTGCAGACGACGTTGAGGATTTCACCCAGATGATGTGGGAGGCGCTTGACCCTGACAACCGCGTCGCGCTCTACGTTCGTTCGGTGAGCCTGACCGGCGGGCCAGAATGCGACTACCTAATCAACCAAAACAGTGAGGAGACCGCACAGTGAACCGCCTTGAACTGAAATATGGTTGCAATCCCAACCAGAAGCCGGCAGAGATCTACATGGCGGATGGCAGTGATCTTCCCCTGCAGGTGCTCAACGGGCGCCCCGGGTACATCAACTTCCTCGACGCCCTCAATAGCGCACAGTTGGTCAAGGAGCTGCGTCAGGCCACCGGCCTCCCTGCCGCCGCCTCGTTCAAGCACGTCAGTCCCACGTCTGCCGCCCTCGGCCTCCCCATGAGCGATGCCCTGAAGAAGGCTTGTTTCGTGGATGACATTGAGGGTCTTGACGACTCACCGCTGGCACTGGCGTACGCGCGTGCCCGAGGCGCCGACCGGATGTGTTCGTTCGGGGACTTCATCGCCCTGTCGGACACTTGCGATGCGACCACGGCGCAGATCATCAAGCGGGAAGTTTCCGACGGGGTGATCGCACCCGGCTACACGCCGGAAGCACTGGAAATACTCAAGGCGAAGCGCAAGGGCACGTACGCCGTGGTCGCCCTCGACCCCAACTATGTCCCCAAAGAGGACGAACGCAAAGAGGTTTTCGGTATCACCTTCCTTCAGGGCCGCAACAACGTCGTCATTGACAAGACCCTCCTGGACAACGTGGTTACCGAGAACAAGGTGATTCCCACAAACGCGCAGCGCGACCTGCTTGTCGCCTTGACTACCCTCAAGTACACCCAGTCCAACTCGGTGTGCTTCGCCGTAGATGGCCAGGCCATCGGGGTCGGTGCCGGGCAGCAGTCACGGATCCACTGCACGCGACTCGCCGCCCAGAAGGCTGACCTGTGGCACTTGCGCCAGAGCCCACGCGTCCTCGACCTTCCCTTCCGCCCTGACATAGGACGCGCAGACCGCGACAACACGATCGACCTTTACCTTTCTGATGAGGACAGTGGTGACGTGCTTGATGACGGAAACTGGCAGAGGTTCTTTACTACGCGTCCGCAGCCTTTCACTCGGGAGGAAAAACGCGAGTACCTGGCTGGAATCACCGGGGTTTCGCTAGGCAGTGACGCATTCTTCCCCTTCGGTGACAGCATCGAGCGAGCCCACCGCAGCGGAGTTTCCTACGTCGTGGAGCCCGGCGGGTCAGTGCGCGACGACAACGTGATTGACACCTGCAACAAATACGGCATGGCGATGGCCTTCAATGGCGTCCGCCTGTTCCACCACTAGGAGAGCGCCAATGAAGGTCATGGTTGTCGGAGGCGGGGGGCGTGAACACGCCCTCGTCAAAGCCCTAGCCAAGAACCCGGACGTTGCCACGCTGTACGCACTGCCTGGTAACGGCGGGATAGCGCGGGATGCGACCTGTGTGGACATTGCCGCGACAGACATCGCTGGCATGGTTGCATTTGCGGTCGACAACGAGGTTGACTTTGCGGTTGTTGCTCCCGACGATCCCCTGGTGCTCGGCGCCGTCGATGCGCTCGAGCAGCGCGGGATCGCGTGCTTCGGGCCCGATAAACGTGCCGCGATCCTTGAGGGAAGCAAGGTCTTCTCAAAGGACCTGATGCGCAGATACGGCATTCCAACGGCCGCGTATGAGAGCTTCACTGAGCTAGATGCTGCACTGGCATACCTGGACAGGGCTCCCCTGCCAACTGTCGTGAAGGCGGACGGCCTCGCCCTCGGCAAAGGCGTCATCATCGCTCAAACCCGCGATGAAGCACGCGCTGGTGTGCGCGCCATGATGGAGGACAGAGTCTTCGGGGACAGCGGCAGCTGCGTTGTCATCGAGGAGTTTTTGACCGGGCCGGAAGTCTCCGTCCTCGCCTTCACCGACGGGGATGCCATGGTTCCGATGGTGTCGTCAATGGATCATAAGCGCGCCCTCGACGGAGACAATGGCCCCAACACGGGAGGCATGGGGACGGTGGCCCCAAACCCCTATTACACTCCCCAACTCGCTGCGCGCGCCATGGAAGAAATCTTTATTCCCACCATGGAAGCCATGAATTCGGAGGATCGCACCTTTAAGGGCTGCCTCTACTTCGGCCTCATCCTTACCGAAGATGGCCCCAAGGTCATCGAGTACAACTGTAGGTTTGGTGATCCGGAAGCCCAGGTGGTGTTGCCGCTGCTCTCAAGCGACCTCCTCACCGTCATGGAAGCCACGGCGCGCGGGGACTTGGCGAACACCGAAGTGGAGTTCCGCGAAGGTGCGGCCTGCTGCGTAGTGATGGCCTCTGCGGGCTACCCCGGCGCCTACGAGACGGGGTTCCGCATCACAATCCCTGAGGACTTGGAAGCCGAAGTGTACGTGGCCGGGGGAAAGCTGATTGACGGCGAGCTCACCACAGGCGGAGGACGCGTCCTCGGCGTGACCGCAACTGGCGCAACGCTTGGCGAAGCAGTCGCGAAGGCGTACGAACAGACATCAAGAGTCACATTTGACAACGCATATTTTCGCCGCGATATCGGGGCAAAGGCACTCTCTGCCGAAGGAAGGTCATGACCATGGTGTACCGCGTTTACGTAGAGAAGCGGGAAGGGTTCGACGTTGAGGCCAAGGCGCTGGCCGATGATGTCCGCGCCCTACTCCAAGTCCCCGGCTTGACGAAAGTGCGACTGCTCAACCGCTATGACGTCTCGGGTATCTCCGAAGAACTGTTTGAAGAGGCGACCCGCACCATCTTCTCGGAACCACAGTTGGACACGGTGTTCGCTGACCTGCCGGAAGTTCCAGGCGCTCATATTTTCGCAGTGGAGTACCAGCCCGGCCAGTTCGACCAGCGCGCCGACTCGGCTGCGCAGTGCATCCAGATCCTCTCGCAGGGTGAGCGGCCGCTGGTGAGAAACGCTCGTGTTTACCTTCTCGAGGGCGATCTCAGTGACTGCGATGTCGAAGCCATCAAGCGCCACGTCATCAACCCCGTGGAAGCTCGGGAAGCTTCTCTCAAGCCGGTCGACGCCCTGGAGGAAACCCACCGCTCCCCCGAGCCTGTTGCCATCGTCAGCGGGTTCCGCGACCTCGACCAGGACGGACTTGTCGAGTTGCAGGGCACATACGGGTTCGCCATGGACCTTGATGACCTCCTTGTCTGCCAGCAGCACTTCCAGGGTGAGCTGCGCGATCCCACCGTCACTGAGCTGCGCGTCATCGATACCTACTGGTCGGACCACTGTCGGCACACGACATTCCTCACCGAGATCGACCACGTCCAGTTTGAAGATCCCGTCATTCAAGAGACCTACGAAGACTACTTGGCGATGCGAAATGACCTGGGGCGGACCAAGCCCGTCACACTCATGGACCTTGGAACCATCGCTGGGAAATACCTGCGTAAAGAAGGCAAGCTTCCCCACCTTGATGAGTCGGAGGAAATCAACGCCTGTACCGTGAAGATCCAGGTGGACACGCCTGAGGGCCCTGAGGAATGGCTGCTTCTCTTCAAGAATGAGACACACAATCACCCAACCGAGATTGAACCGTTTGGCGGTGCAGCAACCTGCATCGGCGGCGCAATCCGCGACCCTCTCTCCGGGCGCGCCTACGTCTACGCAGCAATGCGCGTGACCGGCGCCGGTGACCCACTCAAGCCCGTGCGCGAAACACTGCCCGGTAAGTTGCCGCAGCGCACTATCGTCACCAAGTCCGCTGCCGGTTACAGTTCCTATGGCAACCAGATTGGTCTTACTACCGGCCAGGTTGATGAAATTTACCATGGCGGGTATGAAGCCAAGCGCATGGAAGTTGGCGCTGTCATCGGCGCTGTGCCGGCGGAGCACGTGCGGCGCGAGGTCCCAGAGCCAGGAGACGTCGTCATCCTTCTTGGCGGCAAGACGGGCCGTGATGGTTGCGGCGGGGCAACAGGGTCATCGAAGTCCCACACCACCGAGTCTTTGGAAACCGGTGGACCCGAGGTTCAGAAGGGGAATGCTCCCGAAGAACGCAAACTGCAACGTCTCTTCCGCAATCCCCAGGCATCCCTCCTCATCAAGCGGTGCAACGACTTCGGTGCGGGCGGCGTTTCTGTTGCCATCGGCGAACTCGCCGACGGCCTCGCCATCGACCTCGACGCTGTCCCCAAGAAATATGAGGGACTGGACGGTACTGAACTAGCGGTTAGCGAGTCGCAGGAACGCATGGCCGTGGTTGTTGAGAGCGGTGATGTTGAGCGTTTCCTCGACCTTGCCTCCAAAGAGAACCTCGAGGCGACCGTTGTCGCCACAGTCACGGATGATCGACGCCTGACGATGGTGTGGAACGGGCAAATGATCGTTGACCTGTCGCGCGACTTCCTTGACACGAACGGGGCGCAGAAGCACGCCACCGCACATGTGACACCTTCGAAGCCTTTCGCACGCGAACTGCCAGGGGGCTTCACCGCCGGTTTGCTCGCCCTCGCCGACGACCTCAATGTTGCCTCCAAACGCGGCCTCAGTGAACGGTTTGACTCCACGATCGGTTCGGGCACCGTCCTCATGCCGTTCGGTGGGCGCCGCCAGCGCACCCCCTCGCAGGCAATGGTTCACAAGATCTCTCGCGAGGAAGGCGACACGACAACGTCCTCCCTGATGGCGTGGGGTTTCAACCCCTTCATTTCGGAGAAGAGTCCATACCACGGTGCATACCTGGCGGTTGTGGAGTCAGTGGCAAAGTTGGTCGCCACCGGGGCTTCGCTGGATGACACCTACCTGACGTTCCAGGAGTACTTCGAACGCCTGCGAGGCGACGCAGTGCGGTGGGGTAAACCGCTTGCTTCGCTGCTCGGTGCACTGCGTGCCCAGAAGGAGCTTTCTCTGGCCGCGATTGGCGGGAAAGACTCGATGAGCGGCAGCTTCGAGGACCTCGACGTGCCGCCGACCCTAGTGTCATTTGCGGTGACAACCGACCCCATCTCGCGCATCATCTCGCCGGAGTTCAAGGAAGCCGGTCACGTCGTCACCCTGCTCGCCCCCAGGTACGGAGACGATGGGCTGCCCGAGGGCGATTCTCTGATCGAAACCTTCCAAACCGTGGTGGACCTGACCAGCGCCGGGAAAATTCGCGCGGCATACACTTCGACATACGGGGGCGTTGCCGAGGGCACCCTGAAGATGGGGCTGGGCAACCGGATCGGCCTCGACCTACACGAGGACGTCACGCTCGAGGACCTCTTCGGGTACTCCTACGGATCATTCGTTCTTGAGTTTGAGCACGAGGGCGACGCCGTTGGCACCCCGCTGGGTAAAACCAGTGTTGAGGCAGAACTACGTCGAGGTGGAGAGGCCATTGCCCTCTCTCAGCTCGAAGAGATCTATGAGGCGAAGCTGGAGCCAATTTATCCTTCCACGCCGGAGCCTGACGGTGGAGTCATCCCCACATTGAACTACACGGTAGATACGTGGCCCCGCCCGGCTGCACACGGCGCCCCATCGGGCACCGCCACCACACTGGGCGCCACCACTCCACTGGGAGCCACTCCACTCGCCACCCCACCGCGCATTCTCATTCCCGTTTTCCCGGGGACCAACACCGAGTATGACGCGGCAAAGGTGATTCGCGCGGCAGGTGCGGAGCCGGAAATCGTCGTGATCCGCAACCTGACGCCCTCGCAGGTCTCCCAATCTGTCGAGCACTTCGCAGAGCGCATTGCACAGGCGCAAGCTATCTTCATCCCGGGTGGGTTCTCAGGTGGCGATGAGCCTGACGGTTCAGCAAAACTCATTACCTCGTTCTTCCGCAGCGGTCCGGTGCGCGAGCAAGTTGGTCGCCTCCTCAATGACAGAGACGGTCTCATGCTGGGGATCTGCAATGGATTCCAAGCACTGGTGAAACTGGGATTGGTCCCCCACGGGGAGATCGTTGATGCAGGTGCGGACAGTCCAACCTTGACCCTCAACACCGTGGGCTACCACCAGTCGCGGTTGGTGCGCACGCGGGTAGCCTCGAACCTCTCGCCTTGGCTCATGAACACCGCACCCGGTGAAATCTACACTGTCGCTATCTCTCACGGGGAGGGACGTTTTGTCGCCTCTGAGGAAGTAATGGCGGACTTGATCGCGCGCGGGCAGGTTGCCACCCAGTATGTCGACCTCGAAGGTAATCCGACCTCGGAGGTTGGGTTCAACCCCAACAATTCAACCTATGCGGTAGAAGGCATCACTTCACCGGATGGCCGCATCCTCGGCAAGATGGGGCACACCGAGCGCGTCGGCGAAGGGCTGTACAAGAATGTCCCGGGTGAGTTTGATATGGGGTTGTTCACCAGCGCGGTGCAGTACTTCAGTTAGTCGCGGCACCTCGACCGCCGACCAGCCCAGCGCAACCAGGTCACCCCGGGCTCAGCCGACCAGCCCAGCGCGTCCGGACGCCCCAGCCCAGCGGATCCAGACGCCCCCAAGACAACTAGCGAGCCGGCTCGTTAAGGCGCAGTGCAGTGTCTTGGCCAACCATCCAACTCCATTTTAGGTTAGGCTAACCTAAGCTAACTATGTGCAGGGGTCAACCTGTCATCTGGATGCGGCACAAGAGTCAATCTATTTTCCGGATACGGGAGGAGTCGCGATCTATGGCCTCAAGAGGTCTCACCGGTGTGATGATGAAGGTGTACGGAGCCAAGGACCATTTGGCAACCGTAGTTGACACCGAGTTCCTTGCTCCCCACTTCGTGCGGGTCCGCATGCACTCCCCGACGCTCTTTCAAGATCCCAAGGCGATCATTGCACCCACCGCATACTTGCGGTTTTGGTTCCCCGACCCTTCAGGTTCAGGCCGCGAGCACCAGCGGGGTTACACCATCTCGGAGGCCACCCCAGCGGAGGGAAAATTTGCGGTTGACTTTGTGCTCCATGAGCCTGCCGGGCCGGCCTCATCGTGGGCGGCCGCCGTGCAACCAGGAGCGACCATCGAGGTGACTTCACTCGCGTCCACCGCCTTCAAAGTTGCAGATCCACTGCCTCACGGCTATCTGCTAGTCGGTGACGCGGCAGCAATACCTGCTGTAAACGACGTTATCAACGCCTTGCCTGGAACCGTTCCTGTCGAACTGTACCTGGAGCTTCACGACGACCAAGACAGAGCCATCCCGCTTGCCAGCCACTCAAACTTGAGGCTCCACTGGATTGACCGCAAAGATGAGACTTCACTTGCGCAAGCAATTGAGAGCCGCGACTGGAGCGGATGGCAAGCGTGGGTCGCGACCGAGGCCGGATCACTGAAGCACCTGCGGACAAAGGTGCGAAGCGAGTTTGCTTTGACCGGTTCATCTCTGGCAGCGCGCGCCTACTGGTATGAAGGGCGCCCCTTCGGCAAACGACGCTAAACCCTGCAGCAGGGGCAGGTCGCCAAAGTCGGCGTAGGTCGCCGTTGTTTCGCCGAACCCACCACAAACCCGAACCAAGGTCGCCAAAGTCGGCGTAGGTCGCCGTTGTTTCGCCAAACCCACCACAAACCCGAACCAAGGTCGCCAAAGTCAGCGTAGGTCGCCGTTGTTTCGCCAAATTATCGGCGACCTACGCTGACATCGGCGACCAAGGGCGTTCCAGGCCACGACATCGGCGACCAAGGGCATTCCAGGCCACGACATCGGCGACCATGGCCACAACACGTACATTTCGCGAAACTGCAAGCGTGCGATGCGTGTGGGTCTGCCAGGATTTGGTCCGACGCCACCAGCAACACCACCGCCCGCCTTGCCAACGCCCGCACCACTGGCCAAAGTGTCTAAGGTTGCCGGGGTCGCTTAAAGTTGCCTCCGATCGTGCGAATTGCGGGCAACCTTGCGTGATCCCGGCAACCCTGCGTGATCCGGGCAACCTTGCGTGATCCCGGCAACCCTAGGCTGAGGTGCGTGGGTTCAAAGAATGAGAGTTACCGTTGGGAGCTGCCCCTGCGCAGGGAGGGTTGCCCCTCCTACTCCGACTGGTATGAGCTCTTGATTACCTCATGGTGGCGGATCACTTCATTCACCATGAATGTTAGGAAGGTTTCCGCAAAATCAGGATCCAGCCCAGATTCCACCGCAAGGTCCCGCAGACGCTGCACCTGCTCTTTCTCTCGCGCCGGGTCAGCAGCAGGCAAACCCTTCTGAGCCTTGATATGTCCAACACGCTGGGTACAGCGGAATCGCTCAGCCAAAATATGGATCAGAGCGGCATCAATGTTGTCGATTGTGCGTCGTTCATCCGCCAACTCAGACGGAACATCGCTGGCGGTCATCCGGGGACTCCTTAGCGGTCAAAGTGGAACAAACCGCAGTCTAGCCGGAACATTCGCTACCCAGTCGAGCATTCCGCGGCGGGGCAGAAGCAGGAATAGCACGGGGAGCGCATCGCCCGCAGAGAACATCGACCGATCTATGCAGACCGCGCAGTGGTTTCCCCAAAGAGGAACACCCGGGGTTCACCCTCACCGGTCACTGCCTCTGCCGTAACAACGACCCGCTCCACATTCTTCTCAGACGGAATCTCAAACATCAGCTCAGACAGCGTCTCTTCCATGATGGATGACAAGCCGCGCGCACCCGATTCCCGCTGCATGGCAAGACGAGCCATCGCAGCCAGAGCCTCAGGGGTGAACTCGAGCTCAACCCCATCCAGGTCGAAGAGTGCGCGGTACTGATTCACCAAACAGTTCTTGGGCTCCGTCAAGATTGCCACCAGATCACCCTCAGACAGCAGCTCCGTGGAAGTAACCACCGGGAGGCGCCCAATGAACTCTGGGATCAACCCAAACGAGTGAAGATCTTCGGCCGAGACATGCTTGTACAGGTCGCCCATCTCTGAAGCAACAGCCAGCTCAGTACCAAATCCTGTCTGCCGTTTCCCGAGGCGTGCCTTGACAATCTCATCAATCCCGGAGAAAGCCCCTGCGGCAATAAACAGAATGGATGACGTGTCAATCTCAAGGAACTGTTGATGCGGATGCTTCCGACCACCCTGGGGCGGAACGGAGGCTTTGGTTCCTTCAATGATCTTCAGAAGGGCCTGCTGGACGCCCTCACCCGAGACATCCCTGGTGATCGAAGCGTTCTCACCTTTGCGCCCGATCTTGTCAATCTCATCAATGTAGATGATGCCGCGTTCGGCCTTCTTAATGTCGCCATCCGCGGACTGAATGAGCTTGAGAAGAATATTCTCAACATCCTCACCCACATATCCCGCCTCTGTCAGCGCGGTCGCATCGACGATACAGAAGGGAACATCGAGCAGCTTCGCCAACGAGCGGGCCAAGTGAGTCTTCCCAGTGCCTGTGGGACCAAGGAGCAGAACATTCGACTTCGTCCCCTCCAAATCCTCTCCCCCACCATTGCTGGCGCGCACCCTCTTGTAGTGGTTGTACACGGCAACCGACAAGGAGCGCTTTGAACGTTCCTGCCCAACCACCCAGGTGTCAAGGAACTCTTTGACCTCCTTCGGCTTAGGGAGAGTCAACTGGCGCGGCTCAACCTCTTCCGGCAGTTCCTCTTCAATGATGTCATTGCAGAGCTCAACACACTCATTACAGATGTAGACCCCAGACCCACCGATCAACTTGCGGACCTGCTTTTGGGATTTGCTACAGAAGGCGCACTTCAGCAACTCCGAACTATCTTGGAACGAAGTCATTTCGAACCTACCCCTCCTGCTGACTCACCATACCGACGCCGGTACTAAGAGGCGTCCCATCGACGCGCCTTCAGCCTATTAGAGCCTTCCGACATCTAACCCGAGGGCGCGCCGTGGAATCACCCGCCTGCTTGGCTAGTCGGCCTTTCGACTGGTAAGCACGTGGTCGATCAGACCGTACGCCTCCGCCTGCTCTGCTGTAAGAATCTTGTCCCTCTCAACATCTTTGCGGATCTGCTCTTCAGTTCGTCCCGTGTGTGCCGCGAGCGTTCGCTCCATCCACACGCGCATCCGGTCAATCTCATCCGCGACAATCTGGATGTCTGAAGCCTGCCCCTGCACCCCATCCATTGCGGGCTGATGAATGAGGATGCGAGCATTAGGCAACGCGAGGCGCTTGCCCGGCTGGCCCGCTGCGAGCAACACCGCAGCTGCCGAGGCCGCCTGCCCCAAGCACACAGTCTGAACGTGAGGACGGATGTACTGCATCGTGTCGTAGATAGCCGTCATCGCGGTGAAGGACCCGCCGGGGCTGTTGATGTACATGGTGATCAAGGAGTCCGTATCCATGCTCTCCAGTACCAGCAGTTGCGCCATAACGTCATCTGCGGATGCGTCATCAACCTGAACGCCGAGGAACACGATCCGATCCTCAAAAAGCTTCGCATACGGGTCTTGTCGCTTGTAGCCGTACGCAGTGCGCTCCTCAAATGTTGGGAACACGTAACGGGACTGCGGCATTCCCTCGGGAGCTACGCCTCCCGGCATCTGCCGCTGAATTGCATCAAAGTAAGGCTTCGTTGAGGTCATTGCTATGCCCCTTCCTGGCTGGACTTGCGGCCAATGGACTGCGGCTGGTCGACAATGTGGTCAACAAAGCCGTACTCCAGCGCCTCTTGCGCAGTAAACCACTTGTCACGATCGAAGTCGCGGTCAATCTGTTCGACGGTCTTGCCGGTCCGGTCCGCAATGATCTCAGCCAGTTCCTTCTTCATGTGAAGGATCAGGTCGGCGTTAATGCGAATGTCGGTGGCAGATCCGCCAGCACCACCGGAAGGCTGGTGCATCAAGACACGCGTGTGGGGCGTTATGTAACGTTTGCCGTTGGTTCCCGCCGTCAATAGGAACTGTCCCATGGAAGCGGCAAGTCCCATACCAACCGTTGCAATGTCGGGCTTCACGTACTGCATGGTGTCGTAGATTGCCATACCGGCGGTCACCGAACCGCCCGGGCTGTTGATGTAGAGGTAGATGTCTTCATCCGGGTTCTCTGCGGCCAAGAGCAGAAGCTGCGCACAGATTGCATTTGCGCTGTCATCACGCACTTCGCCACCGAGCCAAATGATGCGCTCTTGAAGCAATCGCTGGTAGACATTGTCATTCAGACCCATACCGGACTCGTTTGGTCCCGCACTGGTCGGTTGAAGCGTAGTCATAGGAACTCCGTATCTAAACCTAAGGACGAGGACGGAGGGCCACACCCTCCGCAACTATCCCCAAACTAGTCGCGGCCGCTCCACAATTCTGCATTAGCCGCGATCTTTTCGCTGTTGGCGCACCATAGCAAAGGGCCGCGAAGACCAATGTCCCCGCGACCCTTCGTTGAGCAAACGCCCGGCTCGTTAAGCCTCTTCGTCGGCCTCGTCTGCAATGTCCTCAATGTCGATTGCGAACGTACCCTCTTCTGCCGGGGCTTCCGGAGCTTCCTCCTCAGCCTGGGAAGCATCGGCGGTGAAGGCTGTCATGTCCACGACCTCACCGGAAGCATCCTTGACGACCGTGTCGCCCAGCACCGAAACAAGGGCCTTGGTGCGGGCCAGTTCGGAGTAGAGATTCTGAATCTGCGCCTGGTCCTGCAGCATCGTGCCCAGGTCCATCCCGTAGGTCTGAGCCGTGTGCATCATAAAGTCGATCAGCTCCTGCTGGGAGACCTCAACCTCGCGCCCCTCAACCAGAGTATCCAGGAAGACCTGCTGACGAATATCAGCCTCGATGCGCTCACGGACTGCCGCGCGTGCTTCCTCATCGGTGTCCTCTTCAACCCGGCGGGCCACCTCAGCCTCAAGGACGGCCTCCGGCAGCAGGATCTCGGCCTCGGCAATCAACTGCTCAAGGAGACGATCACGGGCCTGAAGCGCCTGCGCGCCCTTCTTGCCTTCACGGACGGTGTTGACCGTGTCGGCCCGAAGTTCTTCTGCCGTGTCGAACTCAGAGACCATCAGTGCGAAGTCGTCATCTACGTCAGGCAGCTCGCGTTCCTTGACAGCAGTGACCTTGACGTCGATGACCGCCTCGGATCCAGCGAACTCGCCGCCGGCAACCTCAGAGGTGAAACGGATTTCGTCACCAGCGGAAGCACCGCGCAACGCTTCATCCTGGCCCGGAAGCATCGAGCCGGAGCCCAGTTCGTAGGAAACATCAGACAGTGAATCAATCTCTGTCTCCCCAACGTTTGCAACCAGATCCAGTGTCAGGTAGTCGCCATCCTCAGCAGGGCGATCCAGGTTCTTCAAGGTCGCGAAACGGCCCCGAAGAGAGTCAAGCTCTGCATCCACGTCCTCGTCCGAAACCTCAATGTCGTCAACTTCTACGACACGATCGGAAAGGCTGGGCAGTTCAAACTCCGGAACGACGTCCATGTTTGCGGTGAAAACCAAAGCGCCGCCAGGCTCTCCCTCAGTTGCGGGGATTTCCTCAACCTCAATCTCTGGCTGGGCCAGAGGGCGCAACTTGTTCTCGACGATTGCATTGTTCAGCTGCTCAGGGACGACCTGGTTGACCACCTGCTCAATAACGGCGCCGCGACCAAAGCGCTGGTCAATGATGCGTGGAGGGATGTGACCCTTCCTGAAGCCGGGGATGTTCACCTGGCCCGCGATCTCCTTGTATGCCTCTGCCATGAAAGGCTTGAGTTCGTCGTAATCGACCGTAACTGTCAGACGGACCTTGGTCGGCTCGAGATTCTCAACGGTGCTCTTCACGCGTTACACTCCCACGAAATAGATTTTGCACCCGGCCACTTTCGCGAACCGGAATGCGCTGATTCTGGCGAGCAGACATGCTCGCAACCCCGCCAATACTACGGCAGTTTCCCCAATGAAGCCTAAGGACTGCAGCGGGCTGTGGCGCAGGCAACTGGATCGAGGGCGACGCGCGCAGGAGATGCGCGCTATAGTGTTCTGGTTGCAGACGCACGAGTTGCGGATGCGATGCGGGTGTAGCTCAATGGTAGAGCCTCTGCCTTCCAAGCAGATGGTGCGAGTTCGATTCTCGTCACCCGCTCCACTTCATGTTCATACAGCCTGCTTCACGGCTCAAGGTAACAGTTCGGTCACAGCCCAAAAATCTGCACCCACATCTCTTGCATTTCTTTAGTTAGTAAACTTTACTAACTATATGCAGCGAAGCACATACGAGCCCTCAGCGGCCAGCGCCAAGGGAACATCCCCGCAGGTCGCAACTGGCGACAACGAGGGGGCATCCCCGCAAGTCGCAACCGATGCCATGGCAACAGCGCAGTCCCCCCGGGTCCTTCCCGACTCCTGGCGCGTTTCCTTCTCCACTGGCAAGACCAAGTCCCTCCCAGCCGAGGCCAGAACCCGCAACCTCGCGCTTGTTCTGCAAACCATTTACGCCGATGGTCCCCTCAGCCGGGCAGACCTAGCCCGCGCCACCCACCTCACCAAGGTGACGATCTCAGACCTGGTAGCGCGGCTGATGGGCGACGGCCTCGTCCAGGAGGTCGGCGCGGACCAATACCTCCGCCCAGGCAAGCCCGCGGTCCTCCTCGACCTCGTCAAAGACGCATTCGCTGTCGGCTGCCTCGACCTCTCAGACGGCAACACCTTCAAAGCCGCGCTCTTCGACCTCAACTTTACAGAGCTCAAGCGCATTTCCGTTTCCCGGGTTGGCAAGCGTGGCACCGACGCCCTTGAGGCCGCCCTCGATCTGGCCACAGAACTGGTGAAAGCCTCAACTCTGCCGGTGATTGGACTCGGGGTTGGCAGCCCCGGCGTGGTTAGCGCCGACGGGATGGTGCGCACATCGATGAGCCTGGGTTGGACCGACATTCCACTGGCCTCCCTCATTGAAGAACGCACGGGCATCCCCACCATCGTTGAGAATGACGCAAATGCCGCAACCATCGCGGAAAGCGCGGCGCGGCAAGATAACGAAGACCTGCTGTTCGTCTCGGTTTGGTCGGGCATTGGGGCCGGCCTCGTCCTCGACGGCGGGCTTCTGCGGGGCCAGAGTTTCGCCTCGGGCGAGATTGGGCGTCTCACAGTCGGCCCTGGTGACACCTCACTGGAGGAATGGATTTCCCTTCCCGCCCTCGACCACCGCCTCGGTGAGTCCGAGGACGCAGACGCGGTCTTCACAGCTGCGGGCGAACACCTCGCAGTCGCCCTCGCCCCAATAGTCGCCATGCTGAACCTGACCACGGTGGTCCTCAACGGGCCAGATGACATAGTCACCGGCCCCTTTATAGAAGCCACCAACCAGAGCCTTCGAGCACGAACCATGAGCTTCTCGAACGAAGGTCTCCAGGTCGCCCCCTCCCAACTTGGCACCGACGTGGTGCTGCTGGGGTGTGCATGGCTGGCCCTCAACCGATTCCTCGAAAACCACAACAACCGCTAGATGCACAGAGATTGCAACACTGAAAGGAAGCACAATGAAACGCAGGGCCCTAGGTCTAGTGGCTGCGGGTGTCGCCGCCATGACCGCGCTAGCAGCCTGTGGGGGGACCCCCGCAGAAACCCCGTCGAGCAGTACGGATTCTGGCAGCGAAAGCTCCGATAGCGCCGGGAAGGAAATCACCCTGTGGCTGATCGGCGGGGACACTCCCGATGAGCTGCGGGACTACCTCAAGAGTGAGTTCAACACTGCCACTGGAGCAACGCTGACCATCGAGGAGCAGGGCTGGGGTGACATCATCACCAAGTTGACGGCAGCCATGCCCGACCCGGCCAACACTCCGGACGTCACCGAAATCGGCAACACACAGTCGCCAACTTTTACCAATGTCGGTGCGTTCCTAGACATCACCGATATGTATGAGGAGCTCGGTGGCTCCGACCTTCTCCAGTCCTTCGTCGATGTCGGCAAGGTCGGCGACCAGAACTTCACACTCCCCTACTACTTCGGTTCGCGCTACATGTTCTACCGCAAGGACATCTGGGCAGCCGCAGGCCAGGAGGTGCCAACAACACTTGACGAGTTCAACAAGGCGGTAGTTGCCATCACAGAGGCGAACCCGAACAACATCACTGATTTCTCAGGATTCTTCCTGGGCGGCCAGGACTGGCGTGACGGGATCTCCTGGATCTTTGCTAATGACGGCAACATTGCAGTGGACGAGGGCGGAACGTGGAAGGCAACGCTGGACAGCCCTGAAACACTGAAGGGCTTGGAGCAGCTCCAGGACCTCTACCGCAATGCGTCGCGAGCACCCAACGACATGAAGGATGCCAACCAGTACCAGTTCATCAATGACACTGATGAGGTCAAGGATGGCGACGGCAATACCACCGACACCATCACTGTCGCAGCAGCAACGATCATGGCTCCGGGATGGGCACACTGGTCCATCGGCGACCTCGTCGAAAATGACGAGGGCGAAATGGTTCGCGAATGGAACGACGACGTCTTTGGCACCTTCGTTCTACCGGGCAACGATGGCAAACCTGCCCCGGTTTTCGCGGGTGGTTCCAACATTGGCATTTCGGCTCAAACTCAGGAGCCAGAACTTGCTAAAGAACTCATGAAGATCATCTTCTCTGAGGAGTACCAGACCATGCTGGGCCAGAACGGCCTCGGCCCTGGCAACAGCAAGTTCGTTGATTCCCTCGGTGACGACCAGTTCGCCCAGGCCCTCATCGCCTCGGCTTCCAACTCGAAGCTCACCCCCGCAGCCCCGGGTTGGGCAGCAGTTGAGTCAGCCAACGTGATGGAGGAGTTCTTCTCAAAGATTCGCGATGCAGAGGACCTGAACGCCCTCGCCCTCGAATACAACGAGAAGCTTGACGCCCTTCTCAACGAGTAGTGCGCCGGTGGGGTGACGAGCAGCCTCGCGTCGCCCCACCACTCCCGTCGACCAAAGTGAAACAGACGAAGAGAAGAAGATGACCGCACAGTCAACCACAGGCCAGGAGCAACGGCGCACCCCCCTGCTCCAACGGCTCAAGCTCGGACCCTACCTGCTGATCACGCCGGCGATACTGGTCATCCTGTTGGCCCTGGGTTATCCACTGGTGTGGCAGTTTGTCACGTCCTTGCAGAAGTATGGACGTGCCCAGGTCTTTGGACAGCCACCAGAGTTCGTTGGCCTCCAGAACTACGTTGATCTGTTTACCGACTCCTACATGTGGGTTGTAGTGGGACGGTCTGTTGCCTTCTGCCTCATCGTTGCAGCAGCCACCATGTTTGTCGGGGTCCTCATCGCCCTGTTGATGCGGTCGGCTCCCAAGTGGGTGCGCCTCTGTATTCAGATTTCCCTGCTCCTCGCCTGGGCCATGCCGGTTGTGGCGGCTATGACTATTTGGTCATGGCTCTTCGACTGGAGGCGCGGCCTAGTGAACTGGGTTCTTGGAACCTCGGGACACAACTGGCTAGAAAATCCGCTCTCCTTCTTCATGGTTGCAGGCATCATCGTGATCTGGATGAGCGTCCCCTTCGTTGCCTTCTCCGTCTATGCCGGCCTCACCCAGGTGCCCAACGAGGTGTTGGAAGCCGCCGCGATGGATGGTGCCTCACCACTCCAGCAAATGTGGAGCATCATCATGCCGATGATCAAACCTGTCCTCGGCATCGTCTTCCTGCTACAGATCATCTGGGATCTGCGCGTGTTCACGCAGATTTACATGCTGCAGGGCCAAGGTTCCAATCCCTCGGAAACCAATCTGCTCGGCACCTACATCTACCAACTCGGCGTAGGCCGCGGGGACTTCGGGACCGCAAGCGCCGTGTCGATCTTCGTCCTCGGCCTCACCGTGCTGCTCAGTTGGGGTTACGTCCGTTACCTGATGAAAGAGGAGTCCGACGCATGACCACCACGACCGTCACCGCCAGCCCGCGCCGCAATCGTCGTGTCAAACCCGCCAAAGTACTGTGGGGGATTCTTGGCATACTGGTCGCTTTGGTGTGGGTTTTTCCGGTCTACTGGATGGTGAATTCCGCCTTCCTCCCCGCAGTTGTCTTGGAGCGCACCGTTCCAACCCTGACCCCGTTCGGCGGCTCGTGGAAGAATTTTGTCTCGGTCCTCTCGAGGGGATCCTTTCAGCAGGCGCTAGGCATTTCAGTCGCCGTCGCCCTCGTGACTGTCACCGTTTGCCTTATCTTTGCTTTTCTTGCGGCTCTTGCCATCAGTCGCTTTAGATTCCGAGGACGTAAATCGTTCATCCTCGCGGTACTGCTGATTCAGATGCTCCCCGCCGAAGGCCTCTTTATCGCCCAGTACCGCCTGGTGAAGTCGCTGGGTGAGAACGTCAGCCCCGTGATCGGCCTGAACTCGATTCTCGGGCTGTCGCTCATCTACACGGCCGCGGTCATTCCATTTACCATCTGGATGCTGCGCGGCTTCGTGGCTGGTATTCCTGTTGACCTTGAGGAAGCGGCCATGGTTGACGGTCTGAGCCGAACGCAAGCATTCCTGCGCATTACCTTCCCTCTTCTCGCTCCCGGCCTCGTCGCATCGGGCGTCTACGCTTTCCTGCAGGCCTGGAATGAGTTCACCGTCGCCCTCATCATCATGCAGAAGGAGTCGATGGCGACCCTTCCCCTGTGGCTGCGTGGCTTCCTGACGTCCTCGGCATCGCGACAGACCGACTGGGGTGAGGTTATGGCGGCAAGCACGCTGGTCGCGGTGCCCGTGATCATCTTCTTCCTGTTGGTCCAAGGTCGCATGACTTCCGGCCTCGTCTCTGGCGCCGTGAAGGGATGAGTACGGCGGCGGCCGAGGATCGCGAACTACGCCGTCTGGCCCTGTCGGTCCTCATGCCCGGTCTACCAGGAACGGTGGTTCCCAACTGGCTGGGGCGCTACTTCGAACAGGGACTGGCGTCAATCTGCCTCTACGGGGAGAACGTGGTCTCGCCCGACCAGTTGGCGGAGTTCGTCACTGAGATCCGGAATATCCGACCGGATGTGGTCATAGCGATCGATGAAGAGGGTGGCGATGTCACCCGCATCCACTACCGTGAAGGATCGCCATATCCGGGCAATGCCGTCCTCGGACGTCTTGATGACGAGGACGTAACGCGCAATACTGCGGCCCATGTCGGTTGGTCACTGCGCAAGCTTGGCATCAATCTGGCTTTAGCCCCTGATGTCGATGTCAACTCGAACTCGGACAATCCGGTCATCGGCACCCGTTCTTTCGGGGCGGACCCCGATCTGGTTGCCCGTCACGCGGTGGCGTGGGTGCAGGGTCTGCAGAGTCAGGGCGTGGCAGCCTGCGCGAAACACTTCCCGGGACACGGGGACACCTCGGTGGACTCTCATCTCGGTCTCCCCCGTCTTGACGTTTCTATGAGAACGCTTCAGAGCCGGGAACTCATTCCCTTCCAAGCGGTTGCGAATGGCGGAGTTGCCGCGGTGATGACGTCTCACATCTGCGTGCCAACCCTTGATCCGAGTGTGGCTGCCACCTATTCGCGCAAGATCCTCCAGGAGCTGCTCCGGGAGCAAATCGGGTTCGAGGGCGTGGTAATCAGTGATGCCCTGGATATGCAGGGTGCCGGTGACGAGGGCGGAATACCCGCTGGATCGGTCCGCGCACTGGTCGCCGGCTGCGACCTCCTCTGCCTCGGCCCGCACTGCTCCCCAGACCTGTTGGAGCAGTGTGTTGAGTCAATCATCGGCTCAGTTGAGGACGGTCGGCTCCAGCGGGACAGGCTGGGGAGTGCCTCGCTGCGGGTTGGCAAACTCGGCCATTCGTTCGCTATCGACGGCAAAGAGAATCCTGGCCCGCAACCACCTCTTCCGCCACCGGGAGTTGTGTCAACGGCATTCGCGGGACTCGAAGAAGCTCGCGAATGGTTAAAGGTGCACCCCGACTTCGTGGTTGCGCGAGTTGAAACCCAAGTGTCAATGGCTGTCGGCCACGTTCCCTGGGGCCCATTCTCTCCGACTTCAGAGGCTGCCAACGACGCTGTTCGGGCGCGTTTTGCTGAGCCGATTCTCCTCAGTCCCGCGGCTCTCCCTGATGATGCTCCGACCCAGTCGCCGATGGTGGTAGTTGGGCGTCTGCTACACCGTGATCCTGAAGTTGGTGAAGCACTTCGGCGCTGGTCCGATAGTGGCACGCAGATTCTGCTGGTGGAAATGGGGTGGCCTGGTGATCGCAATCCACCGTTCCCCCAGCTGTCGACCTATGGTGCTTCCAAGACGGTTGGTGAAGCGCTGCTTGACGCCCTCTCAAGTTAGTCACGAACTGCGCTGAATCACGGTGGTGGTGTGTCCCTCATTCGAGGGCGGAGCAGCAACTTCGGTGGCAGGGCCTCCTTCAAGAATCTGCTGCATCAGCGAGTACCGGTACGCCATCTCATCCGCGGGCAAGACCGCCCCTTCCGCTAGCCCGCCGATCAGCGGCCGCACCACGTGGCCTGCATCGACCGTGACTGCCAACCACTCCGCAGAGACGACCCGCGCAGGCTCGCCTTCGTCCTTGACTCCATGAAAGATACCGAACATGCCGGTCGACGACTCGGTTGAGCCCGTGGCGTCCCGAGTTTGGTTGGAGATGAAGTTACCCATTCCGTATGCCACCCACATCCCGTTTCCGTTGGGACCACCCTCGAGCAGCGCCATGGGACGAGGCACGTGAGCATGGTGAGCGACATAGATGTCGACGAGGCCGGATGCTGCCAACGCCGCCGCTGTCTCCTCTTGAAATGGCTCGGCAGCGGTGTTGTACTCCGCCTCGCAACAATGCAGTGTGGCAACGACGATATCGGCCCCATCTGCGCGGGCCTGTCGCGCGCGCTCCTCGATAACTGGGATGTCGATCATTTGGATCGCCCATGGAGCCTCTTCGGGGATCGGAAGACCGTTCGTATTGTGAGCAGCCGCAATGTGGGCGACGGTGACCTTCTGCCCGTTACCTTCGATGGTGTACAACTGTGGCTGCCGTGCTTCCTCTGCTGTTCGTGCTGTCCCGACGTGTCCGAGTCCAGCCGCCTCCAGGAAGTCAATTGTGTTCACAACCCCTGCGAAGCCTTGGTCCAGAGAATGGTTGGACGAGGTCGAGCAGCCGTCCCACCCGGTCGCCGCCATGGAGTCCGCTAGATCACGTGGCGTCCCAAAGATTGGGTAGCCCGAGGGTGCCTGGTCGCGTGGAACCATGGCCGTCTCCATGTTGCACAGCGCAATATCTGAACCTGCAATGAAGGGCGCAACAGGCTCCATCAGTCGGCTGAAGTCCCAACTTTCCCCATTCCATGCCGAATCCGCCACCGGCATGTGGATCAACATGTCACCACCCGCAGAGATCGTGAAGTCCAATGGCTCGAGCGGCGCCGGCTCCTGGGCCTCGCTCTGAGGGGCCGGTTGCGCTTCTTGCTGTGATTGTTCGGGCTCGCTGCCTTCAACCACCAGGATCGGCTGTTCCCAGGGCTTCAGGACCGCAAGCACAACCGCGAGGACAATAATCAGAACGACGCTCGCAACCATCGCGAACCTCGCGGTCATGGTTCTTCCAGGGGACGGACGTTGGTTTCGAGCGTGTCTTGGTTCCATTTTCCCTCCGTTTGCCAGCGATCATCCTATCTAACACCGTCTTGAAATACTTAGAAATCTCGGGAGGGCTCTGGGCATACCTAGCGTACCTATACTGAATCGGTGACCTTGCATGAACCACCCGCTGACACTCAGGGGCTAAACCTCTGCTCCCTGGCGCCCGCCGTGCACCAGGTTCTCAACAACAACGTTGTCGTAATCCTTGACGATTCCGGCGTCGAGAGGGTTCTCATGGGGCGCGGCCTGGGGTTCAAAGTACGTCCCAAGGATTTGGTTGATGTCGACAAGGTAGAGAAAACATTTGTGCTGGAACGCGGTGAGAAGGGTGAGTCTCAACGCCTCCTCCTCCAGGATGCACCCTATGAAGTCCTCTCTGCGGCAACGGCTGGGGTTGGCGCCGCAGAGAAGTGCATGGGTCGCAGTCTCGGTCGATCGATCACCCTTGCCGTCATAGACCACCTCCAGTACCTCCTCGAACGCATGGATAAAGGGCTGACCATATCCACATCGGCGATGCCCGAGCTGCGGGTTATTCACCCGGAAGAGTCACGGGCAGGTGTGGCGATGATTCAGGCCGTCTCCCAAGTACTCGGCAGGGAGCTACCCGAGGACGAGGGCGTCTTCCTCACCATGCACATTCTCAACGCCACGCGAGATGAGCCGGGTCGCAACAGTGCGCTCCTGTTCTCACGCGTCCACCAGGTTGTGTCCACGATTGAAGAGTCCCTGACTGACCGCGGCTCACCTGGCCTTGACCATTCCTCCATGGACTACGCCCGGTTTGTTCTGCACATCAAGTTCCTCATCCAACGGGTCCTCGAGGGAACAATGCTGCGCGGCAACCACTCGGCGATGTACGAGGTCGCCAGTAATTCCTATCCTGGGTCGCACGCCCTCGCGCTAGAAGTGAAGGGAATGGTGGCATCCAAGTGGGAGGTAGAGCTAACCGATGAGGAGCTGCTCTACCTGATCGTCCACATCGAACGCCTCTCAACCACGACCGAATAACCGTGGCACAGTTCACCCGATACGGTACGCTGTTGCTGTGTTAGATTCTTCGTGTGAGTCCAACCAGTCTTGGTTGAGATAAACAGTTCTTCAAGGATTGTTACCAGAGCAGCGGGCAAAACCTGAACCCATCAGCCATCCATGGCTGTTGCCGGTTCAGGTTTTTTTGTCGCCTGAAACGCCTCCTTGGGGCCCGACAACTCGTCGCATTGACGCGGCGGAAAGGTGAAACACAGTGGACTACAAGAAGACAGCGGCTGGCATTCTGGAAAGCGTGGGCGGTGAGGCCAACGTTCAAGCGCTGACGCATTGCGCGACGCGCCTGCGCTTCGTGCTCAAAGACCAAGACAAGGCCGATGCAACTAAGGTGCGCGCGGTTCCGGGCGTCATCACAACCGCCGTTGGTGGCGGTCAGTTCCAGGTTGTTGTAGGCAACGAGGTGCCCGAGGTCTTTGCGGCCATGGGGACAATCTCCAAATTCGGGGGAAGCGGAGACGCTTCTGAGCCAGCCGAGGACGCGCCTAAGGGCAACCTCCTCAACCGCTTCATCAAGATGATCTCCGCCATCTTCACGCCGCTGATCTGGGCGCTGGCTGGCACCGGATTGCTGAAGGCGTTCATTGCTGCTTCTGCCCAGTTCGGCTGGATCGACACTGAAAGTTCGACGTACACTGTCCTTTACGCGCTCTCTGATTCGTTCATCTACTTCTTGCCGATGGGTCTAGCGATAACAGCCGCAAGGTACTTCAATGCCAACCAGTTCACGGCACTTGCTATGGCCGGAGCACTGGTCTATCCCAGCATCATTGAGCTCAATGGCGTCGAAGGCCTGACTTTCTTTGGCATTCCTATGGTCATGGTGTCATACGTATCCTCGGTCATTCCAATCATCATTATGGTTTGGCTCCAGTCCTGGATGGAAAAGTACCTCTACAAGTGGCTCCCCGCCGCAATACGGCGCTTCACGACCCCAATGATCATTCTCCTCGTCCTTGTTCCTCTGACATTCCTGGCCATTGGCCCGGTGTCTTCCTTCCTTTCTGGCGCCATCGCGGATGGTATTGGCTGGGTGTTCGCAGTAGTTCCATGGCTGGGCGGGGCTCTTCTGGGTGGCCTATGGCAGGTGTTCGTTATCTTCGGCTTGCACTGGGGCTTTATCCCCTTCTTTAGTCTGGAGCTGCAGGAGACCGGCATCATCACGATTCTTGCTCCGCTGTTCGCAGCCGTCCTGGCCATGGCAGGCGCCATCGCAGGTGTTTGGGTGCGAACAAAGAACAAGAAGCTACGTGAACTTGCGGCACCCGCAACCCTGTCAGGCTTCCTTGCGGGTATTACAGAGCCCGGCATCTATGGCGTAACGCTGCCCCTCAAGAGACCCTTTGCCTTCGCCCTAGTTGGTGGAGCAGTCGGTGGTGCCATCATCGCCATCGGTGGGGGCGCATCGAACGCATTTGTGCTTCCGTCTGGCTTGGCAATACCCGCACTTTTGGGCCATGGAAACATCGCAATGACACTGATCGGCATTGTATCCGCCATCCTGATTGCCTTCCTCCTCACCGTCCTCGTCGGGTTCAAAGACCCAGCAGAAGATGCGGAAGCCCCCGCCGAAGGCAAGGATCTGAGCGTCCTCTCCCCTCTCGACGGCACCGTTATGCCACTTGCTGACATTCCTGACGCGGCATTTGCTGGCGGCGCCATGGGCCAAGGTGTTGGCATTGACCCACGCACTGGAGTTCTTTTCGCACCGTTTGACGCCACCGTCATCGTTGCCTTCCCCACCGCTCACGCGATCGGGTTGCGCGCAGCAGACGGCACCGAGCTGCTGTTGCACATCGGCCTCGACACGGTGGAGCTGAAAGGCCAGCACTTTGACCTCAAGGTCAAGCGTGGCCAGGAAGTTGCCGCGGGTGACGTCCTCGTCGAATTCGACATCGAAGCCATCAGGGCTGCCGGGTACAGCATGGTCACGCCGGTTATCATCACGAACTCGGCAAAACACGTGATCGTCGGCGAACCGGCGACCGGACCAATCAACCACGGCGACCCACTGTTCTACGCAGAGGCCGTCCAACCCGCAGTAGCAGCCAACTAACCACCATAGGAGAAAGATATGACGACACCATTTCCGACAACATTCCTGTGGGGTGGCGCCACTGCTGCCAACCAGCTCGAGGGAGCCTATAACGAAGATGGCAAGGGCCTGTCCGTCCAGGATGTGCTCCCCCACGGCGGAATCGGTAAACCACGCACCGACGTGCCTACCCCTGACAACCTGAAGTTAGTCGGCATCGATCACTACCACCGCTACGCCGAGGACGTTGAGCTGTTCGCTGAGATGGGCTTCGGTGTCTACCGCTTCTCGATCGCCTGGTCGCGGATCTTCCCAAATGGGGACGAAGAAGAGCCAAATGAAGAGGGCCTCGCCTTCTACGACCGTCTCCTGGACGAACTCGAGAAGCATGACATTGAGCCCCTGGTCACCATCTCTCACTACGAGACCCCGCTGCACCTTGCGGAGAAGTACGACGGTTGGACTAATCGAGAGCTGATCGGGTTCTATGAACGCTACGTGCGCGTCTTGTTCGAGAGATACGGAAAGAGGGTCAAGTACTGGCTGACCTTCAATGAGATCAACTCACTCACCCATGCTCCGTTCATGAGTGGTGGCATCGCTACCCCCAAGGACGAGCTGGATGAAAGTGCTCTCTACCAGGCGATGCATCATGAACTGGTGGCATCGGCACTGGCCACCAAGATTGGTCATGAGATGGTCCCGGGAATCCAGATCGGGTGCATGATCCTTGCGATGCCGACCTATCCACTAACACCGGCTCCTGCGGATGTCTTCGCTGCGATGGAAGCCGAACACGGCAACTATGTCTTCGGGGACATCCACGTGCGTGGCGCCTACCCGGGATACTTCCTGCGCACCCTGCGCGAACGTGGTATCACTCTCGAGATCACCCCGGAGGACACAGAACTCCTCAAGAACACTGTCGACTTCGTGTCGTTTAGCTACTACATGAGCGTGTGTGCAACGGCAGATCCCAGTGTGAACAAGGGCATCGGTAACCTCCTGGGTGGTGTTCCCAACCCAACGCTGGAGGCAAGCGAGTGGGGCTGGCAGATCGATCCAGTTGGCCTGCGTATCGTCCTCAACGACTTCTGGGAGCGTTGGCAGAAGCCGCTGTTCATTGTTGAGAACGGGCTCGGCGCCAAGGACGTCCTCGTCGAAGTTGATGGTGAGAAGACTGTCGTTGATGATTACCGCATCGACTATCTTCGTCAGCATCTAGTCCAGGTTGGTGAAGCGATCAAGGACGGGGTTGACGTCCTCGGCTACACCAGTTGGGGCTGCATTGACCTAGTCAGTGCCTCCACCGCTGAGATGAGCAAGCGTTACGGCTTCATCTACGTTGATCGCAACGATGACGGCTCCGGGACCTTGGAGCGCTACAAGAAGAAGTCCTTCAACTGGTACAAGGAAGTCATTGGCAGCAACGGTGAGAGCCTCTACATCTAGGTAGGACCCGCCCCGCGAAATCGCTTAACTCCGACACAAAACACTGTTATCAGGGCCAAAGCTGGCAGAGTTAAGCGATTTCGCGGGGCGCTAGTTCTTCGGCGAGGTCTTCCTCCACCAGATCGCCAGGATGACCAGTGCCACCACGACGATTGCTCCCATATCAACCCAGATGTTGGCGAGCAGGGAGCTCTGCCCCTGCAGCCAGGCGGAGACACTGGTCGGCAGCAATGACGGCATGCTCACCAGGCCGTTGGTGACCCAGAAGAGAACACCCACAGCTGCGATCAGCAGGCCAGCGAAGACTGAGGTGGTGTGGAACTCGCGACCGAGGAACGTGAATGTCCTTCCTCTCAGCAATCCCTTAGTGCGGGCACTCATCTTGTCCCACAGGGCGGCAATGACCAGCAACGGCACAACCATTCCAGCACCGTACATGGCGAGCAAGATGCCAGCGGTCACCATGCTCCCCTGGGCCGCGGCCATCGTAAGAACTGCCCCCAGTATCGGTCCCGCACAGAAGCCAGCCACACCGCTTGCCATCCCGAGGAGGAACGATTTGACCAGGCCGGCGCTGTTCGTGGCACGGCGGTCCAACTCTTTGCTGCCCGGCAACAGACGCGACGCGTCAAACCCGAACCCGAAGATCTGCAGCACACCGAAAATGATCATGATTGCAGAGGCCACGGCAATCACCGCGGTGCGATGGGTAACGAAAAGGCTCCCCAGCGCTCCCGCGCCAATGCCAAGGGGCACCAGGATTACGAGCAACCCGGCGTAAAACACTGCCCCATGCAGTGCCAACCGCGGGCCAGCTCCTACCGTCGAGGCAAAGAATGCCGGCAACAGCAGTGCCCCACAGGGACTGAGGATTGCAAGTGCACCACCCAAGAAGGCAGTAACCAACCCGATATCCACAGGTCTAGCCCTGCTTCGTCGCTAAGACGTCCTCGAACGTGGACGTAAATACCTCGGTTGGTTGGGCCCCCACTATCGGAACCCCTCCCAGAGTAAAGGTCGGAGTTGAGGTGACCCCCACCCCGGTTGCCATTGCGGCGTGTTCCGCTACGACCGCAGCGGTTTCCGGGGATGTCAGGTCTGCCGCGAACCGGGTGGTGTCAAGGCCGAGGTCGCCAGCCAACTCGATCAGAGCCTCATCTGTCAGGCTGCTCTCCGGGAGTTTGTCTCCCCCGGGAAAGAGCGCGTCGTTGTACTCGAGGAAGTGGCCCTGCAGAGCAGCTGCGTAGGCTGCGCGCGCGGCGGCCTCGGACGAGGCCCCAAAGATGACTGCGTCACGCCACTCAATACGAAGCAGCCCCTGATCCACATACTCCAACATCGTCGGCAGCGTGTCGTTGTTCCAACGCCCGCAGTAGGGACACTGGTAGTCAGAGAAAACGACCATGCCAATCGGCGCGTCAACAGCACCAACCGCAAGCGGGTCGTCTGGGTCGCGCGTTTCAAGCAGTGTCAGATCTTGGGCCTCTTGGGCGCCCTCATCCGCGGTTGCTTGAGGGTCTGCTTCGGTGGTCTCTGCCAAGACGACCTCGGACTGTGGCGCAACGGCACCCCCCGCTGCAGGAGCCTTCCCTATGGAGCTGCCTTGCATAAGCCATGCGATAACGAGCAACAGTACCGCGACAGTCAGAACCAACAGCGGAACAACAAATCGGGGAACCGAGTTCTTCTTAGGCTCAGTACTCAAAGCGATCCTCCAGAAACTAGATTGCGTAACCTTCATCTTCGCAGGCTTTCACGAGGGCGATCCACTGGATGAGGACGATACGCGCCACACTTGACCCGCGTCTAGCATGATTCTGTGTCTCTCCGCAGTTCAGCATTGCCTACCTTCGCCTTGCTCGCAGTCACGGCGGTGTGGGGTTCAACCTTCTTCCTTCTCAAGGACCTGGTCCAGCAGATGCCTCCGTTGGACTTTCTTGGGGCGCGCTTTGGCCTGGCCGCTGCGATAGTTGTCCTCTTCCAGTTCTCAAGATTGCGACGTGCGAGTCGGCAGGATTGGCTGCGCGGCGGCGTCCTCGGTCTTCTCTACTCCAGCGGCCAGCTGCTCCAGACGGTTGGATTGCAGTACACCGATGCATCGATATCGGGGTTTGTTACGGGAATGTACGTGGTCTTCACTCCACTCCTCCTGGCCGCAATGTTCAGAGTCCACATCAGCGGGAGGGTGTGGATTGCGGTTGCCGTTGCAACGGTAGGTCTGGGTTTCCTAAGCATCACGGGGGTCCCATTTGTGGGCCCGGGCGTATCGCTTGGGTTCGGCGAGGCCCTGACGCTTGGCGGAGCGTTTTTCTACGCCTTGCACATCGTCTTCCTCGGGCGGTGGGCCCGCCACAGTGATCCCCTCACACTAGGGCTGCTGCAGATTGTTTGCGCGGGAGCCATTCTGGGTGCCGCAGCACTGCCCGGCGGTATCGCCATGCCACAGACAGTTGGCGCGTGGAGCAGCTTTCTCTATATGGCGGTGATTGCGGGACTTGGCGCACTGTTGCTACAGACATGGGCTCAGTCGCGGTTGGATACAACAACAGCAGCAATCGTCATGACCACCGAACCCGTTTTTGCTGCAGGGTTTGCCATCGCGTTTGGTGGCGAGGCACTAACCACGCGCCTCCTGCTGGGCGGTGCGCTCGTTCTCGCAGCCATGTTTCTTGTCGAGACCAAAGAACCCCCACCCAAGTCGCCTGGGCCTCTTACCGAGCCAATCGTTCAAGCCCCCAGCGAACGAGGCCGCGCGCAGCCATCAGCGTGACCACCAACCCGGTCACGGCCAAGAACCCTCCCAGCATTACCGAGCTGCCAAACACCAGCTTCGTGAGCCAGAGAACCAGAAACTTGCTGCCCGGAAGGATCAGAACCAGCGTCACTATGAAGACGGCACGCCCCGCGATGGAGTCGGATCGGACATACGGAGCCCATTGGGGCATACGGAGCCGACTAGGCCCAGATTGCCCACAATCACACCGTTATGCAAGCCTAGTCGGCTCGCTATGGCCAGACCCGCTCCGTAAAGAGCAACCCCTCTGACCCGCATTCTTGCAGATCAGAGGGGTTGATGGTCGGGGCGACAGGATTTGAACCTGCGACCCCCTGTTCCCAAAACAGGTGCGCTACCAAGCTGCGCCACGCCCCGAACTATTTTCGGTCCCGACCTGGGCCAGAACCTGCGGCACTCTCACGACTGCCGACGACCATCATACCGGCAATGGGACCGAAGTCTTGCACCAGAAATCGCCGGGTCGGTCACAAAGTAGATCACATCCAGAAATCAACCGCCGCACGTTCAGAAACAACCGCGCGCATCTGCCTGACGACTTCCAGGTGGGCGGGATGGACAGCGTATGCCTGCATGTCCTCTTCAGTTTCAAAGTCAACGACCAAGCCGAAGTCCCAGTTGCCCTCAGCGTTGACGCAGTTTGGGCCCACTGTCAGCGAGATGATCCCCGGCACCACCCCAACCAGGTCCGCTAGTGCATCGGAAAGTGTCTGCGCAACATCCTCACGCCGCAAACCCGAACCGATCAGTTCGCCTGAGATCTTCCACATAACAACATGTCGCAACATGACGCTCCCTTTCAAGGTTGATACCCACCACTTTACAGAGCGACGGAAGCACCTGGCGATGCGCTCAGAAAGCACGGCCCAAACCTCTATTCTGAATACCCTGGCGAGTATATGATTCGACCAGCACTATCAACGGGGAGGGTAGATGAAGAACATCGTTGTTCTGGGCGCGGGAACAGCCGGCACAATGGCGGCAAACATGCTTACTAAAGAGAAGGTCTTCGAGAACTGGACCATCACCGTCGTTGACAAAAACAACGACCACGAATACCAGCCAGGATTCCTCTTCGTGCCCTTCGGGATGATGCCAGCAAAGCGCATCACGAAGTCCCGCAGAAAGTTCTTGCCGAAACGCGCCGCTTTCGTCCAAGAAGATGTTGTCGCGATAGATCGCGATGCGCAGGTGGTCGTCCTCGAATCCGGAGAGCGACTGCCCTACGACCAGCTCATCATCGCCACCGGCACCGTTCCGCGCCCCGACCTCGTACCCGGAATGGAAGACGGCTCCCTGTGGTACGACAAGGTTTTCGACTTCTACACCCTGAAGGGGGCTGAGGGGCTGAAGGCAGAGCTCAAAGAACTCAAGCGAGGGCGCCTCGTCGTCAACGTCTGCGAAATGCCCATCAAGTGCCCTGTCGCACCACTGGAGTTCGCATTGCTAGCCCAGGACTACCTCCGCAAACGAGGCCGCGGCTTCGACGTTGACGTCGTCTTCGTGACTCCGTTGGATGGCGCGTTCACCAAACCCGTGGCATCTGAGGCGCTTGGGCACCTGCTCGCTGAACGTGGCATCGAAGTCGTTACGGACTTCCAGATCGAGAGCATCGATAACGAACGCGCCGAGCTTGTTTCCTACGATGGGCGGCGCGTACACTTCGACCTTCTGGCAACGGTACCCCCGAACCACGGGTCCAAGGTTGCTGCAGATAGTGGGTTGGCTGATGAGGCCGACTTTATCGAAGTCAACAAGCACACCCTTCAGGCTGTGGCGGACCCGAACGTGTGGTGCGCTGGGGATGCCACCAATGTGCCGACCTCAAAAGCCGGGTCCGTTGCACATTTCGAGATGGACGCCCTCGTCCCCAATCTGGTGGCAGCGGTTCAAGACCTTCCGCTCACCCACAGCTTTGATGGTCACGCGAACTGCTTCATTGAGTCAGGACGTGGGGAAGCGTTGCTCCTGGACTTCAACTACGACCAGGAGCCTCTACCGGGACGTTTCCCGATCTACGGCGTCCCCGCCCTACGCCTGTTGGGCCCGTCGTACCTGAACCATGCCTCAAAGATGGGGTTTGAGTTGGTCTATTGGAACATGTTGCTACCCGGGCGGCCGCTACCGTTTTCTGCGGATATGAAGATGGATGGAAAAATTGTTCCCGAGGACGCTCGCTAGTCGGATTTTGGCGCATACAGAAGAGGACAAATCATGCCAACCAATACTTTTCTCGGGCGACTGATCGAGGTCGACAAGGAAGGGTTTCTTACTGTTCCCGACCAGTGGGATGAGGACCTTGCAGCCGTCTTCGCACAGAAAGCCGGGGTGGAAGAACTGACGGACGAACACTGGCGTGCGATCAGGTTTGTACGCGAGGACGCCCTCAAACAGGGCCAGTCCCCCACCCTGCGGCGCATGCAGCAGGTCGGCGGTTTCGACATCAAGACACTGTTCACACTGTTCCCCGGCAAGCCCGCAAAGAAGCTGGCTTACATTGCGGGACGATCCAAGCCCACGGCATGCGTGTGACTGTCGCCCCTAACTGACGCTTTGAAAGGAAGAGATTATGCCGATTGATGAAGAGGGCAACCTGATCCCCGACTTTGGTGGTGGCAGCAACCAAGAGAAATCACAGGTAGGCGAGGGCGGAGCATCCTCGCCTGGATCCTCGGGACCGCGCAAGATGTGCTTCATCTGCTCCAAAGGAAACTTGGATATGGCCTATCCAGCACTGATCATGGGCAATGCCGCGCTTAGCGAGGGAATTGAAGTCGACTATTTCTTTACGTTCTGGGGATTGGACATCATCGATGTCAGGACGATGGATGACCTGAAGTTCTCCTACGCTGGCAACACCGCAATGCACATGCCGCAGATGGAGCGGTTCGTTGGCGGCGGTGCGACGATGGGGTTCCCGCAGATGCTTGCCGGAGTTCCTGGGATGACTGCATTCGGCACCAAGATGCTCAAGTCAATGATGGCTGAACAGGACATACCCACCATTCCCGAGTTCTTAGACCACCTGTCAGCAATGGGCGCACACATGTATGCCTGCCAGCTCTCTGCAGAGATGATGCAGGTCAAGAAACCAATGCTGCATCCGGGTGTGGAGGGGATCATTTCGGCCGCTGACTTCATTGAGTTGTCCGAGGGCGCGCAGATCATCTTCGTCTAAGGCAGGCAAGTGCCCGCACCCCAAGGGGATGCGGGCACTAAAACCCGGTGGAACTACTCACCCTCAGGCAGCATCGCCAGCAGATCCTTCGCGGCCTGCTCAACTGCACCGTGGTGGTACTGAGCGGCACGTTCCTGAGCGGCAATCAGGCCCGAACGGTAGACCTTATGGAAGTCGCCATACGGGAAGCTGTAGACAGACTTTTCGTTGTAGGAACCGCCGACCTTGACACCAAGGTGCCAGTTGCCGTAGGCCTTCATGCCATGCTCACGAACAAAATTATCCTGCTCGTTGGTGTCAGGGTTGACCTGATCCCAGTCTCCGTGCTGGTCGAGGACGTAGCGTCCGTCCTCGATCAGCTGACGGGCAAACTCAACTGCCTCTGGGTTCGCATCAATTGCCATGGTGTTTCCCTTCCTAGGGATAGAGTCGACTTGGATTCAGTCTACGACTTGGTGGGATGTATTGTCTGGTCGGGTTCCCTTGCGAGGAACTCCCAGAGTCCCATTCCTCTTCGCTATTCGGCCGTGTCTTGTGCCGCCCGTTGAAGTCTCCCGTAGGCCATGGCTGCCAGCGCCGCCGCCTGATCACCTAGAACTGCATCATCGAAGATGACGCGGGGTGAGTGGTTGAACTCCGTCGGATAACCAGCCAATTCGGGGGGCGTGGTGAACAACCCCACGAAAGTACCCGGCACTTCCTGTAGGACAAAAGCGAAGTCTTCAGAGCCCATCATGGGGGAAGGGATAATCGCTACCCTCTCATCACCGAACTGGCTGCGCATGTCCACGACCGCATCCTCGGTGGTGAGGTCATCGTTAATCGTCGAGGGATAAAGGACTAGGAACTCGTAGTCCGCATCGCACCCATATGCTGCTGCCGTTGAGCGAACCACCTGCTCCAAGCCCTCACGAACCTGCGCGAGTGACTGGGCGGTGAGCGTACGGATCGTCGCACCCAAGGTCACTGCGTCAGGAATTACGTTGACCGCGTTCTCTCCGGTACTTAGCTGCGTCACAGATACGACCACTGGATCGAAAGCGTTCATCATGCGAGTCACGTAAGACTGAATGGCCAAGATGACCTGGGCCGCAACTGGCACGGGGTCGAGGGCTAGATGGGGAGAGGACCCGTGACCGCCACGTCCCCTGATCGTCACGTACATCTGGTTAGACCCGGCTGTTGCACAACCGTTCTTTGTTGCAAACACTCCGCGGGGGCCGGGTCCAACATGGATCGCGTAGGCCGCTATGGCACGTTCGCCCGATGCGTCAAGAACACCCTCGTCAAGCATGATCTGAGCCCCGCCTTTACCCTCTTCACCCGGTTGGAACATGAATACAACATTTCCGGGCAAATCATCCTGGTGGGCGCTGAGCAGTCTTGCAGCACCAACCAGTCCTGCGGTGTGCAGGTCATGTCCGCACGCATGCATGGTGTCCCCCGTAGAGGCAAAAAACAGACCGGTCTGCTCGTGCATTGGGAGACCATCCGTGTCTCCCCGGAGCAACACTGTTGGGCCCGGCTTGCCACCGCGTAGCACCGCCGTCACGCTAGACAGTCCCCTACCCAGGGTTATCTCCAACGGCAGCCCCTCAAGTGCATCAAGGATCTTGGCTTGGGTTTGGGGGTTGTCGAGGCCGATCTCCGGCTCCAAGTGGATGGCGCGCCGCAGACTAACCAGTTCGTCGCGGATTTCTGCGGCCTCGCCCGCGAAGTCAGGCAGTGCTACTTTGCGATCACTCATGGACTTGCTTTCTCTTGTCGGGTAGTTCAACCGTGGCCATCATGAGGGCTGTCAACAGGAACAGTGCAATGCTGATGGCCCAGATCATGGTGTATCCACCCAGCTCTGTCATGCGCTGCTCGTCGCGGAATGCAACCAGGACTTGCTTGAAGACGGCCCCACCAACCGCACCTCCCATTGCGAGAAGGGCGGAGTAGATGCCGTTGGCAATGCCGGTTCGACCGGCTGGCGCTGCGTGTGACACAAGGGCGGGAAGTGCGCCAACCAGGATGCCGAGGCCGAACCCAGTGAGTATTCCCGACACCCAGAACGCTGCAACCAGGTGCGGCATGGGTATCAGCAATCCCTGGCCAACGGCTCCCAACAGTGCCGCACCAAGCAGCGTGGTGCGCATACCCAGTCGGGCGGCAATGAAGGTTGACGCTAGGGCTCCAGCAGTCGCAAATACCAGCATTGAGGCGATCATTCCGGCAAGGACATCCGACGAGGCCGCAAATCCGTAGCCGTAGACTTCAGGGTCGCGGCTCAAGAAGTCCGCCAGGTTGGGCGGCGCGTCAATCATCACCGCGCCCATGGCAAAGGCCGCGACATAGAGAGGTCCCATCGACTTGGAAACAACCAGTCCAAAGTCAATGGCCGGGTCACTGGTCCTGCGTTCCCACCACACCCAGCCCACGAACAAGGCCACCGTCACTGCGAAGAGCGCCAATGAGGTCTTCGCATGTGAAGGTCCGATAAATGCGAGCGCCAAGATCAAGGCGACTAGGAAGGCGCCGAGGCCAACAAACCCAACCCAGTCGATTTTCCCGGCTGAGAGGCGCACGTCCTCGGGCAGTTTCAGAAAAACCACCAGGGCAGAGAGTGCAACCATCACAGAGGGAATGAGCAGTGCGGCCACGAGGCTCGACATGACATCCTGGGCGATACCCGCCGCCACTGTCCCGAGCACGATGCCACCCATCAGCGATGCCGAGATGATGCTGATTGATCTTGACGCGGACCCCCCGGCTGTTCGCACATAGATTATCGCGATCGCGAGTGGTAGCCACACTCCCAGCGGCCCGATAAAGATCCGCCCCAACAGCACAAGCGGATACGATGGAAATACCGCAATCATTATCGTTCCAAGCAGAACAGCAACAATCGCCACGCGTAGGACTGTGCGGGGCCCGTGAATGTCACCCAGCCGGGCCATCAGTGGTACCAGAACTGCCGCGGCCATGGCCTGCGCGGTTTGGAACCAGTTCATGGCTTCACCGGAGACGCCGACGTGCTTCGCGAGATCGGGAAGAAGTGGGGTGTAGAAGCCCTGCACGAAACCGCTGGTGAGCTCCACAAAAACCAGAAAGATCAGGACCGATCCGACGGCACTCTTACTCTTTATCCCACCGTCGTCCGGCTCTGGCGCAACTTGGCCCTGTGCATCTGATGTCATATACAGAGTTTAGGTCCCAGCACATGATGCGTATGACTGACGCCACCGTTGCGTTAGGGAGTCTTCTCTAGTTTCCGCGAAATGGCTTTCACCGCCTCCACAAAAAGGAAGGTCAGGAAGGCCAGAACGAGGACGAGCAGCCATGAACGCCAGCCAATGGGCGCCGACCCGAACCAGGAGTTCATGAAAGGCGTGTAGATGAAGATCATCTGCAGCACCACCAGAGCCCCGGCAGCCATCCAGATCAGACGGTTCCCAACAAGTACCTGCCGTGTCAGTGCGGACGTGTTGAGGAACCTGGATGAGAACAGGAACGCCAACTGCGCAAAGGCAAGCATCGTCACGGCAGTGGTCTGCGCCTGAGCGTGCGTGAGCCCGTGGCTTTGACCGTAGAGGAACACACCGAGGCTCAGGCCACCAATTAGCAATGAAGTCAGTGCGATCAGTCTGATCTGCGCGCGAGGAAGAATCGACTCGTTAACGTCTCTTGGCTTCCGTTGCATGATGCCCGGCTCGGCGGGTTCCGCGGCGAGTGGCAGAGACAGCGTTATCGCCGTAACCAGGTTGATCCACAAGACTTGCACCGGGGAAAGTGGCATGGAGATGCCGAAAACAACCGCAACCAAAATCACGAGGGACTGCGCGCCGTTTGTTGGAAGAAGAAAGACAAGGGACTTGCGGATATTGTCGAAGATTCGCCGTCCCTCTTCGACAGCCTTCTCGATGGTCGCGAAGTTGTCATCCGCAAGGACGATGTCCGCAGCCTCTTTTGTTGCTTCGGTGCCCTTGATTCCCATAGCGACACCAACGTCAGCCCTTGTGATCGAGGGCGCGTCGTTAACTCCGTCGCCGGTCATTGCCACAATCTCTCCACGAGACTGGAGTGCTCGAACAATGCGGATCTTATGCTCTGGACTGGTCCGCGCAAACACGTTCACGTCATGAACGCGCTGACGGAGCTCATCCTGGCTCATCGCCTCAATTTCGCTGCCGGTAATCGCCAGGGCCTGCGGATCGTCACCATCTGGCGCAATTCCCAGCTCCTGCGCGATCGCGACCGCAGTGCCAGCGTGGTCACCCGTAATCATCTTGACGCAGATACCAGCGTCATGCGCCTCTTTAATAGCTTGGACGGCCTCGGGACGTGGCGGGTCAACGATTCCGAACAACCCAAGGAAGGTCAGACCCCTCAAATCGTCAATGCTGAACGTCTCGGGATCGATTCCACGCCCATCTTTGGAGGCTGCGCCGAGGACGCGCAAACCATGGCTCGATAGCTCAGCGTTGCGTGCTTCCCAGGCGTCCTCGTCCAGTGAATAGGTAATGCCCTGGTCATCTGTCTCCTGCGTCGAACGCGCCAGGATCCTGTCCGGTGCTCCGTAGACATGGATGACGAGGCGCCCGTTAGGCATTTCATCCAGCGAAGCCGAGAACTTATGTTCGGAGTCAAAAGGCACCTCTGCAAGACGCTTCGTCTGATTGGGGATGCCTGCCTTCTGCGCCAGCACGGTCAAGGCACCCTCAGTTGGCGCCCCCACCAGTGTCCACTCACCGTTGCTCTTAGTGATCTCAGCATTGCTGGCAAGGGTTCCCGCTTCTATTAGCGCGGTGAGTCCCGGAGTCCTCGATACGTCGATCTCTTTGCCGTCAAACATGATTTGACCATCGGGAGAATACCCTTCTCCACTAACCTGAAACGCCTGGTCACGAGTTGTTCCCTCACGAACAGTCATCTCATTTTGCGTCAGAGTGCCGGTCTTGTCCGAACAGATTGTGGTGACAGCTCCCAGTGTCTCCACCGACGCCATCTTGCGGGTGATTGCATTGCGGGAGGCCATCTGCTTGACACCTAGCGCCATGGTAATCGTCACCAGCGCGGGCAAACCTTCAGGTACAGCAGCAACCGCGAAGCCTATGGCAGCAGAAATCAGCTCATCAATGTCCATGTGGTGGACGATCCGGCCAATGAGAACCATGACGACGGCAATAATGCCGATACCGATCGCGATGTACTTCCCCAGCTTCGCCAGCTTGCGTGACAGAGGAGTGTCCATCTCCTCGACGTCGTCCACCATTTTGGTGATGCGACCAATCTCAGTGTTCATCCCGGTGGCGGTAACCACCCCGACAACATTGCCGCTTGAGACGATGGTTGAAGAGAAGATCATTGAGGAACGATCCCCCACCCCCGCATCCGAGCCCACCGGGCGACTGTCCTTTTCGCTGGGTTCAGACTCCCCCGTCAGGGCGGCCTCGTCGACACGCAAATTGGTGGACTCAAGTATCCGCAAATCGGCAGGAGCTCTACCCCCGGCAGCAAGACGAATAATGTCCCCGGGAACGAGCTCCTCTGCCGGGACATTCTCCCAGGCACCATCCCGAAGCACTTCGGCCTCAAGAGACAACATCTTCTTGATGCCTTCGAGGGCATTCTCAGCCTGCCCCTCCTGGATGAATCCAGTTAGCGCAATCGCGACTGCAGCCACCAGGATGACGGTGAAGTCAACCCAATCGCCGATTATTGCCTTCAATCCAGCTGACCCAAGCAGGATGTAGATGAGAATGTCATCGAAATGGGCTAAGAACCGCAGGATCGCAGGCTTACGCTTCTTGGTTTCGAGGGCGTTCGGTCCGTACCGTTGCAGCCGCGCTTCTGCTGTCGATTGAGTGAGGCCACCTTGGGTGGAGTCGAGCTCAACCAGCACCTGGTTAGTCGTAAGTGAGTAGTACCTGATGTCATCCCCGTCGGAGCGGACACCCATGCCACCGGAGTCCGGCAGCGAGGCAGTTATTGTCATCTGTTGGACCTCTCTTCCAAGCCTTCAGCCTAGAGGAGCACTACTGCCGTCCGATACTACCTGCCTGCCTCGCTGCCGAGAGTATTCAATACTCTTCCATCCCGTTGACAATTCAGCTAGTCTTTGAATTTCGCCTATCTCGGTTGCCAACGCGTTGAGGCGCTTGGTTGCCTCAGCAATCTGTTCCGGGGTACCTTCTACGCCCAACTCACGAACCTTGCCCAACAGAGTGTGGGCCGCATGGCGCAGCGCCTTGGCGCCCTCGAAATCATCGGAGTCTCCGGCCCAGATGGAAGCGATCTTTTCCGTGTTTTCTTCGACGAACTCCCGTCCCGCATCGGTGACTTCGAAGTCGTTTCGCCCTCCCCCCGTAGGCAGAGCAACAATGAACCCCTCATCTACCAGTTGGGAAAGAGTTGGGTACACCGACCCGGGACTCGTTCGCCACACTCCACCGGTCTTCTCTTCGATCCTCTTGATGAGGGCGTAGCCACTTCCGCTTTCTTCCGCCAGCAGTGAAAGCAGTGCCAGCCGCACGTCTCCGCGCCGCGCTCGGCCTCCACGCCGTGGACCTCCAGGTCCACCTGGACCGTTGCCCCGGGGTCCTCCTCCGCGGTGACCGCGGCCCAAATGACCATCGTGGTGGCCACGCTCTTCACAACCTCCGCGCCCCTGCGGTCCACCATGGTGACCACCGTGGCCTCCGAATCCATCATGGGGGTATGGGGCCATTGCGTATACATTCTCTCGTAGTCTCACGATGAGACCTCCTTTTTGTTTTGCATGTGACGACACGTTGTCGAACACGTTACCGATATATCGTTACATGCACTCCGTCTTCTTGTCAACGATATATCGCTATTGGTTATTGGACAGTGCATCTCCTACCGGACTCGAGCGGTGAAGCGTAGACTTTTCTCTAGGTCAACCGGAGTTGCGTTGCATCTGCAACCGCTCCAAATAGGAGGCGATCATGGCCGATACCGAAACAGATATCCTCGGAGAGACTTCACCGGAGAGTACCTGCGACTGTGAAAAGTGCAGGTGCGAGACCTGCTCCGCGACTAAAGAGGATGACTGTGCTTGTTGCAACCACGGCTGTCACTGTTGCGGGGAAAACGCAATGCCCTGCAACTGTGAAGATGACTGCGGCTGTGAGCCTGAAGACTGCAACTGCGGGCACGGACCTTGCGTCTCTGACACAGGCGCTTGCGCATGCGGGTGCGGTGGCCACGGCGACGTCCACGTCTGCCCCGTGTGTGGCATGAAAGTAGAAGAAGGGACAGACTGTGCCTGCGTCTGCCATCACCGCGCTCCCTTCATATGCTCACCCTTCAGTCACTCGTTGTCTCACAGCATTCCCAGCGGCGTCCGTGTGGCGATTGGAATTGCCGCCACCGCGGATTTGGCGCTCAAGGTCGTGGCGCTACGCCGAGCATTGAAGCGGGGAGACAAAGGGTGGGTTGTCCCTCTCGCTGTCCTCAATAGTCTGGGTGTTCTGCCCGCTATTTACCTCTCTACTCACCCGAGGGCAAACCCACATAATGAGTCAAAGTAGCTCCCGCAGCTCGCAGGTTCATTTCGGGTCTGCGAGCTACGACGACACAGAAGCGATTGCTCAACTGTTCTCCGATGCATTTGCCCCTGACCCCGTATGGTCTGCGATCGTCCCCAATGAGCAACGACGGAGGAGGACGGTGAAATCCGGCTTCAAGTCCGAACTCGAGGCCGGGGGATATAGGTACGTCGACGTAGCCCGCATGGATTCGGGCCCCCTTCTAGGTGCACTCAATTACCTACCTCCGGGTGCAACCACTCCAACCAAACACGCATTTGCGGAAGCCGTCGAGCGGATCACAGCCACAATTACGTCCTCGGGCAGAAGAGGTCGAACCCACGACGCAGCAGTCCAGTCGCGCCGACCAGCTCAGCCGCACTGGTACTTCCGAGATATCGTCACCTCTCCCGAAGCCCGTGGCAAAGGCATTGGGTCTGCCCTTCTAAGAAATCGGCTGGCCGTAGTCGACGAAGACCCAATGCCCGTTTTTCTGGAGTCGACAACAGCTGGAAGCAGACGCCTCTATGAACGCTACGGCTTTGAGCATGTTGAGACACTAACAGCGATTCCGGGCGGAACCGTCTTCATTATGGTGCGTCCTGCGCTGCGCCCCACTGGGGATTAGCGACTGCCACGCCAGACCAGTCTGGTGAGGAATCTGGCGGCGGCGCGGCAGAAGGCGGCGGCGGCGATGTCTCAGTCGTAACCTGGTGGGAGGCTGGCTCAGAGAAGATCGGCCTCGAAGCACTCGTTGAGGTGTTCGACACCCAGCATCCCGATTTCACATTCGTGAATGCTGCCGTGGCTGGTGGTGGCGGTTCACAAGCCAAACAGAAACTTGCAGCAGACCTAGCGGCACAGAACCCACCGGACAGCTTCCAGGCCCACGCTGGCGCGGAACTGTCTGATTACATCGATGCACTGGAGATCGAGGACGTGTCGTACCTCTACGACAAGTTCGACTTGAGAGAGGCCTTCCCGGCAACTCTGATCGATCGTCTGACTGTCGACGGCAAGATCTACTCGGTTCCAACGAACGTTCACCGCGCCAATGTGGTTTGGGCGAACCCAGCCGTACTGGAAGAAGCCGGTATTGATCCGGCCCAGGTACCAGCTGATATCGACAGCTGGATTGCCGACATGGAGAAGGTCAAGGCTGCCGGCAAGATTCCGATCACCGTTGGCATGGCATGGACCCAGCTTCAACTTCTGGAGACGGTGCTCATGGCCGAACTCGGTGCGGATGGTTACACCGGTCTGTTTGACGGAAAGACCGCTTGGGACGGACCTGAAGTAACGGCTGCTCTCGACAAGTTCGCGACAATCATCGACCTCGCTGACAAGTCCTACCTCAATGAGGACTGGGAGCCGGCACTGAACCCAGTGCTCAGCGGAGATGCCGCTTACAACGTTATGGGTGACTGGGCGATTGCTGCCTTTGGCGCCGCTGACAAGGTGTACGGCACCGACTACCTGGCATTCCCGGTTCCGGGAACTGAAGGCATGTTCGACTTCCTTGCTGATTCATTCACACTGCCAGTCGGCGCGCCGAACGTAGCGGGCGCTGAAGCATGGATGGAGACCATCTCCAGCATGGAAGGCCAGATCACGTTCAACACCATCAAGGGTTCCATCCCTGCTCGCTCTGATCTGACCGCAGATGATATTGCTCTGTTCAGTGAGTACCAGCAGGACGCGATGAAGGCATTCGCTGAAGACACAATCGTGTCCTCGATTGCGCATGGGGCCGCAACGCCAGTTGCAGTCTCGAACGCAATGAATGACGCAGTCGCGAAGTTCTCGCAGGGCGCATCCGATGTGGCCGGACTCCAAGCTGAGCTAACCGCTGCTGCCGCACCGATGAGCAACTAGGCGCTGCGGACTACTCGGTTCGACTCACTAACCAGGTTTGGGTGGTGGCACCCCAGGTGTCACCACCCAAACCATGAGCAAGGAACACAAATGGCGACCAAATCACAGACGCGGCGTCGAATTCAATGGCGCAAAATCGGACCCCCAATACTGTTGATCTCGCCCTCGGTAATCCTTGTCGGCACCCTCGTCCTCGGCTTCATATGGGCGTGGATTCTTGAGCGCCCCATCAAAGGTGAAGGTTTCTTCCGGTCAATCTTCCTCTTCCCCATGGCTGTCTCTTTCATTGCCTCAGGTGTTGTGTGGAAGTGGCTGCTCAACTCAGGCGTGGATGACAACGCTAAGGGTCTCAACCGACTCTTCCAGATGCTTGGCTTAGACTTCCTCCAGAACTCATGGACTGCGAATATCACTTTCGGTGTTGTTGCTGTAGCGATTCCTGCGATTTGGCAGCTCTCCGGGTATGTCATGGCCCTGTTCTTGGCTGGATTCCGCGGCATGCCCGATGAACTCCGCGAAGCAGCGCGCGTTGATGGCGCGAGCGAATGGCAACTCTACAAGAACATCATTTTCCCGCAGTTGTCTGCAGTGGCACTGTCTGCCGTCATCATCATTGGACACATGGCTATGAAGTCCTTCGACCTGATTATGGCTGTGACGGACCAGCGCACCTACTCAACCAAGGTCCCCGCAATTGACATGTACAACTTCATGACATCGGGGGACTACTCCAATGCGACGGCAGTCGGAACAATCATGCTTGTTATTGTTGCTGCCCTTGTCGTGCCGTACCTGATTCACGACGCGAAGCAGAGGCGGTAAGAAAATGACAAATGCAACGATTGCTCTTGAAGAAGCTGCGGTGCTGGAACCGCCACAGCCTGACAAAAAGCGCAAGAAGATGGACCGCAGTGGGACAACTCCGCGTGTCACTGCATCCCGCTATGCGTTGTTGATCTTCTCCCTGGCGATGGTGCTGATTCCCGTCTACGTCCTCCTCATCACATCATTTAAGGGTTCTGCTGAAGCAGACCCGTCACGCACCTGGTTCCTGCCTGAGGTATGGCAGACACAGAACTGGGTGCGAGCGTGGGATGCCCTGGCGGCACCTATCGGTCGTACATTCCTCCTGGTGATTCCTTCATCCATCATTTCTGCATTCCTTGGATCCATGAACGGGTTTGTGCTGTCGCGGTGGAGGTTCCCCGGAGCGAATGTCGTCTTCACCCTGATCCTCTTCGGCATGTTCATCCCCTACCAGGCTGTGATGATCCCGCTGATGAAGATGGTCCTGACAATGGGATTACCTTCGGGTGTTCCCACGCTGATCCTCGCGCACGTTGTCTATGGCATCCCGATCACTACACTGATCTTCCGCAACTACTACGAATCGATCCCGCAGGAACTGATTGAGGCTTCCCGCGTGGACGGCGCCGGGCTGTTGCGGACGTACTTCTCTGTGGTGCTTCCGATCTCGATTCCCTCATTTGTCGTGGTTCTCATCTGGCAGTTCACTTCCGCATGGAATGACTTCCTCTTCGCACTGTTCCTGACAAACACCAACACCGGCCCAGTCACCCTGTCGCTGAATAACCTGGCGCATGGGTCGATCATGGCCAACTATGGTGCTTCGATGGCTGGCGCGCTGATTGCATCCGCGCCAACGTTGGTTGTGTACATCCTGCTCGGAAAGTACTTCGTTGGCGGGCTGATGGCCGGTTCTGTCAAGGGGTAAGGAGTTCGCCTACGGGAAGCAGGCGTGCGGGTAGGGGTTGTGCGGGGATTCCGCGGGGACAATCCTCACTTGCCACTTCAGCCTAGGCCCGCGGGACGCTAACTACACAGTTGTGGCGGGAATTGGGTTTGGTTTCAACCTGATTCCCGCCACAACTGTGTAGTTAAGGGTTTCTAGGTGCTCTGCACCCCTGCCTGCCGCACGCGCACGCAATCAACCCACACCCCTGCCTTCTGCACACGTGCGGTACCTGCGGTGGAGGCTCAAGCGCCCACTCCACGACAGGGTGCGCTGGGTTTACGGAGCGACCTAGGACATACGGAGCTGGCTAGGCTCAGTTTGGCCTATTCTTACAGCGTTATGCGAGCCTGGCCGGCTCGCTATGGCTTAACCAGCTCGCTAATGCGCCTGGGCCGTTGCGAAAAGGGCTGGCAGAAGGCAGCGAGACACTGACAGGGGTGCTGACACCAGGCGGCGGGGCATCGGAGGAGGTGACGGCCGGGTAGCGCCTGGCGTAGCGGGTGCCAGGCCGCGGGACAGTGGCGGCTGGTGCGGCTGGTAGAAGCGGAGTGGACAGTGGCGGCTGGGGCATATCTCCAACGGACCCCACCTGCATTCTTACTAGAACTTCTACGCATTCTACGCGACCACACGAGCGCTAACATTCCCAGATTGTTACCTTCTTGTGATCTTAACGGGTGGCGTGCACCATATGTTAGCGCTAACCTTACTGTCAGTGGGGCTCAAGATCCCCCCTGCGGAAACCAATGCTGCAGATTCTCGAGGAGGAGAGAGATGCGTAAGAGCATTCGAAACGTATTCATGGCTGCCGCTGCTGGCGTGTCCATGGTGGCACTTGCAGCCTGCGGCGGCGGAGATGCCGGTACAACCGACACCGAAGAGTCCGGCGCAGAAGGCACCGACGTCGATACGTCGGCCGAGTGCCCAGCTGACCTGTCCGGCTTGACCGTCGGCTTCGTCGCAGTTGGCCCTGAAGGTGGCTGGCGTGACGCCAACGAAAACAATGTCCAGGCTGCGTTCAAGGAAGCCGGCGCTGACGTCAAGTACGCAGGCACCGCCGACAACGACCAGGCCAACCAGCTCCAAGCATTCTCGTCATTCGTTGACGAAGGCGTGGACATCATCCTGCTGTCCGCCACCGAAGCAACCGGCTGGGAAACTTCCCTGCAGGATGCTCAAGAAGCAGAGATCCCAGTCATCCTCATCGACCGCATGATTGATCCGGATGATCCTGACCTCTACGTTCAGCGACTTGCCCCCAACAATGAAGAAGTTGCTGCAAATGCTGCCAAATGGGCCAACGAACAGTTCCCCGATGGCGCAAACTACGTAGTCCTTGAAGGACCTTCCGGCGTCTCCGTCGTGAACGAGCGCAACAACGGCTGGGATTCCACCATCAACGACAACTTCACCAAGCTGGAAGCACAGACAGCGAACTGGTCGACTGAAGAAGGCAAGACTGTCCTCTCATCAATGCTGAAGTCCCACAACAACGACATCCAGCTCGTCTTCGCGCAGAATGATGAAATGGGCCTTGGCGCTGTTCAGGCCGTTGAAGAAGCAGGCCTGAAGCCGGGTGAGGACGTCAAGATCATCACGATCGATGGCACCAAGCCTGCCCTCGAAGCACTTGCCGAAGGCAAGCTCAGCCTGGTTGCAGAGTACAACCCCCTGTTCGGTGCTGACGCCGTACAGACCGCCATCGCAACCCTCTGTGGTGAAGAAGTAGAGAAGAACTTCATTGTTCAGAGCGCCATCTTCGACAGCCCCGAGGCTGCAAAGGCCGCACTTGATGCGGGACGCGACTTCTAGTTCTTAGCGAGTTCCCCTAGGCCTTGTGTCGTTGCCCCGAGGTTCTCCCTCGGGGCAACTTCATGAGACTCCCCGACATTCCCAAACATCCCGACCTGCACCTGAGCGAGAAATGATGAGCGATACCGAACCAATCATCGAGATGAAGAACATCTCGGTCGAGTTCCCCGGGGTCAAGGCCCTGCAAAACGTCGACTTCCGTCTGCTACCCGGAGAAGTACACGCATTAATGGGTGAGAACGGCGCCGGCAAGTCCACCCTCATTAAGGCGCTCACCGGCGTGAACACCCTTGCCAGCGGCAAGATCTACATGTCCGGGACAGAGGTGAACTTCGACGGAACTGCCTCAGCTCAGGCTGCAGGGGTGTCGACCGTCTACCAGGAGGTCAACCTCCTCACCAATCTCTCCATTGGGGAGAACGTCATGCTCGGTCACGAAGTGCGTGGGCCTCTGGGCATCAACTGGAAGAAGACCAACCAGGAAGCGCGCACCGCGCTCGCCGCGATGGACCTAGGCCACCTTGATCCCCGCGCACCCCTCTCCTCCATCTCCATTGCCCTCCAGCAGCTTGTCGCCATCTCCCGAGCCATGGTCGTCAAGTGCAAGGTGCTGATCCTTGATGAACCGACCTCTAGTTTGGACGACAACGAAGTCGCCCAGCTCTTCAAGGTGATCGATGGGCTACGCAAACAGGGTGTCGCTATTCTCTTCGTCTCCCACTTCCTAGACCAGGTCTACGAAATATCCGACCGAATGACCGTTCTGCGTAACGGCAAACTGGTCGGTGAGTACCTGACCGCAGACCTTCCAAGGGTTGAGCTGATCTCAAAGATGATCGGCAAGGACATGGGAGCCCTCCGCGAGGCCGAACACCGCCCCGCATCAACGATTCCGTCAGACCGTGGAACCCCGAAGATGAAGGTACTTGGCCTGGGCAGAAAAGGAATGCTCAAAGCAACCGACCTCGACCTCTACGCCGGGGACATCGTCGGGTTTGCGGGACTCTTGGGTTCCGGCCGCACCGAATTGGCCAAGCTGATCTACGGCGCTGACAAGCCCACCGAAGGCTCAATCGCCATCGATGGCACTGATAGCAAACTGTCATCGCCAGCCGTTTCCCTCAGCAAACACATCGCCTACTCAACAGAGAACCGGCGCGATGAGGGCATCATCGGCGACCTGACGGTGCGCGAGAACATCATCATTGCACTGCAGGCAATCCGTGGCTGGACACGTCCTATTCCCCGCAAGGAACAGGATGCCCTCTGCGAGCGCTATATAAAGGAGCTGGGCATCCGCCCCGCCGACCCGGAACGCATGGTGAAGAACCTGTCGGGTGGAAACCAGCAGAAGGTTCTCCTTGCCCGCTGGCTGGCCACAAACCCGGAAGTGCTACTTCTTGACGAACCCACTCGCGGCATCGACATCGGTGCGAAAGCCGAGATCATGGAAATCATCAAGCAGCTGGCCGCAGATGGCATGGCTATCGTCTTCATCTCCTCAGAATTGAGCGAGGTCGCAAGGCTCTCCAACCGCATCCTGGTCCTCAAGGACCGGGCACCACTAGAAACCATTGAAGACACGAGTGATACCACTGTGGATTCCATCGTCAACATCATCGCCGGAGGAGGTGAAGCAGCATGAGGAACCTCTTGCGTAACCAACTCTTTTGGGCCGGTGCCGTCCTCCTCGGACTCATCGTCATCATCCTGCTCAACAACCAGAGTGCCAGCATCGCCTACACAAACGGCCGACTAACTGGGCCGATCATCGACCTCTTTATCTTCGTACCACCGATTCTGATGATTTCCCTGGGCATGACGCTCGTTATTGCAACCAGCGGCATCGACCTCTCCGTTGGTTCGGTAATGGCAGTCTCGGGCGCAGTGGCGATGCAGTTCCTCGTCAACTCACCCTCCCCATCGAGCGCGGGAGCAGCGATCGTCGCTGTACTCCTCGCTCTCCTGGTTGGTGTGCTCTGCGGTGCATTCTCGGGATTCCTTGTCTCTGTCGTCCGCCTCCAACCGTTCATCACGACCTTGATCATGATGCTTGCGGGGCGCGGGATTGCCAATATGATTACCGGCGGCAAGAATGCCGCAGGAAACTCGACCTCATTCAACTGGATTGCACAGGGACGTGTTCTAGGATTCCCAGTCGGCTTCCTCCTCGCACTCGTGGTTCTGGCCATCTTGGTGCTGGTGGTTCGCAAGACGGCCCTGGGACTTTCGATCGAGGCCGTGGGAATCAATCCACGCGCCGCGGAAATGGCGGGCATCCGCTCCGGACGCATTCTCTTCATGGTCTACGCAATCTCAGGTCTGATGGCTGCCATTGCCGGGGTTTTTGCAGTCTCCTACATCGGCACCGTTGAAGTCTCTTCGAGCGGCACGGGTTCGGGTATGGAAATGGACGCCATCCTCGCAGTTGTTATCGGTGGAACATCTCTTGCCGGAGGCAAGTTCAACCTGGGTGGCACCGTCCTCGGCGCATTTGTTATCACGGCCCTCAACCAAGTAGTTGTCTACCTGGGTGTTTCCTCAGCAGCAGTGCCCGCATTCAAGGCCCTTGTCATCATCTTCATCTGTGTCCTTCAGGCACCAATGGTGCACGGCTGGTTCTCTAGACCCGGTCGAGGATCAGATGGCTCAGCCCAAGAAGACAGGACGAACGAGGCCGGTCTCAACAACTCAAAGGTGGTTTCAGCATGAGTGCGGCTCTAGTCGGCGCAACGACCTCCAGGAAATCGCGTCCCAAGGTCCATATCTCCGCCAGCGCGTACCCAACCATCGCAGCGATCGTCTTGCTGGCTGCGCTGCTCATCGGGGGCCAGATTGTTTACGGGAAGATCTTCGCCTGGAACACAATGTCCAGCCTTCTCGATAACAACGCCTACCTCGTCATCTTGGCTGTGGGTATGACCTTCACGATTTTGACTGGCGGCATCGACCTCTCTGTCGGAGCTGTCTTGGCATTTTCGTCCGTCGCTGGCGTCCTCATGCTGCAGGCAGGTGTACCCGTAGTGGTAGTCATGCCGACAATCGTCCTCATGGGAACTGCCTTTGGGCTGCTCTCCGGAATCCTGGTGCGCTACTTCAACTTCCAGCCCTTCATCGCCACACTCTCAACGATGTTCCTGGCGCGCGGCCTAGCGTCGATCCTCTCCATTGAGCCCGTTCGTGTTGACCCTGATTCCTCAATTATGGCCCTTTCCGCGCGCATAGTGCTCATTGATGGCCCGAAGAGAAATGACTTCTACATTTCCCTCAACATCCTTATCGCGCTTGCAGTCATTGTCGCGGGCTACTTCCTGTTGCACAGGACCCGATTCGGACGCACCGTCTACGCCCTCGGCGGCAATGCCCAGTCAGCCGAACTGATGGGGCTACCCGCGGGACGTTCAACAGTCTGGGTCTACGTTGTTTCAGGTACCTGCGCGGGACTTGCCGGACTGGTTTACACAACGACAGTTGGCAACGCTCAGAACATCACCGGCGTGGGCTGGGAGCTGGACGCAATCGCCGCAACGGTCATCGGCGGCACGCTCCTAACCGGCGGTGCTGGATACGTCCTCGGTTCAGTCACGGGTGTCTTCGTCCTCGGCGTCCTCAAGCTGCTCATCACCCGCGACGGCTCCGTGCCTGCCGCTGCAACGACCATCATCACCGGAGCAATCCTGTTGATCTTCGTCCTCCTACAGCGGGCGATCGACCTGCGCCCCACCAACGGGGGTGGTGGCGCCCAAGAGGAAGCCACCATCATCGAAAAGGAGTCAGAGAAGGCCCCACCCGCTGACCTCTAACCTGGTAAAACCAGAGGTAACTCCAAGAAGTAACCCTGATTCCCGTGAACTCCTCCGCGAAAGGTCAAACAACAATGGCAATTGAAATCACAGCCGGCAAATATGGCGCAACTATTGTTTCCGAGGGCGCCGGCCTGGCCTCTCTCACCTACGCGGGTCACGACATCGTCCTCCCACACGACCCTGCAGAAAAGCCCGTCGGCTACAACGGTAAGGTGCTAATCCCCTGGCCCAACCGCATCACCAACGGACAGTATGTGTGGGAGGGCGAAACCTTCACTCTCGAAGTCAATGAGCCTGAAACGGGCGCTTCCCTTCATGGCTTGAGTTGTTGGGTGGACTGGGAAGTCACCGAACACACCGAAACCTCTGCGACGCTGCGAACCCGGATTGCTCCCACTTCCGGCTACCCTTTCCACCTTGAAACCGCTGTCACATACACTTTGGACCCGCAAACTGGGCTCTCCATCTCAGTCGCGACAGCAAACACCGGCGACATTCCCGCCCCATATGGGACGTCGGTGCACCCCTACTTGACAGTCAGGGCTCCTCTTGACGACTGCGTCATTTCAGTCCCTGCAGACACCGTCCTCGAGGTCGATACTGACCTCAGTCCAACAGGCGACATGGACGTCACGGACACCCATCTCGACCTGCGCGGCCCAGCCCCCATGGCGGGCCGCTCCGTTGACCATGCGTTCACCGGACTTCCCGACGGGACCTGGACCGTGAGCCTCACCGATCCAACAACCGGGCGAGCAGTTGAAATGACTTCCTCCGAGCGCTGGGTGCAGATCTACTCAGCAGAAAATCAGCAGCGCCAAGGTGTTGCCGTTGAACCCATGACGTGCCCGCCCAATGCCTTCAATTCCGGTACCGACCTCATCGTTCTTCAGCCAGGACAAACCACAACGTTCACAACAGCTATCCGCGATGTCTCCCCCACCGCCATCATCGACGCGGGCGCAGCCACACTGGGTATTGAGTTCGGGTCGACTCGCATCAAAGCAGTGCTTGTTGACGGGAAGGGATCCGTCATCGCCAGCGGCGCGCATGACTGGGAGAACCAACTTACCGATGATCTCTGGTCCTATCCGGAGTCCTCCATATGGCAGGGCCTCCAAGGGGCTTACGCCTCGTTGGTGCAGGACGTCCAAGCCCGCTACAACACTTCCATCACGGCACTTGCCGCCCTGGGTTTCTCCGCGATGATGCACGGCTACATTGCATTGGACGAGGACGGAAGACTGCTCACCCCCTTCCGCACGTGGCGCAACACCAACACGGGACGCGCAACAGAAGTGCTCTCCGCAGCACTGGACTTCAATATGCCCCACCGTTGGAGTTCGGCGCACCTCTACCAGGCTGCGATCGACGGTGAAGACCACGTCGCGAAGATCAAGTCGATCACCACCCTGGCAGGCCTCGTCCACCAGCGCCTCTCGGGTCGTTCCGTCCTCGGCGTTGGCGATGCTTCGGGCATGTTCCCCATTGATCCGGCCACCCACAACTACGACGAGCAACGTCTAGCCAAGTTTGATGAACTGCTTGCCCAGGCGGGCATCGAGTTCTCCCTTCGGGACGTGCTACCAACGGTCCTTGTCGCAGGTCAGGACGCAGGTCACCTCACCGAAGCGGGCGCCCTCCTGCTGGATCCCAGTGGAGTCTTGCAGCCGGGCACACTCATGTGCCCACCCGAGGGCGACGCGGGCACAGGCATGGTTGCTACCAACGCTGTTGCGGCGCGGACTGGCAATGTTTCTGCGGGAACTTCAATCTTTGCGATGGTCGTCCTCGAACATGACCTGCAACGCGTTCACCCGGAACTTGACATGGTGACGACCCCGGACGGGCTCCCTGTCGCGATGGTCCATTCCAACAATGGTGCCTCTGAATGGGACCAGTGGGTCGGTGTCTTCGCAGAACTCCTCGAGTCCGCGGGTTGTGAACTGTCGCGACCAGCCCTCTACGACCTGGCCTACGCCAAAGCACTGGAAGGTGCGCCTGATGGTGGCGGACTGGTGGCCTACAACTTCCTCTCTGGTGAGCCCGTTGTCGGTCTGGAAATCGGTCGACCCCTGTTCTTCCGTACCCCTGACTCCCCCGTCACACTGGCGAACTTCATGCGGACCCAACTCATGTCGATCTTTGGCGTGCTTCGTCTGGGAATGGACATCCTGATTGAGGACGAGGGCGTCCAACTGGACCGACTGTTCGCCCATGGGGGCCTCTTCAAAACCCCGGTGGTTGCACAGACAATCATGGCCGCCGCCCTGAAGACGCCCGTCACGGTGAGTGCAACAGCCGGCGAGGGCGGCCCCTGGGGAATGGCGCTTCTCGCGCTCTACGCCAGCAAGTATGCTTCTGAACTAAGTCTCCCCGAGTTCCTCAATCGGCACATCTTCGCTGATCTCGAGGCCCTCTCCATAGACCCAAACCCGGAAGACGTCGCGGGATTCAACACCTTCCTTGAGCGCTATAGACGCGCGCTACCCGCCGAGGCCGCCGCGGGACAAAACAGCTAAGACAGTAACCAACTTAATTGAGGACGGACACAACATGATGACCTCGCAGTGGTCGCCGCGCATGGCGGAGCACGTTGAAGAAGCTAAGAAAGTCGTCTGTGAGCTGCACGCAGAACTAATCAAGTGGAACCTTGTCGTGTGGACTGCAGGCAACGTCTCGCAGCGTGTGCGCGGTATAGACGGTGCCGAGGACGTCCTCGTCATCAAGCCTTCCGGGGTTCCCTACGACAGGTTGACACCGGCTGACATGGTGGTCTGTGACCTTGACGCGAACCTGATTATCGGCGAGCACTCGCCCTCGTCTGACACCGCCGCGCACGCCTACGTTTACCGCCACATGCCCGAGGTCGGTGGCGTGACCCACACCCACTCAACATACGCAACTGCGTGGGCAGCAATCGGTGAAGAGGTTCCCTGTGTCCTCACCATGATGGCTGACGAGTTCGGAGGCCCGGTACCGATCGGCCCGTTCGCCCTCATCGGTGACGATTCCATCGGACGCGGCATCGTTGAGACCCTTTCGAAGTCCAACTCTTCCGCCGTCCTCATGCAAAACCACGGCCCTTTCACGATCGGAGAGGACGCGGAAGCCTCCGTGAAGACGGCGGCCATGGTTGAAGAGGTCTCCCAAACGATCTGGGCAGCCCGGCAGATGGGCGACCTCATCCCCATCCCCCAAGAGAAGATCGATTCTCTCTACTACAGGTATCAAAATGTCTACGGACAGCACAGCGAAGGAGCGAGTGACTCGGAATGAAAAGCGCATTTGAAGGAAAAGAGATCTGGTTCCTAACCGGTAGCCAAGACCTCTACGGTGAGGACACGCTGGCTCAGGTCGCTCACCAGTCACAGGAGGTCGTTACGGATCTGAACCGTGACGGGGACCTTCCTGTGCGGATCGTTTGGAAGCCGACACTGAAGGATTCTGATTCGATCCGCCGCGCCATTCTTGACGCCAACAGTGACGACAATGTCGTTGGAGTCATCACCTGGATGCACACATTCAGCCCGGCGAAAATGTGGATCAATGGTCTGGGCGTCCTGCACAAGCCCCTCCTGCACCTCAACACGCAAGCCAATGTGGCACTGCCCTGGGACTCAATCGACTTTGACTTCATGAACCTCAACCAGTCCGCGCATGGCGACCGTGAGTACGCCTACATTCTCTCCCGCCTTCGGATTGCACGGGAAACAGTAGTCGGCCACGTCGGAGACCCAAAGGTTCGTGAACGCGTCGCACTGTGGTCACGGGCATGCGTCGGGTGGGCTGCCGTCAATGGCCTGAACGTAGTGCGCTTTGGCGACAACATGCGCAACGTTGCCGTCACCGACGGTGACAAGACCGAGGCCGAGCGCGTGCTAGGCGTCAACGTGTCAACATGGTCGGCGAACGAACTTGTTGAGGAAATCTCCAAGGTGACCAGTACCGAAGCAGAGGCATTGGCAGCAGAGTACGAGTCCCTCTACGACGTGGTTCCAGAACTCCGCGAAGGCGGGGCTCGTCACGACTCTCTGGTTTACGCCGCTAGTCAAGAAATTGCGATTCGGCGCTTCCTTGAGGAGCGGAACGCCGGGGCCTTTACCACGAACTTTGAGGATTTGGGTGCCCTCAAGCAACTCCCCGGCATCGCGGCACAACGCCTCATGGCACAGGGCTATGGGTTTGGCGCCGAGGGCGACTGGAAAACAGCCGTCCTCGTCCGAGCAGTCAAAGCGATGAGTGAGGGGCTGCCCGGTGGTGCTTCCCTAATGGAGGACTACACTTATAACCTGGTCCGCGGCGAAGAGCTGATTCTTGGCGCACATATGCTGGAGATTTGCCCGTCACTGACCACTCAGAAGCCTAGAGTTGAGATCCACCCGCTCGGAATAGGCGGCAAGGAAGACCCTGTACGCATGGTGTTCCACACCGACCCCGGGCCGGCTGTCGTGGTTTCCATGGCAGATATGGGGGCACGCTTCCGCCTGACTGCGAACGAGGTCGAGGTGGTGACGCCACCGGCTCCCATGCCCAACCTGCCGGTCGCACACGCCGTGTGGAAGCCGCAGCCATCGCTTGAAGTCTCGGCAGAATGCTGGATGGAGTCCGGCGGAGCTCATCACACAGTCCTGACAACGTCGGTGGGTGCTGACATTTTCCGACTGTTCGCGGAGATGGCAAGCACTGAGCTACTAGTTATCGACCAGGAGACAACCGTCCCGGCGTTCAAGGACAAGCTACGCTGGAACTTCGCGTACTATCACCTGGCTAACGGGCTGTAGAAAGTAGAATGACGATGTCGCAGAAGCCGATTGCGCCGGGCCAATCCGTAGCTGTTAAAACGGCCCGACGCCCGTCAATGGCGGATGTTGCCGCTGTTGCCGGGGTCTCGCACCAAACGGTTTCTCGCGTCCTCAACAACAAGGGATCCGTCCGGGAAGAAACGCGCCAGCGTATCTTGGAAATCATGTCTGACATGGGCTATCGGCGCAATGAGTCGGCGCGGGCGTTGGCATCGAGCCAGAGCCGACTCATTGGTGTTGTCACTCCCCGCCTTGTTGAGTGGGGGCCAGCCACAACTCTCCTGTCATTGCAGCTTGCGGCAAATGAAACCGGGTACTTCGTGAGTGTGGCAACGCTTGCCGAGTTCACTGCGGAAAACATGGAGCGGGCAGTCGATGATCTGCTCAGCCTGGGAGTTGCGGGCCTAATCGTGATTGCACCAGTGGAGCCTATGGCTCGGGAACTTGAAACCCAGACGATTCCCGTTCCAACACTTGTTATTGCGTCCAGTTGGATCAGTTCCGACTCTGAGATTGCTCGAATCGGAATTGATCAGCGCGTCGGTGTGAAGACAGCGCTTGCACACCTCAAGTCGCTGGGGTGCGACAGTGTTGCTCACATCAAGGGACCAGATGGCGACTTCGATGCAATGGAACGCGACGCCGCGTGGGCAGAGGGCGTGGCAGAGCTGGGTATGACTAAAGGCGCCCGCATTCAGGGCGCCTGGGATGCGGACACGGGGTACGCGGCAGCACAGCAGCTGCTTGCCGCCCCCCTGCCCGATGCGGTGTTTGTTGCCAACGACCAGATGTCTCTGGGAGCTTTGAAGGCTCTGTCCGAGGCCGGGGTACGGGTCCCTGAGGATCTGCGGCTCTTTGGCTTTGATGATCAGGATGGCTCTGCGTATTTCGAGCCGGCCCTGACCACGGTGCGCCAGGACTTTCAGGAAATCGGGGATGAAGCGATAGCCGTCCTGCGACGGCTAATCGAAGGTGAGAGCCCGGCGATTGCGATGATTCCAGCAACCTTGGTGCTTCGGGCCAGCGCATAGCGCCGGGCTCCTCCACCCGGACGGCTACTCCGCCGCCAATGCCTCCACCGGTGACACCCTCGATGCGCGGCGCCCCGGGACAATCGACGCCACCAGCGCCGCGCCAATCGCAACGACCACGATAATCAGCCACTGCACCCACGGCACCGCAAGCACAGACTCACTGACACCTGTCGGCAGTGACATGAAGCCGACTGCCCCGAAGTACGCTCCGGCCAGGAGTCCCAGCAACGTGGAAGTAACCGCAATCAGCAGCGCTTCCCAAGACAGCATGGACCGCACCTGCTTGCGGGTCATCCCCAGAGCACGCAGCAGCCCATTCTCCCGGCTTCTTTCTGCAACAGATAGCGACAGAGTGTTGGTTATGCCAACCAGGGCAACCAGGACGGAAACCGCCAGCAGGCCCACAACTACCATCACCAGAATGTTGACAATCTGGTCGATTGCGGAGCGCAGGGCCACTGCCCCCTCAATCTGTAGGTCTGAACCTGATTCCTGGATCTGACTGATGACGTCCGCATACTGCTCGGGATCTTCCAGTTGCATCCACACCTGAGTGGGGGCAAGTTCTACGCCCATGTTGGTCGCCGTTGCGGGCGTTACAACGAAGCGATCATCGCCCGCGGTTCCTTCCGAAGGAACGAGTGTCATGTCAACACAAGTGTCCTCCACACATACGGATCCTTCAGTTGCAGCCGTCACCAGCCACGCTGGAACAAGCACCTCTCCATCACTCAGAGCTTCAGTGCTGCCGCGCATTACGGAGTCGAGGCCGGAGTCAACCACCAGTGTCCCCTCAGATCCGAAGACCTCAGACCCCTCACTAACCTCAATTCTGGCAGGTGCACCATCGACAACCACTGATGTGGCAAGCCCAGGAATCGCTTCCAAATCGCTCAACTGCTTGTCTGTGAATCCTGCAGGTGGTGCAGAAACAACCAGGTCAATGGGCGCTGATCGATCCAGTGCTGCGGCCGAGGTCGCGCGCAGCGACTCTGCCCCAAAGGTCACCATTGAGATTAGCGTGACGCCAATAAACACTGCGATTCCCGTTGCAGCAGTTCGCCCAGGGTTTCGCACTGTGTTCACGGCTGCCAGTCGGTATGACTCCGACCTGCCCCACTTCCCGACTGCCCTCGTGATTAGAGGTAGGACGGCAGACAGAAGCGTTATCAGTGCCGCAGCGGTAAGAACAGCAAGTCCGAGGACGACCGGGAACCTCTCCATCTTCAAATCCGGATCTGTCGTAGAGAACGCGAGGTACGCTGTGGTGCCGCCCAGGGCCGCTGTGAGAACCCCACTGACCAGGCCAGTTACCACCTGTTTGCGTGTCATCTGCGCAACGGTCTCGGGTCTGCCAGCCAGAGCCTGCACCGGTGCAACCCGAGAGGCCCGGAGCGCGGGACGGAAACCCGCAAGCGTCGTGAGCAGTGTGCCGGTCACTAGAAGCACCAAGACCTGGGTGATGCTCACTGATGTCAGTGCCACGGCAAAGCTGGAAACCACGCCGCCTGCGGATGCAATGGCAGACCCGCCGAGCACCCCCACAACGATGCCGATGACAGAGCCGACCAGGCCCACCGCAACCGACTCCATGACCATGAGTCGGCGCACCTGTTTGCCCGTGGCTCCAATGACGCGAAGGAGTGCCAGTTCGCGTTCGCGTTGCCTGAAGATGACCTGGAAGGTCGTTCCAATAACGATCATCGCGACCGTCGCCGCAATGACCGGGAATAGTAGCAGCATCAGTGTCAGGGCTGCACTGGAGGTGTTGATCGCCTTCAAAGACTCTTCAGTTGCATCGTGGCCGGTCGTGACGACTGTGCCTTCAATGCCGGCCTCGTCCAAGGCTGCCCGGACTGCGATAGCGAGGTCTTCTTGCACCTCGGAGGGCAGCTCCGCCTTGTCCCCGGCGGCTAGGATTTCCTCAGGTTGTAGGCCCGGAGATGTGGCTGCGAGCCCCTCGTTAGTGAAGAAGACGTCCGCGACCGAAACCATGATTGATTGCTGCTTCGTCTGGACTATTCCGGTGACGGTGAGGTCGAGAGGGTTGCCCTCCCTGTTCTTCGCGGTGAGGACTGAGCCAACCTCAAGTTCGTACCGCTGCGCCACCCCGTCACTGACGAGAATCTCGGTGGTTGTTGTTGGGTTGGTGCCGGACTTTAGGGTTTGGGTGTGGAGGTGTTCCCCTCCGATCGTTGCCGCTGAAAGCCATGGACTGTCTGGGCGATCCAGCTCCACGCCGGAATAGGACGCCGCATAGACTTCCGTGACCCCTGGGACGCCCTCGACCACACCGACAGCCTCCGTGAGGTCAGGCCACTCTGCAGATTCGTAGTCGGGTGACACCACGACTGCTGCCCCCGTGTACTGGCCCGCGACCTGGTCACGGATTCCCTGGTTGAGGGCACCCCCGAAGACGAGGGCGGCGGCTACGAAGGCCACGGCGATCGCTGCCGCTACCACCGTCGCGGTGTAGCGCCTGGCGTGGTGTTTCAAATTTGCTCGAATTAGGGGACCCATCAGGCCACCTGCTTGATCTGTTCGGCGCTGGGCTTCCACAGGTCGGCAGCGATCCTGCCGTCACGTACCACAATGACCCGATCGGACCTTTGGGCGACATGGTGGTCGTGTGTGACCATGATGATGGTTTGTCCCAGGTCATCAACTGCACTGCGCAACAGCGACAGCACCTCATCTGTCGAGGCCGAATCAAGGTTGCCTGTGGGTTCGTCAGCAACGATGATGGCGGGCGCGGCCACCAGTGCTCTGGCGAGGGCGACCCTCTGCTGCTGGCCTCCGGAGAGCTGCGAGGGGAAATGGTGGAGTCGGTTGGTGATTCCCAGGCTGGAAACAATCATTTGGTAGAGGTCTTCGTCCACCTTGTGACCCGCTAGTCGGCTGGGTAGAAGGATGTTGGCCTTGGCGTCGAGGGTTGGAATCAGATTGAAGCTCTGAAACACAAACCCGATGCGGTCGCGGCGCAGCCTGGTGAGCTTGTCATCCGAGAGGCCCCGAAACTCCACGCCCTCAAGGCTCACAGAGCCGGAAGTGATGGCGTCAAGACCAGCCAAAACATTGAGCATGGTGGACTTCCCTGAGCCCGAGGGCCCCATGATTGCGGCGAACTGCCCCGCGTAGAAATCGACGGACACTCCGTCAAGGGCTGCGACTGCGGTCTCGCCCTCGCCATAGAGGCGACTGACGCCCCGCAGGCTGGAAACCACACCTCCCGGCGCTGTTGCTGGTGGAATTGGATCGGTTGGTGCGCTCTGGTGGCGCGGCTCGATGTTGCTCATGTATTCAAGCATTCCACGCACGGGTTCAGAAACGGCTCGGGGTTCCCCCTGAAATCCCCCTGGTTGCTCCCTAGAGAGACTTGGCAGATTCCGCCTCGTCGGCCGCCTTCTGGTCTGCGTCTTCGTTCCTGTCGCGCGCCACGTCCTCGTACCAGTCCGTCAAAGAACTGTCCTTCTGGTCGAGCCAGCTCCCGGCTCCCCTGTCGGGTTCGGTGACACCGGCTGAGAATGCGAAGGCGTCTCCGTGCTGGCGGATTCCCTTGCGCACGCCCTCTTCAATGGCAACGGTTGCGTATTTGCGGCGCAACACAAGTGGGTCGGTGGAAAGATCCTTCCACCAGGCAATCATGAGGAAAACCAGGATGATGGCGAACGGCAGCGCCGCAATGGTCACTAGCGCCTGCAGGGCGCTGACTGTCTCTTCTCCCCCGGCAACCAGCAGTGTGATGGCAACTGCGGATAGGGAAACACCCCAGACCACAGTGAGTTTCTTGTCGGGATTGCTCTTCCCGCTCTGGCTGGTAGTCGCCATGACAAGTGAGGCGGAATCGGCGCTCGTCACGAAGAAGATGGTCAGGGAGAACATGGCAACGACGGATGCCAGAGCCGTAAACGGCAGGTTGTCGAGGACGCGGAACAGGTACTCCTGGCTGGACTGCACAGCGGAGATTTCGGCGCCGTTCATCTCCATCCACATGGAGGTGCCACCCATTATTGAGAACCACAGCAGGCAGACAATGGAGGGGATGATGATGACGACAGTGACAAACTCTCGCAGCGTGCGTCCTCGCGAAATCCGCGCAATGAACATACCGACGAACGGTGTCCATGACACCCACCACGCCCAGTAGTAGGTCGTCCAGCTCTCCATGAACGCTGCGGCTTCCGTTGACGACGAGGCCGAGACGCTCAGCATGGCCGGGAGGCCACCCACAAATGCGACAAGTGCCGAGGGAATGAAGTCCAGGAGGAACAGTGTGGGTCCGGCAATGAACACGAATAGTGCGAGGACGAGGGCGACCACCATGTTGATGTTTGAGAGGATGCGGATGCCGCGCTTGACACCGGAAACAGCGGAGAAGATGAAGACGATGGTGAGGGCGACAATCAGTCCGATGATTGCCCCGTTACCAAGGGGTCCGATTCCAGAGACTATCTCTACTCCCCGACAGATCTGCAGTGCACCAAGACCTAGGGATACAGCGGTCCCAAATAGTGTCACGAGGATTGCGAATGTGTCGATGACGCGTCCCAGAGGCATGGCGAGACGTTCATTGAAGATGGGGGTGAAGATCGCAGAAATCAGGGGGGAACGCCCTCGGCGGTACGCGGAGTAGGCAATGGCGCCCCCAACCAGCGCATAGAAGGACCACGCAAATGGTCCCCAGTGCAGCAGTGTTTGTCCGATTGCGGCATTCATCGCTTCGGGGCTCCCCGGGGTTGCACTGAATCCCGGGGGCGTGTTGAGGAAGAAATGCAGCGGCTCGTACGAGCCGAAGAAGAGCAGCCCAATCCCCATGCCGGCGGAAAACAGCATGGCAATCCACGAGCCCGTAGAGAACTCCGGGGCTTCGTCATCGGTCCCGAGAGGGATATTGCCCTTCGACGAGTACCCCACGATTAGCATGAACGCGAACACCGTGATCGTGAGGATCGTAAAGAACCACCCGGTATTCAACGACACCCAGTGAACTCCCGCAGCCGCGGCTTCCCCCAGTTCTTCTGCGTCAAAAATGCCCAGGAGGACGAGGGCGATCACGACGACAAGGGCTGTACCCGACACCCACCAATCAACCTTGAACTTCTTGGCGTCCTCGTCAACTGAAATACCCGGAAGTAGTGCCGGATGCAAAGCTCCGTTGGCACCTACGAGGTCTTTGAAGGATTGTTGATTCTCTTGCTGTTTTGATACTTGCTGCGCAGAAGGCATTGTGAAAGTTGGGTAGCTTGCCCTTCTTCAAGGGTCGGTCGAGCCCGGAATCATGTCCGGAACCGCGGTCCACCATAGCATGCGCTTCTCCGGGACCCTGAGCATCCTCAGGATGGAGAGTCCGCCCACAGCCATTAGGGTCAGCATGGCAGGGCTGGGACAATGGGGGTATGAGTTCCCATCAAGACTTCCGCAAGCGCATCATTTTCGTTGATATCGATGGCACACTGATCGACCATGCCTCGCCCGTACTCCGTTCGGCTTCTGACGCCATAAAAAGCGCCCGTGACAACGGACACCTGGTCTACATTTCCACTGGACGTGGAGCGACAGACATCCCCCGTGGCGTCAGAGAGATCGGGTTTGATGGTGAAATCACCAACGGTGGCGCCTTCGCGCAAGTTGGTGATGAGCTGATTTTGTCCCGGCCGATGGCTAGGGAAGACGTGGCGTTCCTCATCGACTACTTTGAGAGTCGTGGGGTCTCGATCTTGGTGCAGACACACGAGAAAACGTACACGACCCCCGGCGCTCACGCCCTCATGAGTGAGTATGCGCGGTTCTTGGACCAGCAGAAGGCCATGGAGGCCGTTGCGGAGCCAGAAGATTTTGTGGAGGGACCGGCGGAGACATTCACCGAGTTTATTGAAGGCTTCGACTTCCTCGACGATTCGAACATGGAGAACGCGGCGAAGCTCCTTTTCATCTCTAATGCACCCGTCGACATGGCGGACGTCGAGGAGAACCTGGGCGACCGTTTCCACATCATTCCGGGCTCCATGCCGATTTCTCAGGGGGCCGACGGAGAGATTTCCCCGCTGGGTGTTTCCAAAGGTTCGGCCATTGAGGCCGTCCTCGAACACGTGGGAATACCTGCTGAGGATGCCGTGGGGATTGGGGACAGCTGGAATGACGTGGAGATGTTTGACATTTGTGGCGAAGCGGTCGCCATGGCGGGTGCCGACGAGGGCGTTAAGGCCCGCGCGAACCGTGTCACAACCAGTGTCCGTGAGGGCGGGGTACACAAAGCGTTCACAGACCTGGGATTGATCTAGCCAATCCCGCCCCGACAATGAGCCTAAAGACGAAGCCTTCCGGCGTCCTCACCGACCGGGAAGCCGAGGCCGGATACAAGCGGAACCTGAGTTCCCGCCACATCCAGATGATCGCCCTCGGCGGCGCGATAGGGACGGGACTCTTTTACGGATCGTCAGCCGCGATTCAACTTGCTGGTCCTTCCATCCTTCTGGCGTATCTGGTTGGTGGAACCATTGTGTTTCTCATTGTCCGCGCCCTCGGCGAGATGTCGGTTGCGGAACCGGTATCGGGGGCATTTTCGTTCTATGCATACAAGCACTGGAGTCGCCGGGCTGGTTTCGTCGCGGGGTGGAACTATTGGTTCACGTACATTGCGGTTGCGATGGCGGAACTGGCTGCGGTCGGTGAGTTCGTCAACTACTGGCTACCCGGCGTGCCAAAGTGGGTGACTGCCGCCTTCTTCCTCGTGGTCATCACCGCGACGAACCTGGCTTCGGTGAAGGTTTTTGGGGAGACGGAGTTCTGGCTCTCGTTGATCAAAGTGCTCGCGGTTGTCGGAATGATTGTTTTTGGTGTGGTGATTGTCGTCCTCGGACTGAAGACGCCCTCGGCTGGAGTTACACCTTCCTTTTCCCACCTCTTCGATCAGGGCGGCTTCTTTCCGAACGGCGTCACAGGGTTCCTTCTTGCGTTGGTAGTTGTGGCGTTTTCTTTCGGCGGCACAGAACTGGTGGGGGTGACTGCGGGCGAGGCCGAAAACCCTGAGAAGACGATTCCGAAAGCCATCAACCAGGTCATCCTCCGTATCCTCATCTTCTATGTGGGTGCGCTAGCGGTCATCATGGCCGTCATCCCATGGTTCACGATCGATGGCTCCATGAGCCCATTCGTGCAGATCTTTGACACGCTGGGAATTGCGAGTGCCGCACACATCCTAAACTTCGTCGTCATCGTGGCAGCCGCGTCGGTCTACAACTCAAGTCTGTATGCGAACGGCCGCATGCTCTACACCCTGTCGCAGCAGGGGAACGCCCCCACCTACCTTCAGAAAATGTCATCGAGCGGGCAACCGTGGGCAGCGATCCTTACCTCCTCCATAGTGACGGTCGCTGCGGTTTTCGTAGTCATGGTGTGGCCAGACTTCGCATTTACGTTCCTCATGGGTCTGGCGACCTTCGCGGTGGCGGCCTCGTGGTTCATGATCACCATGACAGAGTACAAGTTCAGCCGTGGACTGACCCCTGGTGAACGCGCTGCTTTGAAGTTCAAACTGCCGGGAGGACGCGCGGCGACCGTTCTGATTCTGGCCTTCTTGGCGCTGCTGTTCGTGCTGATGTTCTTCTCTCCCTCGTTCCGCCTTGCAGCAATCATCGGCCCGCTGTGGATCGTGTTCTTGCTGGTGGCGTACCAGGTGCGTCAGAGGATCAGTTCGAGGCCGTAGCGAAACCCGGCGAGACACGCCCCTCCCCCGACTCGCGCAACAGCCCACCCCTCCCCCGCGTACGCAACAGCCGCCCCTCCACCGATTCGCGCACCAGCCCCCATCCCCGATTCGCGAAATGTATACGTTGGGCGCTGATGTTGGTCTGGGGTACGTACCCCAGGGTTACTTCGGCTCCCCACGTATACATTTCACGCCATGGGACGGAAGCTCCCGCGATGAAGACAGGAATATCCACGATCGGAGGTGGTGGGCCCGCACCACTACGGAGTGTCACAGCACTACGGAGCCAGGTAGGACATACGGAGCCAGCCAGACCCATCGTTGACCAGACATAGGGAGCCAGCCAGGCCCAACACAGCCTACATCACACTGTTATGCAAGCCCAGTCGGCTCGCTATGCCCTAGCAGGCTCGCTAACGACTCCCGGCGCAGGCGGACACGCCGGGGCCGGAAGTGGCGCCGGCAACGGTGGCGCGGGCCGAGGCAACGGTGGCAGCCGAGGCCCGGCGCGGGCGGCTTAAACCAAGTTCCCCCTTGACCGATAACTTTCCGTATCGACCAAGGGGGAAGCAGGTGCGAAATACTACTTCGTCGCCGTCGCAGCCTCCGCTGTCTCCACTACCTTCTGCTTCCTCTTCAGGAATGTCAGAACGTAGAGCAGGACAACCGAGAGGATGATCCCAACGACGAGGGCGATTTGGCCGCCTACTGAGCTAAGCCCACCAAGGAAGAGTCCGACGACTCCATAGTCAGAGTCTGAGAACGTGGCGTTGGACAGACCCATGTCGCCGAGGACGGGCAGCAGGAACAGCGGCAAGAACGTGATCAGCAGGCCATTTGAGAAGGCGCCAAGGACCGCGCCCCGCCGTCCTCCAGCACCATTGCCAATCACACCGGCAGCAGCACCTGTCATGAAGTGTGCAACTACGCCAGGGATGATGATGGTCGTACCAAGGGCAATCATCACACCCATACCGACGATTCCACCCACGAAGCTGGAGAGGAAACCAATCAGGACAGCGTTTGGAGCGAAGGTAAAGACGATCGGAACATCCAGAGCCGGCTTTGCATTCTTGACCAGTTTCTCCGAAGTGCCCTTGAATGCCGGGATGATTTCAGCAAGGACAACTCGAACGCCAGCGAGGATGATGAAGACACCAGCAGAGAAGGTTGCGGCGAGCATGATCAGGTAGACCACAAAGTTCTGTCCGCCAGAGAGCTCGCTCTGAATGTAGGTCGGTCCCGCGAACAGGCCAACGATGAGGTAAATGACAGCCATCGACAAGGCAATCACAACCGTGGTGTCACGCAGGAAGCCAAGGCCCTTGGGGAAGTTCAAGTCCTCCGTTGACTTCGACGTTCCCTTTCCACGCGTCAGGGTGGCGACGAGGCCGGAGAGCGCGATTCCTGTGTTGCCGGTATGACCCAATGCAACCTGGTCGCCTCCGGTCACCTTGCGCATGAACGGTTGCACCAAGGCTGGGGACACCACCATGTAAACGCCCTGCATGATGGATCCCCACAGGATCACCTGCCATTGCGACATACCGGAAACGGAGAGGAGGGACTGCGGCGCGCCGTAGATGACCTCGTCCAAGACGGTCTGCTGGCCCGAGAACAAGGCCGCGGCACATTCGTCACGGAGCCACGCTTCACCGAACAGGTCAGGGAAACCTTCGCGGGGCGCGTCACGGGCTTTTACAGGCAGCAGTCGATCTTGGGCCATGACATCACCACCCAGGTTCTCCGCAACGGAATCGCGGTCAACGCGGAGGCGGCGCAGGCTCTGCAGTTGGACCCAACCGATGAGCTCATTGTGCTGGAACGGCTCCGCTATGTAAACGGCGCACTGCACCAGCACGTCGAAACCTACCTGCCCGCAAGCAAGTACCCGGGAGTCCTAGCGCACGACTTCTCAAGCGGGTCCCTATTCGACTACCTCGAGCAAGCCTACGAGGTAGTGATGAGCCGCAACGATCTCCTGGCGCGCGTGGAGGTCCCAAGCCCAGCCATGGCACACCTCTTGCAAGCCAAACCCGGCACTGCGATCCTCGCAGTTGACTCAACCGTGTACTCTGACGGAGACACGCCCGTGGCGTTCGGAATAGCGCGTCACACCCCCGCGAACAGCGAGATCAGCTTCAGCATGCGCAACCCTAGCTAATCGTCGCGTGCCACTCTTGGAGCGACCTCACCTTCTCACTGCCACGCAAGTACTCCGCGATACCAAGGGCCGCCATGTACGCCTCCGAAGTGGTGGTCACATAAGGCACCTTGGCGCGAATCGCCGCCTTGCGGATAATGCTGTCGTCATACTCGGCGTCTGACCCGGCAGGCGAGTTGATCACGAGTTGCGCACGACCCTCCTGAATCGCATCGACAACATTTGATGACCCCTCATGCACCTTCTTAAGAACCTCCGCGGGAATCCCATGCTCCTGAAGGTAGGTTGCGGTCCCCTCTGTGGCGAGAAGCTTGAAACCATTGGCTTGCAAGGTGCTGGCTGCCGCCAGCAGGTTGTCGCCGGAGCTGCCCGGCCCATCATCGACTCGGTCGCGCTGCGCCACGGTGATGAGGGCGGCACCGCTTGTTGGGAGTTGCGCCTGGGCCGCCTCTTCACTCTTGAAGAATGCCAAGCCAGGCAAAGTGGACAACCCCAAGACCTCCCCCGTTGAACGCATCTCCGGGCCCAGCACCGGATCGACCTCGGGGAACATGTTGAACGGGAAGACAGACTCTTTGGCCCCAAAATAGGGGACATTCTTCTCCGTCAGGTTCAGGGATTCCAGGGACTCACCCAGCATGAGTCTGGTTGCCAACGAAGCCATATTGACATCGCAGACCTTCGAGACCAGCGGGACCGTCCTCGACGCCCTCGGGTTGGCCTCAAGAACATAAACCACGCCACCCGAGATCGCGTACTGAACATTGATCAGGCCAACCACCCCAAGTTCCACGGCAATCCGGCGCGTGTAGTCCTTAATCGTGGCTAGGTGTTCCGCGGGAATCGTCACGCTGGGAATCATCGCGGCGGAGTCCCCGGAGTGGATTCCCGCGTACTCAACGTGTTCCAGGACCGCGGGAACAAACGCCTCAACGCCGTCACTGAGAGCGTCGGCCTCACATTCGAGGGCGTTTTCCAGGAACTGGTCGATAAGGATGGGTGAACCGCCCTCGGCCGCATCCATGTAGCGGCGGAGATTGTCATCATCGTGGATGATCTCCATGCCGCGTCCGCCAAGAACGTAGTTAGGGCGGACGATCACGGGGTAGCCGATGCGAGCGGCAGCGTCCAGCGCCTCCTCCGTAGTCACCACCATGTCGGCCTGGGGCATGGGAATTTCCAGGCGGTCCATCATCGCCCGGAAGAGGTCGCGGTCTTCCGCAAGATCAATCGTCTCCGGTGACGTGCCGATGATCGGAACTCCGGCATCCTTCAACTGCTGCGCGATGTTCAACGGAGTTTGCCCACCAAACTGACACACCACGCCCTCGGGCTTTTCGCGTTCAACGATGGCGAGGACGTCCTCGACCGTTAGTGGCTCGAAGTAGAGCCGATCAGCAGTGTCATAGTCGGTTGAGACGGTTTCGGGGTTGCAGTTGACCATGATGGTCTCGTAGCCTGCGTCCCGCAGAGTGTAGGCGGCGTGAACGCAACAGTAATCAAACTCAATACCCTGTCCAATGCGGTTGGGGCCGCCACCAAGGACCATGACACGCGGAGCTTTGCCGTCGAGGTCGAGAGTCGAACCCGACCCGTCCTCCGGCTCTCGCGTGTAGGTGGAGTAGTAGTATTCGGCGTCCTCGACGCCAGACACCGGGATGGCTTCATAGCGGTGCACGATCCCCGCGGCTCTGCGGGCGTCGCGCAGTTCAGCCTCGGACACACCGAGCAGATCGGCCAGATAGGCATCGCTGAGCCCCGCTTCCTTAGCGTTGCGAAGGGTGTCGTCCGGAAGGTCTCCAAGTGCGCCGGCAAACTGCACAACTGCTTCCTCGGCGGCGACCACCTGCGCCATCTGCTCCAGGAACCACACGTCGATAGCAGTTAGCTCCGCGAGGACGGTCGGTGACATGCCACGACGAAGCGCTTCGTAGAGGACGTACTGACGATCGGACGAGGGCGTAATACACGCCTTGATAAGCGCATCTTGGTCGAGGCGGCGCAGTTTGGGAACGTCCCCTAGGCCATCACGGCCGTTCTCCAAGCTCCGCGTCGCCTTACCGAGCGCTTCCTGGTAGGTCTTGGCAATGCTCATGACCTCACCAACTGCGCGCATCTGAGTGCCCAACTCATCACGGGCTGCCGGGAATTTCTCAAATGCCCAGCGCGCCACCTTCGCCACGACATAGTCGCCGCTGGGGGTGTACTTCTCTAGGGATCCGTCACGCCAGTAGGGGATTTCATCCAGCGTGAGTCCTGCCGCAAGAAGGGTCGAAACCATTGCAATCGGTAGTCCCGTTGCTTTGGATGCGAGGGCGGAACTGCGAGAGGTGCGCGGATTGATCTCGATAACGACAACCCGCCCACTCTTTGGATCATGCGCCAACTGCACGTTGGTGCCGCCGATAACACCCACTTCGCTAACGATTCTGTGGGCGATTTCTTCCAGGCGGTCCTGCAGGGTCTGGTCGATTGTCAGCATTGGCGCGGTACAGAATGAGTCGCCGGTGTGCACGCCAACGGGATCAACGTTTTCAATGAAACAGACGGAAATCATCTGGTTCTTCGAGTCCCGAATGACCTCAACTTCAAGTTCCTGCCAGCCAAGAATCGACTCTTCAACAAGGATTTGGTCGATGGGTGAAGCCTGGATCCCGCGGGCTGCGACAATGCGCATCTCGTCCTCGTCATCCACAAAACCGCCGCCGGTTCCCCCCATCGTGTAGGCCGGACGAACGACAATTGGGTAGCCGACCTGCGCGGCGAAGTCGAGGGCGTCCTCAACCGTCGTGACCGTCTTGGAAGCCGGCGTGTCGACCCCTATTTGGGCCATGACACGTTTGAAGGTCTCACGGTCTTCCCCACGCTCAATAACGTCGCGAGTAATCCCGATCATCTGTACGTCGTGAGCCGCCAGAATGCCCTTTTCATCTAGCTGCATCGACAGGTTGAGGGCTGTCTGACCACCCAGGTTGGGCAGGAGCGCATCGGGACGGGAAGCCTTAATAATCTGCTCGAGGCTTGGCACTGTGAGTGGCTCAATGTAAGTGGCGTCCGCCATCACGGGGTCGGTCATGATGGTTGCGGGGTTGGAGTTGACTAGGGTTACGTCATAACCCAGGCGTCGCAGGGCCTTGCAGGCCTGAGTGCCGGAGTAGTCGAACTCGCAGGCCTGCCCAATCACGATGGGGCCAGAACCAATGATGAGAACTTTGGCAATGTCAGTGCGCTTCGGCATGACGATCCTCCTGGACCTAGACTGCAGACCGCAAATTTAGAGGCTGCTCTTGAGCCTAAGACGCTTGGCGTATCTTGCGCGTTGCGTGCTCACCGATGGGACTTCGGTTGCGCGCCCGACAAAAATGCGCATCGCGTCGTGGGGCTGGATCAATATGTCGGAACCACGCTCTAGTGTGGGGGATCTTGGAAAGGTGGGGTAAGGATGAATGGTTGGGTAAGTGGGCTCCTGATCGTGGCGGTGCTACTAACACTGATCACGGCGCTGGTGGCAGTTTGGCTCCTGATACGCAACGGGACCGGTAAGGACGCCGACTTGGTCAGGCAGGTAGCGGGACTACGTCAGCAACTGCAGATTGTTGAAGCAACATCCGGATCCAGGTCGGTTGAACTACAGCAGGTCTTAGAATCACGACTGGCTGGCATCGCGACACGCAACAGTGAGGACGCGGCGCTGCGGGCACGCAATGAATCTGTGATGCGTGAAGAGCTACAGCGCACCCTTGGTGAGCGCCTCTCCCAAATGGATATGCGACTTGTTGAACTGGCACGGGCGCAGAACGCAGGGCTCTTGCAGATGAGGGCAGACAACGCCACTGAAATGGAGAAAATGCGCGCCAGCAATGAGGCTGCACTGGAGAAAATGCGCGTGACGGTAGATGAGAAACTGCAGGGAACGCTTGAGAAGCGCTTGGGAGAATCGTTCCAACTGGTGTCGGATAGGTTAGAACAGGTGCAGCGGGGGCTTGGAGAAATGCAGAGCCTCGCAACAGATGTCGGTGGGCTGAAGCGTGTTCTCTCCAACGTGAAGACCAGGGGCGCATGGGGGGAAGTGCAGTTGTCACGTCAGCTAGAGGACATTCTCACTATCGGTCAGTACGAAGAGAACGTGGAAATCCGCCCGGGGTCCCGTGAGCGTGTTGAGTTCGCCGTGAAGCTTCCAGGACGCACCGATGACGCAACTGTCTACCTCCCCATTGACTCCAAGTTTCCACAAGAGTCCTATGAGCGTCTTCTCGAAGCACAAGAGGGCGCTGATCTGGCTGAGATCGCAGCTGCCACCAGGGAACTTGAGAAAGCACTGCGCATCCAAGCGGGACTCATCAGTGAGAAGTACATTGCAGCGCCCCACTCCACCGACTTCGCCATCATGTATCTCCCTACAGAAGGGCTGTTTGCCGAAGCACTGCGGATGCCGGGCTTCGCCGCAGACCTCCAAGCCAAGAAACGCGTCATCATCACCGGGCCCACGACCCTGATGTCCCTACTCAACAGTTTGCAAATGGGTTTCAAGACGCTCGCGATTGAAAGGCGTTCCTCCGAAGTGTGGCAGGTGCTGTCCGCAGCCAAAGCCGAGTTTGTGAAGTATGGACAGGTTTGGGAGAAGCTGGGGAAGCAACTGAAGACTGCTCAGACCACAGTTGAAGAAGCGGGACGACGCACGCGCGCCGTCGAACGTCGCTTACGAACAGTTGAAGAGTGGGAGGGCCAGGTAGTGGGCAGCGAAGCGGTTATGGAGATCTCCTCATTATCCTAAAGACGTCCGTGCAATCTTCCAGGGCAGCCCGACGCAACCGGCCTGCGGCAGCCCCCTACAGCGTTCAGAGCAGAGCAGATTCGGCAGGTTTACCATGACATCAACGTCCACCAATGCTTACCCCCAGGTGCCTACTGCGTGGTACAACATTGCTGCTGACCTTCCGGAACCAATCCCGCCGCACCTGAACCCGGGAACTGGTGAACCGATCACTGTTGATGAGCTGCAGGCATTGTTTCCCCGGGCACTCTCGGAACAAGAGCTGTCGACGGAACGTTACATTCCCATTCCGGAACCGGTCCGTGAGGTTTACGCGTCCTATCGCCGCACACCCCTTCTGAGGGCCCGCCGCCTCGAGAAGGCTCTGGGCACGAACTCCCACATCTACCTGAAGTTTGAAGGTGCCAGCCCTGTTGGCAGCCACAAACCAAACTCCGCAATCGCGCAGGCATACTTCAACTCTGAAGAAGGTATCACCAAGCTAACTACCGAAACCGGGGCAGGACAGTGGGGCAGTTCGCTGGCGCTCGCGGGAGCCATGTTCGGCATTGATGTTGAAGTTTGGCAGGTGAAGGCCAGTTACGACTCGAAACCCTACCGTCGCTATCTGATGGAGCTGTACGGGGGCAAGGTTCATTCCAGCCCGTCAGACCTCACCGAGGCGGGGCGGGCAATTCTGCAGCAGCAGCCCGACACTTCAGGCAGCCTCGGCATGGCAGTTAGTGAAGCAGTTGAAGTAGCAATGAAGGACCCCCAAGCTCGCTATGCGTTGGGATCAGTGCTGAACCACGTAGTGCTTCACCAAACCGTTATCGGCCAAGAGGCAATAGCCCAGTTGGAAGAATACGGCGAAGGAGCCCCAGACGTAGTCATCGGGTGTGCAGGGGGCGGCTCAAACCTGGCGGGCCTGGCTTTCCCCTTCCTCAAAGATGTCATCAGTGGCGATGCGGACACGAAGGTGATTGCTGCCGAACCTGCTGCTTGCCCCTCTCTAACAGAGGGCGAGTACCGCTACGACTTCGGGGACTTCACCGGCATGACTCCGCTGCTGAAGATGTACACCCTCGGCAAAGACTTCGTCCCGGACCCAATCCACGCGGGTGGGCTTCGCTACCACGGGATGGCCCCCGCCCTCAGCCACACGGTGAATCTGGGTTACGTCTCCCCCGTTGCAATCCAACAGGAAGACGCCTTTAACGCTGGCATCCTTTTGGCCCGGACCGAAGGAATTGTTCCAGCCCCCGAATCCACCCATGCGCTTGCCGCCGCGATCGATCACGTCCTCGAAAGCGATGATGAGGAAGTGATCGTCATTGGCCTATCTGGACACGGACAACTGGACCTGCCTTCCTACCAGTCGTTCCTTCCCACCTACAAGAACCCTGCGGAGGCCTAGAGCAGGCACATCGTGAAATGTATACGTGGGGGCGAAATGATCACTTGGGGTACGTACCCCAAGGCCACTCTTGCTCCCCACGTATGCATTTCACGAAAATGCGGCGGAAGAGGCTCATTCCGCGCAGGGGTCGCTGCGGCGGAAGAAGTTCGTCGCAGTTCTACGCGATAATAACGATCCGCCCTCGCAAGAGTCCCGAAGCAAGATCTTCGTATGCCTGCCGAACCTCAGAGAGGCGATAGGTTGCGGCCCCTCGTCCTCGCAAACGTCCTTCACGCATTAGGTGATTCATTGCATGCGCTGCCGCGGCCAAATCATCAACCGATGCATTACTTATCGAGAAGCCACGCAGGCTGATATCTCGCGTGTAGAACTCACCGGCGGGCAGCTCAAGAATGTGTTCCATCCCCGCAGTTAGCAGGATTCGACCACCGCGGTTCATCAGAGGAACCACCGCGGCAAGATCAAGGTTTCCGCTAGTGTCCCACCAGATGTCAACGGGCCCTAAATGGCGCGCGACCTGCTCCTGGTAGTTGGCGTCGTGATAGTCAACCACCAGGGAGGCGCCAAGGCTCCTACACCACCTCTCATCCTCGGGAGATGCAGACACGGCAACTATGGCTTCCATGGCGACTGCGATCTGCAGGGCCGCGCTACCAACAGCCCCACCGGCACCGCCCACGAAGACCCTATCCCCCGGCTGCAAATGTCCTTCGCGTACAAGTCCAAGGTAGGCAGTGGCTCCACCGTGAAGAACCGATGCGGCTTCGGTGGGGGCAATACCCTCCGCAAGGTGGTACAGCCTGTCACCTTGGGCCACAACGTACTCGGCCATCGCACCTTGCCGACCATCGTAGCCAAGGCTGTTTGTCCAGACGGCGTCGCCCACCGCGAACTTGGTGATGCCAGAGCCAACGTCGACAACCACGCCCACGGCATCGCGACCCACGATGAAAGGAAACTGCAAGGTCGTTTGGTACTGTCCCGAAAGGATGTAGCGATCGATGTGGTTTGCTTCGCTAGCAACGAGGCGCACCAAGACGTCACATCTGCCAAGGACAGGCAGTGGTACTTCTTCTGTCGTGATTTTTTCGGGTCCGCCGTAGTCGTGAATCACGGCGGCGAGCATCTTGTCGCCCGTCCTCGCCGATCCTTGTCCCCTGCCGTAAACTGCGGTCTCCATCGCTGCCCCCTCCTTCGATACTAGCGAGAGATAGTGTTATTCACCACAGCTAGAGCATCATTGTCCTCCACATTGCTCCAAGAGTGCTGTCGGCCCTGGTTAGTTGGTGTCACACCAGTTGAGAAACTGTTCAGCCAGGATTACAGGCTTACCAAACTGCGCTGCCTTCTTCGCCTTGCCAGATTGAGTGCCAGACTCGGCGACGACAAGGACATCTGTCTTGGTCTTCGTCATGTTGGTCGACAGTAGCAAGCCGTGGTCGAGGGCGAGCTTCTCCATCTCTTCCCTAAAGACGATGGCACCGTCACCGCGCACGACCGTGCCGGTGAAACAGACGCGCAGACCCGGAGTCAACAGCGAAGAAGGTGCAGGCAGTCCTTCGTCCATACCTGACTGACCCGCGGAGTGAACCCCAAAACGCTCATTAAGTGCAGTGATTGTCTCAAACGAACTCCGGTCTGGCGCGAGCACACGTGACCAGATTGACTTGAGCAGTTCTTCGGCGGTGACAGTGCCATGCTGCACCCCCACCAGCGTCATTCGCTCCGCTACCCCTGGGTCCGCATGTGCGGGGGGTCGAACCAGTAGCACACCAGGCTCATCCATTGACGCACCGAAAGGGGCAGCCCACGGGGCGGATTCAGCACCATCCTTCAGTGCCACCGCGCCGTCTCGAAGGGTACGAGCGCGGTCTAGGGCACTTCCAGAGCTGAGTGCTCGCCGCAGGTCAACTGGTAGTTCTGAAGTAGGAAGTTCGCGCCCAACCGGCATTTCCACCACCAACCCACCGCGCTTCAGCTCCGTGTCGAGGCGTCCTAGCAAGTTATCAATGTCGACCCCAACGGGGATACGGTCCTGCAGTAGCGGGGAAATTCCATGCCACGCTTCGGGAAGAGTGGGAGCAAACTGGATGTCGCCAACCGTAATGCCGAAGTCACTACGCGCCGAGTAGAGGTCACAAGTCGGGTTCACAAGAGTGCTTGCTTCACGTCCATCATCGGTTACAACCGCGATTTCAACAGGGCGTGGACGGTAACGATCGCCCTCGTTTCCAACCATCAGGGCACTGAGATAGACTTCGCCGCGCGCTGACTGGGGGCGGGAAGTTGACTCAAGATAACGCCGCACCCGCGTGTCGGTCTTCAGGTCTCGCGGCAGAACATCTCGTTTGAGTACCAGTCCCTCTAGGCTGGTGCAACGACTCAAAGCCACATAGAGCTGCCCATTCGCGAATGTTCCCCCGGTTAGGTCTACGACCACCCGGTCTAGTGTCTGGCCCTGGCTCTTGTGGATGGTGATTGCCCATGCCAGCTTCATCGGCAGTTGTGTGAAAGAGCCAATCATCTCGTGTCGGATGCGTCCGTCCTCGACCGTGGGTCTGGTGATCTGCCATTCGTGTGGTTCGACCTCGACAAGATCGCCCTCGCGGGTCCGGACCATAACGGACTCGCCGGGTGTCACCTGCTCGATTCGACCAAGGGTCCCGTTCACCCAGCGGTCACCGGAGTCATTGTTGAGGAGCATCACCTGCGCCCCGACCGCAACCTCCAAAACTTCCTCAGCTGGGAACTCAAAGGCATCCCTGTCTCCGGAAGTAGTAGCGACGAACTCGTGGGTCTGGGCCGGGAGCCTTGCCAGCATCGCCTTGTTGCGGGCTGCGGCAATGCGATTCGTGGTTGCTAGTGTCAGCCAGAACTCGTCGAGGGGCGGCTCAAAGTTGGGATTCGTGCGCTGGTTGAGCTGGGCGCGCGCCTCATTGAGCAGCGCTCCGTCACGGACCCCGTTGAGGAGGGAAACCAGCTGGTAGTCGCCAAGCTGGCGGAAGACGGTGGAAAGCTCAACGGTTGGGAAGGCACCCTGGTTGAAGTTCTTCGCCGAGAAGAAAAACGGAGTGCCATAAGTCTCTTCGAAGAAGGCACGTTCTTCGTCCCGTACTACTGGCGGTAGCTGATAGAGATCTCCCACCAGCACAAGCTGCACGCCACCGAAAGGCTCACCCGGGCTAGGACCAAAACGTTCTAACGCCACAGCCATGGCGTCGAAAAGGTCGGCACGCAACATTGAAGCCTCATCAACAATCAGCGTGTCCAAGCTGGACAGCGCCTTCATAAATCGGCCGGGGCGGTAGCGGGAACTCCGCGCGTACGCGGCGTCCGCTCCTGGGCGGAATGAGAAGAGTCGGTGGATCGTGTAACCCTCTACGTTCAGAGCCGCGATCCCCGTCGGCGCCACCGTGAGGGTTTTCCGATCCGTGCTCGCGAGGAACTCCCGTACCAGTGTTGATTTCCCGGTACCCGCCTTACCGGTAACAAAAACATTCTCCCCCGCATGGAGGAGATCCAGAGCTCGCGTGAATTCTGCGGTCATGACCAATGGCATCCCACTACGTTACCCGCAGTAGCGCCGGGCGAACGCAGAACACCTCATACAGTGAAAACAGCGCTACCAAGCACCGAAAATAGACCGTGGTAGTCGGAATACAATCCCAGCAGCACACGGAAGCCTGCAGTTCGGATGACGGCGGCCGCTACTAGTCAGTAGGCGACAGTGAATCGGCTCCCCGTGTGGGTGGGCTCTTCGATCTCAGTGACGATTGCCTTTGCGAGGTCGGCGCCCGAAATATTGGACTGACCGTCCGCATCCGTTAGGAGGACGTCCCCGCCAATGCGGTAGGTGCCGGTTGCTTCACCGGGAGCCCAAGCCCCAAACCCACCCGCAGGGCTAACGTAGAACCATTCCAGGCCGCCACTGCTTGCACGCAGGTCTTCCAGGACCGCTCCCATCTCGGCGGCTTCTGGCTTGAACGCATCGGGGAAGCCATCAGTTTCAGCCAGTTTCGGACCGTCGGGTGCGACCAGCAGAGAACCCGCGCCCCCGATCACTCCAAGCCTTACACCGCTGTTGCGTGCGAGGTCGGCAACCTTCGCAAGCACACCGCTTGTCTGACCTTCCATGTCCCCCCGAGGCGACAACGCGGAGACAACGACGTCGGTGTCAGCGACTGCCTGAACTAGAACGGCCTCGTCAAGGACCGAGCCAGTTTTGTAGTCCACGCCAGCTACTGGCTGCTCGGGCGCCTTCCGACTATATGAAGTCACCTGGTGTCCGCGAGCAGCCGCTTCGCGTACAACGTTTGATCCAGCGTATCCGGTGCCGCCGATAACGGTAATGCGTGCCATGCCATCTTCCTTTCGATTGGTGCGGTTTCGATTCCGCTGTTACTTACGATAAGTAACTCACGACCGCTTGTGAAGAGGGCACTTTGAAGTGCGTTACCCACCGCAAAGCAACCCTTCGAGAACGCTTGAGTATCTGTTGGTAAGTAGCTATCGTTAGGTTACTTTGGAGGTTAGATATGAGTGAGCCAATCTGGGATCCCTACGACAAGGACTGCCCGTCACGAAAACTACTTGACCGCATTGGCGACCGCTGGACGGTACTGGTAGTTGGAACTCTTGAGTCCGGCCCCAAACGCTTCTCGGAGCTGCACCACGGTATCGACGGCATCTCGCAGAAGATGCTGACACAAACACTGCGCGGTCTTGAACGTGATGGGCTTGCGAAACGAACCGTGTATGCGGAAGTGCCGCCACGCGTTGTCTACGAACTAAGCCCTACCGGGCGCAGCCTGATCGAACCCCTCACGGCGCTTACCGCCTGGGCAACCACCCACATGACCGACGTCAAAACAGCCCAATCGGCCTATGACCAAGTGGGGCGGTCCGCTTGACCCGCACCGTCGATACCCTTGTCGAGTACTTTGTCGGCGAGTATGCCCCCGCCTCCCAAGTTCACCGCATTACCAACACTTCTGGGTCGGAGGAAGACACAAGCCGGGCGGCTTTGCGTAACCTCCTCACCGTTCGCCCTCCCGCACCTATTCCTCCTGAGATTAAGACTGCCCTCGATAGTCTGCTTGAGGACGAGGCCGCCCAGCGCGGCTCAGTGAACGCCAACGATCTGCCCGTCCTCGCCAATACCCACGGAGTCCACAGCCGCATCGGAAAGCAGGTCGCCCTGTGGGAAGGGGACCTGACCATACTCGAGGCCGATGCTGTGGTTAACGCCGCTAACGACCAGATGCTGGGTTGTTTCGTTCCTGGGCACCGCTGTATCGACAACGTTCTTGGAGCTGCGGCCGGGCCGGACTTACGCGCGGAGTGTGCCGACTACATGGCGCGGCGCCAAGGAAGTCCCGAACCGACTGAGAGCGCCGTCCTCACCGGCGGCTACCACCTCCCCGCGCGCCACGTCATCCACACTGTTGGCCCCATCATCCCTGATAGGAACCCCTCAGATGAGGACGAGGTCACACTCGCCTCCTGCTACCGCGGCATTCTGGACCTTACCCGGGACTCCGGGCTGGACTCCGTCGGTCTGTGCAGTGTGTCGACAGGCGTGTTCGGATACCCCAAGGATCAGGCCGCAGACGTCGTCCTCGACACCATTGACGACTGGTTGCGCGACAACCCAGAAGAAGCGCTACGCATAGTCATCAGCGCTTTCACAGAGGTCGATGTTGCAGCCTACACCGACGCATTGCATCGAAGGGGCGCCCTGTGATTACAAACCACCCCCGCGACCTGGTGGAAGGATCAGGAGACTTAGACGACGCGATTGCTTGGACGCACGATGCAGACCGCGTCCTCTTCGCGGCCGGTGCCGGACTGTCCGCGGCGGCGGGGTATGACTATGGTGATGCAGATCGTTTCCGAGAGTTGTTCCCGGCACTGGCATCCATGGGGTTCAGCGCGCGCTATCAGCTCATCGGCCAGCCCCTTCCTGATCGGCTCTTCTGGGGGTACTGGGCAACCCACGTTCAAGACATCCGTCTCGGGACGGAGCCAAACCCGCTGTACCAGTCACTCCGGACTCTGGCGGGCGACCGCCGCCACGGGGTACTAACATCCAACGTTGATGCACTATTCGCCCGTAACGGCTTCACTACCGACGCGCTCTATACTCCCCAGGGCGACTACGCCCTCTACCAATGCCTCACCCCATGCACCAGGCAGGTTTGGGATTCCCGGCCCATCCTCGGGCGGATTCTTGAGGACTACGATCCCCGCACGGGGACGACCTCAGAGGAAGCCGTCCCCAAATGCCCTAACTGTGGTGGCAAGGTGAACCTGAACGTTTACGCGGGATCCTGGTACATCAACGATCATTTTCAGCCTGGACTCCAAGCTCTCAATCGGTTCCTTTCCGACACAGTCGAGGCCGGAGAATCCCTGACCATTCTTGAGATCGGCGCGGGTTTCAATACGCCGGCAGTGGTGCGCTGGCCCGTGAAGGAGTTGGTGCGACAGATCCCCTCCGCCCGACTTGTCCGCATCAACCCCGAAAACCCAGGCGTTCCCGGCGAAATCGGGGATCGCGCCGGGAGTCTTACCGTGGCACCGCTAGAGTTCGTTGCGCGGGCGACGCGGCGCTAGTATGTGCCACCAGTTCGCTTCAGTATAACCTTGTGCGAAGTACGATTCCTTTGCCACCAAGGAGGTCGGCTGTCATCTTGGCGAGGTCGTCCCTGCGGTACAGGTCCGCAACCCACTCCTCGGGGATTGCCCTAGCACCATAAAGGGCGCCCGCCATCTGTCCCGTGATGGCAGCGACCGTATCCGCGTCATCGCCCAGATTCACGGCTGTGAGCACGGCGTCCTCAAACGTGTCGGTGCTCCGGACCGCCCAAATTGCTGTGCCTAGCGACGGGATAACGAACCCTGAGTTGTTCGCGGCCTCGTCATCAAACGCGTAGACCGTTTCAGCAACAAGTTGAGAAGGAAGTCCACGCTCTTTGAGGTGGCGTTCTGTCGTCTCTGCAGCCAGATCCAAGCTCTCTCTAAATGAGGTGCCCTCCATGAGATTTCGTAGAATCATCCCAAATAGGACGGTCGCTTCAGCCGCAAGATCACTGTTGTGGGTATCGCGTGCAGAGATCTCAAAGAGCCGGGCGGCCTCGTCTGGCGAGCTGTCTTGGCTGGCAATGACGGCTGGAGCAAGTCTCATGATGGTTCCATTACCTGCTGATTCCGTGGACTCTGCAATCGCCGGGATTGCTCGGAACTGGCGCAGGGCTCTTGCGGTCTGAATCCCGATGTCAAAGCAGGTTCCATTCGGGGAGTTGTGGCCGCGGACCATCCAGTCAACGTAATCCTGCATCACGGCAAAGCTGTCGTATCCGCCCTCGGCAATTATCGACTCCGCCATGCAGACCGCCATGATCGTGTCATCAGTCCACGCTCCAGGGTCAAGGCCAAATCGTGGCGATGGTTGGTACCCGGTTACCTTGGGAAAGGTGCCCGGGGTAAGGAACTCCACCGGCGCCCCCATTGCATCCCCAACTGCCAATCCCCAAAAGGCCCCAAGGGCTCTGTCCTCACTACCCTGCATCTTTGCTGCCTCCTCCTCGGTCGACTTTACTAGTCCGCGACGACGCCGAAGTTGACCTGCTCGTAGAATCGGAGCAACCCCGTTCACAGCCCCGGAGAAAGGTCATGCTGACCGCCCATGCAGACAACGCAACTAGCAACTGGCGGCGAGGGCGGTTACCCCTGCTACCGCATCCCCGCCCTCGTCGTCACACCGGCCGGAACGCTGCTCGCAGCGTACGATGGTCGCCCCAGTCCGGACGACCTACCCGGACCGATTGATCTTCTTCTGCGCCGCAGCCACGACAATGGCGACACCTGGGAATCACAGGAGGTCATCCGCACCGGAGATGGCTTCGAAGGGTTCGGCGATCCGTCGTTCATCATTGATCACGACACCGGCACCATCCTGGCCTTCCATGCAACAGGCACCCTGGCCGGGTTCTTTGAGGCGGTCGAGGGTTGGGACCCTCCCGACCTCGTACAACACGTCGGGTTGTCCGTCTCGGATGACGACGGGCGCACTTGGACGCACAGGATCATCACCGATCAGCTCAAGAGACCCGGCGTTTCGGGAATCTTCGCAGCATCTGGCACCGGAACCCAGGTCCGTTCCGGTAGGTTCAAAGGGCGCCTAGTTCAGCCGATGGTGCTGCGCGATCACGACCAGATCACTGCCGCAGCCATATTCAGTGATGACCACGGTGAGACTTGGACCCTGAGCGCGCCTATCGGTGTCGGGACCGACGAATCGGCCGTGGCTGCGCTTGCGGAGGGACGACTCCTGATGCATTCGCGATCGGTCGGGCATCGCCTGGCTTCTTATTCCGAGGACGGAGGCGCCACCTGGTCGGCCCCACAACCCATCAAAGCACTGCCAGACCCCAGCGACAACGGCTCTCTCATCGTCCTCAGCCAAGCCGCCGACGGGGGCGGTCCCCGTGCCGCACTCCTGGCCTCGTCAAACTTGGATCCGAGCCTGCGCCGCAACACTGCGTTGAGCATTTCACACGATGGAGGTGAAACATGGCCCCACCAGCTGGTACTTCAACCTGGTAGTTCTGCATACTCATGCGCCGCCCAGCTTCCCAACGGCCGCATAGGAGTGCTCTATGAAGAGGATGCATACACGCACATCACCTTCACTTCCGTGGCGCTGGCGGAGATCGAAAAAAGTGGTCCCGCAGACCCGGTCCAAGCCGGAATTGCCTGCCCCGAAGTGCCAATGCTTGAGGTGATCCGCGAGGCAATCAACCCGGCGCCTCCGCCGAACTGGGATTCCGCAAGCGACACTCGGACTTCTGGCAGTGACGGCGTAGATGCAGAGGTGTGGAATGCTACAGCGGCTCGATTTGGCGCGGCAGGTAGAGTCTTCGTCGGCACCCGCGACGCTCAGCGCCACCTCTTTGGAGCACCGAAGCCGGGATTGCGCGCGGGCGACACCCTACTGTTCAATGCTCGCGTGCGGATGCCCGAGGACGAAGGGGTGAACGCAGTCGTCCTCGAGCACCCCGGCGGGGCCACCGAACCCCGCGACATCCCACCTGGGGGGCAGGCAACCTACTTCCGTCTCCCTTACACTGTCACCGACGAGGACGCCCGAAACGGCGTGGTCTCGGTCCAGTTCCTGGTACCGACGCTCGCGTTATCCCAAGAGTTGGTCTTTGATACTAGGGACTGAAAATCGAGGCGGAAACCGGTCTAAGTCGCAAGGTTACCCAGAGTTTTCTTCCGGCTCCGGATAGGTGATTTCCAGTCCGTTAACCTTGGCGAAGGGAGTGATTGTCGCAGGCCGCGTAACACCCTCCGAGATGATGTCAAACACCGGCGTATCCCTGACCAGTAGTGCGTCTGTGATCAGCCTGCGGTGACATCGCCAGGGCACAGCTTCGCTGCACATGATGGCCGTACTGCCGGTGTCATTGACTTCTATCAGCTCCTGCAATTCTGCCCGGAAGTTGGGTGTTTGCATATAGTCTGCGTAGTCGCGAAAGGCTTTGACTCTCCACCCGTCATTGACGCTGGGGGTACCCGCGCGCGTATGGCGACGGCCGCCCAAGTCCTGAATCCACTTGTAATCAATGTCGTCGGGAAGAGACTTGACTATGGCATCTTGGTTCCATTGTGGAAACGCGCGTGAGGACGGGTAGGAACGCACATCGACCAGTGAGGTGACCCCATTCTTTCGGAGCATCCGCACAAGTTCGTCAAACGCGCGCGTCGAATGACCAATCGTGAACACAGTGCTTCTTAGACCGTGTAGCGCAGAATGCCCGTGGCCTGGAGTTCGCCGGGCATGTCATCTTCGCGCAACGCTAGGACTTGGGCGCCTGAGAGTAGTGCACGCCGCGCAATGTCCTCTAGCGCGTCGTGTTCTGTATCCAGCTCTAACGCACCGCCGTCCGTCACTGAGCCGGCGACTTCGGCGTTCATGTCGATAGCGAGTATATCGATTGCCCCGAAAGCCGCTGCTCTGGCCAAGTCGCTAAGGTCCGATGAGGCGAGGCCATTTGCCTGCAACTCGAAGAAGGTCTCATGTAGTTCCTTCAGGTCCTTGGCATAGATTGCATCGAGGATTTCACGGGCTGAGTCTGCAAGCTGCTCTTCGGTGAGCGCGTCAGGGTTGCCGGTGATAGCGTCCTCGGCAACGTGTGCGTAGCTGGAGTTCTGACGAAAGATGCTGAGCGTTGGTTCAGTCGCGGCAATTATCAGGGGAAGTGTTTCTCCATTGAGCAGGGGGCGAAGCGCGCGGTCGACGGCGCGAGCATACTGTGCAATACGCACCTTCCTCCCCTCATCTCCCTGCAAACGTCCGCCCTGGGTCGGCCCCGCGATTGAGGTGAGCCTCGAAACGCTGGCCGCATCGTCAGGCATGTCAGCAACCGGGAGCTCCTGGGCGGGACCGTCCGCGCTGACCTCAACCAGGCGGGCCCCGTTCTGGGACAGAGCAAGGACAAACGCGGCCTGCGGGAAGGTGACCGCGCGGAGGAGAGAGGTGATCGCGAACCTGTCCCCCACTGCAAACTGCGCCTCCAACTCATTTGGGAGCCTCAGTTCCAAGGCACTGGTAGGAGTCAGGAAAATGGCCAGGCTACGACCCAGGTTGGTCCAAAAGTAGGCATCTTCAAGTAGGTCGTCAAACTGGACCTGAACTGCATCTGCGTCGTCCTTGTCAGCGGTGTCGCGCACGACCTCCATCGCCGCGTCAAACAGAGCGCGAGCCTGCAGAAGGTTGTGTTCCGATTCGGTTGGGAGCGGACTGGTTGGGACGTAGATCGTCACGCAAAGAGGGTCACGCAGACTGGCGATCCGGGTGACATCATCTCTGGTTGGCATATCGATGTGCATTTGTTTCTCCTTATCAATACTGACTTGGGGCATTGGTGCACGTTGCGCACTCCCCTGGAGAAACGGGTCGCCCCTCCCCAGGGGACCTAGCTTCGAGGCTAGCATCACAGCGGAGAGGATGAAACCCGGGTGAATCGCCTCAGTTGACTACGGGGACCCCGGTGGCCGAGGACGCCTGCTCGAGTGAACCCAGGTTGACGACATTGGTAAACCCGGCCTGCTCCATCATCGCGGTGGCCTGACTGGACCGGTTTCCTGAGCGGCAGTAGACCACGTACTCCGCCTCGGGATCCAGGTTCGGAATCGCTGCCGCGACTTCCCCACCGTTGAAGTCCAGCAGAGTGGCACCCTCCAGATGTCCGGCTGCATACTCCTCAGGAGTGCGGACATCCAAGATGATCGTCTCCTCGCTCACCTGCAGCGCCGAGTCGCTTGCGGCGCCACTCCCGGAGCTGCAAGCAGCGATGCCGAAGACGAGGACGAAGGCGGATAGTGCGAGTGCGATCATGCGGCGCATTATGTGGTCCTTTCAATCGATATGCGTTATACCCTACAGGGTATTCTGGCCTTTCAGCTATTCTCAGTGGCCCGACCTCGACTATTTGAGTACCCCATGGATACGGTCTACGAGGATTGGCGCCATAGTCTGCGCATACGTCTGGGTGACATGGTTGGTGTCCAGATAGATTTGCACGTTTCCAGCGATCGTTGGGCAAACCTCACCAGAGCAGTAGAGGTCCATCACGTCGACGTAGTGAAATCCGGGTATTTCGAGGAGGGGATCAATAATGCCATCACCGGCGAAGTGGTCACTTCTATTCAACAGGCATCCCCCATAGGCGACGTCTGGGCCCTGACTCGGCGCACATTGGTACAGGTCCGTGTTTGCTCGCAGATTATCTCGGATTCCCACAACGGTGGCCCCTGTCGCAGCTACGGACTGCACCAGCTCCACCACGCCGTGCCCCAACTGCTCGACACCATTGGCGCTAGTCGCGGTGACGATCAAGAACACATAGTCAACCGGGTTCTCCTGCAGGTACTGCAAAATCATGGCGTTGTGCCCCGCACAGTCCTCCCCACTCGCCGGGTCAGGGGCCGACCAGGGGCAGCCCGCCTTTAGAGCGGCCTCGACATAGTACCCATCCTGGTCCGCCAAGAGACGCGCCGCTGGCATTAATACCTGCTCGGCATGCGAACTCCCGCCCACAAAGATACGAGGGTTTGCGGGGTCGCCATGTCCGTGGCATCCGGTCTTGGAATGCTGAAGTAAGAGAGCTCGTGCGGGGTCAGAACACTTTCCCTCATACATCACCCACTCGTTCTCGAGGGTTAGGGGACCTGGGATAGCATCGCCCTCGAACGCGAAAGGCCCTGAATAGACCATGGCGGCTGCCCCGGGGAAGCCTGTCAGCGGTGGTAGCGGCTCCGGCGCAACTTCCAGGTCTACCCCTGCGCCCTCGTCGTTCATGGTAAGGATGTCGACAAGGGCGGGTTGGGTAAGAAGCGCATCCGTCGTGATCTGCGAGTCTTCGGAATTGCGGAACTGCGCCTGCGAAGTCTTCCACAACCCCACCTGGATGTTGAATACGAAAGTCAGTCCCAACCACAGGGTCAAGCCGATGATCTGGGTTTTGCGCAGTGTCGTATTGGCCCAGGCCAGCCTACGAATCGGTGTGTCCACATATTTGGTCAACGCCGCTGCGAGGACAATGGAAACTGCCATGAGTGCAATCCCATCTACGACCCCAAGAGCCTCCTTATCGACAGCGACTAGGTAAAGCACGAAAATCGGCCAGTGCACCAGGTACACGGAATACGAGACACTTCCGAGCATCACCAGAGGACGCCACGAAAGGGCCCTTGCTGCTGGCCCGCCTTGCGCAGCAAACAGCAGCAGGGCACTGGTCGCCAGAAGGGGAACGGCCGCCATCGGTCCGGGATAAGTGCCGATCGAGACTAGACAGAAGAGCACGAGGACGCCCAGCGCCACAACGGACACCGTCTGTGCCGCCCGCTTTGGAAGCCGCAGATAGGGCGCCAGGGCAGCGATCGCGGACCCTAGTGCAAACTCCCAGATGCGTGCCCGCGTGTCAAAGTAGATCGTGCCAGAGGGGTCCGAGGTCGTCACCAGCCAGATCAGCGACAGCGCCGTGATCGCTACAAAAACCCCGAAGATGGCGCGCCTCACCGACAGCCCCATCTTGCGTGCAATCACCACCGTCAGAGCCATTAGCGCCGGCCAAAGCAGGAACATCTGCCCCTGCATAGACATGGACCACAGGTGTTGCAGTGGGCTAGCTAGAGCATGGTCTTCAGCGAAGTAGTCGGTAGAGACATGCGCGAGTAACCAGTTCTGCCAATAGGTCAGGGACGCGAAAGACTGGTCGACCGTGTCCTGCCAACGTCGTGCAGGAAGAAGCGCGATCGATGCTGTCAATGTCACCGCCACAGTGATTGCCAGCGGGGGCAGCAGTCTCTTGAATGTTGTTGCCCACCGTTCCAGCACCGAAGGCGTTGCGCCTGCTTCACTCCGCCGAATAAACGAGGATGTCATCAGGAATGCAGAGATCATGATGAAGGCGTCGACACCGATCGGGGACCCCACGAACCACGCGTGGAAGAACAGAACCTGCAGCATCAAAACTGCACGAAGGCCCTGAATGTCCTTGCGATGAGGGGTCTTCTGAAGGGTCGAAACGGGCGCGACCATACCGACCTCGCCCACTTGCTATCCCCTATCCGTGACGCATATGCCCACGGCTCCTGATTTTAGGCCACCCCTACTTAGGCAGAGCGTTCCAACGGGTGTGATCCTGACTGCGCTGCGAGTTCTCCCGTGCGGAGGACAGGACTCAAGTGCACGTGCGCAGACTAGTGGTTCCCGCCAACATCGCAGGTGCCACCCGGGCAATACTGCGGAGCTTGCTTGCCGAAGCGAGCTTGAAGCGAGCAGCCGACACAGACTCCAAACGCAGCCTCTAGAAACAGCAACGTCAAGCAGACGCTACAAAGCGCCAACGTCAGCCATAGCGGAGCGGAGAGCAAGCCCATACTTGTACACGAGACGAGGGCGAGGGCGAATCCGAGCCACCAGGCGAACTCCTTCTGCGGTGCACCAACCCACTGCGGTTCCCGCCCTCGCACAGCGAGACGGCCGAGGGCGAGTGTCGGAGACCAACGGTCCCCCGCCATCAGCCGCAACAGCATGTCCATCATGAAGAACATTCCAAAGGGTTGCAGCGGCCGAGACGTTCCTTCGACGAGCGCCGCGAGGAAGGAGATGAGACCGAGAGAAAAGAGTATTCCGGCCCCAATCCGCACCGCACGTTCGTCAATCACAGGCACAGAGTACCCCGGGACGATCCTTCCGATATGTGGAGCATCGGGCTCGGTCTTGGCAATTCTTGGGGTCTTTGTACTACTAGCGCTCACGGGGGCCTCTCGGTCTGACTAGATAATACCCTATAGGGTATCAGACCCAGGAGTTCTCGACGCTCCTGCCGACACCGGCGACGGGCTCCGACGGCTCGCACTAGACGTTCAGGGAGGCAATCAACTCCTCAACTCGCGCCTTGATGGCGTCGCGGATGGGGCGGACAGCGTCAAGACTCCGGCCAGCGGGATCATCGAGGTTCCAATCTTCGTAGCGCTTCCCGGGGTAGAACGGACAAGTGTCACCACAGCCCATCGTGACGACAACATCTGAGTCGCGGACTACGTCAGTTGTAAGAGCCTTCGGTTGTTCAGCGGCAATGTCAATGCCTTCTTCAAGCATTGCTTCGATGGCTACGGGATTGAGCTGGTCAGCGGGGACCGAGCCTGCCGAGCGAACTTCAATTCGACCACCACCGAGGTGGCGCAGATAACCTGCTGCCATCTGAGAACGACCGGCATTGTGCACGCACACGAAGAGCACTGACGGCTTGGAAGGAGTCACGGCTGAACCACTTTCCGTTGCTGGTCGATTGGTTGACTCACTGAGCAGCTGCTCGGATCTGGCAGACCTCCAAGGAATTCTCGTATCATCTCAAGTCCTTGCGGAGTGGCGTGATAGTGCGCCCACTTGTGCCTCATCTCCCGGCTAATCAGACCCACCTTGACTAGGCGGCCTAGGTGATAAGAAAGAGTCGGCTGACTGATCCCGAGACTGTCCGGCATATGACAGGCACACACGCTGGAGCAGCAGTTGGCAGATATGTGGTGAAGCAGCTTGACGCGGACTGGGTCGGAGAGCGCCTTAAAGGTGGCGGAGACCTGATTCGCCACGTCATCGGCAAGGACTAATGCCCCCTGCGGGACACAGTCAACTACAGGGAGATTCTGAGTCATGACCGAGAGCATACCACTTCAGATTGACAGTTATCGATATGAGCCGTAGCCTTCATATCGAACATCATCAATCTGAGAGAGGTGTCCACATGATCCAGGTTTTCGAAGGCCCGCTTTGCTGCAACACCGGGGTTTGCGGCCCAGACCCCGACCAGGCGCTGGTGAACTTCACCGCGGATCTCGACTGGCTCCAGCGCCAAGACGTACCCATTAGACGAGTAAACCTGGCACAGGATCCAGCTGCCTTCGCAGACAGCGATTTGGCTCGCTCCTTTATACAGAAGGTCGGCGCCTCTGGGCTCCCACTGATCGTCGTCGACGACGTAACTGTCGCAACCGGCCGTTACCCCTCTCGCTCCGAGCTGGCTCGGATCGCGGGTCTGGAAGCACCAACCGATGTCGCGGCAAGCGGCTGCTGCAGCGAGGACTCTCCTACCTCAGCGGGTTGTTGCAACACTCCTCAGAGAGCATCCATCCAGCCCACACCTCAGGCATAGAGGCGGTCAAGATGATCGAGCTCATCCATAACCCTCCCAGGTTCCTGTTCCTAACTGGCAAAGGCGGTGTCGGCAAAACAAGCATTGCCTGCGCCAGCGCAACGGAGCTCGCACGCCGAGGGAACCGGGTCCTGCTGGTCTCCACCGATCCTGCCTCGAACGTCGGGCATGTCTTCGACCAACCGGTCGGTAACAAGATCACCCCGATCGAGGGTGTGAAAGGTCTCGACGCACTGGAGATTGACCCCGAGGATGCCGCGGAAGAGTACCGCGAGCGCGCCCTCGCCCCCATTCGTGACTTTCTGTCAGCGACCGACCTTGCCGACGTTACCGAACAGCTGTCGGGATCCTGCACAACCGAAATCGCCTCGTTCAACGAGTTCACCAGCTTCCTCGCAAGCGACGAAACGACGCGAGACTACGACCATGTTGTCTTCGATACCGCACCGACAGGCCACACCGTCCGGCTCCTCAAGCTACCCGGGGAGTGGACTGACTTCCTCGAGGACGGCCTTGGCGACGCCTCATGTTTGGGTCCGATGGCCGGCCTAGATAAGACCCGAACCACCTACGCTGCCGCACTCGCAGCCCTTGCCGACCCGGAAGTGACACGACTTGGCCTGGTTGCCCGTCCGCAAACCTCCTCACTAGCTGAAGCCTCCCGCACGGCCGATGAACTTGCCGAAGCCGGGGTGCGCGCCACCCACCTGGTCGTCAATGGCATCCTTCCCGAGGAAGGTGTCGAAGACGCCCTCGCTGATGCCATTCGCACTGAGGAGGCATCCGCCCTGGTTGACATGCCTGCGAATCTCTCGGAACTTGTCATCGACAGGCTCCCGCTACGATCCCGCGATGTCATGGGCCTCAGTGCACTCACCACATTGCTGTCCGAGACTGCAGATCAAGCCCATGTCTCACACGAGACACCTATCAGCACCCGTGAAACGCTGGGGACCCTGACAGACACTATCGATCAGCTGGCAGCTCGGGACCACGGCCTCGTCATGCTCGTGGGAAAGGGAGGTGTGGGCAAGACGACAATGGCCGCCGCCATCGCTGTCGGCCTGTCCGATCGTGGCAAAGACGTGCTCCTAACCACCACTGATCCCGCCGCTCACCTTTCCTGGACCGTGGGAGATGAGGGAACCTTCGAGGTCTCCAGCATTGATCCAACGAAGGCAGTCGAAGACTACCGACGTCACGTCATGGAGACCAAGGGCGCCGCACTAGACGATGCTGGACGCGCGAACCTCGCAGAGGATCTGCGCTCACCGTGCACCGAGGAGGTTGCGGTATTTCAAGCCTTCGCAGCGGCCGTGGAGCAGTCCACTCACAGGTTCGTCATCATGGATACGGCGCCAACCGGGCACACACTACTCCTCATGGATGCCACTGGTTCCTACCATCGCGAGGTTGCCCGCAACCTTCCCGACGAGGCCGGACACACGCCCCTAACCCGACTTCAGGACCCCGACAACACCACGGTCATCATCGTCACACTGCCGGAGACAACTCCGGTGTTGGAAGCCGCTGGGCTTTGCTCTGAACTAGGCAGAGCCGATATCGCCACATGGGGATGGATCGTCAATCGCGCGCTGACTCCCACCGATACGTCCAGTCCGCTTTTGACCGAGAGGATTCATGCGGAGCAAGACCCACTGAAACACGTCAAAGCCCACGCCAGCCGCATAGCTGTCACGCCTTACCGCGAAACCCCACCCGTTGGTGTTGGGCAGCTTCGCGCGTTGGGAACTGCCCGGTAGCCAGAAAAAGCTCAGCACCCTGCAGTTGTTGGCGCCCGGTCTTGAAGATGGAGGACCTACTGGAGTCCGCTCTGCGTGTCCACAGCACCTGATTGTGGGCGTTTTCCACAGTTCGGTCGTCTCCGGTCGCCAGTGTCGCCGACCTTCCAGCAGACTGTGTCCATGGTGGCAGACAGAAGCCACATAGGCGATACTGGGAGGATGATAGAGGTGTCAGTAGAAACACTGGCCACCGTGCTCACGGGGCTGGGAGTTGTCGTCGCGATGTTCTCCGCAATGGCAGTCTTTTCCAGCAGCCTGCGCAGAGAGATCCGGGAAGTGGAAAGCTCACTTCGCAAAGAAATACAGGTGGGAGACGAATCCCTGCGCACCGAAATCAGCAAACTCCGCACAGACATGCAAGCCGGAGACGAATCCCTGCGTAGCGCAATGCAAGCCGGAGACGAATCCCTCCGCACCGAAATCAGCAAACTCCGCACAGACATGCAAGCCGGAGACGAATCCCTCCGCACCGAAATCAGCAAACTCCGCACAGACATGCAAGCCGGAGACGAATCCCTCCGCACCGAGATCGGCGAACTCCGCACCCAAACACAGAATGCAGATGACGCGCTTCGGCAGGAAATCTCAGAGCTACGCGGCGATATGAAAGCCGAGCTTCGTTCCCTAAATGACCGTCTTGACGGTACCAACATGAGGATTGATCGCCTCGTGGATTCCCTGAGGATGCCGGCGAGCGCCTAGTGGCGCCTGTCTGCCATGCCGGTAGCAAGTAAACGCAACGCCTCATGCGTCGGGCTGCCAGGCTCTGCTGTCCAGACTACGAGTTGCTGGTCGGCGTCATCGGCCTCGGCGAGTGTGTCCCAGTCGAGTACGAGTTCCCCCACTTTCGGGTGGATCACAGTTTTGGTCCCGGTGGATAGGCTGGCAACTCCTTGGGCCACCCACCACTGGGCGAACTGCGCGTCGGACACTGAGAGCTCACCAACCAAGGTAGCGAGACGCGGGTCATCGGGGTACCTAGCGGCCTGCATCCGCAGTTGCGCTACAGCGGTCCTTGCGACGGACTCCCAGTCCTTATAAAGTCGGCGCATCGCCGAGTCGGTAAAGAGGGTGCGCACGTAGTTGCGGTGCTTAGCAGGCACCTGGCCAAAGTCGGTGATCATTGCTGCGGCAAGCCTGTTCCAGGCCAAAACATCCAGCCGCCTGCCCATCACAATCGCCGGAGTTGTCACCAGATCGTCAAGCAAACGCTGGAGTTGAGGTTTGACTTTCTGCACGCTCTGCCGGGGGCTCCTTGTGGAGGGTTTGCCCGCAAGGTCAAGCAGGTAGCGACGCTGGTCCTGGTCAAGACTGAGCACATCGGCAAGGGTGTTGTGGACAGGTGCTGAAGCTTGGATGCGTCCCTGCTCAATACGCGTGTAATAGTCGGTGCTGATGGAGGCGAGTGTTGCGACCTCCTCCCGACGGAGTCCCGCAACACGGCGGGGCCGAACACCGTCTGGAAGGCCTGCTCGGCGAGGGCTTAGTTCGGCGCGGCGGGCCTTGAGGAAGGTCCCGAGCTCGTTGTACAGCATGTCGCGTTTCATTCCTCCATTGTCCTTGAAACCCACGACTATGTGAGGGGGATAGATCCCTCCCAGGATAGAACTCTCCACTCCCGTGAAGCGGGAAGACGCAGGAAAATGTACATGTGCTGATCAGAAGAAACCAGCAAAATGAACAGGAGAAGCCATGACGAGACCGTACGTTTTCTGCCACATGATGACGTCACTGGATGGGAAGATAATCGGCAACTACATGCGGACGCCGGAAGCGGACGCAGCCCCCGTGCCCGATGGAGACTTCGTCGCCGTGAGTGATGCAAGCAAGTACTACATATCTATTGACCCCTCCGGACGGCTCGGCTGGGACAGTGCGGAGATGACTTACCGAACCACCACTGCGCACGTCATCGAGGTCCTCACCGGAAGAGCATCGAACGCTTATATGGCGTTCCTACGAAAGCTGGGGATCTCCTATGTGATCGCCGGGGATACAAGTATTGACTTCGAGCTGCTCTTGGACAAGCTTTCAGATCTATTCGATGTCCAGACGCTGATGCTGGGAGGCGGTGGCGTCCTCAACTGGTCCTTCATCCAAGCCAACCTCTGCGATGAACTTAGTGTCGTCATCGCCCCCACCGCGGACGGGTCTTCAGATACGCCCGCGACTACGGCGAACACAGCGACTTCCCCGTCTACTCAGGAAAGTAGGGGAAGACGCGCCGTCCGGGGAAGCCTCCTACCTCAGGAAGCCTGCTTCTCCTGAGCGTTCAGCAACTCATTTGAAATCCGCACAACCCAGTTACCAACTTCCGGGTCCGGGAGGATCGCATCCGCACTGTAAAGAACCCGCGAAGGATCCGCCGACTCCTTGGTTGCCCGCCCAACAATGCGTTCCTGGAACATTGGATCATAGGAAACCAACTGCGGAACCACTACCACCTGGTCGGTTTGTTCAAGCATTTTGTTTATCGCATCCACCGTGGGCTTGCGGCTGTAATCAACCAGATGCCCGCACCACGCGTGGGTAGAGGCCACAACTCCCAAATCCTCCTCCGCGTGACGCCGGGTCTCTTCGAAGAATGCCGTCCACTCGTCATCGAACTCGGCACTGCCATAACCAACAAGCACCAGGCCCGTGCGGGTGTCATCCGAGGCCCGCTTCCCCAGCAACTTGTCGGCCCGACGGGCAAGGTTTGCCCTAACGAGCCCAGAGAAATCAAGTGTCGGAGAGAACTGAATGTCCGCTTTGGGGTGATACACCTCAATGTTTTCCGAAGCCAGCTGAGCCAAGAGCTTCGGATCATGGGATTGTCCACAAATCGCCGGGATGTCATCAAGGCTGTGGTCACTGACCGTGAGCAACAATGGAATGACAAGGACATCGGTGATCCCATCGGCGTCAAAGGCCTTGAGCTGCGTGGCGATTGACGGCTCCGAGTACTCCATATAAGCAGTGCGAACCTGCGCCACCCCGGGGATGGCAAGTAAGTCGTCCGCCACCCAACGTCCGCCACCCAACGTCGCCGATGTCGGCATATGTCGCCGATAAATCACCAAAACAACGGCGATATATGTCGACATCGGCGACCTAGTGACAAGCTCGAGACGAACCCTGGATAACGGTGCGCGGTTGGCTCGATTTCGTCCGTCATCACACCGTTATTCAAGCCAAACGCGCACCGTTACGCCAAACGCGCACCGTTACGCTCGGGGGCGGCGAGATAGGGATAGCGGGATAGCGGCCCCAAACAGCACGACACCGCCCTGGACCAAATCGTCGAGCGGCTCGGCGTGTCCGGCGATCGCTACGACGCTGCAGGCATGCGCGCCGTCGGCCGCTGACGCAAAGAAAAAGGGCCAGGCAGGACCCGCAACCAAGGGCGGACCCTGGCCACAAGTTCAAACCTGACCCATCTGGGGTGATCGCGCTGCGCGCATCAACCCCTGCGTCGGCCTCGGAAGTGTGAGCAAGCTCCCACTTCTCTCAGCTCTCCTTGGGGTTCCTGCGTAGAGAGTTTTCAAACCCTACCCCGATGCTGAAATCGTTGATATCCCGCTGGAAACGAGGCGTCTACCGGGTGTCTCAGCGGGTCGAGAACACCCCAATTCAGGACGTTCGAGGGGCCTGCGTCAGGAGGATTGGGAAACCTCAAACCTTTCTCACCCCCTCTGAAGTAGACCGCCTGGTCGACGATTACCTCGCTGGTCTCAGCGTCGGCTATCTCGCACAGAAGTATGGTGTGCACCGTGCAACAGTCTCGAAGCACCTCACCCGGAACAATGTCGTGCGCCGCCAGCACGGACTCACGATCGAGGATGCCGCTGAAGCAGTGAAACTGCACGGCGGCGGCATCTCGATACGCGCGATCGCCCGCACACTCGGCGCCGACCGAAAGCAGGTGCGCATCTCGCTAGTCACAGCTGGTGCAATTATCGCGAACGCTCGACCGTGAATTGAGATGAAGCCCCCACGACAAGCACACAGTCACGCTCGGGTCTGATGCTCGTTCAGGTGAGAGTGGAAATAAAACTGTAGGTCAGGTCACAAGTGAGCCCATATCCCTTTGCTCCCCGGCTTCGCATGACTTTGCCCGATCACTGAACTTGTGCTGGCCTCACATAGATACCCCTGGTAGTATCAGGACACGCATTACGATCACACAGTTTGGGGTTTCGAAATGATCAGGCAGTTCGCCCTTCTCGCAACAACCGCCCTGATGATAGGACTGGCTGGATGCACGACAGTCGCACCAGTCACAGAGAACGCCGACACGCCAGCCACGACGGAGGCCCCAGCCGAGAGCACGGTGGAGGAGAGCGCCGAGCGGGATTCCCCGGAAAGCGTGACCCTTCCGGAGGCTCCCCCTGCAGGCACCGACGCAGCGATCGCCTGGGAGGCTTTGATGGGCCCCGACGGCGAGTACCATGCCTCCGCGAGTTATCTCGCAGTCATCGAGAAATTCGGTGAAGTCGAACCTTATGTTTCGATCCGAGCTGCGGAGGATCGACACAGCAGCGCGCTCGTCAGACAGTTGGAACGGCTTGGCATCGAGGTTCCCGAAAACCCTTACCTCGGGAGGCTCCAGGCCCCCTCAGATCGAACGACGGCCGCCCGGGCGTGGGCCGACGGAGAAGTCGCGAACATTGCCATGTACGACACCCTCCTCGCTCAGACGGATGATGCCGCGCTGTTCCGTGTGCTCACCAATCTTCGCCGCGCTTCAGCCGATGTCCATTTGCCAGCGTTTCAGGCAGCCGCCGAGCAAGGTGGAACACTCACCCCGGAGCAAATGGCCGAGTTTCAGACCGGACGACCTTAGGGCCGATCATCCCCGGATTCATGACTGACACGCAGCCTGAACTCCGCAAGCGCATCAACCCCTCCGGTCGTATACGCGAGCCAATCGCTTCCCGCACCACGTGACTGCAGTTCCGCGAGGCGCTCCTGCCAGACGGCACCCAATGCCAGCGACGCTTCTTCGGTGGCGCCCTGGGACTTCAGCTCGCGCAACGCAGCCCATCGTCCCTCAGCATATTTCAGTGCGGGAACGGGCACACCTGACTTCGTGAAACTGCACACCGAGGCGCCGCCTGAGGCCTGCTCCATCGCGCCCATCGCCTCGGCAAGCAGTTCGCGCAGCACTCCCTCCGCGGTCGTCATCAGTTCCCACCCCTCACGCAGCCTGTAACTCAACAGTACGCTGTGAGACTGCCGCGCCCCGTGCAGCACCCGACGAGAACTCAATCACCACACGCCCCGACTCACATCGAATATTATCAATGCAAGCACGAACTCCGGGAGGCACGCATGACGGTCGACAGTGCGCGCCCGACGCGATCCGCGTCACCCCGAGACGACCTGAAGGTTTGGGCACTACTTGTGGTCCTGGCAGCAGTTTGGGGCGTGGTGTTTGCCGTGAACGAGGTGCTGTGGCCGTGGCTGCTTGGCGACCTCTTCCGGGTAGATCTCGCATCCACACTCGGCGCGGCCCTTGAGTTCTTTCTCTACGACACCGTCAAAATCACCTTGCTGCTCGTGGGGCTCCTGTTCCTCGTGGGCCTCGTGAACACGCAGATCTCACCAGAGAGGGTGCGCGGGGTGCTCACCGGCAAGGGGCTCTTCGTGGGCATCCTGCTGGCGGTGGCGCTCGGGGCAATCACCCCGTTCTGCTCGTGCAGTTCGATCCCGATCTTCATCGGCCTCGTCGCCGCGGGCGTTCCCCTCGCCGTGACCCTCGCCTTCCTCGTCTCCTCCCCACTCATTAGCGAGACAGGCATCATCCTGATGGGCGGCACCTTCGGGTGGGACATCGCCGCAGGCTGGGCCCTCGCCGGTGCGACCGTCTCGATCACGGTCGGACTGGTGCTGTCGCGTTTCAAACTTGACCAGTGGGTCGAGCCCTTCGTCTTCACCAGCCGCACCACGCAGCTCGCAACCGCTCAGAAGAGGCCCAGCATGCGTGACAGGGTGGACGCTTCATGGGCGGAGACCCGGCAGATAATCGTAAAGATCCTCCCCTACCTGGTGCTCGGCGTGCTCATCGGTGCCGCGATTCACGGGTGGGTGCCCGACGAGTTTTTCGCCGAGGTCGCGGGCCCCGAGAATCCGTTCTCGCTCCTCATCGCCACATTTGCCGGGGCCCCGCTCTATGCGAACCCGGCAGCGGTCGTGCCGCTCGCCTCAGCGCTCTTCACGAAGGGTGTCGCACTCGGTACCACGATGGCGTTCATGATGAGCCTCGTCGCGCTCTCCATCCCCTCACTCATCATGCTGCGCCGGGTCATGAAGTGGCCGCTGCTGGCGCTCTTCACCGGGATCGTGCTCGCCGCGATCTTCCTCATCGGCTTCATCTTCAACCTCATCCCGATCGCCTGATAGCCGCCCGAAGGCCATCGCGCCGACTGGCTGGCAGATCCACCCTCGAAAGGCCACGCACATGGACATCAAGATTCTCGGCCCCGGCTGCCGCAACTGCGCCACACTCGAGAAGCGCACCCATGAGGCTCTCGCTGAACTCGGGCGAGACGCCACCGTCACCAAGGTGACCGACTACGCCGAGATCGCCGCATACGGGGTCATGCAGACCCCCGCGCTCGTGATCGACGAGCAGGTCGTGGTCTCGGGCAAGGTCCCCGTGACGCGGGCGCTGCGCGAACTCATTGAGGCGGCCGGGTAATGGCGACACCTCGCGACCGACGTGTGCTCAATCATTCCCGGGGTCCGCTAAGAAGACTGGGCAGTGGGCGATCCCGCCCTCGCCTCCACCGACGAACTCGCTGAGATACGCGAAGATATCGCAGGCCGCGTGCGTACACTGCTCAACTCCCTCGCCTCAGACTGAAAGTGCAACCCAGACAAGACTACCGAACACCAGCCCACCGTACCCTTCGATTGCGTCCACAACGCGGGTCGTTCCCAAATGACTGCCGGTTGGCTGCGCGATCTCCCGGAGAGTCTGCCCAAAGCACGTCACCATACATGAAGGGGGCAGCAACCGATCTGGTTCCTGCCCCCTTGGTCGTTCAGGATTCAGCAGCAGGTCGAGGACGCCGTTCCGACCTGAACAAGCTGCGGTGCTGGCGCACAGCAGGACCCGCCAGCCGATTCCTCTGCAGGTGCGTCGAAGAGGCCGGCACCGCCGCACACTCCGGTATCTGGCAGAACAAGATCAACCCGCGCAGCCGCTGCGGTGTCACCTGCGATCGCCGCCACCACGCTGCGCACTTGTTCGAAGCCGGTGAGAGCGAGAAACGTCGGGGCGCGACCGTACGACTTCGCACCCACGATGCAGAAGCCCGACTCCGGCTGGGCAAGATCTGCCGCACCAGTAGCGCACACGGATCCACAGGAATGCAGGTTCGGGTCGACTTCAAGCGCGACCTTCGAGGGGGCCTGCAACCGCACATCGAGGTCGAGTCGAATCTCGGAGAGGAAGGACAGGTCAGGCCGGAACCCGGCTGCAACAAACACCTTGGCCGCACGGTCAAGGTGACGGCCGTCCTCTGCCGCAAGCTCAGCTTGGCCTTCACGCATCAGGATCTGTTCCGTGCGAAAACCAGCGACGAGGTCGACAATTCCGTCCTCGACGGCCTGCTTTGCCCGCTGCCCCAGCGCGCCGCGTTCGGGCAGCTCGTCTTCACTGCCCCCGCCGAATGTGTTCCCGACGGTGCCGCGCCGCAGCACCCAGGTGATGCGTGTATCTGGGTTGCGCTTCGCGACACGGGTGAGGGGCCTTGACCCTTGATTTTGGACATCTTGTTCACATAGTTATGCCGCGCTCTGAAGCATATCCGCCTCACGCCGCTCGTACTCGTTTGGTGCAATATTCCCGATCGCTGAATGCCTCCGCCTGGTGTTGTAGCGGTTCGCCCATCTGAACACCGCCCGATACGCACTCGCCTGATCAGCAAACGCGGCCCGCCCCTCAAGGAGCTCACGCTTGAGTGCCGCGTTGAACGATTCCGCAAGCGCGTTATCGGCAGACGAACCTACCTGCCCCATCGACTGGCGCACCCCGTACTGTGTACACAGCTGCCCATACGCTTTCGAGGTGTAGACCGAGCCGTGGTCGCTGTGAAACACAGCCTCTTGAAGACAGCCGCCACGCGCACGCCACGCAGCCGTGAGCGCATCAGTAACAAGTTCGGTGCGCATATGATCGGCCATCGACCAACCCGCAAGCTTGCGCGACCCCAAATCGATACAGGTCGCGAGATACAAGTTCGTGCCATCTTTAATCGGCAGATAAGTGATATCGCCCACATAGCGGCGCCCCGACTCGCCGGTACTGAAGTCACGATCCAGTAGATCAGGGAACTTCTCGTCGCTCTGCTCAGCGATCGTGGTCCTCACCCGACGCCGCAGCCGTATCCCTACAAGTTGATGCTCACGCATCACCCTGGCAACTCGCTTGTGGTTCACCCGTTCACCAGCAGACACCCCATCGTTAAGTTCGGCAGTGACTCGCGGCGCACCATACGCACGATCACCACCTTGTTCCGGGTCCTGCAATCTCCGAATACGAGCCGCCAACTCATCGTCGGCCGCAGCCCTCGCAGCTCGTCCTGCAGCGGCGTTGAGCCAGGCATAGAACGAGGACCTCGCGACGTCGATAACTTCACACAACCGCTTCACGCCCCAGACGTGCTTATGGTCTTCAACGAACTGGAAGCGGCTCACCAGTTCGTCTCTCCCGCGAAATATTTGGCCGCCTGACGCAGGATGTCACGCTCGGTGGTGAGCTTCCTAGTTTCGGCTTTCGCTGCCGCCAGCTGGGCCTCTAAGCGGCGAATCGTGAATTCTGGTGTGTCAGCACCTGTGGTGGTTGCTGTCGGCGTAGCAGGGGCTCGTTGCCCGGTCCCGTATTTCGCGACCCACGTGTCCAGGGCACTGCGAGAGATCCCAAGGTCTGTTGCAATCTCCTGCATCGTCTGCTCAGGGGTGGATTCGTAGAGGTCGACCGCTTTGCGCCGGAATTCCTCGGGGTAGTAGTTCTTTGCCATCTCTTAGATTCTCGCTCTCTTCCAACAGGAATGCAGGAAATCACGTGTCCAAGAACAAGGGGTAAGCCCCGTCAGCGAATGGCCCCGATCGATGGTGTACCCCGGGTTTCTGGCACCTCTACTGTTATCGACGGGAATCCAACGCTCGTTCTCGCTGCTGTGCACTCCTATGCGCTCGGACCAGGCCGCCCGCGATATTCGGAAGAAGAAGACCGAATACATTTCGGACGCTCACCAGCGCCAACGCATCGGTCAGATCGAGGACGCGTCACAAACAGCAGAGTTTCATGATGTGCTGCAACAAGAGGCTGATCTCACCGCTGGCCACGGCGTGCTCCGCTACACCGGCCTAGTCAGCGAGTCTGCAACGACCGCGGAAGAACTTGATGCTGCTGTCGCCGCGATCGAGCAGGCCGCGATCCAGGCGTCCTGTGAAACCCGGCTACTCGTTGGGCAACAGGCTCAAGCATTCACTGCTGCGGCATTGCCCTTGTGCCGCAACGTTTGAAAACTGAGCATTGGGCATGGTTCATCCAGAATCCTTATAGCAATCATTTTCATTACTCACAGTGTGCACACCACGCAACGGGAACCGCATGGTGCCTGTCGTTGCGTGGTGTGCATCACCTGAGGTTAGTGGGCTGTATTGGGGTGAGCCCCGCCTTCGACCTGCTGTTTGGCGTTTGAACTCTGGTGGAGGTGTTTCAAGAGTCGGTCGCCTTCGATATCGAGGTTGGGGAGCAGCTTGTCGAGCCACTTCGGAATCCACCATGCCGCTTTTCCAAGCACCGACATGAGCGCTGGAACAAGCGTCATACGCACGAGGAACGCGTCGACGAGAATGCCAACTGCCAGGGCGAGACCGAATTGTTTCACCATGCTGTCGTCGCTGAAGATGAATCCTGCGAACACGGACACCATGATGACTGCTGCTGCGACGACGACGCGGCTGGCCTGCTCAAATCCATGAATCACCGACTGTTTGCCTGCGCGCCCGTGTACGTGGGCTTCACGCATGGAGCTGACCAGGAACATTTCGTAGTCCATGGCGAGGCCGTACAAGATGCCGGTCACCATGATCGGTAGGAACGAGAGGATCGGGCCTGGCGTGTCGAATCCTACAATCTCTTTCAGCCAGCCCCACTGGAAGATAGCGGTCATAATGCCGAAGGTGGCACCGATCGTGAGCAAGAATCCGGCGGTTGCTTTGACTGGAATCAGCACCGACCGGAATACGACGAGCAGCACGAGAAGTGACAGCACCACGATGATGGTGATGTAGAGCGGCAAGACGCTTGCGAGTTTCTCTGAAATGTCGAGGTTGATGGCGGTGAGCCCTGTCACGCCGATGGTGGTGCCACTAATACCGGTGAGCGTGCCCGTGTCTTCACGCAGGGTATGCACGAGTGTCTTCGTTGCGTCATCATCAGCACCGGCAGTCGGGATCACCGAGAACAACGCCAGCGAACTATCAGGCGAAATGCCCATTGGGCGTACCGTTTCGATCGCGTCGCTTTGTTCAAGTTCGCTGGTGATGCCAGGCAGTTGGGAATCTGTGAAGCTAGTGCCGTCGGGGGCGTGGATCACGGTGACAAGGGGTGCGTTGTACCCGTCACCGAAGCTTTCGGAGACGGCGTCTGCTGCTTGGCGTTCGGTGGTGTCGAGGTTTGCTGTGGCACCGTTTGGCATGCCCAGGCTCATTTGCGTCATCGGGATTGCGGCCACACCAAGAAGGGCCACGACCGCAACGATCACTACCCACCTGCCCTTTACCAGTGCTGTCGCGTAGCGGTGGGCGAAGCCGTGGCGCTGTTCGTAGCTGCGCTTCTGCCCGCGAGTACGCGCTTTTGTGCTCAGGATTCGTTCGCCGATGAGCCCGAGAAGTGCTGGTAAGAGTGTCAATGCGATCAACACTGCACAGAGCACAGTTGCTGCCGCTACCAGCGCCATTGTGGTGAGGAACGAGATACCGATGAGGGTAAGGCCCCCGAGGGCGATGATGACGATGAGGCCTGCAAAGAGCACGGCGCTTCCTGCTGTACCTGCGGCCCTGCCTGCGGCTTCTTCTGCCGAAAGGCCCTCACGCAGAATCAGGTGGCGTTGCCGGTTCACGATAAAGAGTGCGTAATCTAGCCCGACGGCGAGCCCGATCATGAGGGCGAGTACCGGGGTGGCGCTGGTGAGTTCGATGCTCTGGGAGAGTGCGAAGGCTCCGCCGAGCCCGACCGCGACACCGATGATGCCGGTCACCAGTGGCAGGCCCGCCGCTCGAAGCGAGCCGAGCGTGAGCAAGAGTACGAGGCCCGCGACGAGTAACCCGAGCGCTTCATGGCCACCCAAGGGTGGTTCGTGTGGTTTCAGAGATTCCGTGGGAAGTGCCGTGAGCCCTGCTGTGTCGGCATGCTCGGATGCGATCGCAACGACGTCTTCGATGACGCCAGATGGCAGGTCTTCAACCTGTTCGGTGAACTGGATCTGCATGAGGGCAACAGCCCCGTCAGCTGACACGAGCACCCCGGGTGCAAGCATGCCCTGTTTCAGCAAGGCCTCTTGCATCATCTTTTCTTGCTGCTCAGGACTTGGCGGAGCATTCGGGGATGGCATCGGTGACTGCTCAGCTGATTGTTGTGGCAGCCCCGGTTGCTGCGCCTGTTGACCAGCTGTCGCTTGGGTGGGTGGGGTTGCTAATGCTGGGGCTTCACGGGCAACGACGTATTCGTTTTCAGAAATTTCTTTCATTGCCGCGCGAACCGCGTCTGCAGCTCCATCCTCATCAAGGCGTTTGCCTTCATCAGCGGTGAAGACGATGGTGCCCTGACCGCCAGAAGTTTCGGGAAACTCGGTGCGCAGCTGGTCGATGACCGTCTGACTTTGGGTGCCATCGATCGTGATTGCCGAGCTGATTTTGGCCCCGCTTGCAACAGCAAGGCCGAGCACCCCGCCAACGATGAGCAGCCAAGTGAGAATGAACACCCACGGACGCCGGTAGGAAAACCGTGATAAACGGTACAGAAATATGGACATCAAAAGCCTTTCTGGCATGCCGAGTAAACGTAGGGTGGGCCCCTACGTGCGAAGAGTTGAAAAATGGTGGGGTTAGAGACCGGCTCTGAGCTTTGAGAACACCTTCTCAACGAACTCATCGAGCGACGACTCCGACCCCGAAGACCCGGCTTCGATGAACGAAGTCAGTGCACCGTAGGCGGCTCCAACGATGATCGGAGCCGCAAACTTCGCCGCAGAATTCTTAGCTTGCGCCGTGACCACAGCCTGCGCAGTTCTACGAATTTCTGCGTGCACGTTCTCAACGAACGGCTGCAAAGCCGGATCTTTCCGTGCCAGGTCTCGCAGCTGGGTCAACAGGTCAAGCATGCCCCCCGAAAGTTGATGAAGCGCGAGTGCGCGCACCCACTCCAGTAGCGGGATGCCCTCGGGCATCTCCGGCAGCATGGCAATGCCGTCTTCTAACTGTTCAAGAGCGAGCGCTGCAACAGCTTCTTCTTTGCACGAGAAATAGTTAGCGAATGTACGCCTGGAAACACCGACCTGCTTGACAACGTCGTCGATGGTAAACCCATCCAGGCCACGTTCCTGGGTGAATTCAAACGCCGTGCGCGAAAGCGCGTGCGAGGTCTGTTTGCGTTTCTGGTCTCTCAACCCGGGTGTTGTCATACAGCGAGAGTAACAGCAACTTTGCCCATTGAGCAACTTTGCGCGTTGGGAAATGTTTAAACAGGTTTGCTGTCAAGTTGCGCGACCAAGCACACCTATCAGATCAGTGATCCAACACTCTTCATGGAGGAGGCCGTCATGCCTACTTTTTACGATCCAGTCGCCGATGCCAGTGAAGCCGCCGACGCGATGCGCGGGCTTGCCCATGCGAGCCGCAACTTCGAGCACCCACAAGACATGTACGGAGTGCTCGGCGATCTACTCGCTAACATACGCTCACTGCGGCAGGTGCTCGATCAGCTGGCTACTGCTCATGCTTCGACGCGATCACGCGCCTTCGACGATCACGGCAACCACCAAACAGGGGCAAGAGATGCTCTCGCAGCAGCTGACGAACTACATCAAGCCGCAATCTTCATTGACCAAGCGGAAGAGCACGTAAACGCTGGAGCATCAGCGGCAGCTCGAATCGCGTGGCATGCTGAGTCTCCCGCAGAACCCGCCACAGTCAAGCGTTGGGTGAGCATCTGCTTCTTACAGGGCGAAGACGCTGACGAAGTACTGCAACTGATCGATGACGAGGGCATCGATGCTGCTCTCAACCATCTCAAGAGCTGGGATTACGGCGACGAAAGCACGCAAGCCGCCTTAGAGAACGGGCATGTCTATGAGTCACCGCCGACGGGTCCATTGGAACGCGAAGTTCGTGACGGCGACTACGACATGACCTACAGTCACTCCTTCGGATATGTTGCCCTCTACCGGCAGCACGAGATCAGTGCCGAAGACGCCGTCGAGGATCAGCCCGTGCTCAACACGACTGCACGTAACTCTCAGCATGTTCATCACTCCTCGTGGTTTGAACATCCCGGAGTCGCCGCGGTGAAACGAGCGAGAGGGCTCGGGCTGTGAAACGCGATGAGCGTGAGCGTCTGCACACATCGGTGCTCGTTTCACCCGCGGCAGAAAACGTGGCCTTCGTAAGCAGCGGGTGAAAGCAGCGAAGCAGATTGAAGTCGCACAGCACCGGACCGAGCAGGCTGCAGCGCGCGAGAAATGGGAGGCGGAGCAGGCGGAGCGCCGATCCACCATATATTTACCCAACTCAGGAGAACCTGGCACTGCACAATTGCGATCGCCAGGCAGGTTCAAATTGCCGCGGCATCAAGACACGTCAGCAACGCTCGCTGGCGCGTACCCGTTTCTTGCCGAGGGTGGGCTCGGCTCCGACGGTGTATTCGTTGGCCAAGACCTCTACTCGGGTGGGTCCTTCGTGTATGACCCCTGGGTGCTCTACTCGCGCGGCATCATCACGGCCCCAAATCTCGTGCTCGCTGGCATCGTCGGGTCAGGGAAATCGAGCCTCGCAAAGAGCCTCTACACTCGATCGCTCCCATTCGGGCGGCGTGTCTACGTGCCGGGAGACCCGAAAGGTGAACACACTGCCGTCGCTGAAGCAGTCGGTGGGCGCGCGATCGTGCTCGGCCACGGACTCATCACGCGCCTCAACCCTCTCGACGAAGGCTACCGGCCCTCAGGAATAGGTGACGATGAGTGGGCAATTACAGTTGCCGCAAGGCGTCGTGACCTGATCGGAGCACTCGCAGAGACAGTGCTCGACCGGCCGCTCTCGCCGCTTGAACACACGGCGATCGATACTGCGCTGACAGAAACCGTGAGGCACAACACGGTACCGATCCTGCCAATGATCGTCGACCATGTACTTGCCCCCGACCAGGCGGCTGATAGTGATGGGCGGCTTGCCGAAGATGGCAGGCTCGTCGGGCACGCACTCAGAAGACTCGTATCAGGCGATCTTGCAGGGCTCTTTGACGGGCCATCGACGGTGCAGTTTGACCCGACGCTACCGATGATCTCGCTCGATCTGTCACGCGTTGCAGAGAACTCGACACTGATATCGGTGCTGATGACCTGCTCGTCAGCGTGGATGGAATCGGCGCTGCTTGACCCGAACGGCGGGCAACGCTGGTGTATCTACGATGAAGCCTGGCGGCTCATGTCACACCCGGCCCTGTTGAAGCGTATGGACGCGCACTGGCGACTTGCACGCCACTACGGCATCGCAAACATGCTCATCTTCCACAAACTCACCGATCTTGAAAACGTAGGCGACCAAGGATCAGCAATGCGTTCCCTCGCAAACTCACTGCTCGCGAACGCAGAAACACGGATCATCTACCGCCAAGAATCTGACCAACTCGGCGCTACTGCAAACGCGCTCGGACTCACCGGCACCGAACGGCAGCTTTTGCCTGGCCTCGGTGTCGGCCAAGGGCTGTGGCGTATCAAAGACCGCTCGTTCGTCTGCCAGCATCAGCTCCACCCCGCTGAACTTGAGCTTTTCGATACAACTGGGCGGATGAACACGCAGTAACGCACCAATTTCTGCAGTGCAAAGCCTTCCACGGCAGGCGACACAGCTCGGTGAATGCCGTCTGGGAAAGTAAGCGCACCTACGTCGCATGAGCATAAAGAACCCCCACTCGAACGTCACCGAAGCACCGTTGATTGAGCTGCCGCTTGCGGTCATCACTGTTGGTGGAATCGGTCACGTACACGTCACACTCGATGGTGCTGATTTTCCAGCTACCGAACCGGATGCTCCCTGGAGTCGAGCGCGGTTCGGTGAGCTGCTCGACGCCCTCACTCTGAACCGCACGCGAACTATTCGGGTTGAGGTGCGCGAGAGCGACGGCACCGTGTTCACCGACATTATTCACACCACACGCCCAATCATGTCTACACACATGCCTGCAGCCCCTTCGACGCCAGCACCGGTGTCACAGCGCGCACGGAGGGGCCGAATACCGCAGCTGCTCGAACTTGGTGGGGCCGGGTTCATCCCTGGCGAAGACATCACCGTCGCACTTACCATCAGCTCCGCTGAAAGTGATGCACGTGGTGTAGTGCGCGCACTGATCGATCTCGCCCAACTGGCCGAGTACGCAACCGAGGTGCTGTTGATCGGCAACATCTCGGGCCGAATCATTACCGAGCAGCTGCCATGAAACCAACGAACCGACAAGCTGGTGCGCTCGGAGACGAACTCACCAACATCATGATTGCAGCACTCATCGGAGTCTTCGCCCTCGCCCTCGTGCTGCGCGCAGCCGGAACAATCACGGCATTCATAATGAGCAGCGACCCACCACAGGTAGGTATTGCGGGCGGCGTGAACGTACTATTCACGCCTGGCCATCCCGGCACTGCGCTCGGAACTGAAGATCTGAACTCATTCGCGTATTGGATGGTCACAGCGATCATGCTCAGTGTTTTGGGCACTGTGACCGTCTGGGTGTGGAGCCTCTGGCGTCGGCATTCGCGCAAGATTGACACTGACCCGCGCAGGCTCGTTGGTGTTGCGACCACCCATGAGGTGCACACCGCGGCCTCTGCGAAGTCTCTGCTGCGCAGGGCCGGAACGCTTCGGCCATCGCTCGAACACCCGACGCCAGCAGATATCGGGTACCTACTCGGGCAATCTCGCGGCAAAGACGTGTGGGCGAGCGTTGAAGATTCAATCTTGCTCATCGGCCCACCCCGTTCAGGGAAAGGGCTGCACATAGTGATCCCAGCAATTCTTGATGCGCCCGGCGCAGTAGTAACGACCTCGACCCGGCCAGATAACCTCACCGCGACGCTGCGTGCACGAGAACGGATCGGCCCGGTGATGGTGTTTGACCCCCAACACCTCGCCGACGGCGTTGCCTCAGGGTTACGATGGTCGCCAATTCGCGGGTGCGAGGATCCGCTCACCGCAATGATCCGTGCCACCGGGCTCGCAGCAGCCACCGGACTTGGCGACGGCGGTGTTGATGGTGGCGGGTTTTGGGAAGGAAAAACCCGTGTCGCGCTCCAAGCACTGCTGCATGCTGCCGCACTCGATAATCGCAGCCCTGCTGAACTGTTTCGATGGACGCTCGACCCATCAGCTGCAGCAGACGCAGTCGCAATTCTGCACACCTCTTCACGGGCAGCGACGGGATGGGCGGACTCGCTGGAGGCGATGATCGAAGCAGACCCGCGCACCCGGGATTCCATATGGCAAGGTGTTTCACTCGCACTTGCGGCTCTGGCTGACCCGCGCGTGATGGATGCAGTGAGCCCTACAGAAGATGAAACATTTGACCCCGAAGTGTTCATTCGAAGCAAGGGCACCCTGTATTTGCTGGCTACCGGGGCCGGTGCTGGCAATAGCGCAGCGCTGGTTGCGGCACTCGTCGAGGATCTCGTGGAGATGTGCCGTCGTATTGCGGCACGATCACCCGGTGCACGACTTGACCCGCCGCTTCTGCTGGCACTCGACGAGATCGGCAATCTCGCACCGCTGCCCTCTCTACCAACGCTGATGGCAGAAGGTGGAGGCACAGGCATCACGACAATGCCGGTGTTGCAGTCGCTCGCGCAGGCGAGAGATAAATGGAGCGACGATCAGGCGTCCGCCATCTGGGACGCCAGCATCGTGAAGATCGTGCTCGGCGGCGCTTCAAACTCACGAGACTTGCAAGACCTCTCTACGCTCATCGGTGAACGGGACGAGTTCACCGACTCAGTGAGCCTTGGCGACTACGGCTCACGCACGAGCCAGCGTTCTGTGCGCCGTGTGCCGATCCTGCCGCCCGACCGTATCCGTACGATCCCGTTTGGCACCGGTGTTCTGCTGTTGCGTTCAGCCCCGCCCATCATTACCGACTTGCATCCGTGGCCCAAGCGCTCCGACGCGAAGGCTCTGCAACGAGAACGCAGCGAAATCGAAACGCTGCTGCTTAAACCTGCATCTGATGACTGAAACTCCCCGCGGGGGTGCTCGCGCACCTGCCTGATAGGAGCTACCGGCCTGGCGGCTTCCACTCAGACAGGAGAACAGTCCAATGACTATTCGCACACAGCAGTCGATCTCTGGTTTTATCGCCAGCGACCCGCAGCTCACTGAAACAGACCGTGGTGAAGCGCGATTTTATGCACGCTTCGGGCAAGAAAACTACCGGCACGAAAGCGACGGCACGTTCACGAAACTTGAAACAAGTTTCCACAACCTCGTCATATACCGTGCCACCGCCGAGCGGGCCTACGAGCGGTTCGTGAAAGGCGACAGCTTCGTCGCTGAAGGCTACTTGCATCCGTACAACTACGAGCGCGATGGGCAAAACCTCGAAGGTGAAGAGTTCGTCGCAAAGAAAATCGGGCACGACACCGCTCGCACACACTACAGCGTCGATCGCAGTTCTCGCAGTGGCGCGCACGACGTGCCGTCACGAGGGGAAAATAGAACGTTCGAAGCGCCCAGGCGGCGGCCAAGTAGCGATACTCCAGGCCTCGGTCGTTGAACGGGAATAGGGGCGTCTCTCATGAACGATCACACTGAATTCGATGACACTGCGGAGTCCAGCTTTTCTCCCGAGCCAGCTGCCGTGCCGCCGCACCCAATCAATTGGAACCTGCTGACAGCGCACGATCTGGAACAGGAGCTGTTGGTGCTCAACCGCTGGGTCAACTGGCTTCGCACGGAGTACGGGCTACCAGCGTCAGAAATACCACCGATGTGGCACCGGCACTCCGAGCTGCTTTGGGAGCTGTCTGCCCTGCATCTGCATTGGCTCTGCGCTTATGACCCGGAGCAAGACGGTTCAGCACCATTTGGGTGGCACCGCGACTTCTCTGACGCTCGTGTCAGGCTGCGGGATTGGGTTGCCGCAAGCGGCACTCGCCGAGATCGAGACCGGCCGACGCGGCAAACACCCTGGCCCGGCGAGGAACAACCTCCACAAATTGCAGAACAGGTCGTCACCGACCGTGACGCTGACTTTGTGCAGTTCGTTCTCGACCAGGTCGCAGCCCGCCAAGCCGCAGAAGATGCCTTCTTTGCAAGCATCGATTTGCACGCCAGTGAGGCAGAAGAGTGATGACTCCGAACTATGAACGAGTGACTGATCGACGGAGCAGAGAAGAACGTCAGCTCAGCATCCGCGCAGTGCACCGCGACACTCCTGATGTCGATCTCCTCACCGAGCTACTCATCCGTTTCTCCCTCCAAGATGTTGGGGCACGACGAACCACTGAATCAGGCGACCGCATATTCGAGGCCAAATCTGCGCGGTCGGCGTAGAATGAAGTTGTCTGCCGCTGCGGTAGATGTTGTGGCATTAAACCCTCGGGCAATAATTCGAGGCAAGATAACGTGGCCGATTCGGCTTAGTCCTACAGCCTTCGGGCTCTTCTCACGATCAACATTTGCAGTTGATGATTCTGCGGTGGGCACTTGTTACCCCACTTTGGAGAAGAGCCAATGACCATCACTGTTCCAGACAGGCAGCCGATCGATGATCTTGCGTACCCTTCGATCCCTTCGGGCGGAGCGGTTGCGGTCACGTATCTTCGTGTCTCAACCAAGGAACAGGCTGAGAAAGGTGGCACAGAGGAGGGCTACTCAATCCCCGCCCAGCGTGAAGCGAATCAGCGCAAAGCCGATGACCTTGGGGCGACCGTTGTCGCCGAATTTGTTGATGCTGGCGAATCTGCGCGCAAGGCAGACCGACCCGAGTTGATGCGGATGATCAAATACGTCGCCCAGCACCAGATCAACTACTGCATCGTGCATAAGGTTGACCGGCTTGCGCGAAACCGCGCCGACGACGTTGCGATCCATTTGGCGCTGCGTGATGCAGGGGTCACGCTCGTGTCGGCGAGTGAAAACATTGACGAGACGCCGTCGGGCATGCTGTTACACGGCATCATGTCGTCAATCGCAGAGTTCTACTCACGTAACTTGGCTACCGAAACGGTGAAGGGCCTCTCGCAGAAGGCCGCGCAGGGTGGTACCACGAACCGGGCACCGATCGGATACGTGAATGTCGGTGTGCGCGACAAGCGCGGCCGTGAGAATCGTACCGTTGAGGTAGATGTAGAGCGGGCAGCACACATCAAGTGGGCTTTCGAACGATTCGCTTCAGGCAGGTGGACACTCTCGCAGCTGCACCGAGAACTCGAACGCCGAGGGCTCACGACACTGCCGACACCGAAGCGGCCATCAAAGCCGATCAGCCTGTCGGGCTTGCAGCGCATCCTCACAAACCCTTATTACACCGGAGTCGTCAGATTCAAAGGCGCAACCTACCCGGGTGCGCACGAGGTGATCGTGCCGAAAGAGGTCTGGTATCAGGTGCAGAACGTGTTGGATTCGCACAAGTCAGCGGCCGACGCGACCCAAGTGCATGACCATTACTTGAAGGGCACCGTGTATTGCGGGCAGTGCGGTGAGCGGTTGATTATTGTCAACGCAAAGAACCGGCACGGCAAGGTCTACCCATATTTCGTATGCAACGGTAGGCATTCAAAGAAAACGAACTGCACGCGGCAAGCCGTGCTCATAGAAGATGTCGAACGGCTCATCGAGGCGTACTACGGGCGCATACAAGTGAGTGGCGAGGTGCGGCAGTCGCTTGCTGGCATGCTGCATGCCGAGTTCGATCGGTTGATGGCCAGCGAATCGGCTGAGCTTGCAAACCTTGCTGCCGAACGCGACCAGCTCGATGAAGAGCGCACAAAACTATTGCAGGCTCACTATGCGGGGGCAGTGCCGCTTGATTTGTTGAAACGGGAGCAGGGGAGGATTTCGAACCGGCTCGAAGATATTGAGCATCGCATTAACGCACATCACGAAGAGTACGCGTCTTCGCGTGAAAACCTTGAAGATTCACTCGCGTTACTCGCGAACGTGTCGCTGATCTATGGGCGCTGCGATGACGCGAACCGGAGAATCTGTAACCAGGCGTTCTTTCGTAAAATCTTCATCGATGAAGACGGGGAAGCGCGGGCTGAGTACCAGCGACCGTATGGGTCATTGTGTGATGCCGAACAGCAGGCGAACGCACTGAACTGGGCAGCGGCAGCAACAGATGCAAAAACAAAAAAGGGTGAGGTTCAAACCTTCACAAGACTGGATAATCTTGTCGAGGGTTTGAACCTCACCACTATGGGGTCCCTGACGCGCCACTTCGTGAACTTTGCCCCACGGCTCAAAACGTTGATAACACGGTGGAGACGAGGCGTCTACCGCACCTCGCAACGCCCTGGAACCACCCCGATTCGGGACTCTCGGGGCGAGGTCGTGCGGAGAGTTGGAACTCTTCAAACTTTTCTCACCGCCTCCGAGGCGACCACACTCGTGGAGGACTACCTCGCGGGAGCAACAGTCAACGAGCTTGCCGAGAGCTACGGCATTCATCGCGCGACGGTCTCTGCGCATCTGACTCGCCGGGGCGTGACGAGACGACCGGCCGGGCTCGGTGTCGAGGAAGCCGCCGAGGCAGTGCGACTTCATCAGGAAGGCTGGTCGATGCGCGCCATCGCGAAAACGATGGGCGTCAACCGGAAGACAGTTCGTGGCAATCTTGTTGAAGCAGGCATCAATTTAGGCAACGGGCGTGGGGAGTTCTCTCACTCGGCACACCCATCAGCTGTGGGATAAGTCTCCTCGAATTGCCCTGGTCGTCGCTACTGGAAGCGGAAGCCAAAGAGTCCGCCGTCCTCACCAGCGTCTGTCAAGATTGGATCGATAACGTAGTCATTCCGGTCGAACCCTTCGGCTTCGGCAGCTGTGAGGCGGTCTGAGTTGAGTGTGACAACGTATTGGAATCCGACGGTGTCAGCAAGGCGCGCTCCGATATTGAGACAGGAGGCAACTTGTCGATCATCCATTGAGTCAAACAAAAGGCTGTCGTGTACGAGAATCCGAGGAGCACGGCCAGCTTTGATGGCCATCACTATGCAAACAATGTCGAGGAGGAAGGTCTTCACGCCTAGGATTCCGGCTGATGCGTCGCCATCAATCTTGGGGACAACCTTGAGGACACCTTTATTTGTTGCTTCGATGAGCAAGGATACTTCGCGGTCGTCGTATATCTCCTCGCCAAGCTGCTGGAACAAGGAGATGGCCTCTTCCAGGGGCTTCTCGCGTTCGGCGATTTCGGTTCGCACGCTGGTCTCTGCGTCCGTCATCATCGAACGAAGACGAAGCCCCGTGTCGCTTACTGACTGTGCAAGTTCCAACCGCCGCTCTAGGTCTGCAATGACAGCATCTAGCTCTGAAAGTTCCCGCTCGGCTGTGCGGAAAGTCTCCAGCGCCATTGAATCATTGAGCAGGTTCATCACAGCGGCCCGGCGCTGGTCGAGCACCCGACGCTCACTCTGAATTGATCCGAGCCTCTCAACGACAGCCGCCAGTTCAGACTGAAGATACATCTGACGATTACGTACTACGGATGCGTGGAAGTCTGATACCTCGTCAAATCGCCGAGCCACGGTATCAGGGAGAACGATGCCGATCTCGGCATACATCGCCTCCAGATGCTTTGTTACCTCAGCGCTTGGTGACGCTGGGCTCGCTTCCTGCATTGCAAGCTCTAGGTCGCGCTTTCGTTGCTCCAGCGCCAAGCCCTCGTCATTTAGGTCCCTGATGGCGTGGGTGAGATTATCGGCTTCCGTCTGGTGTTCAGCATACTGTTCATCAATACGGAACCCTGACAGGTTTGATTCGAGGCGCGACCGACGCTGTCGTGCTTGAGCTAGGCGTGCGCGCAACTCTGCCTCGTTCAGTGTTATGGAACCGAGGGCCCCATCGGAGATCGCCTTCTTAAGTGCCTTGCGGTTCTTCTCTAGCGCGGCGACTTCTCCGGCTTTAGTGAGGATCTCAGGAGAAAACCCCAGAAGGTATCCGATTCTTGCGCCTGATTCCCAAGAGGACTCCACGGCAAACGTCTTGAGCGGATCCGAGAAATAGTCTCGAACAAGTTGGCCGACAAGCTGGCCAACGGTGGGGCGAGTCGAGTCTTCAGGGAGCCCGAAAAGCCGAGCGACATCTAACTTCCACTCGTCGTTGCTGGCGACCACACCATCAACCTGGACTTTCGTGCGCGGTGACACTGGTCGTTCAATTCTACTCGTACTGGCGGAATCATCCATTTCCAGGTCGGCCCAAAAGGAAAACTGACTAAGTTTGCTGGATTTGAGACTGTCGTCGATGTTTCCACCAAGTAGGTATCGAAGAATACGTACGAAACTGGTCTTGCCAGCACCATTTCGGCTATCTCCGAGCTTCGACTCCGCTGTCTTATCTGCCAGCAGAATATTCATACCTTCGTGAAAGCTCAGTTTTTTGAAACGGCCATCGGAGGAGCCGAGATCATGCAGGAACATGACACCTCACCAACTGTCCGGATTCATTCCATGTGACCGCCCGTACTGCAAATAGCATAGACAGCGTCATGGCGAACCAGTCAAATGTGATCGTGCCGCGATCATCCCTTGATCGCGCGTCTTTCGAGAATCTCTCCCACAATCCCGAGACAGTGGTGGGCGATGAACCCAGCAGGGACAGTAACGTAGCACCTACTGTCAATAGAGCGCGCTCGGGACCGATTCCTTTAGTTGGGAGCAGCATCGCTAAGCTCACCCCCGGAATAGCCCAGAGGAGGTTCTTCGAATATGTCACACGAATCGAAGAAATATGCTGTAACGGCGTAGACCGCGTTTGCGCGTTTCGTGGACATGTCGAAGTCTTGCCCGCCTAAGGCACCGTATATGTATCTCACTATCTCGCGCACGTCAGTAGTCGTCTGTCGGGCTTCTTGGTAGATCGAGCGGAAGCGTTGCGCCTTCGCATCCCGCAGGGCGGGATCAGTCTGCTCAGCGAACCACTTATCGATACGAGGGGACAACAACCGCCCCTCATTGAACTCTGCCCTAGTCGTCTCCGGGAGTCTATTGAAGTCCATCTTGGTGGAAGGGACGGGCCTGATCGGGTCGAGGAGGTCATCGACTTGCCCATTGATCGCCGTGAGAGACTCGATAAGCTCAACGAGATCGGCAAGCTCCACATCCTGTGCGTGCGGGACACCCGGCATGATCTCATCTAGCTGGGCTGGCGTGAGTTTATCGACCGCCTTCCACCATAGATCATCAGGCGCTCTCCAGAGTTCCAGAATCAGTGGACGCTCGGTGCCCTCTTCATGCCGCTTTCGCAAGGCGACCAAGCTCGAGGTCGGGGTAGGACCAAACTGGGAGTTAGTCACAAACCGCCACATCGTGAAGGTTGGCCAATTGGAGCACCCTCGGGCGAAGTCTGCTTCCAGTTTATCTTTGGTCTTCTGGTCAACTCCCGTAGTGGCGCGCTGGCCATAGCAGGCATAGAGGATGGAGCCGTTCTCGGCAAGTCCGTCGCAGCCGCCATCGCCGAGGGTTCCCATAGGATCGGGATTCAGATAGTCGTCGTGTAGGCGTGCCAGCACGCCTGTCGCGTATCCCTCAAACGTCTCGCCCGAAGCGCGGCACCGAAGGTCATGCTGCGCTCGGTACCAAGCCTTCCAAGCCGAATCGATCATGGCTACGATGCCTCCTCTCCATCATGATTGGCATCAACGTCGTGATCACAATCTTACCGGGCCAGCAGGCTGGCTGCCCCGAGAGCCAGGTAGTGTCGCGAGCGTCTCACCCCCGTCACGGCTTCGGACCGTGAATACGACGAGACCTGCCTTACCAAGATGCCCGCGCGCACTCTGCGCACCAACGAGGCGAGATAGGCCTCAGGTGGCTTGAGAGTGCTTCAGCATGGGGGAATGAGTCCAGTCACAGGCTGGTCCCCATTGTTGTACCGGCGGTGCCGTTTGACGGGTTGATCTCCATCTCACCGACGCAACGGCGATGACGTCGGGTCCGCTCACGGATGCGTGCCCGTATGAGCCTGACAACGCTGATAGGGCCGAGCCAGAGCATCTTGAAGCCGGACCACAGGCAGATGAGGACGGCGACGTTGAGCCCTCCGGGTGCTCCGTTCTCGATGATGCGGGCGAGCCACAGGGCGATGCCGAAGAACGGGATGGCGAGGAGCATGGCGGGAATGCCCCACTTGAGTCCTTCGCGGGCGTACACGCGGTCACGAATCTTGTTCGTGGGCATGTAGCGGCGCAGGTAGTCGCTGATGGCGATGCTGACGGCGAGTAGTAGGCGGATCACGGGGGTCTCCTCGTCATAGCGCGGCGAAAGACGCCGGTAAGGCAGCTATGAGTTGAGTGCCCCGTGTGGGGCGATCCCTTCGGGACCACGGAGATTGGTGAACCTGCCTCGTCTCTTACTGTACGCCTAGCATGTGACGTGGGGAACCCTTTGCGGGACATCACTACGTACCTGGTCGGTGACCTTCAAGTGAGAGGAACCGGCCATGGCTACGGTGGCAGACCAAGTACGCGATGAGCGCACGGCGCGGATCATGCTGTCGATGATCGCTGATCCCGACGACGCGATGACAGGCGCGGTGGTGTATCAGGTCGGTGGCGTCGAGACGCTACGTCTTCTTGAGTCCGATCTGCGTGTGCCCACACTGGGTGAGACTGAAGTGCAGGTGTGGCGCTCCCGGTTAACTCCGCACTTGAACCTGGGCGTGCTCGCCACGGCGGACGCCCATCAGCAACGCAGACTGACCACGCTGATCTACTCCGACGAGCATTGGCCGAGGTCTCTGGCTGATCTTGGCCCACGCCAGCCCTACCTCCTGTGGACGAAGGGCGCTACGTCGCTGCTGTCTGGGTCGTTGGCGGATCGGGTGACGATCACCGGGTCACGCGCGGCGACACGCTATGGGGAGCATGTTGCTGGTGCTCTTGCCGCTGACTTGTCCGATGAGGACCGAGTAATCGTGGCTGGGGGTGCCTACGGGATCGAGGGTGCGGCCCATCGTGGGGCGCTGGCTGCTGGGGGTCACACTGTGGCGGTGCTGGCTACCGGAATCGACCAGCGGTACCCGTCGAGCAACGCGACGATGCTGAACACCATCGGCGATGTCGGACTGCTAGTGACCGAGCTTCCCCCAGCGACGCCGCCGAAGCGACCGTTCTTCCTTGCCCGCCATCGAGTCATGGCCGCGCTGTCCGGGGCCAGCGTGGTCGTTGAAGCAGCCCACCGTTCCGGGGCACGCAACCTCGTCAACGAAGCCGCCGCGCTGGGGCGGCCAGTGGGCGCTGTGCCCGGCCCGGTGACCAGCGCCGCAAGCTACGGACCCAACGACATGCTGCGGCAAGGGACCGCATCGGTGGTCGCTCACGCCAGCGACGTTCTCCGCCTGCTCGATGACCAGACCGTGCCGGTGTCCCGTCCGACCACAGCCAATGAGTTTGCCCCGACCAGTCGGAGGTCCGAGCCTCCGGTGCCAAGACTGTAGGTGCAGCGATGACGACCATGGGAAACGCTGATTTCACGGTCGAGCATGCGGTGACTGTCTATACGAAGCCGGACTGCGTGCAGTGCGACGCCACCAAGCGAGCCCTGAACAAGCACGACATCCCTTTCATCGAGATCAACCTGAGTGACAACATGGAAGTGCTCGACAGGCTCAAGGCAGCCGGGTGGATGCGAGCCCCCATCGTTGAGACTGCCGACGGCGAGACGTGGTCCGGCTTCCGCCCTGACAGGATTCGTGATCTCGCGTCCCCAAAAGCGTCATGGGCGTCGAGCGCTGAGTGGTCTCGGTCGCCCGCTCCAAGTCGCCACTCTGCACCTGCTCTCTGAAGGATCAGGAACGTTCCGATCCGATGCGGCGTTGGGTCTCGCGCCCTTCGAGCACTCAGTCGTTCCCGTAGAGGCTAGAGTGAGGGTTCATCCAGCGAAACCTGGTCTTGGGACCACGGATCATGATACGAACGAGCGGTCCCCGGGCTCCGGGCAAGCGTAACGGCATATGCGGCGAGTTGCAGGCTACCCGGCATTCCATAACGCATAGTCTGATAGTTATGACTGATTCGCGCGCTCTTGTACCAACGAGTTCAGGTTCGGATGACTCGCTCACTACCGTGATCGGGTCGTTCGAGGAGAGAATCCTTGATGAAGCTGACTACCTAAACTTGCCGACCTCTGGGGTTGTGGCGGACCAAGAGAAACGCGTCCTTGTGCTCGCAAACATGAGAAATGTTGTCAGGGGTCTGCCCGAAGAGCGCAGGGGCACCGCGATGTATCTGTCGAAGTTCATGGTGGCCGTCGGTGCCGGGCTACTCGATGCTGCATTGAACTACCTGTGGGACGAGACGATAGGCGAACTGCGTCAACGGATAATCAACTACGACCTGCAATACTTCTTTGATCAAGCGGCAACTGACCCTGAGAAACGCAAAGACCTCAGCGGTCCAGAGGATCTAGTCAAGATTACCGATGATGAACTCATTCGTTCTGCGGCGAAGATCGGGTTCATCTCAGACCTCGGCTTTCACCAGCTGGACTTGGTCCGGCACATGCGCAATCATGCTAGCGCGGCGCATCCAAATCAGCATGAACTCACTCCGTACGCCCTGATGGGCTACTTGGAAACGTGCATCAAGGAGGTGATCACTCTTCCGGAGTCACCGACGATGATTGAGACTTCGACCTTATTGCGAAACATAAAGACAGCGACGGTAACAGACCTAGATGCAGCGCGATACGATTCACTGTTTTCAGGATTGCGCAAGGATCAAGCAGAGGTTCTTGCCAAGGGACTGTTTGGGATATACGTCCTTCCTGAGTCATCGAATGTGGCAAGGGACAACGTGCGTGCAGTCTTTCCAAAGATTTGGGAGTCTCTGTCTGAAGAAACAAAGTTTAGCTTTGGAGTACGGTACGCGCGCTACAAAGCAAACCTGGACGAGGATCAGGCCAAGTATGCTCGCGAGCTGCTCGAAGCGATGGAGGCAGCATCCTACCTCCCTGAAGATATCCGCGTATCGGAAATCGATGCGATTCTCGACAGGTTGATCGGAGTTCATCACGCGCTGAACAACTTCCACAACGAGCCACCCCTCGCCCGCGAACTGAAGGAGTATGTGGGAGATAAGCCTGTACCTAAGGGAGTGGAAGTCAAGTACGTAGAAACCTTGGTTGAGGTGTATATCGGTCGCGGTTCTGGAATCTCCTGGAATGCAAATCCAATTTATGAGTCACTCCTCGAAGGATTGTCACCAGAGCAGGCTACTCTTGCGCTCCGTTTTGTGACCGGAGAGACGCTATCAAGCAGGTTGCTCTCGAAATCACCGCAGGAACAGATGAGTCAGCTGCTAGACCTTCTTGAGCCCAAGGTGATTTCTCGTCCGTCTAGAACCCTCTTCGACACGGTTATCAAGTTCACGGGCGGCTACGCGAACATGTATCGTGATTCAAGGATCAAGGAACTTCGAGACAAGCTCGATATCGACTGATCTCGGAGAATTTTCTTTATTTGAGTGCGGACACGTTAACCGCTTGCCCGAACAAGCGCAGTGTAGTTCGGTAGCTCTTGCCGATGAACATGCAGAGAAGCCTGCGCGATCATTCCAACAACGTGAAGTGTAAGATCAGCGCCATGAGCCGTCTGTCTTTCCGCTCAGATCGTGACCATATCGAGGACTCTGATGAGGGCTATCGGACCTGCGATGTATGCGGTGGCGATTGCGTGCCCGAACCGGTCGGAAGCGATAGATACGGAGCCCGTTTCATGTGGGCATGCTCCGACCATGATGCGCATAGCATCACTGATCCTTTCGCTGACCCAAGAGGCAATGCCAGACTTCCAGTGTCCGGCTGATGGCTCCTAGAACCCGAGTCCTGGTTGCACTGTGGCAGTGGGGTTGCGCACCCCAACAGAGACGTGCGGCTCAGCAGTCTTCCGAGCCTGTGCCAGAGCGGCTCGTGCCCGGGCGGCGTCGATCTTCTGCTTGACGTTCTGATCCGCTGGTGCCGGTCCGAGAGCGTCGTGGTCGTCGGTGATCTGGTAGCGGTCGCGGTATGCGACGACCGTGCGCGCGGCCCTCAGCCACGCCGCCTGCTTCTTCTGCTCATCGGGCTTGGTCCCGAGCTGGGTAGTCCACGCCTCCTCATCGGCGAGTGCCCCGTTGAGAAGTGTGGCGGCGCGTTGCTCGATGAGGTTTCGCCGCTCGGTGAGAGCTTGGCGCATCTCGGCGTCCATGGGGCCGTCAGCGTTCGGGACGAGCCCGACGATGAATCGTGGCGGTTTGCGGGTGCGTCCCGATCCGGCAGGCCGCGCGGTCGCCCGAGCAACACGGGAGTGAAGCACGCTGGCAATGTCGTCAGCGTCCTCAAAGCCCCGGATACTCACGAGGCGTGGCAGGAGCTGATCGAGGTCGTGATGGTTGGCCTCCGCAGCGCGTAGGTCTGCCGACAATGCACCGTAAGCATCGGAGGCAAAGATGCTCTCGACTTGCTCGGTGGTGAGCCCTGAGTTGGCGAGGAGAGCGTGCCAGCGATCCTCTTGAGCTTCTTGCGCGATGGTCTCGTACTCGGCGGCGAGCTGACTGATGGAGCCCCACCGGTCTTGTTCGGCGGTGATCATCTGATGGGCGGATAGCTCGGCCCCGACGTGCTGAAGGACGCCGAACAAGACGCTGCGGGCGGTGGCTTCGAGGTTGTCGCTGGGATGGGCTTGGGAGTGGTCTTCGTCCGGGCGGTCGATAGCGACATAGGCATGGTTTGCCTCGCGGCCACGGGTAATGGCGACATAGAAGTTCTCCCGCGTCGTCGTGGCGGTGACAACAACATGGGAGGTGTCAGTGGTGACGCCCTGCGCCCTATGGGCGGTGACCGCATATCCAAGGTCTAGGTGCTCGGCGACGTAGGCGGCGGGCAGCACGATAGAGCCACCGAACCGACGATGAGTGGGGCGGATGGTGATCGAGCCGTCGTCGCGGAGCTGGGTGACGATCCACCTGTCCCCGTTGCGCACCCACGAACTACCAGAGCGGAGCCTCCGGTCGTTGCGTCGGGTGATCACGAGGTCACCCTCGCAGACGGCGGTTCCGTCGTGCAGGGGTATTTCCCGTTCGGGGTTGATGGTTCCGTCGATGATCCGATCAGCCCGTGCCCGCTGATTCAACGTGGTGACTGATTGTTGGGTTTCGGCCACCAGGATCGAGGCTTTTCCTGCCGTCTGGTCGCCGCGCCAGGCGGTGTAGGCGGCATCCATGACCTGTTCTTCCTCTGCTCCGTGGACCCGCTGATGCTTGATCAGGGTGTCGATAGCGCTGGTGCGTCCGTGGCGCAGATCGAGTGAGGTCTTCTTCTCCCAGGAGCGGATGAACCGATGCACATTCGTCAGCTCGGGCGCATCGTCACGCACCGAGACCAGCAGCCCGAAGCTCCCGCCCGCATCCACCGATTGCAGCTGCGCCCAGTCACCCACCATCAAGACCTTCGCACCCTGCACCTCGGCTTGGGCGGTGATCTGGTCGAGAGTGAACGTCCCCGCCAGGGAGGCTTCGTCAACGATGACGAGTTGACCTTTCGCGAAGGTGGTTCCGGTGGTGTGGAAGGTGTGCAGCCACTTCGCGGTGTTCTCCGTGGCAATCCCGAGATCGTCGGCGAGGACTTGGGCGGCCACAGCGGACGGCGCGAGACCCACCACCGAACCTTTGCCGTGCTCGGCCTCCCACGCCCGGCGCAACGCCGACATGGCCGTTGTCTTCCCAGCACCAGCGGGGCCGACAAGTACGTCCACGACACGGCCCGACATCGCAATCGCCGTCAGCGCGGCGGCCTGATCGGCCCCGAGGGACCGGCCCTTCTTGTCCGGTTTCCTAGTGATGGCCTCGACAGTCTCCAATGCGATGGTGGGTGCGGTGGTCTTGTCGGCGCGTGCCAGGAGTCGGTCTTCCGCCTTCAGTAGGTCCTCGGAGGAGAAGACGGTGGAGGCGTAGGGACGGAACCGTGATGAGCCATCCGTGCGGCGGAACAGCGCTGGGCTGAGCGCCAGCTCCGGTGGCGTCAATCGCAAGGATGCTTGTTCGGCGGCGTCGACGACCATGCCGGTGATGGCTTTACGGTCCATGGTCGAGGCGAACCGCAACCCCATGAGTTGTCTGCTGGCTTCGGCGTGCAGATTCCAGCGGGTCCAGGTCGAACGCTTCTCACCCACCATCATGGTGACGGTCCAACCGATCTGCTCAATCACATCCAGAGGTAGATCATCGGCACGCACCGTCGCCGGTAGAACCTCGCTGCTGATGACTACTCGTGTCCAGGTGGTTGCATCCTCACCCAGGACTTGCGTGGCGCGTTGCCGCCACTCTGCGGTCAGGTCAGCCAGGGAGCGCACGTCTTTCTCCGGGCGGGTCGCCAACGTCGCTTGGGCGCGAAGCTTCAACACGATCCTGGGGCTGGGTTGACGTCCATGCTTAGCGACGTAGGCGTCGATGAGCAGGTTCTTCTCTACCTCGATGAACTTGGTGCGGGTGGAGAACTCAGTGATCAGCTCATCGGAGACGCCGGCGATCTCCCATGCGGGGTTCCGGTCCCGGCCCCGGTCACGGGTCTCCCATTCGAGTCCGAACGTGCGGGTCAGGTGATCGGCCAGGACCGCGTTGTACATTTCCGAGATCGCGACCACCGCCCGGTGCATCGGACGAGAATCCAGGGCTCGCCACTTCCCATCCTGGGCGGTCTTGACCTTGTTGCTGATGACGACGTGCGTATGCAACTGGGGGTCGTGGCTTCTGCTGTCGTAGTGGTCGAACGCGGTTGCAGCCACGCCGAGGACATCGACCTGTGCAACCGCGCCATCGTTGCCGGTTGCGCCCACACGGGTTGCGGCAACCTCCTGCTCGATCAGCTCAACCAGCTCGGCAACCGCCGCATGATGCGCCGCCACGATCAGGGATTGAGTGCCCGCATCGGCCACCGCCCAGATCGCCGACACACTCTTCGGAACACTGAAGGTGTAGTCAAAGGCCGCAACCGCCTTGCGCGTCCCGCGCTCTTTCTCCTCAGCCTCGATCTCGGCGACCAGCTCCGCCCGATAGGAAGGGTCAAGACTCGGGCTGAGCTTCTTGGTTCGATCCTCGATCCTCTCGGCCACCGGCGCGAACTGCTGATACGCCCGGCCCAACGGCTCACCAGTGAGAGGGTCACGGCACATCCCCACCAGGAGTTGGAGCTGAGTCTCCGACACCTCAGAGTGCGCAGCCAGCTCGCCCTCACCAAAGCCAGCGATCCCGGAACCGAGCCAGAACCCCGGCGGGTTCCCCTCCTCCGCGTAGTAGCGGGTCAACGGCGTCGAAAGGCTCCTGTCACCGTCACCAGCAGCCACTGACTTCAGTAGGTACTTGTAGCCGTCGCCAGCACTCATCACGCGCATCGAAACAGTCATGGCCCACCTCCCTCACGGAGGGCAGGTGGGCCATGAAACCCGGAACGAAGCGGTCAGAGGCGCGTGATGAAGCTCAGGCCGATCCTCTTCTGCCAGACGTGTGACGCTTCGCCATGTCGGCTGTTGCCGTTGGCCTTCTGTCTGAACTTTCTCGCGATTGACCACCTGGTCAATCTGGTGGTAACCTACTGGCAAGGCCGCTCCGAAAGGGCTTGTTTCAGGTTCGAAGGGAGTGTCGTGGCGACTGAAGCGTTCACCAATTTGTCTGCTGAGAAGCGGCAGCGGATCTTGGATAAGGGTGTCGAAATTTTCACCAAGTATTCCTATGGTGAGGCCAGCACGAACCAGATCACGAAAGAGCTGGGGATTTCAAAAGGTAGTCTGTTCTACTACTTCGGCAGCAAGAAGGACTTCTACCTATATCTACTGGAAACGTCGATCCAGCTGTTGCTCCCGCAGGATCAGAGCATAGCGGCTACCGACTTCTACGGAATCGTCTTTGAGGCATTGCACCGGAAGCTTCGTCTTTATGAGGGCGGACGCAAGGAACACATCTTGTTCGTAAGCCGTGGGGCGAAAGAGACCCATGAGGAAGTCAAGGCCGAAAAGGATGCGCTCATCGGAAGGTACTTCGTTCAAGCTCAACAAGGGTCCCAAGCGGTTTTGAAGCGGGCTATTGACACGCTCGATATTGAGAACCCAGAGAAAACGGAGCGACTGTTGACCGGGATGTCGTTGTACGTGGATGCCATCATCAACCGTTACCTGGCCTTTTATCGAGACGACCCAGGGGCGCTTTTTCAAAATGAGGCCTTGGTGCGCTCCGAAATCAAAGAGTATCTGGACCTATTGCTTTATGGAGTGATTAATGACGAACGCCATTGAGTGTAGAGGACTGACGAAGTTCTACGCCAAGTCCATGGCAATTGAAAACGTAAACCTCACGGTAGAAGAGGGTGAGGTATTTGGGTTCATCGGCCCAAATGGTGCGGGAAAATCCACGACACTTCGAGTGCTATTGTCTTTCATCTATCCCACCAGCGGAACAGCAGCCATATTCGGTAAGGACTGTGTGAGTAAGGGCCGCGTAGTCAAACAGGACATCGGCTACATCCCTTCGGAAGTCAGCTACTACGACGATATGACCGTGCGTGATCTCTTACGCTATTCAGCGAGGTTCTATCGACGCGACTGCACACAGCGAGCGTATGAGCTGAGCGACAGGCTCGGTCTTGACATGACCAAGAAGATCAAGGCGCTCTCCCTGGGCAACAGGAAGAAGGTCGCCATTGTCCAGGCGTTCCAGCATGAACCTAGGTTATACGTCTTTGACGAGCCAACTAGCGGCCTAGACCCATTGGTTCAGCACGAGTTCTTCACGCTATTGGAGGAAGAGAAAGACAAGGGGAACACGGTCTTGTTCTCCTCTCACGTACTCAGCGAAGTGCAGCAGGTCTGTGATCGTGTCGCCATAATCAAGAATGGCCATATCCTACGCGTGGAGAGTGTAGAGGCTCTGAGGAAAAGCAGCCTTAAGCGGGTCCGAGTGACCTTTCGAACGCCTCAAACTGCTTTCGATGTGGAGGGGGCAAAGGAGGTCCAGCTTGATGGCCGCGCCGCAACCTTTCTTTACTCCGGCGACCTCAACCGACTCCTATCCGTTCTCAGGACAGATACGGTCGATGATCTGGAGATCCTTGAACCGCCACTGGAGGAAGTCTTCTTGCACTACTACGAAGGCGAGCGCGCATCATGAACCTGTTTGCTAGAGAGATGCGCAGAAACCGAACCTCATTTCTGATATGGATCACTGCCATGATTGCCGTCAATGCGATGGTGATGGCGAGCTTCCCGTCAGTGGCAGAGATGGCGAAGAACACTGAAGCCATGCTGTCGCAATACCCCGAAGAGTTCGTAAGAGCCATGAACTTGGATGTCTTGAAAATGACGAACGTCCTGCATTTCTATGCCAGTAGGTCATTCTTGCTCATCACCATCATGGGCAGCGTATATGCGATTATGCTCTCTTCCTGCATTCTTTCAAAGGAGGAAAACGACCACACAATCGAGTTCCTGCTCTCCAAACCACTGAGCCGTGTTTCCATCGTCTCCTCCAAGACGTTCAGCGTGCTCGTGTATGTCACTGCTTTTGATGTCAGCTTCTCAGCAGTAAACCTAGTGATCCTGAATCACTTCAAACTAGAAGACTTCAGCATGAAAGGATTTCTTCTTGTCTCTCTTGGGGCCTGGCTAATTCACCTGGTCTTCGCATTCCTAGGACTGGCTATTTCGGCGACGATTCCTCGAACTCGGACCGACATTTCCGTAGGCCTGGGAATAGTTTTCGTCGGATACTTCCTAAGCATCGTTGCCTCACTGAGCGACAAACTGAGCTTTACGAAGTACCTGACGCCGTTCAGCTACTTCAACACTAAAGACCTAGTCGTCAACACCACCATCGAACCGCTTTATTTGGCCATAACAGTTGTCGTCTGCGCGAGTGCCACAGTCTTCACCTACCTGTATTACAAACACAAAGACATTGCCGCATGAGAAGAACCGAGCAATAGTCAGTCCAAAGGCGCTCTAATAGACGCGCGTCGCCATCCGAATCGGAGTAAGCAACCCAGTCCTCACTGGACCTCAAAAAGGGAGAATGGGCTATGAACATGAATGTTCGGCGCATTGCTCCATATGTGCCGATCAGCGTGCGTCATTATTCGTTCACGAAGCCCATTGAGGCAGTCGCTTTTGACTGTGTGAAGGTTTCCCTTGTTCGCGAAGGTTCAGCCATCCTCAGCTCGCAGATCGGCCAGCGAGTGGTCACAGTCGGAGACGCCGTTCTGCTATGCACCAACACATTGTGTGCCGTTGAGCCAGAAGAGTGCTTCGCCGTCACAATCGTCTATATCGATACCGACTACCTCGTCGACCAGGTCTTCTGGCAACACGTTGGACTCTTATCGGACCGACTCGATGCCAAAGAACTAGCCAGCAAACTGTATGTCGCGCCCGTGCAGCTTCTTCACATCGGCGAACAACAACTCCACGAGATCACGCCCTGTCTTGACGAGCTTGTGGTCCTCACCGCTGATGATGGGTACGCCGAGAGGTTCTATCGCATCCAATCGCTCTGGTTCGCACTAGCCGACAAAATCAGTCCGTTGGTCAAAGTTTCCTCGATCAGGCTATCGCCCTCTCAGCGTGAACGGCAGCGTCCGACCATGCCTCGGCATCGTCGATTTGTACCACTGCGGGTTGAGGCCAGGCGTGCCGCCGAACTGTTGCGAGATGATCTAACACATCATTGGACCATGAATGAGCTGTCTAGCAGGGTTCATTTGTCTGAGTCACAGCTGTCCCGAGTGTTCGCGGAGGCATATGGAAAGACTCCGATGGCCTATTTGGCGATGTCTCGGGTGGAGGAATTGGCGCGGTTGCTCAGGGAGACTGACATGCTGGTTGAGGATGCTGTCGGGCTGGTTGGTTGGCGTAGTATGAGCTACGCGATCCGCGTGTTCCGCGAGTACGTCGGCATGACGCCGGGCACCTATCGGCGCACCCACAACGCAGTGGCGTGACTCGCTCTATAGCATCGAGAACTTTCTCGGTACCCGCACATTTGCGTCCTTCGCCCTCTATGACGTCACCAGTTGGGGTAGAACTTTTGGTCTCGCCAGGTTGATCCGGTGACCGTGACTGTGTGGCCCTCTGTTTGGCTTGCCCTTGTCTCCTAGATGTTCCTGGCGTACCTCACAGTCGCACGACTACCCACTGCTGGGTGGCCCCGACGATGGAGGGAGGCCCCGACATGGCGACGAAAGAGGAGGCTCGGGCAGCGCGTGAGGCGCGGCTTGAGGAACTACACGAGAAGCTGACCGGCGCGGTCGAACAGCTCGTCACTGGTGAGGACTGGGTACGGGCGCTGTCGTTTGCGGCCAAGTTCAGAACGCGCAGCTTCAACAACACCCTGCTGATCTGGGCTCAGCACATGCAGGCCTTCGACGAGGGCCGGGTGTCTGACCCTTTCCCGACCTATGTGGCGGGGTATCGGCAATGGCAGGGCCTGGACCGTCAGGTGGCTAAGGGCCAGTCCGGGTACATGATCTTTGCCCCGGTGACCGCGAGGTTCGCCTCGGCAAACCCGTCGGATCCGCTCTCCTGGCGTCGTCTGGGACCGGGTGAGAAGCTCAGGGTTAACGAGATCGAGCGGTCACGGATGGTGGGCGCGAAACCGGCCTATGTGTGGGATGTGAGCCAGACCGACGGCGCGCCGATCCCGGCGACTCCGGAGCCGAGGCTGTTGGAAGGCCAGGCACCGGCTGGGTTGTGGGATGGTCTCGCCGTCCAGGTGAGGGTTGCGGGTTTCGATCTGGTGCGCGTTCCTGACGAGTCGGTGATTCGTGGCGCGAACGGCGTCACGGACTACGTGTCGAAGACGGCTTCGGTGCGGTCGAATATGTCGGATGCCTCTCAGGTGAAGACTCTGGCGCACGAGCTGGGGCATGTGTTGATGCATGGCCCGGACAATCAGGAGGCGCGTCAGCATCGCGGTATCGGTGAGGTGGAGGCCGAGTCGGTGGCGCTGATGATCGGCGCTGCTCATGGCATGGACACAAGCCTCTACACGGTGCCGTATGTGTCGGGGTGGGCAGCCTCGGTGAAGGACACCAGCCCGGTCGAGGTCGTCAAGGCCACGGGTGAGCGAGTACGTAAGGTCGCGACCGGGATTCTCGATCAGCTCGACACCATCAAGGTGGGCGACGGCACCCCGCCCGGCCTCGACCGCGACGCCGCGAAGAGATCGGGTCGGGCTTCGGGCAGAACCCAACCAGCGGTGGAGCCACAGGGCGCTCAGGCTGAGCCGGTTCTTGTGGGGCGGGGGCTGTGATGGCCACGCATCCGCTCGTCTCCGTGTTCAGCGGTGTTCCGTCTGCTCCGGCGCTGACTGCTCGCCGACTCACGGAGGCCGGTATCCCGCTGTTCCCATGCGGGGCGGGCGGGAAGAGGCCACTGCCGGGCAGTTCTGGTTTCCATGACGCGACGACCAATCCGAGCCAGGTCGCGGACTGGTGGGGGCGGTTCCCGAACGCGAACGTGGCGATCCCAACCGGGAAGGCGTCGGGTGTGGTGGTGGTCGATGTCGATGTTCACGGCATCAACGGTTTCGAGGCGTTCGGTCGCGCCCGTGCCGCTGGGTTGTTACCGATCCCGTTGGCCGTCGTCCGTACCCCGTCGGGTGGGATGCACCTCTACTACCCGGCTGACGACGCGTTGGAGCAGAGGTCGTGGCAGGCGGGGAGGGTGGGGATCGACTGTCGCGGCGATGGAGGCTACATCATCGTCCCACCGTCACGGGTCCGGGTGGACGGGGTGCTGCGCGCGTATGAGGTGTTCCAGCTGCATCCCGATGCATCAACGCCCGTGGATTCGGGCCGGTTGCGGGACTTTCTCGACCCGCGCCCCGTGATCCAGCGGCCCACTCGGGATCATCCGGTTGAGCGGGTGGATGTGTCCCGGCTGGCGACGTGGCTGGCGCAGCAGACGACGGATCGGAACCTCAAGCTGTTCTGGGCGGCGTGCCGCCTGGCCGAGGGAAACGTGCCCATCGGCGATGCCCTCGATGCCTTCCTGGCCGTCGAGCAGCCCGACTTCGGGCAGCGCGAGATCACCAGAACCGTGCAGTCCGCCTACCGCTCCACCCACCCCACTACCGCCCGGCCAGCTCCGACGCCTGCCCTTTGTGAGCGGCGTGTGCCGGTGCGGGCATCCCCGGCGATGAGGGGGCTGTGATGGGCGAGACGATGAGTCACCGGTGGGCGGCACGGACGGCGATTGCGGGGACGTGCCTGATCGCGTTCGGGGCGTTCTGGCTCAGCTTTACGGCGTTGGCTGATCTGGCGACGCGTTCGGGGATCGCGGCGGGTCAGGCGTGGGCGTGGCCGTTGATCGTGGACGGGATCATCGTGGTCGCCACGGTCTCGGTTGTCGCCCTGGCCGGGCAGAAGACGGCGTGGTATCCGTGGATGCTCCTTGCGGGTGGGGCGCTGATCTCGGTGACCGCGAATGCGGTTCATGCGGTGGTGTCTGCTGATGCGGATGTGCCGAATGTGCTGGCGGCTGCGGTCGCCGCTGTCCCACCCATCGTGCTGCTGGCGATCAATCACCTGACAGTGATCTTGACCAGGAAACCTGCCGACACCACTGCCGAGGCTCCGAGGCTGGAAGTCCACCAGATTCCCGTCCTGAACTCCATTCCTGAGCTGGTGTCGGCTGAGGGGCCAATGGAACTCGTACCAGTAGCCCCGGTGGAGGGCGATCCGGCCACGGTTGAGTCCGTGGCGGATCGGCGCGAGCAGGCGGTGGGGCTGCGGGAGGCGGGTTGGTCGAACAAGCAGATCGCCCGTCAGCTCGGTGTTCATGCCTCGACGGTGGGCCGCTGGTTTGCCCGAGAGCACCCACCTATCGACACCGAATCGGAAACGACAGGAGATGAGTCATGAGCGAGCAGACACTCCCCATCGAGGTACCAGAACCCCGCCGCGACATCGAGGCCGTAGAGGCGGTGAAGCCCGACGTCCCGGAGACGGAAGTGGTGCCGGATGCGGTCAAGCAGGCGGAAGCATCGAGACGAGCGGCGAAGGAGCGGCTGGGCGCGGTGCGTGGTCGCGGGGTGGAGTGGGTGCGCGCCTCTGATCTGATCACGCGCGGTAGTTCCGTGGCGGCGAGGGCGGGTATCCGCTTCAACAAGGCGGCGGCGACCCAGGCCCGGCGCGGCGTCGCAACGGTCGGGCGTGCGATCTCGAAGCGGGCGCGCCAGCTGCCCCCACCCTGGGCGTTCGGGCGGCGCAATGCCCCAGCTGATGGCCCGGTACGTCCTGCGGTCGGGATGCGGGGATAACCCTGATGAACTCCCATTTGGCAGGGCCGAACGCATGCAGGGAGCAGAAACCTACCTGTTGTGCAGGAGGTTTCTGAACGATGACGACGACGAAGAAGAGGACCGCTACGAGTGGCGGTGATGATTTCCGTACCGGTGAGGGGCTGCGTGCCTTGTTGATCCGGCTGCACCAGGCGGGCCGGGGCGCGTGGCGGAGTGATCCGCGGGCGGGTGAGCTGATGGAGTTCACCGCTGATCGGTACGCCGCGTTGGCTAGGAAACACCATCTCGATCCGTGGGAGGCGGCGTCTGCTGCGTTTGATGTGATGCGCACCCGCGCCGCCCGGAATGCTGCCGATCCGTGGGCGGTGGTGACTCATGCGGTGCGGATCACCTGCATCGCCGAGGAGCGTGCCCAGGGGTTGTTGTGCTCAACCCACCAGGCACGCCGCCCTCATGTCTCGGCGCATCATGACCCGGAACGTTTCTCTGACCGGGAGAACCTGCTGATGGACTACCATCCCGCGTTCCAGACCCGCGATACCTATTGCGGTGAGGAGCCCGAACCCAAGGAAACGGGATCAGTGGCGGCAGCTATCAAGGATGCCATCACCTTGTTTGTGCTGCTGGGCTGGCCTCACGGGACGGCGAGCGCGGCGATCAGTCACGTCTGCGAATCGCTGGCCCGGCTGGGCTCGCGAGCCTCGACCTATGAGGCGTTGCGGCGTGATCGCCATGCCCGCGCGTTGCTGGATGTGCCTGCCGGGTCGTGGACCGCGATGCTGCGTGTCCTGCTCGGCAGCATGGATGCCGCCTACGGGGCCACGGGCCGTGGTCAGGGCATTTTGCTGCGGCTGCTGATCGGCGAAGAGCTGGCCGATCTGCTCGCCGACGATGAGTTGGTGGCCGTCATTGTGCTGGCGGCTCCGGGTAGGCGGGAACTGCGGGGTGCCTGATGGGTGCGGCAGTCGGCTATATCGAACTCGACCGGACGGTTGAGTCGATCCAGGTCGGCCACCGCCACCGCAAGGACATGGGCGACCTCGACGCCCTGATCGCCTCCATCGAACGCGACGGACTCCTTCAGCCCATCACCATCACCCCTGACGGCGTGCTGGTGTGCGGGGCCAGAAGGCTAGCTGCCGTCCGGCGGCTCGGCTGGCGCACCGTGAACGTGTGGGTGCGCTCAGCGATCTCGGACCGGCTGGCGCATCTGCTGGCCGAGCAGGACGACAACGCTTTGCACAAGGCGCTCTCACCGTTGGAGGCCGAAGCCCTCTATCGGGAGATCAAGCAGCTACTCGCTGAGGATGCGTCCCGCCGCCAGGCCGCGTCCCGGTTCAGCACCGACAATCAACCGGGAATCGACGGTGCCGCCAAATTGGCGGCACCGTCAGCAGGTGAAAGCCGCGACCAGGCCGCCGCGATGATCCCAGGGGCACCCAAACACTCCACGCTGGACAAGATCGGCTACCTGCGCGACGCCGCCGATGATGCGGAGCTTCCCGACGAGCTGCGGCAGCAGGCCCGCGATGGGCTGGCGCAGATCGACGCGGGCGGGGCTGTTCACCCGATCTACCAGGGTCTCCGGTCGGCGACCGACGCTCTCCACGAAGATCGTGCCTCCCACTTGCACGCCCTGGCTGACGAAGCATTGGCGCGAGTGAAGGAGGCCGCGAAGAAACCGAAGCCTTCGACGCCGAAGCGTTCGGCGGCGCCTGCCCGGTATGCGGTGCGAGCGTTCGTGATGACCTGGGGCGAACTGTTCGAGTGGTGGGACCGCTACGACCTCGACACACTGGCCCGTGAACTGACCGACGAGCAAGCCGAAGCGTTCTACGCCACCGCCGAAGGCACCGCGCAGACCGCGCAGAAACTCCGTCAACTCCGCGACCAACAGCCCCAGCTCCGCGCACTCTAGGACGTGAGGTGCCGTACGAGTACCTGCCGGGTATGACGACTTCACTTGATGCTCCTTCGTCGCGTGGCCGCCTCTATGCCGCCCTCGCCGCCGGAATCGTGTTCTTGATCCTGGCCGGTGTTGGCATCTACGGCCTGGTCACCGGCCCCAAAACCCCGCCATCACCCGCGCCGCCTGCAACGTCGAGCCCATCCACTTCTCCGGGGCCGGGCACACAGTCGCCACGAGTGACCGAACCTCCGCGTGTCGTCGGCTCCACCGACCCGGACCAGTTCGCCCGCAATGTCGCGACCACGTTGTTCGCCTGGGATACCGCGTCCGGGTTGATGCCGCTGGACTACAGCGCGGCGATCCTCGCCGTTGGTGACCCGTCCGGGACCGAGCAAGCCGGATTGGCGTCCGATGTGGCGAACTATCTGCCCTCCCGCGAGCAATGGGTCGAGCTGCGCAAGCACGCCACCAGCCAAACGCTGACCATCGAGCGAACCTATGTGCCCGAAGCGTGGGCGGACGCGATCATTCAGGCTCCACCGGGGCAGGTGCCGACCGGGGCGAGCGCGGTGACGATTGAGGGCATCCGCCACCGGGCCGGGACATGGAACGGCACCCCCGTCACCGACGACTTCCCAGTCGCTTTCACCATCTTCATCGCCTGCCCACCAGTGGCGGACTCGTGCCATGTGCTGAGACTGTCCCAGCTCGACAACCCCCTGAAGTAGGGGTGTCTGATGCTCAAGAAGCTCGCACTGGCCGCCCTGGCCATGGTGTTGCTCGGCCCGGCCACGATCCTCATGGCCATCGCTCTGCTGGTCAACCCAGCCGGGAACGCCGGATGTTCTGTCCTGGGTTCTGGTCTGACAGTGGGCAGCATCCCCGATTCTTTGCAGGTGACAGCGAGGGATGGCACCTCGTTCACGCTCAACAAGCAGCAGCTCACCCATGCGGCGACCATCATCACCGTGGGCTCGCAGATCGAGGGCGTCACCCGTGACGGCATTCAGATCGCGCTCATGGCCGCGCTCACCGAATCGACCTTACGGATGCTGTCGAACACCGGCGCCTACCCGGAGTCGGCGGACTACCCGAACGACGGCGATGCCTCGGACCACGACAGTTTGGGCTTGTTCCAGATGCGACCGCAATCCGGGTGGGGCACCGTCAAAGAGTTGATGGGCCCGACCTATCAAGCCCAGGCCTTCTTCGGCGGCCCCACCGGCCCGAACTATCCGTCACCCAGGGGCTTGCTGGACATTCCGGGCTGGCAGACCATGGACAAGGGCGAAGCCGCCCAGGCCGTAGAAGTGTCTGCGTTCCCGGACCGGTACGCCAACTACGAGCCGGTCGCCGACACCATTTTGGACGCGCTCACCAAGCCGACGCCCGGCAGCGGTGGCGGGTCGAACAGGGCCATCCCGGAGACTTCGCGGATCGTGTTCCCGCTCCCGGAGAACAGTTGGGTGATGACCTCGCCGTTCGGTTATCGGATGCATCCGACCCTCAATGAATGGAAGCTGCATGAGGGCACGGACTACGCGGCTGCTGATGGAACCGCTATCTATGCGGTCGCCGACGGTATCGTCTCGGTCGCGGAATACTCCGATACCTGGGGTGGGCAGATCGTCATTGACCATACGGTGGGAGGCCAGCCCGTCTCGACCGGATACATCCACATGTGGCGAAGCGGCATCCACGTCACCGTGGGTGACCGGGTGACCGCCGGGCAGCACATCGGTGATGTCGGCAACTCCGGGCGCTCCACTGGACCGCATCTGCATTTCGAGGTGCGTCCGGGTGGCGGGGAGGCTATTGATGCCGATGCCTGGCTGGCCGACCACAAGGCCACCACCCAGAACGGTTCCACCAGCGCTGGGGTATCGAGTGATGGTTGCGCCACCAACCGCTACAGCGGGAAAGCGACCGCGATCACCGGGGACGGCGGACAGATGGTCGATGACCCCACCACGGGCGGGCGGATCACCTCCCGCATGGCCCAGGTCATGGCCCAGACCAAGGCCGCGTTCCCGGACACTGGCTGGTCGTGCTACTCACCCAGGCCCGGACAGAACAGCGAGCACCCGAAAGGTAGAGCGTGCGACATCACGTTCGGTAACGCCATCGGCTCCCGCCCCACGCCCTCGCAACTGGACGCGGGATGGCAAGTCACGAACTGGGTCAAAGACAACGCCGAGCTTCTCGGTGTGGAGTACCTGATCTGGCAAGGACAAATCTGGTCACTGGCCCGCGACGACCAAGGATGGCGACTGTACAACGGTGGCGGCATGCACGACCCGGCCTCGATCACGGGCGGTCATTTCGACCACCTCCACATCACCGTGAAAGTGAACTAGCGAATATCCAAACCGTCCGAATAGCCCCCATGGACGCGGTATTTCCCCTGGTAGCACGCCGATGAGGGCGCTGTGGGGCGATTGCATCTGATGCACGATTCGTACATCTAATGTAAGGCCCCACGTCGGCCAGGCCCCGGTTGTACCGGGCGCACCTGGCCGTCATGAACGTGTTTCCTGACTTCAATGGCCTGTCCGGCGTCAGCGATCTACAGCAGGTTGTCGGGGCGCTGTTGACCATCGTGTTGATCGCCTCTGTTGCGGTCATGGTGATCTCCGGGGTGATCTGGGCGTTGGCCTCTTCGTCCGGGAACTACCAGGTCGCCTCACGCGGACGTATCGGCGTGCTGGTCGCCCTCGGTACAGCGGTGCTGGCCGGTGGCGGGGTCGCGCTCATGAACTGGCTCATCAGCGTCGGCGAACAAATCTGAGGCTCAAAGGCTCGTGCCCGTCCCCACTGGGGGCGGGCCTTTCCTCTGTTCGGGGCGCAGGGAGCACCTGCCAGGCGACAACCTCTGCTGCCCACCGACCGGTGGGCACTGTTTTGGATTGGAGTCCGCCGTGATTGAACTGATCACCACCTCTTTCGTCCATGTCGTGGGCCTGCTGCCCATGGACATCACCATCACCCCGAACGACTCCGGCCTGCCGGGCATCTCCCAGCTGCGCACCATCGTCGGAGCCATCATGACCGTCGGCCTCATCCTGTCGGTCCTCGCGTTGATCATCAGCGCGATTGTGTGGGGCTTCGGAGCCAACTCAAGCAATCCGCACCTCGCCTCACGCGGCAAGGTCGGCGTTCTGGTGTCCTGCGGTGCTGCCGTGATCTGCGGCGCGAGTGTGGCCTTGATCAATTTCTTCTGGAACGTCGGCCAGTCCGTATGAACCCACTCACCAGCCAACGAGAGGGCTCGTAATGTCTGTGTGCGATTGGCCCATTGTCTCCAACGTCTGCGACGTTGCCGGTGAAGCCGCCGCGACGGTCGCCGCGTTTCCCTTCGAGCTGATCGCCTCAGCGATGGGAGGGGCAGCTGAATGGCTGTTCGAGGCCGTCTGGGACGCCTTCGACGCCACCACGCTGGTGGACGTGACCCGCCCCGAGTACGTCGCGGTCTACAACATCATCTTCGGTATCGCCGTCAGCTTGATGCTGTTGTTCTTCTGTCTTCAGTTGATCACCGGCCTGGTCAAACGCGACCCCACCGCGTTGTCGCGGGCCGTGCTGGGCCTCGCGAAGAGCGTGCTCGGCAGCTTCGTGGTGATCACGCTGGTGGCATTGGCGTTGGAGATCACCGATCAGCTCTGCATCGGTATCATCCAAGCCGCCGGGGAAACCGTCGATTCCATGGGCGGCAAAATCTCGATCCTGGTCGCCGGTCTGGGCGGCATCACGATGGCCGCCCCCGGTGTCGGCGCGGTCCTCATCATCTTCCTGGCCGGGCTCGCTATCGCTGCCGCCGCGATTGTGTGGCTCTCCTTGCTGGTTCGTAAAGCTCTGCTCCTGGTGGCCATCGCGCTGGCACCGTTGGCGTTCTCCGGTTCCTCCTGGGACGCCGCGAAGGGCTGGATCAGCAAATGGGCGATGTTCGTCCTCGCCCTGGTGTTGTCCAAGCTCGTGCTCGTCATCATCTTCCTTGTCGCCATCACCCAGGTCTCCGCCCCGATCTCCACCGACTTGACCTCGGTGTCCGACCCTTTGGCGGGCATCGTCTTGATGGCGCTGGCGGGCTTCAGCCCGTATCTCGTCTACAGGTTCCTGTCCTTCGTCGGGGTGGACCTCTACAACCAGATCGGCGCAGAACAAGAAGCCAAGAGTGCCGTCAACCGGCCCGTGCCGATCCCCACCAAACCCGCAGGCGACGGCCCGAAGAAGGTTCTCGACACCAACACCGGCGACAAACCCACCAGCAGCCCACCGCCCAGCAACCCGTCAAGCAGTGGTCCAGCGTCCTCGGCTGCGCCTGCGGCGACGGCGACTGCCGGTGAAGGGACCGCCGCGACCGGAGGTGCTGCGACTGGTGGTGCTGCTGTGGCTGCTCCGGTCGCTGCGGTGGTGGTCGCCAAAGAGGCCGCGACCGCCGGACCCAAAGCGGGCACCGCGCTGGCCGCACAAGGCGAACAGGCTGCCGACGCCGCGAATCAATCCACGAGCACACCGCCACCGCCGAACGCGCCCGCACCGGCGTCATCTACTCCGTCGGCTCCGGCGGGTGCGCCGCGTGGCAGTGAACCGCCTCCACCGCCGCCACCGCCCGTCCCGAAGACCCCACCTGGCAAGGAGTGAGCCATGAGTAACGACAACACGCCGGGCACCGAGCTGGTGCCGGTCAAGTTCTCTCGCCTCACCCGCAGGGGTGTCTTGTTGGGGCTGTCGGTGTCCCAGCTCGTCACCCTGGGCATCACGCTGGGGGCGGTGGTGTTCGCGGTCTACTCCGGCGGCGGGATGCTGCTGGCCTACACCGCACCCATCTGGGTCACCTGTCTCGCCCTGACCTGGATACCCGTCGGCCGGCGGCCTTTGGTGGAGTGGCTACCGGTCGGGTTCTGGTGGCTGTGGAAGACCACCGGCGGACAGTTCCTCTACCGGCGACGGATCGTCAAGCCCCGCCCCGAAGGCACCTTGGCGTTGCCGGGCGACATGGCCCGCCTGCGTGAATACACCGACCCCACCAGCGGGGCCTGCATGATCCACGACCCCCACGGGCCGACTCTGACGGTGATCTGCGAGGTCACCCATCCTGCGTTCATCCTGCTCGATCCGGGTGAGCAGGAACGCCGCGTCACCGCCTGGGGCCGAGTCCTGGCCACCGCCTGCCGCTCTGGCAGGATCTCCACCCTCCAAGTCCTGGAACGCACCCTCCCAGATTCGGGCACCGGGCTCGCTGAATGGTGGGCCGAACACGGCACCCACGACCACACCTGGGCCGCCACCACCTACGCGGAGCTGATCGAGCGTGCCGGTCCCGCCGGGGAACGCCACGCCACCACCATCAGTCTGTCCCTGGACATGCGGGCTGCCGCACGCCAGATCAAAACCGCCGGTGGCGGCATCAAGGGTGCTGCTGCGGTGCTCCGTCAGGAAATGGCCACCCTGACCACCGCACTCAGGTCTGCCGACCTTCACCCTTCTGGGTGGCTGACGGCTGGGGACGTGGCGGTGATCCTGCGCTCGGCCTATGACCCCGCCGTGGCCTCCGCGCTGGAACGCCACGGCACAGTGGGGCGGGCGTTGGCGACTGCTGGGCCGGTCGCGGTGACCGAGACCTGGGGGAACCTGCGCACCGACTCCGCGTACCACGCGGTGCTCTGGATCAGTGAGTGGCCGCGCTCGCTGGTGTATCCGGGATTCCTCGCACCCGTGGCGTTGTCGAGCGGGATACAGCGCTCTCTGTCGCTGATCTACACCCCACTGCGTTCCGATGTCGCCGCGAAGGACATCAGGAAGAAAAAGGTCGAATACATCAGCGACTTCAACCAGAGGGCACGGATCGGGCAGATAGAAGACGCCTCGCAGACCGCCGAGTACCACGACGTTCTCCAACAAGAATCCGAGTTGACCGCCGGTCACGGGGTGCTGCGCTACTCCGGCCTGATCGCTGTCACCGCACCCACCGAGACGGAGCTGGAATCCGCGATAGCAGCCATCGAGCAGGCCGCGATCCAAGCGAGCTGTGAGACCAGACGGCTGGTCGGCCAGCAAGCCGCCGCGTTCACCGCCGCCGCACTCCCACTCACCCGAACCATCTAGGAGGCTGACGATGCCCACATATGACAATTCCACCATCGACGCCGCTGAGGCCTCCGACGCCCTGCGGGGCCTGGCGCATGCCAGCCGCGTCTTCGATCAGCCCGCCGAAATGTATGGGGTGATCGGTGACCTGTCCTCAGCGATGCGCTCGCTGCACCAGGTACTCGACCAACTCGCTACCAACCACGAGAACAGGGCGGCGTGCGCATTCAACGACGACGGCAACCATGACGCCGGGGTGCAGGACGCACTGACTGCTGCCGACGAGCTGAGGCAGGCCGCCCGACTGCTCGACCAGTCCTACGACCGGCTCGCCACCGGATTCGTCGCGGCGGGCCGGATCGCCTGGCACCACGACCCCTCCCCAGAAACACACACGACGATGAATCGGACATGGATCAGCGTGGTGTTCCTGCAAGGCGACGACGCCGACGAGGTGCTCGACCTGATCGACACCCACGGCACCCAGACGGCGGTCGAGTACCTGTCGAACTGGGACTACGGGGAGGAGACCACCAGCGCGGCCATCGCCAACCAATCGACTTACGATGCGATCCCCGCCGGAACCCTCGACAAGGTGGCCGAGCACGGGATCTACACCCTGACCTACAACCCGTTCATGGGTCACGTCGGTCTGTTCCGCCACCCTGACGTAGGCGAGGAACCAGCAACGCCTGCACCGAAACCCGCGCCACGACGCCAGGCCGTGCGTGACGCCTCTGGGTACCAGCCGGTTCGACGGCCTGATGCCACGCAGTCTCGGGGGCTGGGGCTATGAACGAGGAGCGACTGCACACCGCTGTTCTGATCTCCCCGGCCCATGAGAAGCGTCGCCTGCGTAAGCAACGCCGTGGAGCCGCCGCCCGGCTCCTGGCCCAGCAACGGCAGGCCGACAAGCAGGCCGCGCGGCAGCGGCGGGAGGCAGAACGTGCGGAGCTGCGCGCCACCCACTACCTGCCCAAAGCCGGAGAGCCAGGCCCTGCCGCGCTGCGTTCGCCGGGACGGTTCCACCTGCCCCGGCATCAGGACACGTCCGCTGTGTTGGCGGGTCAGTATCCCTTCCTCGCCGAAGGCGGGCTCGGCGCGCGGGGTGTCTTCGTCGGGGCCGATATGTACTCCGGTGGCAGTTTCGTCTACGACCCGTGGCAGCTCTACAAAGACGGAGCCATCACCGCCCCGAACGTGATCGTCGCCGGGATCGTCGGCAGCGGGAAATCATCGCTCGCGAAAAGCCTCTACACCAGGAGTTTGCCGTTCGGTAGGCGGGTCTACATTCCCTGCGATCCCAAAGGCGAGCACACCCCGGTCGCCGAAGCGGTCGGTGGGAGAGCCATCATTCTTGGCCACGGACTCACCGCCCGGTTGAACCCCCTCGATGAGGGCCACCGGCCCGCCGGACTGTCGGATGAGTCGTGGGCCTCCACCGTCGCCTCCCGCCGCCGCGATCTGCTCGGAGCCTTGGCTGAGACCGTGCTCGGCAGGCCGCTCACGCCGTTGGAGCACACGGCTGTCGATGCTGCCCTGACCGCGACGGTCCGCGAGAACACGGTGCCGATCCTCCCGCACGTGGTGGACCGGCTCTTCAACCCCAACCCCACCGGTGATGACGGCAGGTTGGCAGAAGATGGGCGTCTGGTTGCCCATGCGCTACGTCGCTTGGTCGCCGGTGACCTTCAAGGCCTGTTCGACGGGCCGAGCACCGTGGCGTTCGACCCGACCCTGCCAATGATCTCGTTGGACTTGTCGAGAGTGGCGGAGAACACCGCGCTCCTGTCGGTGCTGATGACCTGTGCCAGTGCGTGGATGGAATCGGCGCTCCTCGATCCTGCCGGCGGACAGCGCTGGATGGTCTACGACGAGGCGTGGAGGTTGATGTCCCATCCGGCGTTGCTGCGCCGTATGGATGCTCAATGGCGTTTGGCCCGCCACTTTGGGCTGGCCAACATGTTGATTTTCCACAAGCTCTCCGACCTGGACACCGTGGGCGATCTTGGTTCCGCCAACCGGGCGCTGGCCACCTCGTTGTTGGCGAACGCGGAGACCAGGGTGATCTACCGGCAAGAGTCCGACCAGCTCGGTATCACCGCGCAGACATTGGGTTTGACTGGCACCGAGCAGAAGCTCCTTCCCACTCTTTCCACTGGGCAGGGGCTGTGGCGCATCAAGGACAGGTCGTTCGTTGTGCAGCATCAGATGCACCCGGGTGAGTTGTCGCTCTTCGACACGACGACTCGTATGACGAGCGGGTGAATCCGCATGTTCAGTGTTCCTGCGGCCGAGCGGACGCTGGTTGTGGGGTGTGTACCTGCCGGGCATGAAGAAACCCCATCCGGCAGCCGTGCCTGCCACTATTCCCACCGTCGTCTTGACCGTCCAGCCGGGCGGCACCGTGATCGTCTCGATGGACGGAACCGTTCTGCCGCCACCGGCCAACACCGTGTGGCGGCGCTCCTCGTTGCCCGACATCATCGACCAGGCTACCGAGCACCGCACCGTCGCGGTGTGGATCGAAGTACGTGAAACCGACGGCAGTTCCTTCACCGATCTGATCCCGGCCCTCGGCATCCCCACACCAGCACCGAGCGATCCTGCGCCGAGCCGGGGGCCGCGTCGCGCGAAACACCCAGAGCTGCACGAGGTCCGCACGGAGGGCTTCGTTCCCGGTGAGGACGTGGCCATCGCTCTGGTCACTGGCTATACCGCTGCCACCGGTGACGGCCTTGCCCGCACGCTCATCGACGCCAGCGAGCACCCCGAAGGCTGCGAGGTCGTGTTGGTCGGGCGTATCTCCGGGACCATGGCGATCAGGCGGCTGGGATGAGCCAGCCCTCACGCCAAACCGGGTCGATGGGTGATGAGCTGACCAACGCCGCCATGGTCGGTCTGCTGGCCCTGGTCGCCTTGACCTTCATCTTGCGCGGGGCCGGATCGGTGACCGCTTGGATCACCCGCTCTGCTCAGCCTTCTGGTGGTCCGGCGTCCGGGGTCAGTGTGCTGCTCAACCCGTCCGATCCCGCAACCGCTCTGGGGGCTCCCGGTCTCAGCCCGGTCGTCTACTGGATCATCACCGGGCTCATGCTGACATTCACCGGCATCCTGGGAGCCTTCGTCTGGTTGCGGATACGCCGCTACACCACGACGGTCGAGGCTGATCCGCGTCGCATGGCCGGTGTCGCCACCCGCCACGACATCAACGCCACGGCCTCCACCAGGGCGCTTCTTAAGCGCGCGAATAGTCTCCGTCCAAGTCTGGAGTCTCCGAAGCCCGAGGAAGTCGGCTATCTACTCGGCACGTCGAAGGGCGCGAGTATCTGGGCGTCGGTGGAGGACTCGATCATGGTCATCGGCCCGCCCCGTTCCGGCAAAGGGCTCCATTTGGTGATTCCCGCGATTTTGGATGCTCCGGGTGCTGTGGTGTGTACCAGCACCCGCCCGGACAACCTGACCGCCAGCATGAGGGCGCGCGCCAAAGTCGGACCGGTCGCGATCTTCGACCCTCAACACCTCGCCGAAGGACTGCCTTCGGGGATGCGCTGGTCACCGATCCGGGGATGTGAGAACCCGCAGACCGCGATGATCCGTGCCACTGGGTTGGCCGCCGGAACCGGACTCTCATCCGGCGGGGTCGATTCCGGTGGCTTCTGGGAAGGCAAGACCAGAAGTGCCCTTCAAGCGTTGCTGCACGCGGCGGCCATCGACAACCGGAGTCCTGCCGAGCTGTTCCGGTGGACCCTCGACCCGGTAGCCGCTGCCGATGCGGTGGCGATCCTCAACGCTTCACCCAAGGCCGCGACCGGCTGGGCCGAATCCTTACAAGCCATGATCGACTCCGACCCACGCACCCGCGACTCCATCTGGCAAGGCGTCTCCCTCGCCCTCGGCTCGCTCGCTGACCCGCGCGTCCTGGACGCCGTATCACCCGGTCCTGGCGAGAGCTTCGACCCCGAGGCCTTCATCCAAGGCAAGGGCACGTTCTTCTTACTGGCGACCGGCAGCGGTGCCGGGGCATCCGCCGCGCTGGTCGCGGCCCTGGTGGAGGACTTGATCGAGACCGCCCGGAGGATGGCCGCACGATCTCCCGGCGCGCGCCTCGATCCACCCATGCTCTTGGCGTTGGATGAGATCGCCAACCTCTCACCGCTTCCGTCCCTGCCGACGTTGATGGCTGAAGGGGGTGGGTCGGGGATCACCACGATGCCGATATTGCAGTCACTTTCTCAAGCGCGTGATCGGTGGAACGAGCACCAAGCCAGTGCGATCTGGGATGCGGCCATCGTCAAGATCGTCCTCGGCGGTGCCTCCGGGGCGCGCGACCTCCAAGACGTGTCCAACCTGATCGGGGAACGCGACGAATACACCGACTCCGTGACCCTTGGTGACCACGGCAGCCGCTCCAACCAACGCTCCGTCCGTCGTGTCCCGATCCTGCCGCCTGACCACATTCGGCGCTTGCCGTTCGGCACCGGGATCGTCCTACTGCGCTCCGCGCCACCCATCATCACCGACCTCCACCCCTGGCCAGGACGCCCCGACGCCAAACAACTCGCCGCTGACCGAGCCGAGATCGAGAACCTCCTCCGCCGCTCCCAGTAGCAGGGACGAGATTCCCACCTGTCTGTCGCAAGGCCCGGAATGCGGGCTTCAAGAGCAGACAGGAGTGAGTCCATGTCCACGCAAGATGAAGCGGTACTGGCTTCCCAAGAGCAACTGGACCTCGACGGCTCCGGCTCGTCGAATGACCCCAAGATCGAAGACAGCGTCTATGGGTTCGTCGCCTCCACGCCGAAGTTCAAGAACCCCAAAGGGGGCGTCCCACGACTGTTCTTTATGGCGGGGCAAGAGCGGTACACGCACGAGTCTGACGGAACGTTCACGAAACAGAAGACCAGATTCTTCCGCGTCGTCGCCTTCCGAGGTGCTGCGGTCCACGCCAAAGACAAACTGTTGAAGCGGCAGTTCTTCATCGCGCAGGGGGAGCTTGAAAAGTACTTCGACGAGAAGACGGGCAAAGAGAGCACGCGCTTCATTGCCAAGAGGTTTGGCCCAGACCTTGCGAGGACTCGACGTGTACCGGACGAGTCACCGCACCGAAACGAGCTTGAGCGCGACGGGGCAGAACGCGAGTCCACCCCTTTTGAGCTGGCCGAGAGAGCAGGCAACGGCTCCTCTCGTGCTGCGGTTGGAATGTGAGGTCAGACCATGAGCGAACAGGATTTCACCGCCGCCGAGGTGGACTTCCCAGAAGGTCAATCAGACTTCGAGCCCGACGCAGGGCTCCCCATCCCTCCTCACCCGATCAACTGGAATCTCTTGTCCTCCGTGGACTTGGAAGCGGAGCTGCTGGAACTGAACCGTTGGATTGACTGGTTGAGACACACCTACGGCTTACCAGCTAGCGTGATCCCGCCTTTGTGGCACCGCCACAGTGAACTTCTCTGGGAACTCTCCGCCCTACACCTTCATTGGCTCGCTGCATACGATCCCGAACAGAACGCCTCCGCGCCCCTGGGCTGGCACCGCGACTTCGCTGATGCCCGCCATCGTCTCCGTGAATGGGTGGCCACCAGCGGCACAAGGCTCGACCGAGACCGTGCCACCCGCCAGACCAGCTGGCCCGGCGAAGACCCCGCCGAACCCATCGAAGAAACACCGATCCACGACCGAGACGAAGACTTCGTTGCCTTCGTCATCGAAGAAGTCAACCGACGCCGCAAGGCAGAGGATGCGTTCTTCGCTGGTGTCGATCCAGAGACGGGCGAGGTGATCGGCTGATGGTGCGGACCTACCGGCGCAAGACGAATCAACGTCCCCGCGAAGAACGCCACCTCTCGGTGCGGGCGGAGCATCGCGAGAGCCCTGACGTGGACAAGCTCACCGAACTCCTGATCCGTTTCACCCTCCAAGAGACGGGGCAGCGTCGCGTTCAGCGTTCCTCCTCGCGAGGGTCGGTGACAGGCACTACCGGCTCCGCATAGAATGAAGATGTCCGCCGTAGAGGTGGATGTTGTGGTCCCTGACCTCGTCCGTTTGTGACGGGGAATCTTACTTGGCCTTCACGGCCATGTCCTTGCGGCCTTCGGGCTCTTCTCACGATCAACATTCGCAGTTGATGACTCTGCGGTGGCTTGACCACTAGCTGCGGAGAAGAGCCATGACAACCCTTCTAGACGACCGACCCCCGGTCGATAGCCTCGTTTCCCCCTCTGTACCTGACGGCGGAGCAACCGCCGTGATCTACCTGCGCGTCTCGACCAAGGAACAGGCCGAGAAGGGCGGCGGCGAAGAGGGATATTCCATCCCGGCCCAACGCGATGCGAACAGACGCAAAGCTGAACAGCTCGGGGCCACCGTCGTTGAGGAGTTCGTGGACGCGGGCGAGTCCGCCAGAAAGGCTGACCGTCCCGCGCTGATGCGGATGATCAAGTACGTGGCAGAGCACCAAGTGAACTACTGCGTTGTTCACAAGGTAGACCGGCTCGCGCGCAACCGGGCCGACGACGTGACCATCCACCTGGCGCTGCGCGAAGCCGGAGTGATGCTGGTATCTGCCAGCGAGAACATCGACGAAACCCCGAGCGGCATGTTGCTGCACGGCATCATGTCCTCCATCGCCGAGTTCTACTCACGCAACCTCGCCACCGAAACCGTCAAGGGCTTGTCCCAGAAGGCATCCCAGGGCGGCACCATCGGGCTGGCTCCCATCGGGTATGAGAACGTCGGTATCCGCAATGAGCACGGCAGGGAAGAACGCACCGTCAGGATCGACACCGAACGCGCCGCGCTGGTGACCTGGGCATTCCAAGTCTTCGCCTCTGGGCTGTGGACCGTTGCCCAGCTACATCGTGAACTCGTCCGGCGCGGGCTGACGACCCGACCGACACCGAAGCGGCCATCGAAGCCGATAGGCAAGTCGAGCGTCCACCGGATGCTGTCGAACCCGTACTACAAGGGCGACATCACCTACAAAGAGGTGACCTACAAGGGTACGCATGAGCCTATCGTTCCGCGCGAGGTCTGGTACCAAGTCCAAACCGTCCTCCAAGCCCACATCTCTGCCGCCGACAAGACCCAGACACACGATCACTACCTCAAAGGAACCGTCTACTGCGGGCAGTGCGGCTCCCGGCTCATCATCTGCAACGCAAAGAACCGACACGGCAAGGTCTACCCCTACTTCATCTGCTCCGGCAGGCACAGCGGGAACACCGACTGCACCCGCCAAGCCATGCTGATCGAAGATGTCGAACGCCTCATCGAGGAGTACTACACAACCGTCCAGGTCTCCGCCCAAACCCGCCAGGACGTCGCCGGGATGCTGCACGCCGAGTTCGACCGACTCATGGCCTGCGAGACCAAGGAACTGGACCGGCTCGTGAAGGAACGCGGCGAGCTAGAACGCGAACGCTTCAAGTTGATGCAGGCCCACTACGCCGATGCCGTCCCACTCGACATGCTCAAAAGCGAACAAGACCGGATCAGCGCGGCACTTGAGCGGATCAACTTCCGCATCGCTGCCCACGACAACAAGTACGCCGACGCAAGGGAGAACCTGGAAGACTCACTCGGACTGCTCGCGCACGTCTCGGACATCTACCAGCGCTGCGACGATCTGAACCGGAGGCTGTGCAACCAGGCGCTCTTCACAGCGATCTACATCGACGAAGACGGGCAGCCCAGCGTGACCTACCATCGCCCCTACGACACCCTGTGTGATCCCGAGGTCCAAGGCAACGCCCTCACCTGGGCTGCCGAGGCAAAGAAAAGGGGCGAGGTTCAAACCGGAACCAGACTGGTTCCTCTTGTCGAGGGTTTGAACCTCGCCCGAGTGGGGTGGCTGACGGGACTTGAACCCGCGACAACCGGCACCACAAGCCGGGGCTCTACCAACTGAGCTACAACCACCATTGCCGCCCATAACCTCAGGCAGCACCTACAGATATTAGCAGAGGAAACCCGCCGTTCAGACCACGAGCGCCCCTCCGTGAGGGTGAGGTGCGTCTACCAACCCAATCCGTGCAGCTCCTCGTCATCCATCCCGAAGTAATGCCCGATCTCATGCACCACGGTTCTGTACACCTCTTCACGCACCCGTTCCCGCGTCCGAAACACGCGGATGATCGGGTTCTGGTAAATGGTGATTGTGTCCGGCATCGCACCCGAGTAATGCCCCCGATTCGGCAGCGACACACCGTGATACAGCCCCAGCAGGTTGCGGCGACCACCCGGCGGATCATGCTCCACAATGAAAGCGCAGTTCTCCACCGCTGCCGTGAAGTGTTTGGGGACACGTTCGAGGGCGGCTTCCACCATCTCCTCGAACTCCTCATCCGTGATGGGGAGCTCAACTTCTGGAGCATCCGGCTCGGCTGCGACCGGTTCGGCCCCATCCGGTTCGTGCGTTTCCCCCGCTGCGGCGCCCCCGTCCTCGTCCATCACCAGAACGCGCGCATCCCAATCGCGTCAGCGAAGTTACCCATGGCGTCCGGCGTGGAATCTTCATAAAGATCAGCATCGACGAGGGCGATCTCCATCACCAGGAATGACCCTTCCCCATCGGGGACCACGTCGACGCGGTTGAAGAGGAACTGTTCATCCCGACCCAGCCGTGAACGGACGTAGTCGTGGATGACTAGGCGAATCTGCTCCCCCCACACCAGTTCCTGCTCGGTTGGAATATGCGCGGAGACAACAGCCTCACGAATGGAACGATCCGTCACTTCCGATGGGTGCAGTAACGCCTTCTTCTGTACGGCGTGAGACAAAAGCCCGTTGAAGAAGATCAACGACATCTCACCATGTTCGTCAATCTCTTCGCGGTAGCGCTGCACCATGATGTCGCGCCCCTCACCAAGCAGCGTCATCGCCTGAGCCATTGCCGCCTGACGTTGCTTCAAGTCATTCGTGCTGTAGCGTCCAATGTCGCGCACACCCGAAGACACCGTCGGCTTGACGACAAAGTCACCAAACGCTGGGAAACGCGCGTGGACCTGCCGTTTTTCGTAGTTGTTTGCCGCCGCGATCCACGTGGTCTGGATGGTGGGGAGCCCGCGACTGGCCAACTCCTGCAAGTAGTGTTTGTCCGAGTTCCACGTCAGCGCATCCGCACTATTGAGAATACGTGGCACGCTGCGAGCCCAGGTAAGGAACTTCTTGCGATCACGCGCGTAATCAATGACTGAGCGGACCACAACCAGTCCCGCGTCATCCCAGTTCACATCAGGGTCGGTCCACGCCTTGATCTGCGGGTCCATGCCGCGTTCGGCGAGGGCGTCCAGCAGTCCATTTTCATCCGGGTACAGGTTCGGCATCGACGCCGCTGTCGCCAGGGTCACCTTTGGTTTGCTCATGACCCTACGTTACCGCGTCGGCGTCGCGCAGATGCCGTGGTTACAGGGAAGCTGTTAGCGCAATCCCACCGGCCGTGCTGCTGCCTCTTCCAAGAGCGCGCTCACCAGTTCTGGATACGTGATCCCCACTCGGTCGAACATGACGGGGTATAACGAGCCGGGGGTGAAGCCGGGCAACGTGTTGATTTCGTTGAGGACGATGCGCCCACTTTCTTCGTTGTAGAAGAAGTCGATACGGGAAATCCCCTCCCCCTCTACCGCTTCGAATGCGACGAGGGCGATCTTCTGGATTGCTCGCGCCACGTCCTCGGGAAGATCGGCTGGGCAGTCCAGTTGTACGGCCTGGGGGGCAAAATACTTGGATTCGTAGTCGTAGAAGCCTTCCGTGAGGACGCGGATTTCCCCAATTGCGGAGGCGCTCAGGGAGCCGTCCGCCGTTCCAAGGACTCCACACTCAACTTCACGACCAGGGCATGCTGCCTCAACAATCACGCGCGGATCATGACGCATGGCTTCGTCGAGGGCGGCGGCTAGGTCGGCTGCCGCATCCACCCTGGAGACACCGAGGGACGACCCGGCACGACACGGCTTCACAAATACCGGGAAGCCGAGGGCGGCGACTTGCGCCTCCCATTCCTGCTGGTCACCTAGCCAGTCTCGCTGCGTGAAGGCGACCCACTCCCCCACGTCGATGCCCGCGGCGCCGAGGACGGTCTTCGTCAGGTACTTGTCCTGGCATACCGCCGAGGACGCGACCCCGCACCCCACGTAGCGAACCTTGGAGAGTTCCAGCAGCCCCTGCACGGTTCCGTCCTCGCCGTACGGGCCGTGAAGCAGTGGGAAGAGGACGTCGATGTCACCGATGGTGCGCACGGTTTCTGGGACTGGATGACCGCCGTCGTCCACCTCAAACTGAATCAGCCGCGGCGAACCCGGCAGGATTGCGACGCGCAGGTCCCCTGCCTCAACCGTGTACCCACCGTCGTCGCCAAGGACGTAGGCAAGCGGGTCCGAGGGCATAGGAACCCACTGCCCGTCGGGCGTGATACCGATGGCGAAGGTCTGCCACTTCTCTTCGTCAATAGCGCCGAGGACGCCACCGGCAGTTGCACAGGAAATCTGGTGTTCCCCTGACATTCCGCCGAAGAGGACGGCGACGAGGGGGCGAGGATCAGCAGTCATGGGAACAACTTTAGTACCCGCCCCCCGCAGGTCATGCCGACTCCAGGGCAGCCCCCAGATCAGCTATCAGGTCTTCCGCATCCTCCAGTCCCACTGACAGGCGAAGGTGACCATAGTCCTTGAAAGGCTCGGGGTAGTAGACCACGCGCGGCCCCTCATTACTGACGTGCATGATGAGGGTTTCGTCGTGTCCCAGCGAAACTGCGGAGGTGACCACTTTCAGGTTCGCGACAAAACGGTTCTGGGTGTCACGGTCGCCCTCGACGGCAAAGCAAAGCACACCGCCGTACCCGCGGCCGCCAAACTGGCGGGTGGCGAGTTCGTGTTGAGGATGCGATTCCAGGCCCGGATAGTAGACGTACGCGACCTTGGGGTGGCCTTCAAGGAACCGCGCAACCTTCTGGGCGCTTTCCTGGTGGCGCTGCAGGCGCAGCGGCAAGGTGACGGAGCCACGCTGGATGAGCCAGGCGTTGAACGGAGAGATTGCCCCGCCCACATCAACCATGGCGTCAGACTTGATGGTCTGGATCAGCTCTGTGGATCCGGCAACCGATCCCCCCATCGCGTCCCCGTGACCATTGATGTACTTGGTTAGCGACTGCACCGCGAAGTCTGCACCGTCCTCGAGCGGTCGATATAGAGGGGGCGGCGTGAAGGTCGAATCCACGCTGAGGAGGGTGCCATTATCGTGAGCAATCTGCGCCAAAGCCGCTACGTCCGCAGTCAGCGTAGTTGGGTTGGCGATGGTCTCCGTGTGGATGAGGCGCGTGTTGGGGCGCAGAGCCGCGCGCACAGCATCCAGGTCAGTCACGTCCACGAAAGTCCCCTCGATCCCGTACTTCTCTGGGAAGATCTCCTCAAATAGGCGCCAAGTCGCCTCGTAGGTGGTGTCAGAGATGATCGCGTGGTCCCCCGACTTCAGGGTCGTGAAGAACACGCCGTGCAGAGCAGCGACTCCGGTTGCCAGAACAACCGCGTCCTCGGCGCCTTCGAGGGCGGCAATCTTGTGCTGCAGCGCGATCTGGTTTGCGCCTGTATTGCGTGTGTAGAGCGGAATGTCGGTGCCGGACCAGTCAACCGTGGAAGGGTCGTAGGGCAGCGCATAGGAATTAGCCATGATGATGGGGGTGCGGATCGCACCGGAACCCTCATCAATGGCGTTGCCAACATGAATGGCCTGGGTACTGAACCCCAGGGTCTCAGGATGGGCTTTGTCGGGTCGGGCTGTCATGGGTTATGCCCCCTCGGGTGCGAGTTCTGCGCGCACCGTCTTCGCTGCTTCAACCAGGTTCTTCAAAGCGGCCTCAGTTTCGGCATAGCCGCGGGTTTTCAACCCGCAATCCGGGTTTGCCCACAGCAGCCCTGCGGGGACCGCTGCGGCTGCGGCGCGGAGAAGATCAGCCAGCTCCTGGGCGCTTGGGACACGCGGCGAATGGATATCCCACACTCCCGGACCCAACCCGCGAATGAGGTCGTCGGTGTCGACGTCCTCAAGCAACTCCATCCGGGAACGCGCGGCCTCAATCGAGGTAACATCCGCATTCAGGCCGAGGATTGCCTCAAGGACCTGACCAAACTCTGAATAGCACAGGTGGGTGTGAATCTGAGTGGCAGTATCCACGTTCGAGGTCGCCAGGCGGAATGCCGTCACCGACTGGTCTAGGTAGTCCTGGTGCTTGGAAGAGTCGAGGGGAAGCAGTTCACGAAGGGCCGGTTCGTCAACCTGGATGATGTGGATTCCAGCGGCTTCGAGGTCTCTCACCTCATCCTGTAGCGCCAGGCCAATCTGCGCCGCAACCTCACCGAAGGGTAGGTCTTCGCGAGGGAACGACCAGGCGATCATGGTGGTTGGACCAGTGAGCATTCCCTTCACCGGCTTGTCTGTCAAAGACGCAGCGTATGTCGTCCAGCCAACCGTCATCGGCTCGGGGCGGGTCACATCACCCCAGAGGATCGACGGCCTCGTACAACGCGTGCCGTAAGACTGCACCCAGCCGTTAGTGGTTGCCGCATACCCGTCAAGTTGCTCGGCGAAGTACTGCACCATGTCGTTGCGTTCGGCTTCGCCATGAACGAGGACGTCCAGGCCCAGATCCTCCTGCAGACGGATAACGGAGGCGATTTCGGCCTCCATTGCCTCCCGGTACTGCTCTGCCGTGAGGTCGCCCCGCACGTGAGCGGCCCGGGCCCGACGGATTTCTGGCGTCTGGGGGAAGGAACCAATCGTCGTTGTCGGCAGGGGTGGCAGGTTGAGGACCTCGGCCTGCGCGGCCCGGCGGGCTTCTGAATCCTCACGCTCGGTGTCTGCGGGGGTGACGTTGGCGGTGCGTTGCCGCACCTCAGGGCGGATCACGCCTTCATATGCCGCGCGTGACGTGATGGCCCGGTCGGATGCCACTAGCCTGTCCTCCACCGCGATCCAGCCTTGCGTCAGGCCCTTACCTAGCAAGACAACCTCTTCGACTTTCTGGTCGGCAAACGACAGCCAACTGTGCAATGCACCGTCGAGGGCGGGATCGTCCCACTGCTCCGCCGAGGTCGTGATCGGGACGTGCTGCAGCGAGGTTGCGGTGGCGGCTGAAAGGTTGGTGATCCCTGCCTGTTGCAGTGCTTCCAGCGTTTGAGCTGCTTTCCGCAGGTCAGCGCGCCAGATATTGCGCCCTTCCACGACTCCGGCCACGACTGTCTTGGTTGTCAGAGCTGTGGTGAGTTCCGCATCGGGCGCTGGGCTACGACGCAGATCCAGGTGGATTGCTTCGACGTCGGTGTCCGCAAGTGCCTTTGCGGCGGCGCTTCCGTCGCCGTAGGGAAGCGCAACCAAGATCTGCGGTCGCTCCGAGCTTCGAGAGAGCTCACTCCACACCGCCTTGGCAGCACTGATCAGTTCGGCGCGGGGCGCGTCTAAGTTGTCAGAGGTCAGCGCAGGTTCATCGAACTGGATCCATTCGGCGCCGGCCTCGGCAAATGCACTCAGAACGGTGCGGTAGGCCGCCGTGACCCTGTCGATTAATTCCAGGGGATGCCAGTCGCCGGGTGCGTCCTCGTCCGCTTTCGAAAGGGCGAGGAAGGTGACCGGCCCGACCAGAGTGGGACGAACCAGATAGCCGTTGTCCCGAGCACGTTCGAACTCGGCGACCTTACTGACGTCCTCGAACTCAAACTGAGAAGACGGCGAGAGTTCGGGAACCAGGTAGTGGTAGTTGGTGTCGAACCATTTTGTCATTTCGAGGGCGGGCAGCGTATCGGTGCCACGGGCGAGGGCGAAGTAGCGCTCCAAACCGTCGAGTCCGCGGTAGCGCTGCGGGATCGCGCCTAGTGCGACGGCCGTGTCGAGGACCTGGTCGTAGAGGGAAAAGGACTCTGGGATGGCGTATCCGCCCTTGTCCAGCCCCAGCTCCGCGAGTCGGGCGTAGGTGGCGTCACGCAGATCCGTTGTGGCGGCCAGGAGGTCTTCGTCGGAAAGCTCATTCCTCCAGTATTTCTCCGTGGCGCGCTTCAACTCGCGATCCGCTCCGATCCGCGGGTAGCCAATGATTGTTGCGTTTGGGAAAGAGGTGGTCACGGTAAGCCTTCCGTTTGATGGGCTGGTTTCAGGGGTGGATTGTGGGTGTTGCTTGGTCATATCAGTTCCTTTGAAGGAAGCGAAAGTGAGGTTTCGTGTGAGTCAGAGAGGTCAAGATCACGCACCAGGTCGAGGGCGGGTCCGGCCTGGTTGAAGGTGAAGACGTGTAGGCCGGGCGAACCGGCCTCGAGCACTTCCCTGGCGATCTTGCGGCCCAGGGCAGTGCCAACTTCCCGTGCTTCTTCTGCGTTCGAGGTCGCATCCAGCGGGTCCAGCAGCCACGACGGGGCGGCAACCCCGGTGAGTTCCTGCATCCGTCGCACCCGCCTGGGGTCCGTTGGCGGCAGGATCCCGGCAACGATGGGGATGGTGACGCCCCTTCGACGCGCGAGCTCGAGGAATAACTCGTAGCATCCGGGATTCCAGAACAACTGGGTAACCGCGAAGGATGCTCCGGCGTTCTGTTTCGCTAGGAGGCGGTCCGCCTCTTGTTCCGGAGTTGTTCCCGCTGCTGGATTGCCGCCAGGGAATGTTGCCACGGCAATCGTCAGCGGTTTGAATGCAGAGCGCAGGGCGAAACCCGGGTCGACTGCGATGCGCTCGGCCTCGACCTGCCTCATGAGGGCGACGAGGTCGGTGGCCTGCTCAAGGTCACCCGGCGCGGGTATCCACCCTTCGGCGCCTCGGGGAGGGTCACCACGAAGCGCCATGAAAGAGCGAACACCCAGGTCCAGGTAGCGTTCCACAACGGAGCGCACCTCGGCTCTGGGGGAGGCGACGCAGGTCAGATGCGCGATGGGCTGAACCGGGGTCTCCCGGACCAGCTGCTCAACAACCGTACAGGCTCCATCGCGGTCCGTGCCGCCTGCGCCGTATGTTACTGAAATGAAATTTGGTCTGCTTGCTAGGAGCTGGTCGACGTTAGACCAGAACCTGGTGATGAGGTCGGGTCGTCTGGGTGGAAGCACCTCAAACGAAACCATGTGTGATGGTCGAAAATGCGGATTCATATCCCTATGTCCAATGCCAGATAGTGCGGGGCACTCTGTCTAGAACACAGCTTCTCGAAGGGGATACCTCAGGTTGGCACCGGAGGTTGGTTGAAACCTGGAGGTCACCTAGTTACTGGGAGGCCAGTTGCAACCTGGAGGTCTGCTTATCCCGGGAGGCGAAAAAGTGCGGTTAGTCGTCTCTACTTCGAGAAGCCGTTGCACATTCGAACCATGGCCATAACAACTTCGTCCCGGCTGCAGATAGCAGCGGGAGCGGTTGTGGCGCAGTCCAGGTTCTTGTTCACGAGGAAAACCTAACACCACTTCCCGGATTCCGCAGGAATCATCCCACAGGCTGACACCTTCGGCACCTGAGGCTGACGCGCCAGCCGGGGGCGCCCTCGTACTTTTACTACATGGGGTCACGGAGGCCCACAAGACCGACAAAAGGAACATCATGATCGAGGCAACACACCTCACGAAGACGTACGGCAAGAAAACGGCGGTATCAGACGTCAGCTTTTCACTGGCGCCCGGCCAGGTCACTGGCTTTCTGGGTCCAAATGGCGCCGGCAAATCAACGACTATGCGCCTACTTATGGGACTCGACCGCCCTACCAGCGGATCTATCACCGTAATGGGTAAACCCTACGTTGAGCACCGCAACCCACTGTGTGTTGTCGGAGCCTTGCTGGATGCGAAAGGTGTTCATCCGGGACGCACCGCACGCAGTCACCTGCGGGCCCTCGCAGCCACGCACAGCATCAGTGAAGCACGTGTCAACCAGGTACTTGAACTCACCGGACTGGAGTCGGTTGCGAACAAGAGGGTCGGTGGGTTCTCGCTGGGGATGGGGCAGCGACTCGGCATAGCTGCAGCCCTACTCGGCGACCCGCAAGTGCTTGTGTTGGATGAGCCGGTCAACGGCCTCGACCCCGACGGCGTTCTTTGGGTCCGCAACTTCGTGCGGTCTTTTGCGGCCGAGGGCGGTACGGTGCTGCTCTCCAGCCACCTCATGAGCGAAATGGCTCAGACCGCGGACCACGTCATCGTGCTTGGACGCGGAGCGGTGATCGCTGATGCTCCGATTGGCGACCTTATCGCCACTGGCAAGGGGCAACGGACCGTCCGCGTCACATCACCAGACTCGCTCAGGCTCGGCGAACTCCTTCGCGCGCAAGGGGCACACACGACCCAACTGAAGGGCGGCAACGAGCTCCTCATTCACGGAGTGCCTGCGGAACGTATCGGTGAGATCGCGGCAGCAAACGCCCTCGTCCTGCACTCTCTCTCTACAGACTCGGCCTCCCTCGAAGACGCCTACCTCGAACTAACCCACGGAGAGATCGAGTACGTCGCGGCGTAACGCCGTGACCGACCGACCTGCTCATCACCGACTTTCGCCTTTTGCCTACTGCTCCCCGAGGAGAACAAATCATGACTACCGCAACCGCCACCGCGGCCAACACGCTGGCCCCCACCGTTCACAGCCCAACCAGAGCAAGGCAGACGGAAGGGCATCTCACCTTCGCAGGCATTCTTCGCAGTGAGTGGATCAAGCTGGCATCCTTGCGCTCGATCCGCTGGTCAATCATCACCATGCTCCTTGTTAGCGCGGCTGGCGCAGCGCTCATGAGTTTCGCGATGGTGGACACGGGGTCCGTCGATGCCGACACGCTGCCAACACTGCTCGCTCAGTCTGCGACCTTCGGGAGTAACATCACCGTCCTCATCATGGGTGTAATCGGGGTTTTGGCCGCCACAAGTGAGTACTCCAGCGGAATGATCCTCAGTACGTTGTCCGCTACGCCGCGCCGCGGCTTGCTGCTTACTGCCAAGGCACTGGTCGTCGCTGGCATTGCATTCGTCGTGGGCGGGCTCTCCACCCTTGGTGGCGGTGTCATTGCCGCACTCTTCATGGGCGGGGACGCGTTCGGTGTCCTTGTTTCACCTGCCGTGCTCGCTTCGATGCTGGGCACAACAATCTACCTGACACTCGCTACCCTCCTTTCGCTCGGCATTGGCGTGATATTCCGTTCCGGTGCTGGCGCAATCTCCGTGGTGGTGCTGCTACTGTTCGTCTCAACCCTTGTGTTCCAGATTCTCAGCGTCACCGGCTGGGCCTGGGTACCGGAGGCGGCACAGTGGTTGCCAGCCGACCTCGGATACGAAATGTCATCCAGCCCCCTCCTACCGGCTGATGCCCCCACTGAGATCGTCGGCGTGGGATACTGGGCGGCGTTGGGCGGCCTAGTCGCCTGGGCTGGCGCAGCACTGGTGCCAGCAGCGATTCTGCTCAAGACAAGAGACGCTGTGTGAACATGAACGTGACAGGCACCCCGGTCGGTGTGGACACCGCCACGAACTCTGAGCTTGACTCGGAGCTGCGGCTTCCGCGCCCACCCGGGGTGCTTCGCCGTTGGATCGCAGCACACCCCAGAGCGGTCGACTGGATAATTGTCGCCACATACCTCCTGGCCTGTGCGCTTGCGATTATGTTCGCACTTACGGTGAGTCGTTTTGCTGGCGAGTTCGCCGCCATCGACCCCGAAGCCCAAGCCGAGGTCGCGGGGGTTGCTTCTTTTCTTGAGTGGCCGTGGGCAATGGTGGTCATCCTCATTATCGTCGTCACTGCCGTGGCACTGCTGTACCGGCGTCGATTCCCGCTGGTCGGCCTGGTAGTCGTTGCGCTCCTGCTCTTCCTTGAGCAAGGAACACTGACCGTCCCCAACTCAATGGCACTGGTAGTGCTCCTCTACGCTGTGCCTCTCTACCGCGGACTAGCGCAAGGGTGGGTCGGCTACGCGATTGTCGTGGCGGTCAACACGGCGCAGATCTTCCTCTCTGGCAACACTTCCACTGCCGTCATCGGCCCAAGCGTGACGATCTTCGCCGCCGATGGCCAGTACCTTCAAGACAGCAACTTCATACTCTCCACCATCAATGCACTTTGGCTCCTGGCCGTCCTCATGATCTCGATCAACCTCAGCAACCGCAGACGCTACGTGGGCGCACTCATCGAACGGGCCCACCAACTGGAGCGCGAACGCGAGCAACAGGCCGCACTGGCCGCCGCCGCCGAACGGTCGCGGATCGCACGCGAAATGCACGACATTGTTGCCCACTCCCTTTCCGTCGTCGTTACGTTGAGTGAGGCGGCCTCGGTGACGGTTGAGTCCCAACCAGAAGCGGCGAAGAACGCTATGGAACGCGCGGCGGAAACCGGCCGTACCGCCCTCGTCGAGATGCGTAGGCTGCTTGGCGTGTTGGGCGAGGGGGACGGAAAGACGACTGGCAGCAAACCCGCTGCAGATCGAGGTCCGGGCGAAGTTGCGAAGACCGCAGAGGCAAGCAGCGCTCCGAGAAACCCCCAACCGGGCATGGCGGAGCTCTACGGGCTGATCGATGGATTCCGTCAGGCCGGGCTGGAGGTTACCGTGGCCGAGACCGGAGTCTCCGCTGGCGATGCGAGCCAGCAGCTCGCGGTGTTCCGGATCATCCAGGAGGGGCTCACAAACACCCTGCGCTATGCGGGTCGAGGTGCTCGGACACATTTGACGCTTCACCATTCGCCGGAGGAAACCTCCGTCGAGGTGCTTGACCACGGACCTGCCCATAGAGCGGGGGAAGCAGATCAAGGTGGCGGCGCCGCGACGTCCACCTTGGCTCGGCCCATCCCGGGGAGCGGACGGGGCCTTACTGGCGCGGCACAGCGCGCAAAGATCTTTGGCGGTTCGTTCGAGGCCGGGCCTCACGGAACCGGCTGGCGCCTGGTGGCAACGGTGCCAGCCGCGGCACCCGCAGAGGACCATCACGGCATCCCGGAGGAAAGGAGTGAGCAGCAGTGAGAAGCAACCGAGACCACGATGACTCAACAGTTGAAGATCTCAGCGGCGAAGGCTGGCGCGATGACGATGTGATCCGCGTCCTCCTTGTCGACGATCAGGAACTCATCCGCACGGGGTTCGCCCTCATACTTTCTACGTCAGGCGCTGGCGGCGGCCCAAGCGTCGAGGTTGTGGGGGAAGCAGGCGACGGGGTCCAAGCGCTCAGAGTCATGCAGAGGCTCGCAGAGCAGGACCGCCTGCCCAATGTCGTGCTGATGGACGTACGCATGCCGGGCATGGATGGCATCGAAGCTACGCGGCTAATAGTCAGGGACTATCCCGACTCACGCGTCCTCGTCCTCACCACCTTTGACCTCGACGAATACGCGCTTGCTGCCATCGAGGCGGGAGCCGGCGGGTTCCTCTTGAAGGATGCAAGGGCACCGGAGTTGGTCGCCGCAGTTCGCTCCGTTGCCGAGGGCGACGCCGTCATGGCAGCCAGCCTGACACGGCGGCTCATCTCTAGACTGCGCGACGGTGCGGAGCCCATAGGGAACCCGCAGGGACCTAATCCGAATGGCTCCGGTCGCGCAACCGCCGACGTCAGGGACGGTGCTCGTAGCACCGAGGATGCTGCCGCTATCCTTGAACGTCTCACCGACAGGGAACGAGACGTATTCGCCCTCATCGCCGAGGGTCTCACGAACGCTGAGATCGGCGACCGCTTGTTTTTGTCGGTGTCGACGGTGAAGACACACGTTGGAAGAGTGCTGACCAAGCTGGAACTGCGCGACCGAGTTCACGCCGTGATCCTGGCGTACGAGGCCGGAGTGCGCTGACCTGCAGATAGGCGCCCCCAGTTAGGAGCCCCTAATCCAGCAGTTCTATCTCCCAGCCGTCCATCTTCTGGGGCCGGCCCAGCAACATCTCTCCCATTTGTGCGACGGTCGCACGGCCCTCGATCACCTCGACAACGCCGCGCGTGATCGGCATATCAACGTCGTGATCACCGGCAAGCGCCAGCATCGGCGGAGCCGTTTTGTACCCTTCCGCGATGCCCGGTGACAGCGCCAACGCCTCCTCAAGGGTCATGCCCTTGCCGAGGCGGAACCCCAGCGAGTAGTTGCGTGACAGCCTTGACGAACATGTCGCCACAAGGTCGCCAACACCGGCCAGGCCCGCAAATGTGGAGGCCCGCGCACCCAGAGCAACACCCAACCGAGTCATCTCTGCCAGCCCCCGCGTAATCAGGGTTGCACGCGTGTTAGCTCCGAGCCCCATCCCTTCAGAGGCTCCAATGGCGAGGGCGATGACATTCTTTGCTGCCCCCGCGACCTCGACCCCGACGAGGTCTGTCGACACGTACGGACGGAAGTATTCGTTGTGGCAGGCCCGGGCGATCTGCTTGGCTGTTTCTACGTCTTCACTGGCCACGACCGCTGCAGTGGGCTGACGCATGGCGATTTCCATGGACAGGTTGGGTCCGGAAATTGCGACGATTTGCGACGGCGGCAAGTTGCCTGCGGCTGCAATCAGCTGCGAAACCGTGCGCATCGTGCCCGGCTCGATACCCTTCGATAGCGACACAAAGGGCGCCTCGGGAGCATGGGCAACAGCAGCCTCAACGACTTCCCCTGTCACCCCCACGGGAACCGCTAGGACCACTGCCGAAGCTCCGGTTACAGCCGACTTTAGATCCGTGGTTGCAGTGATTCTGCTAGAGAGCTCAACACCCGGCAGGTACGCCGAGTTCTCCCCAGAGTTCACCATTTCCACGATCGTCCCACGGCGCCCCCACATGCGAACCTCTAGGCCCGCATCAGCCAGTACCTGTGAAAAAGTGGTGCCCCAAGAGCCTGTCCCGAGCACTGCTATATGACTACTTGTCTGTCCCACGCCGGACCCCCAAAATTGACTGGTACTTGCAACTACGGCCTTAAGCTAAGGGTAGCTCCTAAGGAGGAATCATGCCGCACACCACAGTTCGAAATGTCTCGCTTCCCCGGTTTGCGGGAGTTTGCGCAGCCACGCTTCTCACGCTGGGAGCGCTTGCTGGCTGCTCGCCCTCGACCCCAACGGCTGACGACGAGGGCGAACAGTCACAGTCCCAGCCCCAATCCGTTACACCGCCCCAATCCGCTGACCCAGGCGACCAGTCGGGCGGGGATAGCGACTCAGAGGCACTGCCCGATGAGGACGAGGCCGCGGGCGTGAACACCTCAACCTGGGCCCTAACTTCATCTGCGGAACCGACAACAACCGGCGAAGATGGCGTCATCGTCACCGGGCTCCGAGTCGCAGCACATGAGGGCTTCGAAAGGGTGGTTGTTGACTTGGGTGGACCAGGTGCTGGATGGCAGGCCCGCTACGTTGATACCCCGACCGGCCAGGGCAAAGGTGACCCCATCGAGATTGCCGGCAATGCCTTCTTGCAAGTGGATGTCACAGGGGTGTCGATTCCGGTCACGGATGCAGACTACGCGGCCTACTACGAGGGCGGACAGCAGGTATCTGGAAACTCCGTGCACGCAATCTACGAGTCAACGTTTGAAGGCCGAGCCCAGTTCATCATCGGCGTTGACAGTGTTGAACCGTTCCACATCTTCGCCCTCGACAACCCAAGCCGCATCGTCATTGACATAGCAACTAAGTAGCGTGTGGGGCGCCGGCACCCCATGCCTGCCGGCACCCCATGCCTGCCGGCGCCCCATGCCTGCCGGCGCCCCGCAGCTGTGCTGGTTTCCCAATGCCACAGTCTGAAACGTGCACCGAGGAAGCCGATGCGCACCTGTGCGTGGACCCCTGACAAATTTCAGCACCCAGCATGCGCACTTCGGGAAATTCATCGGAACACGCTGCTAGCCAGCTACCCGTCGAGCCACGCAAACCCCAAGGTCGCCGAACACAACACCCTCAAACCCCAAGGTCGCCGAACACAACACCCTCAAACCCCAAGGTCGCCGAACACAACATGGGTCGCCGCTGTTCCAGCGAATTGTCGGCGACCTATGCCGACATCGGCGACCTTGCTGGGCCCCCACGCAGACATCGGCAACCCTGCCGGGCCCTCCCCGCGAGATCGCTTAACTTCGCCACATTACTCTGTTATTTTACCCTCGGCTGGCTGAGTTAAGCGATCTCGCGGAATGGGGTCGAACGGGGTGGGATGGGGTCGAACGGGGTAAAACGGGGCTGGTGCTACGCCCGGTCGAACGACGGCCGGGCCGCCAAAATGTCCTGCCTACGACTCGCCCTCGCCAAAGAGCGCCTCCACTTCGACAGCGAAGTCAGCTCATCCTTCGACGGCCCGCCCGCAAGCTTTTGGTCCCACGGCTCCCGAGGACCAGCTTCTCCACGGAGCGCCTCGCTCCCCTCACCGAGGGCGCGCTGCAGTCGCGCGGTGAGCTCCCGAACGCCCTCGTGATTCGAAGAATCCCCTTCAATATCCGAGTAGTCGATCGGCGGCAACACGCGGACGAATAGACCCGGCCGCCTCCTGTTGAGCGACAACCCAACATAGCGATCCATAATGTCCTGCGCGCCCCACTGCACAACCGGGACCACCGGCACCCTGGTATCCAGCGCGAGGCGTGCCAGGCCAGTCTTGCCCTTCATCGGCCAAAACCCAGGGTCCCGTGTCAGAGTCCCCTCGAAGTAGATGCCCACCACATCGCCCTTGACCAGCGCTTCATGGGCGTACTTCAGGGCGTCGCCCGCTTGGTCCGAGCCGCGCAGCACCGGGATCATCCCCCACCAACGCAGGAACGGCCCCACCACCGGCACCTTGAACAGCGAATGCTTGGCAAGGAAGCGCACTTCAAAGCCGTTGTCTCCCAGAAAGTAGCCCATTAAGACCGGGTCGAAGTTAGACATGTGGTTCGGTGCCAGGATGAAGGGACCCGTGGACGGGAGGTTCTCAAGTCCGTCCCATCGAGGTCGAGAAAGCAGGTGCACCACCGGGGTGAGGATCCTGTAGCCCAGCCAGTACATGCCGTGCAGGTTTCCCCGGTGGGTCCGTACCTGGGTCGGGTTCTTGGCCATCTGCTCTCCTGACTACTTCTCTGTGCGAATGTCGACAGTGCGCTCCACCTGCTGCCCAGGCGCCACCACCGTGAGCGCGTCCGGAATGACACGCATCGAAAGCGGCAGATGCCCGACCACGTCCCCATCCGCAAGCGCCCGCAGCCCTACCGGCCGCATCATCTCAATCTTCCGCCCCATTTTCACAGTGATCATCGGGTGATCAATTTGCCGCGCCACCAGTGCGCGCCCCAAAAGCGGAAGCGCGCGCAGCCTCGACATCTTCTCTACGTTGATGATCTCCAGTGTTCCATCGTCAGCCCTCGACTGCGGGAGGATATTGACCCCGCCCCCAAACCAGCCGGTATTCGACACCGAAGTAAGCCACCCGCCGAGTTCGGTGGCTCGCCCGTCGATGCGTGCTTCAATAGGCGCGGGCTTGAATCCTCCGGCGAATCCGACGAGGGCGCCCCACGCGTAGGCCAACGGGCCCGAACGGAGCCAAGAGTGGTTGCCCACCCAGTTAGCTGTCGCATCGATACCTAAGGAGATGATGCCGAGGGCGGTTTTGGTCCCCTCCGCACTGGTGACCTCAACTGCGTCCAGCGGACCCGTCCACCGATCCATGGTTGCGCGGTCGGCCTCAGCGAGCTGTTGTGCCCACGCCACCGGATCAACACCGATCCCCAAATAGCGGCACAAATCGTTGCCTCGTCCCCCGGGAAATGGGACGAGGACGCCTTCGTGTCCCACCCGCCCAGTCGCTGCGCTAGCTAGGTAGCCGTCGCCACCGAGGGCGCCAATGTAGTAGTCCGAGCACGTCCGAGAGAGCTCTTCAACGTCGCTCGCAGTTGAGGTAACACGCACGTGCACTTCCCAGCCACCGGCTCGCAACGCAGCAACGACGTCGCGTCCCAGCCTCAATGCTCGCCCTCGAGCGGAAACAGATGACACCAATAGTGTCATCGAACGGGGCGGCCTCACACGTATTCCACTCTTGCGTGGAGTTTGAGGAGCTTAGCCATGAAGTGCTCGTATCCGCGGGAAATGACGTCAATCCCGGAGACGTGGGAAACCCCGTCCGCTGCGAGTGCCGCGATGAGGTGGCTGAATCCGCCGCGCAAGTCCGGCACCGTAATGTCGGCCCCGTGCAGGGGTGTTGGCCCGGAAATCACCGCGGAGTGAGAGAAGTTGCGCGCACCAAAACGACACGGCGCCGAGCCGACACATTCGGTGTAAACCTGAATGTTGGCACCCATCTGACGCAGGGCTGACACAAAACCAAAGCGGTTCTCATAGACCGTCTCGTGAACGATCGATAGGCCCTCCGCCTGGGTCAGCGCCACAACCAGCGGCTGCTGCCAGTCCGTCATAAAGCCGGGGTGAACATTGGTTTCGAGGACGATCGAGCGGAGCGGGCCGCCCGGGTGGTAAAACCGGATGCCGTCCTCTTCCACGTCGAATGCACCTCCAACCTTGCGGAAGGTATTGAGGAAGGTGCTCATGTCTGGCTGGTGCGCTCCGCGAACGAAGACGTCACCCCTGGTCGCAAGGGCTGCAGCCCCCCACGATGCCGCCTCGATCCGGTCGGGTAGCGCGGTGTGGGAGTAACCATCTAGGCGGTCAACGCCCTCGATGCGGATAGTACGGTCCGTATCCACGGAGATGATTGCGCCCATCTTCTGGAGGACGTTGATCAGATCCATGATTTCTGGCTCAATCGCTGCACCCGTCAGGGTGGTGATGCCCTGAGCCTGAACTGCTGTCAGCAGGGTTTGCTCGGTGGCTCCAACCGAGGGGTAAGGCAGGTCAATCCGGGTGCCAACCAGGCCGCCCTCGGGCGCCCGCAACCGTATGCCGTCTGCTTCCTTGACGACGTCTGCACCAAATCTGCGCAGGGTCTCGAGGTGGAAGTCAATGGGTCGGTCCCCGATAACGCAGCCGCCGAGCTCCGGAATAAAGGCCTCACCCAGACGGTGCAGCAGCGGTCCGCAGAAGAGAATGGGGATGCGCGACGAACCTGAAAGGGCGTCAATCTCTGTCGCACTTGCCGCATCGATGTTTGACGGATCCAGGTTGATCACGCCCTCGTCCTCGTCAAAAATGACGTCGACACCGTGGGCTTCCAACATTTCTTTCACCACGTCAACGTCGCGGATCAGGGGCACATTGCGCAGTTGGGAGGGCGTATGACCCAGAAGGGCCGCAACCATCGCTTTGGGCACAAAGTTCTTGGCGCCCCGAACCGAGATGGTCCCATAAAGTGGTCGTCCACCTTCTACGCGGAGCACATTATTGCTCGCTGCTGGGGTGTGGATTCCGAGAGCCGATTCCGTCTGCTGCAAAGGTAACTCCCTGCTTGTGATCGTCGTTGAAGCGAGCTTACCGCTTGCGCCAACAACCCCCGGTTGATCCTCGGCACACTTCACGGACTTTTCACCCCGCGCGCAACCCCCTACTGACCCGCAAGCGTCCTCGGCTTCCACGTGGGGCGCTGGGCCTCAAACTCAGTGATGGCGTCCTCGGACCGCAACGTCAACCCGATGTCGTCAAGGCCCTCCATGAGGCGCCAACGCGTGTAGTCATCGACCTCGAACGGATAGGTGGCACCGCCACCCGTGACCGTCATATCCTCAAGCGAAACGGTTAGCTCCGCACCGGGCTCAGTTTCCAAGTACTTCCACAGCGCCTCGCAGTCCTCCTGTGAAATCACCCCTGTGACAAGCCCCTGCTTCCCCGAGTTGGAACGGAAAATATCCCCGAACTTGGGTGCGAGGACGACACGGAAGCCATAGTCCTTGAGCGCCCACACCGCGTGCTCACGCGATGAGCCCGTGCCGAAGTCGGGGCCCGCCACCAGCACTGACCCTTTGGCGTAAGCAGGGTCGTTGAGGACGAAGGTTGGGTCTTTACGCCACGCTGCGAACAGCGCGTCATCGAATCCAGTGCGAGTGATGCGCTTCAAGTAAACAGCGGGAATAATCTGGTCCGTATCGACATTGGAGCGGCGCATCGGGACGCCGACTCCGGTGTGAGAGGTGAACTGCTCCATGGCTACTTTGCCTCTACTTTCGCGCTCTGTGCCGTTGCGCCGCTCGACTGATACTCGGAACCAAGTCCCACCCCGGCTGGGAGGTCGTCGAGGTCGGCCGGGCTTGACAGTCTGCCGCGAATAGCGGTCGCCGCCGCAACCAAAGGGGAAACAAGGTGGGTGCGGGCGTCGCGCCCCTGGCGTCCCTCATAGTTGCGGTTCGAGGTCGATGCGCTGCGCTGGCCCGGTTGCAACTGGTCGGGGTTCATCCCCAGGCACATCGAGCAGCCTGCACTTCGCCACTCTGCGCCGAAGTCGAGGAAGACTTTGTCCAGTCCTTCGGCCTCGGCCTGCAGCTTGACCTTCTGCGAGCCTGGCACCACCAGCATCTCCAGGGTGTCAGCCTTCCTCTTGCCCTTAAGGACCGCCGCAGCCATACGTAGATCCTCAATGCGGGCGTTGGTGCAAGATCCCAGGAAGACCACGTCAACCGGGATGTCACGCATCTTCGTACCAGGTGCCAGATCCATGTAGGCCAGGGCACGCTGCGCTGTTGCGCGGTCAATGGGGTCTTGGAACGAATCGGGGTCAGGAACTTCGCCGGACAGCGGTACACCCTGACCGGGGTTCGTCCCCCAGGTGACGAACGGTTCGATGTCGGCGGCGTCGAGGACGACCTCGGCATCAAACGTAGCGTCCTCGTCCGAAGCCAGCTGCTTCCAGTACTCGACAGCCGCATCCCAGTCCGCGCCCGTGGGTGCGCTGGGGCGGCCCTTGATGAACTCAAACGTGGTTTCATCCGGGGCGATCATGCCGGCCCGCGCCCCGGCCTCGATCGACATGTTGCAAATCGTCATGCGGGCTTCCATGGAGAGCTCGCGAATAGCCTGCCCGCGGTATTCGAGGACGTACCCCTGGCCCCCACCGGTGCCGATCTTGGCGATGATTGCCAGGATGATGTCCTTGGAGGTGACACCGGGCTTCAGTGAACCGTTGACCGTGATCGCCATGGTCTTGAAGGGCATGACGGGAAGGGTTTGGGTGGCGAGGACGTGTTCGACCTCGGACGTGCCGATCCCGAACGCCAGCGCACCAAACGCGCCGTGGGTGGAGGTGTGGGAATCGCCGCAGACGATGGTGGCGCCCGGTTGCGTCAGTCCCAGCTGAGGGCCGACGACGTGGACGATACCCTGCTCAACGTCACCCAGGGAGTGCAGTCGCACCCCGAACTCCTCAGCATTCTGACGCAGCGTGTCAATCTGTAGTCGCGAGGTGAGGTCGGCGATGGGCAGGAAGATGTCCTTGGTTGGGGTGTTGTGATCTTCGGTGGCGATCGTCAGGTCGGGGCGCCGCACGGGACGCCCGGCAAGGCGCAGGCCTTCAAAAGCCTGCGGGCTTGTCACCTCATGAACGAAGTGCAAGTCCACGTAAAGCAGGTCGGGCGCCGCGCCCTCACCCTTCTTTACGATGTGTGCCTCACGCACCTTTTCGGCCATAGTCTTGGCCATGCGAATCCACTCCTTGAAAACCCATCGAGGCCGTGCCGGCTGCGGCTGCTCCTGTGTCGACCACGCCTGTGTCAGCTGCGCGGGTGTTTAGGGGCGGGTTATGCTTTTCTTGCACTTCAACTGCCAGCTGGTGACGGCTGTACCTCCTGTTCACAAAAGTTTGCGGCCCGTTCACGCTGTGTCGATTTGGCATCTCACAGATTGGGATGACAGTATTCATCCATGGACGAGACTAGCGATTCCAGCGGCGTTGGTGTACTAGATAAGGCAGCCACGGTTCTGGGAGCCCTTGAAGCGGGCCCCGCAACCCTGGCTCAACTGGTTGCGGCCACAGGGTTGGCAAGACCCACGGCCCACCGTTTGGCGGTGGCACTTGAGCACCACCGGTTCGTAACCCGGGATATGCAGGGACGGTTCGTGCTTGGACCCCGCTTGCAAGAGCTGGCTTCGGCAGCCGGTGAAGACCGCCTGATTTCATCATCCTTGCCGATCCTGGTGGCGCTTCGCGACCACACGAAAGAGTCCGCCCAGCTGTTCCGCTGGCAGGGTGAGTACCGCGTCTGCGTCGCCTCGGCAGAACCAACCACAGGGCTTCGAGACTCCATACCCGTTGGTGCAACCCTGTCCCTCAAGGCCGGCTCTGGCGCGCAGGTGCTGCTGGCCTGGGAAGAGCCCGAGAGATTGCACCGTGGCCTCATCGACGCATCGTTTACTGCCACCACCTTGTCTGAGGTGCGCAGGCGCGGGTGGGCACAGTCCGTTGGGGAGCGTGAACCCGGTGTTGCTTCCGTGTCCGCCCCCGTGCGCGGCGTTGATGGGCGCGTCATCGCGGCTTTGTCCGTGTCGGGGCCGATTGAGCGCATGGGGCGTCAGCCGGGTCGTCTCTACGGACCAGCGGTTGTCGCCGCCGCAAACCGCCTCACCGACTTCCTGAGGACGGCTGAGGAGATGGGTCTGTAACGCCTCTCTGCTGCCGGACCCGCCCCCCACTTCGCGAAATGTGTATGCGGGGGCGGAATGTTTGTCGGGGGTACGCACCCCAGGGGCATATTTCGTCCCCACATATACATTTGGGGGCGGCTCATGAGTTTCACATGCGGCTCAGGTGCAGGGCGGCCGCATCCTTATAGGCCCGCTCAATCTGTGGAAGAGCGTTCTTCCACGAGTACGGCATTTCCACCGCCTGGTTGTGGTCCTCGTATCGCGCAACGTCCGCCGGGTCCCGCGCCCACTCCACTAGGACTGCCGCCATCGCGCGATCCGTGGGGACTGCTCGTCCCTCGATTCCGTCGAGGACGGCCGCCCCGAAGCCCGACTGGGACCTGGTGAGGATCGCGAGGCCGGCTGCGCGCGCCTCCAACCCCGAAATGGAGAAGGCATCCTTGACGCTGGGAGCCAGGTATATGTCGCTGCGAGAATAGAGTTCGACGAGGGCGTCCTTGCTGAGGCGCCCGGGGAGTTCCACCCAGCCGGACATGCCGCGATGGTCAAGGTAGGATTGGGCGGCCTTGAGTCCGGGCCCCTCACCGGCAACAACGACAAGCAGCGGACGAGGGCGCTGGCCTGCTCCGTTCAGCCCCAGCTGCTCCCCCACTTCCCGCAGCATGCGCAGCAGGGCGGGCACGCGCTTGCGAAGCGCAAACCGAGTGGCGGTGACGGCAACGAGGCCATGATGTGCGACAGGCTCAGTCTTCCACCCGCCGGGATCAACGGAATTGTTCTGCACGCGGACGCGATCGGGGTTGACGACCTCGCGGACACGGCTTGCTGTCAACTCCGAGTTTGGGAGCCAGAAGATTGGCGCATCGTAGAGGTCGAGGAGCTTCGCACCGCCCCGGTAAAGCGGGACAGTTGGGAACTTGGACCAGATGCAGTGCACGGATGCGACGGTTGGGATGTCGCCATCCTTGAGGGCGGCAAGCACTCCCATCGCCACCGGGGTCAGTTCGCCGAGGTGAACATGGACGGCGTCAGGCTTTTGTTCGCGGATGTACTCGATAAACCGACCCGGAGCGTGCGGGTCAACCGGGGCACCGAAGGGGTTCTGCCACTGTGACCGCACAACGGTGTAGGGCTGGGCGTCCTCGTCATCAAACACAAGCCCGTCACCAACGCTGCGGGGCACGCCCTTGGTTGGATCAGCCATGGCAGCCGTCAGTACGGTGACATCGTGGCCGGCTCGAGCCTGTTGGGTGGCGAGGCGGGCAACCTGGGTTTCGATGCCGCCCATGACGGGAGCAAACGTGTCAGAAACGTGGATGATGCGCACCGGATCTCCCATGGTTGAGCAAGCAGGTCGGCCGCACTGAGCTTACGGGATCTGGGGCGCCGCTCAAGAACGGCACCGCAGCCGGGTGCCACCAGACCCCAGGGGCAAAGTCGCCGATGTCGCCCACCCCACAGCTCAAGGTCGCCGATGTCGCCCACCCCACAACCCAAGGTCGCCGATGTCGCCTAACGTCGCCGGTGTTTGGGCAAATTACCGGCGACCTAGGTCGACATCGGCGACCTTAGGCATGGGCTCGAAGGGCCGTTCTGGCCGGTATCCCCCGTTGTCCCCGGTACCCCGTTACCCCGCACACACAGCACGCGCGGCCAGAGACGCAAAAAAGCCCCGCCGCATCGATCACAATGACCGTGCCGGCAGGGCCGCGCACCCCAAGCAGAGTTGAAAAGTACCCCCAACGGGATTTGAACCCGTGTTACCGCCGTGAGAGGGCGGCGTCCTGGGCCGCTAGACGATGGGGGCCCGACGCTACGACCACCCGGCAAACCGGGTGTCGCCACGCTTGTACTCCCAACGGGATTTGAACCCGTGTTACCGCCGTGAGAGGGCGGCGTCCTAGGCCACTAGACGATGGGAGCCTCTGAAACCATTGGTCACGAAGTGACCACCGGAATCGCTGGGGTACTAGGACTCGAACCTAGACTAAATGAACCAGAATCACTCGTGCTGCCAATTACACCATACCCCAAGGTTTGCTGGCCCTTGTGGGGCCAGCGAAAGAAAAGATTACCGGAGCGAACGCCCATCCCCAAATCATCACGGCCATCTGTGGTGCATGTCGCGGGGACACCCGACAGATACCGTGCCGAGGACGTCTTGAATGATTCTACTTAGTCCGCCTAGACTAAGGCTATGAGCCAACAAGTCGACAGGGTCACCGCTCCCCGGGCCCGCAGCCAAGTAAACATGCATGAGGCGAAGACGCAGCTCTCAGCGCTCGTGGAGAGAGTTCTTGCCGGGGAGGAAGTGACCATTGCGCGAGCTGGAACGCCTGTTGCTGACCTTGTTCCCCACCGCAAGCGAACAGTCGTCTTCGGCTTGGGCAAGGGTAAGTTCCAGTTTGACGAGGGCGCCTTCGACGGTGCAGATGCTGAGGTCAGAGCCATGTTCTACGGGCAGGGCGCATGATCCTGCTCGACACCCACGCTCTCCTCTGGCTCTACTTGGATTCACCTCGCCTGGGGCGGGAAGCCCGCGAGCTTGTTGCCCGCTCAGATGTGGTTGCCTATTCCTCAGTTTCGGTCGCAGAGATTGTCATCAAACACCTGCTTGGCAGGTTGGAGATGCCCGGAAACGGGGATCTCCCACGGGCTTTAGCGCAGTCCGGACTCCTTGAGTTGCCGCTCACCGGCCCCGATGCCCTTGCCATGCTGGATGTGCCAGAGCTTGCCAGGCATGACCCGTTCGACCGTTTCATCTATGCGCAGGCACTCCATGAGAACTGCACGCTCCTGACCGCAGACGCCACACTTCTCACCCTGGGAAGCAAGTGGGTGAGGGACGCCCGGGTCTGACGACCGCGGGCATTGCCCCAGCGGCCTGTGGCGGGGCACGTGCGAACGTTGGTGCGGCAGCGACCTGTCGCGCCCCACGCGGCGGGCCGCTACTTGAAGTTTTTCAAGCGCGTCAGCGACGCATCCTTCCCCAGGATCTCCATCGACTCAAACAGCGGCGGTGAAACCCGACGCCCCGTCAGCGCCACCCGCGGGGGCGTGAACGCGAAGCGCGGCTTCAGCTCCAACCCCTCGATCAGCGCAACATTCAGCGCCTCGTGGATCCGCTCAGCCGTGAACTCCTCGGCCGGGATCACCTCGAGAGCTGCAACCGCCGCAGCCAAAACGGCCTCGGTGTCACCCTTCAACTGCTTGCGTGCATCGTCCTCGACCACAATCTGCTCATCCAGAGTGAAGAGAAAGCCCAGCATCCCCACGGCCTCAGACAGTACCTGCACGCGGGTCTGTACCAGCGGCGCCGCCTTGGTCAAAATCTCACGTTCCCGCGGCAACAGGTCCTCAAACCGGTCAGCGGACACCAACGACTGCGAGTGCAGGAACGGCACAACCCGCGCCGCGAAATCGTCCTCGGACAACATGCGAATGTGGGTAGCGTTGATGGCCGTGCACTTCTTCTGGTCAAAGCGCGCCGGGTTCGGGTTCACGTCGGCGACGTCGAACACAGCCACCATCTCTTCCATCGAGAAGATGTCCTCATCAGGGCTGATTGACCAGCCGAGCAGCGCCAAGTAGTTGAGCAGCCCCTCCGCGATCATCCCGTTTTCACGGTGCAGCAGCAGGTTGGACTCCGGGTCACGCTTGGAGAGTTTCTTGTTCCCCTCCCCCATCACGTAGGGCAGGTGACCGTAAAGGGGAATCTCATCTGCCACACCGATTTCGACGAGGGCGCGCATGAGGACGACCTGGCGCGGCGTCGAAGACAGCAGGTCCTCCCCCCGCAGCACGTGGGTGATCTTCATGAGCGCGTCGTCCACCGGGTTGACCAGCGTGTAAAGCGGATCCCCGTTGGCGCGGACAATGACGTAGTCCGGCACCGAGCCGGCCTTGAACGTCACTTCGCCGCGGATCAGGTCGTCGAACGAGACGTCCTCGTCCGGCATGCGCATGCGGATCACGGGCTCACGACCCTCGGCGCGGAACACTGCCTTCTGTTCGTCGGTGAGGTCGCGGTCGAACCCGTCGTATCCCAGCTTCGGGTTACGCCCGGCAGCCCGGTGGCGCTCTTCGACCTCGTCGGGGGTGGAGAAGGATTCGTAGGCATACCCGCCCTCGAGCAACTTCGCCGCCACCTCCTTGTAAAGGTCCATGCGCTCCGACTGGCGGTAGGGGCCGTGAGGGCCGCCGACGCCAACGCCCTCGTCCCAATCCAAGCCCAACCAGCGCATTGACTCAATGATCTGGTCGAAGGATTCCTGGGAGTCCCGCTGTGCGTCAGTGTCTTCAATGCGGAAGACAAAAGTACCGCCGGTGTGGCGCGCGTAGGCCCAGTTGAAGAGGGCGGTGCGAACCATACCGACGTGCGGGGTTCCGGTCGGAGAGGGGCAGAAGCGGACGCGGACCTGGGATCCGTCAACAGGCGATGTAGTCATGATGAACCAGCTTACCGCCCGCGTAGAAGGTGGAAGAATGGGGGCGGACCAACCCCCTAGTGAAGTAGGTGCGAAGAATGACCCTGTGGACTCCGACCGAGGCCGAACTCTACGAAACCGGCACCCAAAAGTGGTCGGGCGTGAAGACGACCGATGGTGAGTCAACCCTTGGAGCATGGGTAGCGGAGATGGATTTCGGCACCTCCCCCGCCGTGAAGGCACGCCTCCAAAAGGCTGTTGAGCAGGGGTTTCTTGGCTACCCTCCGGCCTGGGCGGGCGAGGCCGTCAAGGAGGCGCTGGTTGAGCTTGAAGACCGCCGCTACGGTTGGGCCATCAAGCCGGGGTGGGTCACCCTGGCCCCGTCGATCCTCGCTTCCCTGCGCGTCACCATCGACGCCCTTACCCGGCCCGGTTCCGCGGTGATCGTTCCCACTCCGGCCTACATGCCCTTCCTCACCATCCCCGCCGAACACGGCCGTGACGTTATCGAGATTCCTTCCCTCCACAATGCTGAAGCGGACAAGGACGAGGACGCCTGGGCGCTCAACCTGATCGCCATTAAGGAAGCCCTGCAAAACGGCGCTGGCCTGGTCGTCCTGTGCAACCCCTGGAATCCGACGGGCCGCAGCCTCACCGTGGCTGAACTCCAGGCTTTGCACGCCGTGGTCGGCAAGTATGACGCACTGGTCTTTGCGGATGAGGTGCACGCCCCGCTCGTCCTCGGCGATCCCGGCAGTTTCGTTTCTTACGCCTCGCTTGGCCCCGACTACGCGGCACACACGGTCACCGCCGTCGCAGCCTCCAAGGCGTGGAACGTGGCGGGCCTCAACTGCGCCCAGGTGATCCTGCCCGATGCCGCGTTGCGGCAGAAGTACGAGGACTCCCCCAAGTCGCGCTTCGGCTACCCGGCGGCGCTAGGCCTGCTGGCAGCAGTACCCGCATACCTGGAGTCGGACGAGTGGCTGGCTGAAGCAATCGCCCAGATCAACGCCAACTTGGACCTACTCGGCGAGGCGCTGGAGGGCACGGACGTCGACTACCACCGACCCGAGGCTACCTACCTGACTTGGCTGGGCTTTGACGCCTACCCAGAGCTTGAGGACCCGGCAGTGACGCTTCGTGAGGAGTACCGAGTGGGCGTCAACGACGGCGGCACCCTGGGCCGCGGCTACGAGCGCTGGATCCGCGTCAACGCCGCCATGTCGCCCGAGCCGTGGAAGAAGGTCGTGGCAGCGATCGCGGACCTCGCCCGGCGGTAGTGGGCGTGGAGGGCCTGCGCTAGCGGCGCACCACCGGGTTCGACAGCGTGCCGATGCCCTCAATGGTGATGTCGACCCGGTCGCCCGGATGAATCGGAGCCACCCCGGCGGGCGTCCCCGTGAGGATGACGTCGCCCGGCAAGAGCGTGAAGGTCTGAGACGCGGCAACCACCAGTTCCCGTACCCCAACAATCATCGCCGAGGTCGAATCATCCTGACGCACCTGGCCGTCAACCGTGGTGGTGAGGCGCAGGTTGTCAACATCGAGGTCGGGGTCAACAACCACCCACGGCCCCAGCGGGCAGGCAGTGTCAAACCCTTTCGCCCTCGTCCACTGGCCGTCCAGTTTCTGCTTGTCCCGCGCCGAAACGTCATTGCCAATGGTGTAACCAAAAACGACGTCGTCAACCGCGTCAAGGGTGAGGTCCTTCGCGACGGTCTTGATGATGACGGCCAACTCGCCCTCGGGTTCAACATGGTTTGACCACGAAGGCAGAACAATCGGGTCATCCGGGCCGATCACGGAGGTGTTCGGTTTGATGAAAAACACCGGTTCAGCGGGAATCTCAGACCCCATCTCAGCAACGTGAGCCGCGTAGTTACGACCAACTCCCACAACTTTCGAGCGAGGGATGACGGGTGACAACAACCGCACCTCGTCCAGTTCGAAAACCTCGCCACTTAGCTCAATCTTGGAGAACAAGGGGTCCCCCCGCAGCACAAAGATCCTTGTGGAGTCATCTTTGAGGAAGCCATATTTGGGTGAGGAACCATCGGAAAATCGCACGATACGCATGCCACGATCCTAGCTGCGCACCGCTGACCTAGCAGCTCCAAATCCGTTCCTTTCGCCCGCGGCGCACATCCGGCACGACTCACCAGAGCAGACGTGGGATGATCAACAGATGGTGCCAGGATCGCTAAACAAAATACTCGATGAACTCGACGACACGGGGCAGGCCGACAACATCGATGCCCTCTACGAAGCCTTCGCGGATTGGGCTGAAGAGTCGGGTCGCCCGCTCTACCCCCACCAAGAAGATGCACTCTTGGAGCTGCTGGACGGCAATCACGTCATCGCCCAAACCCCCACCGGCAGCGGCAAGTCCCTAATCGCGCTGGCCGCCCACTTCATCTCCCTGGCACGCGGGGGCCGCTCATACTACACCGCCCCCCTGAAGGCACTGGTGTCTGAAAAGTTCTTTGACCTGGTTGATGCTTTCGGCGCCGCCAATGTGGGGATGGTGACCGGCGACGTTGCCCTCAACCCGAAGGCACCCATCATCTGTTGCACCGCTGAGATCCTTGCCAACCAGTCTTTGCGCGAGGGCGCAGACCTGGACACCGACATGGTGATCATGGATGAGTTCCACTTCTACGGCGACCCGCAACGCGGCTGGGCATGGCAGGTGCCTCTGCTGGAACTGCCCAACCCCCAGTTCGTCTTCCTCTCAGCCACCCTGGGCGACACCTCTGAAATCGCGGCGGAGCTGAAGGAACGCACCGGGCGTGACACATCCCTTATCTCTGATGCGGTCCGCCCTGTTCCCCTGGAGTTTGAGTACCTTGTTGACGACCTTGACCCCATCGTCCAACGCCTCATCAAAGAGGACCGCGCCCCCGTCTACATTGTCCACTTCACCCAAAATGATGCGGTGAAAACGGCCGTAACCCTGGGAAAAACGCTCGACGTGCCAAAGGAGACGAGGACGCAAATCCAGGACACCCTGCGAGGTGTCGAACTGTCACGAGGTTTCGGCAAAACACTGCGGGAACTGCTCCTTAAGGGTGTCGCCGTCCACCACGCCGGCATGCTCCCCCGCTACCGCCGCCTGGTTGAACGCCTAGCCCAGCGCGGCTTCCTCCAGGTGATTTGTGGGACCGACACCCTCGGCGTCGGCATCAACGTGCCGATCCGCACCGTCCTGTTCACGTCCCTGGTCAAGTACGACGGCTCCCGCACCCGCCACCTCTCTGCTCGCGAGTTCCACCAGATTGCCGGACGCGCTGGCCGCCCCGGGTTTGACACTATTGGTTACGTCAAGGCCATTGCCGCTCCTGCCGAGGTCGAAGCCCTGGCCCGACGCGCCCGCATGTCCGCGGCCCAAGAGGCCGGGGACCGCAAGAAGCAGAAGAAGATGGCGAAGAAGGGCGCCTCCCCTAAGAAGCGGGGGGACCTGTCGTGGACCAAGGCCACTTTCGAGCGCCTCACCGCCGCACAACCCGAGGTCCTCCGCCCTCGTTTCCACACCAGCCACGCAGCCTTCCTCAATGTTCTGGACGGTCCGGGCGACCCGGAGGAACGCATCCTTCGCTTGGCGCGTGAGGCCTCCGATTCGCAGCGCCTCCCCGCGGGCGAGGCCGAGTCGAACCGTTTCCTTCGCGAGTTCGGCGACATCTACAAGTCGCTTCTCCAGGCCGGTTTGATCGAGCGCGTCCCCCTAAAGGAGCGGACGGGCACGGCGATCCGCGTTGTTGGCGACCTCCCGGATGACTTCGCCCTCAACCAGCCGCTGGCCCCGTTTGCACTGGCGGCGCTAGATCTGCTTGATGAAGAATCGCCCTCATTCGCCATGGACGTCATCTCTGTCATTGAGGCCGTCATGGAGGATCCCCGGCAGATCCTCTACGCCCAGCAGCGCATGGCGAAGGACCGCGCTTTCCAGACAATGAAGGCCGAGGGGATGGAGTATGAGGAGCGGCGCGACGCCCTGGCGCAGATCTCCTGGCCCAAGCCCCTGGAAGAGCTCCTGGTCCCCATGTTCGCGACTTTCGCGCAGACCAACCCGTGGGTGAAGGGGTACGAACCGTCGCCGAAACGCGTGGTTCGGGAGATGGTCGAGGACGGGTTGACGTTCTCGCTACTGGTGCAACGCTACGACCTCAACAATGCCGAGGGCGTGGTGCTACGCTACCTGTCCGACGTCTACAAAGCCCTGCGCCAGGTGCTGCCCGCCCACTATCAGACCGACGAGGTCGAGGCCATCATCGAGTGGATGGGTGACATGCTCGGGTCAGTCGATACGTCGCTGCTTGCCGAATGGCAGCAGATGATGGAAGCCCGCGCCTCCGGCGGGGAACTTACGTCACTGACCCGCCAGGATGCCGAGGCCGAAGGTGCTGAACGTGCTTTTGGAGCCGACGAGGACGGACGGATCCTCTTTGGCTCCAACCGTCACGCCCTGCGCGTTGCGGTCCGCAACGAGATGTTCAAGCGCGTCGAGCTTCTGTCTCGTGACAACTGCATGCGCCTTGCTGCGCTTGAACCAGAAGGGTCGCCGTGGGACCAGCAGCGCTGGGAGGCAGCACTGGACCCCTACTGGGATGAGTTTGAGTGGATGCGCATCGACCAGGTGGCGCGCGCCTCCGAGTTTTTCGACCTCACCGAAGCACCCGAGGGCGTCGAGGTCCTCGAAGCCTTCGGTGTCGACAACATCGAGGACGTGCCAGTGACATCTGCCGGAGATCGCAACTGGTGGGTGTCCCGACAAATCATTGCTGATCCCGATGACACGGGGGCATGGCGACTGACCTGCGTGCTCGATGTCCCAGCAACTCTCGACTCTAACCAAGTGGTCCTGAGGACGGCCGCCTTCGGGGCCCTCAACTAGGGGCCCCGGGCCTATCGGAGTGCGGGGAGGACATCGGTGTGTGAGAAGTCGTCCCCAACAAACAAAAGTTCCTGCCCCGTGATCCACGCAAGCGCATATGAATAAGAGTCCCCCAAGTTGAGCCCTGCTCGATGCCCGCTTCCCCGCCCGTACTGCACGTATGCGGATGATGCGATCTTCGCTTGAGCATGGTCAAAGGGCTCCACGGTAACACCCAGATCGTCAAGGAGCCGCCTGGCAGCAATCGTGTGATCCCGCGAACGACTTAGGACTGCGAACAGCTCTACGTACGTTGCAGCAGAGATCCTCAAGTCTGAGGTGCTTGCCAACGCTTCAGCGATTCGCTCAGATTCATCTTCAGAGCGAAGTACCGCGATGATGGCTGAGGTATCGATGATCACACTGGCAACCCGTCAGGATCGTAGAGGGCCTCTTGAGCCTCCTGAAGGGCATGAGCTTCCTCATCTGAGAATGCGGCTGCGAACCTTGCGAGCGCAGCATTGACTCCAGCTCGACGGTCAAGATTGGGGTCGGCGCCCAGCTCCCTGAGGCGGCGTTCCACAGCGTCATCGACCGCAGCAGTTTGGCTTGCCCCAGTGAGTTCAGCGAGGTGACGAACCTTCGCATGCGTCTCCTCATTCTTGATGTTCAGACTCATGAACATATTCTACCCTCCCCAAGAATAGCTTTCTACCATTCCTGCATCAGGGCACCCGGTGCACCCACTCTTCAGTCGCAAACTTGGTGCGCACCCGCTCTTCCGCCTTCTCTAGGTCTGCCTCAGTGATCTTCCCCGGCACTGCCCCGTAGGTCTTAGCAAACTCATCGATGAAAACCTCAATGATCTCCCCGCGCGGCAACCCGGTCTGGCTGGCCATGGGGTCGACCCGCTTGATCGCTGACCGCAACCCCTTATCCCGCACCTTCTCTTTACCAATCCGCAGGCATTCCAGCATCTTCACAGCATCGATGTCGTAGGCCATAGTGACGTGGTGCAGCATGTATCCATTGGCGTACCGCTTCTGCGCCGCCCCACCGATCTTTCCGTAGGCGGACGCAATGTCATTCAGAGGCACGTAGTACGCTTCCACCCCCACCCGCTCCAGAGCCTTCAACACCCACTGATCGAGGAACTTATAGGAATCCTCAAATGACATCCCGTCCACCAGGGACGTGGGAATCACCAGCGAATAGGTGATGCAGTTCCCCGGCTCCATAAACATGGCGCCGCCCCCCGACACCCGCCGCGACACCGTGATTCCATGCTTTTCAACGCCCTGTGGGTCAATCTCATTCTCATAGCTCTGGAATGAGCCAATGACGATCTGCGGCGCATCCCATTCCCAAATCCGCATGAATGGTTTCCGCCGTCCAGCAGCCACCTCTTCCACCAGCGTCTCATCCATCGCAACATTTACAACAGGGTTCACAGATGGCCCGTGAATCACCTCAAAGTCCAGGTCATCCCAGTCAACGGCCGCCCCCAGCGCACGCCTAATCGCAACCCCGATGCCATGCGGGCTGACCCCGAACAAGACGTCGTCTGACCGCAACTGCGCTTCAATGCGCGCAGCGATACTGCTTGCCGAAGACGAAGTCGGCACACCTTCAACCACGTCCTGGAGGCGAAAGATCACGTCTTCAGGTTCAGCAAAGAAGTCACCCGAGATCTTCACATTCACCGCGCGCTTCACACCATAGTCATCAACCCCCTCTTCCAGGTCGACGACTACCAGCTTCCCACCAGGCTCTTTGTATTCTCCGTGCATACTCCCAGTCTAAAAGGGGGTTCCGACATCTCGCGCTCCTAAAGAGCTGGCCGCGTGATGAACGGATCAGTTTCTCTCCACTCAGGCCGCCTAAGCTGGTGCAACACCAGTTGCGGTCAACAGCGTTGGATAAGAGGAACAGGTAGGCCGCTCGGACTCCCAGGAGGAACTCATGCCACGGCCTCTCCGTTCTGCAACTTCAACAGCCGGTCGCAATATGGCTGGCGCTCGCGCCCTATGGCGCGCAACGGGTATGGGTGACGATGACTTTGGTAAGCCGATCATCGCCGTGGTCAACTCATTTACCGAGTTCGTTCCCGGTCACGTTCACCTGCGCAATATGGGTAAGTTGGTGGCGGACTCGATTGTCGATGCCGGGGGCGTTGCCAAGGAGTTCAATACCATCGCAGTGGATGACGGGATTGCTATGGGTCACGAGGGGATGCTCTATTCCCTCCCCTCCCGTGAACTGATTGCCGACTCGGTGGAATACATGGTGCAGGCTCACTGCGCGGATGCCATGGTGTGCATTTCCAACTGTGACAAGATCACCCCGGGCATGCTGCTGGCCGCCATGCGCCTCAATATTCCCGTGGTCTTTGTTTCTGGCGGCCCCATGGAGGCGGGCAAGAACATCCCTGCCGATTCCATCATCGGCGATTCCACCATGGGTCACGGCAACCTCATCACCGTCATGAACGCGACGGCTGACGACTCGATCAGCGATGACGAACTGCTGCGCCTTGAGAAGCTGGCTTGCCCCACCTGTGGCTCGTGTTCGGGCATGTTTACAGCCAACTCAATGAACTGTCTGACCGAGGCCCTGGGCCTGTCACTTCCAGGAAATGGCTCCACACTTGCAACCCACGTTGCACGCAAAGCCCTATTTGAAGAGGCCGGCCAGATCATCGTCAACTTGTGCCAGCGCTATTACAACGAGGATGATGACTCGGTCCTGCCCCGCAACATTGCCACCAAAGAGGCTTTCGAGAACGCGATGGCTCTAGACATGGCGATGGGCGGTTCAACCAATACCGTGCTCCACATTCTCGCTGTTGCCCGGGAAGGGAAGATCGACTTCACGCTCGCTGACATCGGGCGCATCGGAGCCAAGGTCCCAACCCTGTCGAAGGTAGCGCCGAACCACAACGATTACCACATGGAAGACGTCCACCGCGCCGGCGGCATCCCCGCCCTCCTGGGCGAACTCGACCGCGGTGGCATGCTCAACCACGAGGTGCATTCCATACATTCACCTGACCTTGAGTCATGGCTGGAAGACTGGGATATTCGCGGTGGAAAGACCAGCCAGAAGGCGATCGACCTCTTCAGCGCCGCACCCGGCAATAAGCGCACCACCGAAGCGTTCTCTACAAATAACCGCTGGGCCGAACTTGACCGGGATGCCGAGGGCGGGTGCATTCACGACGTTGAGAACGCATATGTTAAATCCGGCGGCCTCACAGTCCTTTACGGCAACCTCGCTCCCGAGGGCGCGATCGTTAAGTCCGCGGGCATTGACCCTTCCCTGTTCCGTTTCGAGGGCAACGCCCTCGTCGTCGAATCCCAGGACGAAGCAATCGAGAAGATCCTTGACAAGACGGTCAAAGAAGGCGACGTGGTCGTAATCCGCTACGAAGGTCCTTCGGGAGGACCCGGTATGCAGGAGATGCTCTACCCGACCTCATTTATCAAGGGTCGTGGTCTGGGTACCAAGTGCGCCCTCATCACGGATGGAAGGTTCTCTGGTGGAACTTCCGGCATCTCGGTCGGTCATATCTCCCCCGAAGCTGCGGCAGGCGGCCTGATCGGACTGGTTGAGACGGGCGACCGCATCCTCATCGACGTTAATGAGGCGAAACTGGAGTTGCTTGTAGACCCAGCCGAACTGGAAGAGCGGCGCATACACCAGGAAGAGAGGGAACACCCCTGGACCCCCGTGGAACGCGAGCGTCGAGTCTCTCCCTCCCTCAAGCTGTACGGCATGACAGCGCTGTCAGCATCTCAGGGCGCCGCGCGTGATGTCTCACTAGTTGCGCGAATCCACTGACAGCTCCCCACAGTGCGTTGGTAGAGTCCTAGAGGGCGTGAACAACACCCTGGTTAAACCTGTCCGATTAGCATTGCAGGAAGCGAAACATGAGCCAGCAAACCCCGAGGATCCGGACGCGCAAACCCGCCCCCACCGCCAGAACAAAAATGACCACGGGCGGCAAAATCGGGTTGACGCTTCTGGGTGTTCTGGTGGTAGTAGCTGTGGCAGTCGCCGCGGCTCTGGGATGGTTCGTGACTCGCGTTTCGACCTCGTATGAAGGAAACACGGAGACTCTAACAGAGGCTTTCCCTGAGGAAGAGACCCGTCCCGCAGAACGTGAAGATGCCGCGCAGAACATTCTGCTCTTGGGCTCGGATACGCGCGGCGCTATCGATGAAGGGGCGTTGGACGGACCACAGGACAGCCGCTCCGACACCTTGATGGTCATGCACCTTCCCGCGGATCGTGAAGGTATCTACTTCACTTCCATCATGCGCGACTCGTGGGTTGACATCCCAGGGTTCGGTGAGGCAAAGATCAACGCAGCGATGGCCTACGGGGGGCTACCTCTTACCGTTCAGGTAGTTGAAGGTCTAATTGGAACACGTATCGATGACGTGGTCGTCATCGATTTTGAGGGCTTCAAGGATCTCACCAACGCCCTCGGCGGCGTTACTGTGACTAACACGGTGGCCTTCGAATCAAACGGTCACAACTTTCCGGTCGGCGACATCAAACTCAATGGCGAAGAAGCCCTGACGTTTGTACGTGCCCGCTACCCATTTGCCGATGGTGACTACCAACGTGTTCGCAACCAGCAGGCTTACATGAAGGCCGTGGTCAAGCAGATGATCTCAAGCGAGACTCTCACGAACCCAACCCGTTTGATCGCAATGGTTGACGCTATCTCTCCCTACCTGGCTGTTACCGAGGGCGTCACAACCGAATATATTGTGCAGACCGCGGCCAGCCTTCGCAACGTGCGCACCTCTGACCTATACTTCATGACTGCACCAACGGCCGGGGTTGGGACTTCAGCGGACGGGCAGTCCATCATTCTCCTCGACCCAGAGGGAATGGCACAGTTGCGCGAGGCATTCGAGACGGATACTCTCGCCGAGTACTACGCAGCCCACAACTAGACCGACAGGGAACCGTGGATAGGCTCACCGGGGTAACTAAGCACCACGACTGGGGTTCATCAAGCCTGATTCCCGAATTCTTGGGGCAGGACGAGGACGGCTTACCCTGGGCAGAGCAGTGGTTTGGCGCTCACCCACTAGGGACAGGGCTGCTGGACTCAGGCACCAACCTGCGGTCAGCCATAGACAATGACCCGACAGTTTTCCTTGGGCCCTCCACCCAGTACATGTTTGGAAACCAACTTCCCTACCTGGTGAAGCTGATCGCTCCGGCTCGCGCCCTTTCCCTCCAGGTTCACCCCGGCCGAAATCTCGCTGTTCAGGGGTTCGAAGAGGATGAGGCAGCAGGCATACCAATCGGCTCGACTGAAAGAGTCTTCCAAGACACGACCCACAAGCCTGAAATGATCTACGCACTCACGGACTTCGTGGCCCTGGTGGGATTCTGTGTGAGACGCCAAGCTCGCACACGCCTCGAAGGTTTGGACTGTCACCTCGCCTCCCGGCTTTCCCGCCGACTCCGTTTGGCAACCGGGCGGGGTATCAAGCCCGTGGTGTCATGGATTCTTGACCCCGAGGACGGACCGACGCCCTACGAGGTGAGGGACTTCGCGACAGCCTGCTCAGACCGGCTTCAGTCCGGTGTGTCTCCCGAGCCTGAGGTTGATTCAATAGTCGTGGGGTTGCAGAAGGATTTCCCCGGCGAACCAGGAATCGTCATGTGCTTCCTGATGAATTACCTGCACCTTCTTCCAGGAACCGCAGCATTTGTGCCCACAGGGACCGTCCATTCCTACCAGCGTGGCCTGGGTCTTGAAGTGATGGCAAACTCTGACAACGTGATACGCGCGGGCCTGACCTCGAAGCACATTGACCCGCAGCGGTTCTTGGACAGTGCAAACTTTGATGGCATCCCACCAACCCGCATCGCCCCAGAGCACCCCGTTCCCGGCCTAGACCTCTTCCGCTCTCCCGTGGAAGACTTCGAACTAACAGTGGCAACTCCTGCGGCCCCTGGTGTCCTCAGTCCACTGCATATCCCGGGAACCGGCCCACGCATCCTTGTTGGTCTCAGTGAGACAACCCAGGTGCAGACTCTCAAAGGTGAGGCTAGGGTTCAGCGCGGCCAAGCCCTCTTTATCCCAGACAGCGACGGACCCATCATCCTTTCGGGTCTGGGCACTGTTGCACAGGTGTCAGTCCCGTAATCTGGCGTCATTCCCCCACCTCAAAAAGCCCGTGCGCCCCGCGTTCCGCAAGCGACATGATGTGGTTGACGAAGGGGTAGGTTCCGGCCTCGACCGGCACGAACTCAACGAAGCCACCCTGCGCAGCGAGGAGCGGAAGGACTTGGGCGCCCGTGTCCCCCTTGGTGAGGCCGTCTGTGGAGGTGGAGTGGTGGACGGAGTAGGCGCCCTCGGACCACACGGTGTCGAACTGGGTGCCGACGACGTGGAATGACAGGGCAGAGTTGGGTCCGACGTCAAGCACCCACACCCGCACCCGCTCCCCCACATTGGCCTGGAGGGGGTGCGCGTCGTACTGGAAGGGGCGACCGTTGAAGGCGGCCAGGTCGGGGACGAGGTCGCCAGCCGCAAAATCGTCATCCAGGTAGATGTCGGATTGGACGAGGACGTACTGGCGGTCCACTTCTTCTAGGTCGTCCGGTTCGATGACGACGGCGCCGAACATGCCGGCTTGGATGTGGGTGGCCATGGGCATTGTGGAGCAGTGGTACATCCAGATCCCGGAGCGGGGGGCGACGAACTCGTAGACCAGGGACTCTCCCGGCTCGATCGTCCTCATCGGCTCATCGGGGGCAACGATGCCGGCGTGGAAATCGATGGAGTGGCCCATTGTCCCCTGGTTGACCAGGGTGATTTTGAAGGTGTCACCGACGCGGCCGTGCAGGGTGGGGCCCGGGGAGGTGCCGTTGTAGGTCCACACCGGACGCACAACTCCCTCGGCTAGGGACTGTTCATCTTCGGTGACGGTGAAGGTGTACTCGTGGGTGGTCCCGTCGCTCAGGAGTGGTAGTTCGGCGGGGTAAGGGTCGGTGGCGGCGGCTTCGGCGATCAGCGCGTCCATGCCGGGAGCCGTGGAGGTGTGCATGGAGTGACCCGTCGGCTCTGGGGTTGCAGAGTCGCTAGGCTCGTCCTCGGCCCCGATAGCGATGACGTTGAGTGTCATGCCCATCTGGCGGTGCCCGGGTAGTGTGCACCAGCCTTCCATGTCTGCGGTGATGACGCCGACCTCGACGGTGGCGGAAGCACCGGGAGCGACAGGGTCAATGGCAACCCCATTGGCGAAGGCAAGGTCATGGCGCTGATCCCCGGTGTTGTTGAGTGTGACGACAAGTGTGTTGCCAGCCGGGACCTCGATGGTTCCGGGAATGAAGGACATGCCCTGGACGGTCACTTCTACCTCTGTGACCGCCCCGGTTGCGGTGACGGTCGAGGGTGGTGGCGTGGCTGCGTCCTCGGCCCCATCCGGTGAGGTCACCGCCAGGTTGGGCGCTACCATAAGCGCAGCGACTGCCACGACGATGATGGCGACGATGGCTGCGACGGCAGAGGATGCTCTGCGGTTGGTCTGGTCTGTCGTCATTTCTGGGCTCCTGATTCATCTGCCAGGGGTGCGGGTTCTGTGGCTGTTCTGTTTTGGGCGGATCGTTTGGCGCGGCCCTGCTCCATGCCGTCGGCGCCAAACATCACCAGGTCGAGGGCGAAGGAAAGGAGCACCAGAAGCCAAAAAAGAGGCGCTGCGGGGCCGGCGGTGAGCGCCAGGGCAAGGCCGGCGTTGCGAAGGATGAGGCGGAATGGACCCATGCGCTCCAAGACGGTTATGCCCAGCCGGACCACGGCGGGGCCGCCACCGATGACAACCGGCATCAGGTAGGTGAGGGCGCCAACCAGGATCTGCAGCGCGCCGCCGACGCCGAGCACCACAATCAGGGTGGGGGAAACCAGGCGGAATTGGTCGGGGCCTGCGGAAGTAGCCGCGGTGACGGTGGTTGCGAGGAGGCCGAGCACCCCCCAGGTCACGCCGGAGAGGGCGGACCAGGTGGCGTAACCGTGCGGGTGCTTCTTGCGGGCCTCAGCCACCAGCGGCATGCCGATCCCCCAGGCAGCGGTGCAGGTGTAGATGGCGATGCCTGCTGCGGTGAAGAGCATGTGTCCCAGGGTTGCGCCGACAAGGGCGATGAGGAGTCCGCCAACCAGGGCGGGGAGGGCGCGGGTCGAGTAGGCGACAGCGTCCTCGTCGATACGTGTGCGCAACATGGTGGGCCACAGGGTCACCAGGGTGCCGAGGATCGTCAAGCCCAGCCACCCCAGGGCATTGACTAGGGAGTGCGCTAGCGTCAGGCCGCTGCGTGCCGCGACCACCCAGGTTGGCGCGTCGATCTGGAACATGGCGGAAGCGATGATGGCGCCGTAGACGCAGCCAATCACCAGGAAGGCTGCGGCGGCCATGTAGTAGCGGATGACGACGGCGAAGCGGGATCCCAGTTTCGCCCTCGCACTGACGACCAGGGCGATGCCGTGCCAGGCGATGATGGCGCCGACGCCGGCTGCGGCGATGGTGACGGTCAGGAGGTTGGCGGCGAGCATACCGACGATGAGGGCGACCAGGGCGACGTTGAAGAAGGCTTGGCGGATGTGCTGGTGGGTGGTGGCGGCCGGGTCATCGCGGCGCAGGCGCAACAGGGAGCGGGAGAAGTACCACGACCACTGCAGGATGGCGTTGCTCAGGACACCCAGGGTAAGGATGTGGATCGACAGCCACCACGACTGGGGGATGGCGGTGCGGCCGACGATGGTGGCGGAGAAGAGGAGTAGGGCTGCGGCCATCCACGCGGTGGTCATGCGGTCGCCGCGGTTGTGTTTGGCGGTGGTGGGCTGGGGGCTCACTTGGCGGCCTCGGGGTTGGGGGCGGCCGGTGCCGGCGGCGTTGTAGCGCGGGGGCGGCCCGCGATGACGATGGTCGTCACGGTGACCACGACGAAAGCGAGGACGCCCGCGATGTCGAGGGCGCCGCCGAACTGCCAGGCGCCCTCGGCCATGCGGGCCCCAGCGAGGGCGCGGATCACCAAACCCAGTTGCAGCGAGCCCCACACAGCCCACATTGCCCTGTTGTGGGGCAGGTCGCGGCGGGCGATGGCGGGGATGATGGCGGGGGCGTGGGCCAGGACCATGGAAAGCGCGAACCCGATGGTGAGGGCGTGAACGACGGTGTCGTAGCCGTAACCGGAGAAGACCGGACCGCAAATCACCCAGATGCTGCCCGCCACGATCATCCAGGCATACCCTGCCAGCATGCAGGCGGCCATGAACCTGGGGGCGCCGGGCAGGCGGATGGTGCGTAGCGCGATGTCGTGGCGGGCGGTGTCGATGGCAACAATGACAAGGGCGAGGCCGAGGAGCGGGTAGCCCAGTGCGGGGGCGAACAGGGTCATCACTAGGCCGACGCAGGTGAGGATCACTTCGCCGAGGACGCGCGCCTCTGTCGAGCCGCGGGCGAAGGTGATGCGGGCAAGTTCGAGGCGTTCGCCGATGATGGTGAAGATCAAGAACGCACACCACCAGGGGACGATCTGGGCGATCTCAAACCCGCGCCCCCACAGCAGGATGCCGGCTAGACCCGTGACAGCACCGATGCCTTGGATGAGCACTGCGATCATGGGCTGCTTGCGCCACACCACGACGTAGATGCCGACTAAGAGCGCCATGGATGCGGACCAGGCGAGTGCGGGAAGGAGTCGGGTGGCTTCGGGTCCGTGGAGCGCGATTTGTATCAGGGCGAGGACGGTGCCCGCAACGGCTGCGACGGGCGAGAGGTAGGCCCACAGGGAGATGCGGCGGCGGTCAGACTGAAGGGCGACGGCTCGTTCAAGGGTGATGGCTGAGCCCAGGAACCCGAAGATCATGAGGACGCCGTGCAGGCTCGCAAGATCCATGGAGGTGACGGGGGCTTTGAGGCCCAGACGCAGCAGGGCGGCGTCGAGCCCGCTCAGTAGCGCGACCATCGCTCCCAAGAGAATGAGGAGGCGGCCTTTGGGCAACGGGGGCTTCACAAGGGCTCTAGACGACACCTGTCTATTATCGCAGGTTAGGTGAGCCTAACAAGGGCGACCTCGACCACATGGGCCGCGTTGCACCAGGGACCCGCCCTCATACGCGCCCGCGCCCGCCCTCGTACGCGCCCGCTCCCGCGACACCCGCGGTAGCCCGGCCCCCAGCCTAAGGTCGCCGCTGTCACCAAAGGTCGCTTATGTTCTTGCGAATTACCGGCGACCTTAGGTGACAGCGGCGACATTAGGATCGGGCTTGCTCAAGTGGGCGGCGTCTACAGTTCTGTTGGTCCCGGGCGAACACACGAGCTTTCGAACGTCATCCCGAACAGCCTAAATGTTCACTAATGTTTACATTCGCAGCAATGTTGTTTATAGTAAGCATCCATATAAAGAAGACTATAAGCAACATTGGGGGTACCGTGGAACTACGTAACGCCTCAACTTTTGCCCGCGTTCTCCGCGACGCAAGAATCCGCGAGGGCATCACCCAAGAAGAGTTGGCCAAGCGGGTTGGCAAGAGCCGATCCTGGGTGATCAGCGTTGAATCAGGTCGGCAGCAGCCGACCATCGGGGCAGCAATCGCGGCGATGAGGGCGCTGAACCGATACCTCGACGTCAAGGTCGTGAGCGAGGAAAGCCAGGCAAAGACCAATCTTCTCCTAGAACACCTGGGGCGCAAGTGATGCACACGCTCGACTTGTGGCCCGTCGGTGGTCATGCCATGGCTTGAGAACCTCCTTCCTGATGATCCGACAACGCGGAGAAGTTGGGCCACCCACTTCGGAATCACTCAGACAAGCGCATTTGCACTGCTGCACCACATGGGGGTCGATGCGCCAGGCGCGGTGCAGATTCTTCCTAACGGCGAGGCGCCAGGCCAGGACGGACACCTCGCCGGAATAGGTGAGGCTGGGATGGCCGCGAAGATTGAGTCGCTCGTCAGGTCCCCCAAGGTGTGGGACCATGGCGACTCATTTGATAGGTGGTCACTTGCCGGAGGGCAACCAAAGTTCGCAGTTGTCAAAACAGGCGGTGACTGGTTTGAGCCGCAAGGCAACATGCCGAGTACACACATCGTCAAGCCCGGCATGGCAGTCGCTTCGATGAGCAACCTAGAGACACAGGCACTTGAGTACGTCACGATGCGAGCCGCAAATCTTACGGGCCTAGATGTAGCAGCTGTGGAGATGCTCGATTTTGACGGTCTGCCGACCTTGGTCGTGGAGAGGTTTGACCGGTTGGTCACCCCTGAAGGCACGGTAGCCAGAGTTCACCAGGAAGACTTCTGCCAAGTTCTGGCGACGCCACCTGAATTGAAGTATGAAGAACACGGCGGCCCGGGAATTGCGCAAGTATCCGCTGCGATTCGATCCCACTCCATGCGGGTTGAAGATGACTTGAGGAAATTTGCAGAGGCAGTGATCTTCAATCTCCTCACTGCTGGAACGGACGCTCACGCGAAAAACTACAGCGTGCTGCACTCAGGTGCTAGTACTCTCTTCGCGCCGCTGTACGACCTCATCTCAACCCAGGGGATCTACTACCCGCGATCGGCGCGACTTCGGGGGAGCTCGGCCATGAGCTACGGGAATGCGTTCCAATACAACTATATAAATGGGGAGAGCCTCGCCCTCACAGCCGACGATCTAGGCATCTCCCGCACTCATTTTTCAGAGATATTCGAGGCGATTGGGGCGCGTCTCCCCCAGGCAACGCAGGAGGCGGTCAACGAGCTGCCACCTGCACTCCAGACGGAAAGGATGATGTCACTACCTACCGCCTTTGAGTCTTCTGCGACCCACTACTCGATGCTTGCCGCGCAGTCAGCGAAGTTAGACCTTCCGACACGAAAGACGACGGGTGACAACAGGAGGCATGCAGGCGCCGAGACATGGGTAGCGGGCCATGAGCGTAACGGTGTGTGGATCTCTGGGCACGCACTGAAGAGGGCCCGCTCTCGTACGTGATGCGACATCCAAAAGCACTGGTGCCTGGTCCTAATGTCGCCGGAATCACCCGACCCACCCCCTAAGGTCGCCGCTATCACCAAAGGTCGCTTATGTTCTTGTGAATTACCGGCGACTTTAGGTGACAGCGGCGACCTTAGGATCGGGCTTGCTCAAGTGGGCGGTGTCTGCAGTTCTGTTGGTTCCGGGCGACTTAGATAAGTCGCACTCCCGGGCCATACTCCGAAACCTTGGCGTCGCAGGTCCACAGGGGGACCCCAAGAACGCGGGCTTGCGTCACCAACATGCGGTCAAATGGATCTCCATGAATGGCCGGAAGTGACTGGACGACCTCAGCAGTCCCACCCTCGATTGGGACCTCCGCGTACCCGTTCCTCAAGAGACCCCTGCGCAGAGTTACTGGTGGAACCTGAAAGTTAGAACGCCCCTGAGCAAACTTGATTGCCACTTCCCAGATGCTCGCGACCGAAAACATCGGCACACCCTCCGCCGCACTCCAGCGCCGTCTACCACCCATCACACCCTCCCTAATCAACTGACTCACAACCAGCTTGACAGATAGGGTAATCGGACGAAATCTGACTCCATAGGTAGTAATTCTGCAGGGGCACTCCACCACCTCGGCAGAGGCGGGCGGCGCGGAGGGCCTGGGGAGGGCCGGTGGCGCGCAGGGCGGGCGGCGCGCAGGGCCGACGGGCGCTGGGCGGGCGGCGCGCAGGGCCTGGGCAGGGCCGACGTGCGCAGGGCCAACGGGCGTTGGGCGGGCGGCGCGCAGGTCATGCGCCCCGCCCGCAGGGCATGCTTGGCGCAAGCTAGACCGCGCATGCAGCGGGTGGGGCCAGTGCCTTCGTGAAATGTTTACGTGGGGAACCGATGTGGCCTTGGGGTACCTACCCCAGACGCACATTTCGCCCCAACATATACATTTCGCGAGATCGCTTAACTCAGCCAATTCTCCGGTGTTTTTGGGTGTTTTTTGGCTGAGTTAAGCGATCTCGCGAAGTCTGGGAGGTTGGGGCGGGTCGGGCTAGACCAACTGGTACATCCAGCCGTGACGATCCGGGATCGTGCCGCGCTGGATACCGCCGAGCTCCTCAAGGATCTGCCCCGTCACCTCGTCACCGTCAAGGGTGACGTCAAACCCGTCGCCCGCAAGGCGCGCGATCGGCGTGACGATGGCGGCTGTGCCGCAAGCGAACATCTCGACCACCTCCCCGCCCTCGATCGCCTTCACCAACCAGGCGAGCGGGATGGTTGCCTGGTCAACCTCAATGCCACGGTCGGCCAGCAGCTGGATGATGGCGCTACGCGTCCCACCCTCAAGGAGGGTGCCGGTCAGGCGCGGGGTGAGGACACTGCCGTCCTTCTTGACGACAAAGACATTCATGCCGCCCAGTTCCTCAAGGTTGGTGTTTGTTTCCGCATCAAGGTAGCAGACCTGCTCAAACCCCTTCTCGGCTGCGAGGCGCTGCGGGAGTAGCGACGACGCGTAGTTGCCACCCGTCTTGGCGTCACCAGTACCACCGGGAGCGGCCCGGTTGAAGTCTGTGCTCACCCAAATCGACACGCCACTCATACCGCCCTTGAAGTAGGGGCCAACCGGCGACGCGATCGCCACGTACTTGTAGTGGTGGGCGGGGCGGACGCCAACGAACTCCTCATCGGCAATCATGAAGGGGCGCAGATACAGGGAAGAGTTGGGAACGCCCGGCACCCAACGCTCATCCATCCGCACCATCTGCACCAAAGACCCAATGAAGTCATCCAGCGGGATCTCCGGCATCGCCATGCGCCGAGCAGAATGGTTCAGACGTGCCGCATTGAAACCGGGACGGAACGTCCAAATGCTCCCATCCGCCCACCGAAACGCCTTCAACCCCTCAAAGATCTCTTGTGAATAGTGCAAGACAGCTGCCGCCGGGGACAGCTGCAATGGCCCGAAGGGGACGACTCGCCTGTCGTGCCACCCGTCCTCGACCGACCAGTCAGCAACAGCCATGTAGTCGCCAAATCGGACCCCAAAAGCCAGCTCTTCCATCGCCGCAGCGTGATCCTCTTCGCTGGCAGGATTAACGTTGGGGATGACGGGGAAACGAGACGCCGCAACATCTGCGTCGGGAAGCCGCTGGGCGCGGAACTCCGCCTCAAGAGAGTTCCACTTACTGTCGGAGTTCGTTTCGGTCATGGCGACCCATTCCTCTCAAAATCCACGTGATTTTGGTCGAGGGCGACGCAACCACTTCCAGTCGCGCCCGGCCCATCCTCAGCTTAGTTTTGCAAGGACCGCTGCACCGACGTCCTTGGTCCCACGTTCGCGCGCCAGGTCGGGATGCTCCGCCCGCCACGCCATATCCGCATCGATTGCCCGCTGCACACGGTCCGCCTGTGCTTGCAAGCCCGCGTTCTCCAGCAGCAGGACCACTGAAGCAATCGCGGCGATCGGATCCGCTATCCCCTGCCCCGCGATGTCAGGTGCTGAGCCGTGGACCGGCTCAAACATGGAAGGGAACGTGCCGTCCGGGTTGATGTTGCCCGAGGCCGCAAGACCAATCCCACCGGTGATCGCCCCGGCCTCGTCCGTAATGATGTCCCCGAACAGGTTGTCGGTTGCGATGACATCAAAGCTCTGCGGCTTATTGAGCAGGTGGATTGTGATGGCGTCAATGTGCTGGTAGTCCACGCTGACCTGCGGGAACTCCAGCGCAATCGCGTCCGCCTGCCGCTTCCACAGGGAACCGGCATGGACGAGGACGTTCATCTTGTGCACCAGAGTCAGGTGCTTCGCCGGGCGCGAGTCAGCGAGGGCGAACGCGTAGCGCAGCAGACGCTCGGCCGCGAACGCAGTATTAACCGACACCTCTGTGGCGATCTCTTGCGGGGTGCCGACACGAACCGCCCCGCCGTTGCCGACGTAGAGCCCCTCGGTCCCCTCACGCACCACAACAAAATCGATGCCTTCAGGGTCCCTTAGCGGCGACGCCACGCCCGGGTAGTGCTTGGAAGGACGCAGGTTGACGTAGTGATCAAAAGCGAACCGCAACTTGAGCAGCAAACCGCGTTCGAGGACGCCCGGCGTGACCCGAGGATCCCCCACCGCACCGAGCAGAATCGAGTCAAACTCGGCCAGTTGAGCCAGATCGTCCTCGTCCAAAATGTGCCCATCCGCCAGGTAGCGGTTGGCGCCCAAATCAAAGTCGGCCAGCACCAGGGTGCGGTCGCTATCAACCAACGCGGCCTGAAGAACACGGACCGCCTCCGCAGTCACCTCTTGCCCGATACCATCCCCGGCAATGACGGCGACGCGGAGGGCGGAACGATCCTTACTCACCTGGCAGCAGATCCATCTTTGTAGTCGGAATCTTCCTGCGTCCAACCGAAGGAGGCGCGCAACTTCTTGCCGGTGGCTTCGATGGGGTGCGACTCGCCCTCGGCGCGCAGGGCCTTGAATTCCTGACCACCGTTGTCCTGGTCGGCGATGAAACGCCTAGCGAAAGTGCCGTCCTGGATGTCGGCGAGGACGTCCTGCATTGCCTCTTTGACCTGCGGGCCAATGACGCGGGGGCCGGACACGTAGTCGCCGTACTCGGCGGTGTCAGAGATCGACCAGCGCTGCTTGGTGATGCCGCCCTCCCAAATGAGGTCGACAATCAGCTTCATTTCGTGAAGGACCTCAAAGTAGGCGATCTCGGGCTGGTAGCCGGCCTCGGTCAACGTCTCAAAGCCGTACTGGATCAGCTTCGACACGCCACCACAAAGGACGGCCTGCTCACCGAAGAGGTCGGTTTCAGTCTCTTCCGTGAAGGTGGTCTGGATGGCGCCGGCGCGCGTCGCGCCAATTGCTTTGGCGTACGACAGGGCCAGCGGCCAAGCCTGGCCGTCAGCATCTTGCTCAACGGCAACAATGGCGGGAATGCCCTGGCCGTCAACGTAGGATTCGCGAACCTTGTGACCCGGGCCCTTCGGGGCAACCATGCAGATGTCGTGGGCGGCATCGGCCTCGATGTAGCCGTAGCGAATGTTGAAACCGTGAGCAAAGAACAGGGCGCCATCCGGCTTCAGGTTCGGGGCAATCTGCTCGGCGTAAACAGTGCGCTGGTACTGGTCTGGCACCAGGATCATGACGACATCACCCTGGGCGACAGCGTCGGCGACCTCTGCAACCTGCAGGCCAGCGGCCTCGGCCTTCGCCCACGACGCGGAGCCCGCGCGCAGCCCGACCACAACGTCAACACCCGAATCACGCAGGTTCAGTGCGTGTGCGTGTCCCTGTGAGCCGTAGCCAATAATCGCAACCTTCTTGGCACGAATCAGGTCCAGGTCGGCGTCGTTTTCGTAGTAAACCTTTGCCACTATTTCTCCTTAATTTGGTCGGTCAAAGACCGTGGGCTGCGGCTGAGCGCCACCGCACCTGATTGAACAATTTCTTTCACGCCGTAGGGCTCGAGGCTCTCCAGCAGCGCTTCCAACTTGCCGCGCGTGCCCACGGACTCAATGATGACGGTCTTGGGGGCAACGTGGATGACGTGAGCGCGGAACAGGTCAACGATCTGCAAGACGGCCGTGCGGGTCTCATCATCCGCGCGAACTTTGAGCAGAAGCATGCGCCGCTCCACGCTTTCGTCCTCGGGCAACTCAACCACTTTGAGGACGTTGACGAGTTTGTTGAGCTGCTTGATGACCTGCTCAAGGGGCTGGTCTTGCGCGTCAACGATGATTGTCATGCGGGAAATACCGGACTTCTCCGTCTCCCCCACCGTCAGAGACTTGATGTTGAACGCCCGGCGAGCAAACAGGCCGGCGACGCGTGTCAGAACGCCAGGCTTGTTCTCTACCAGAACTGTCAGGGTGTGCAAATGTTCAGCCATGGTCACTCGTCCTCATCCCAGATTGGCGCCATTCCCCGCGCGAAGCGAATGTCATCATTGGAAACGCCGGCTGCGACCATCGGCCACACCATCGCATCCTTAGAGACACGGAAATCAAGAAGTACGGGGCGATCATTGATGGACAGGGCCCAGTTGATCGCTTCATCTACGTCCTCGGCCACCTCAACGCGGCGGGCAGGCATTGAGTATGCCTCCGCCAGCGCGACAAAGTCAGGCACCTGACGTTCCACCCCGACGTTGAGGTCGGTGTTTGAGTAGCGTTCCCCATAGAACAGGTTCTGCCACTGGCGCACCATGCCGAGGACGGTGTTGTTGATGAGGGCGACCTTGACTGGAATGTTGTTGGTGACCGCCGTTGCGAACTCTTGCAGTGTCATCTGCAGGGATCCGTCGCCGTCAACGATCCACACCACGTTGTCGGGGTTGGCAACCTTCGCGCCGATGCCCGCTGGTAGACCGTAACCCATGGTGCCAAGCCCCGCGGAAGTCACGAAATGGCGCGGCTTCTCAATCTTCAAGAACTGCGCCGCCCACATCTGGTGCTGACCCACGCCGGTCGCGTAAATGGCGTCCGGTCCTGACAGTTCAGAAAGCCGTTCGAGGACGTACTGCGGCGCCATCAGGCCGTCTGCCGTATCGATCCATCCCAGCGGGTAGGAGTCACGGAGGCGATCCAGGTAGCGCCACCAACCGGAGAGGTCATCCTTGTAGGTCGGGGACAGCACGCTGGGGAGGGTCTCATTGAGTGCCTCAATGACGGCCTTCAAGTCGCCAACGATCGGCACGTCTGCTTCACGATTCTTGCCGATCTCAGCAGCGTCAATGTCGACGTGGATCACTTTGGCACGGGGTGCGAATGTGTCCAGGCGTCCCGTCACGCGATCGTCAAACCTGGCGCCCAGTGCAATCACCAGATCGGCGCGCTGTAGCGCACCAACGGCGGCAACCGTGCCGTGCATGCCGGGCATGCCCAGATTGTGGGGGTCGCTGTCTGGAATGGCGCCGCGAGCAGGAAGGGTTGTGACAACCGGAGCGTCGGTGAGGTTCACCAGCTCCATCAAGTCAGCGGATGCGCCACTGCGAATCACGCCGCCACCTACATAGAGCACGGGGGCGTTTGACTCGTTGATTGCTGCCGCCGCTGCCCTAATCTGCTTTTGAGAGGGCTTCCCCGGCACCTTATAGCCAGGAATATCGAATGCAGGCGGCCACGAGAACTGCATCTGTGCTGCCTGGGCATCCTTGGTGATGTCAACGAGGACGGGACCGGGGCGACCCGTTGAAGCAATGTGGAACGCTTCGGCGATCCGCGAGGGAATGTCCTGAGGGTTTGTCACAAGGAATGAGTGCTTGGAGATCGGCATCGAAGCCCCAACCACGTCAGCCTCCTGGAAGGCATCCGTGCCAATCAGCGCGGACCCAACCTGGCCGGTGATGATGACGATTGGAACCGAGTCAAGATTGGCATCTGCCAGGGCCGTCATCACGTTCATAGCCGCCGGGCCCGAGGTGACGATTGCGCACCCAACCCGTCCACTAGTGATAGCGAAACCTTCGGCCGCGTGGCCTGCCCCCTGTTCATGTCGAATCAGGATGTGGCGGATGCTTGAATCCATGAGCGGGTCGTAGGTGGGAAGAATGGCGCCTCCCGGCATGCCGAATACTTCCTTCACCCCCAGCTCCTCGAGGGAGCGGATGATGGCTTCCGCTCCGGTCATTGTTTGGTCTGTGGTCACTTGTCTGTTCTCCGTCCTAGCCCGTCCGTGGCAACAAAAAACCCCCGCACTTGTGAGCGTGGGGTGTAAGGCGTACGGACCATCTGTCAGACAGCAGGCACCGTACGCCCGGGTACAACGACCACGAGCGCAAACGCCAGGACTGCCGCCAAGATCTTCACCTGGCCCATATTAGGCGTTGCGGCCGCGGGAAGCTTTACGTCTCACAGTTTGGTTCAATGCCGCGATACCCCAACGTTTACCTCCAGGAAGCCGCTGCTCAACTCTGGAACCGAGAGGGCTTTAGGCCTGTCGGTCTGTGAGGTTCGTCCGGGCGGGACCTTGTGCTAGAGGCTAGGCGCCCTAGGTGAAGTACCATGAGCCTGTTTGTCCCCCTGCCGTAAAGGTGAACCAAGTTGACTGGCGTCTTTGAATATCTTGCGGAACAGCCTGTGCTGGTCCTCTTCCTCCTAATTGGTGTTGGTATGGCGTTCGGCCATATCAAGATCAAAGGTATCGGGCTTGGGCCTGCAGCCGTTCTTTTCAGTGCAATCATCCTGGCTGCCTGGGCTGGCGAGCTAGGCGTCGAGCTGGTACTTCCCCCAGCTATTGGCACGCTTGGCCTGGTGCTATTTGCCTTTGCTATAGGTATCAACTCTGGCAACTCCTTCTTCCATAACCTCAAGACTGCAGTTGGACCGCTCCTGACAATGGTGGTTCTGTTTATCATCGCGGCCGGCGTTGGCTACGGCGTTGGTGTTTACGTCTTCGACCTCGACCCGGCCGTTGTTGCAGGTACCTTCGCTGGCGCCCTCACGAACACCCCGGCGTTGGCTGCGGCGGGTGATGCTTCGGGCAACCCCGGGCAGGCAACAGTCGGCTACTCGATTGCCTACATCTTTGGTGTCATTGGCATGATCGGCGCAAGCCTTGCCGCACTGGCCTACTCCAAGACGGACAAGGACGCGCCCACCCCCATCGCGAACCGTACGGTTCGCGTGGAGCGCACGGATCACCCCTTCATCGGTGACCTTTACGAAAAGATGGGTGGCAAGGTCACCTTCTCACGCCTGCGCCGCGGGGAGACCGGGCCGATCACCCGCCCATCAATGTCTGACACCCTGGATCCCGGCGACTTGATCACCGTTGTTGGACCTACCGAACTGGTGGCAAGAACCGCCAAAGAACTGGGACATGGCTCAAGCCATTCACTGATGCGTGACCGTTCCTACCTGGACTTCCGCCGCATCACCGTCTCGGACCCCAAGGTTGCGGGTCGCACAATTGGCAGCCTCGACCTGGCTCAGCAGTACTCAGCCACCGTCTCTCGCGTTCGCCGTGGTGACGTTGACCTGATCGGTGAGCCCGGCCTCGTCCTCCAACAGGGTGACCGCGTTCGTGTCGTTGCCCCGACCTCCAAAATGGTACAGATCACCAAGTTCTTTGGTGACTCGGCGCGCGGTCTTTCAGACATCAACCCGATCGCCATGGGCCTTGGTATGGCACTTGGTATTTTCATCGGACACATCGCGATTCCCGTTGGCGGGTCAAGCTTTAGCATTGGTGCCGCGGCTGGCACGCTGATTATCGGCCTGATCTTCGGCAAGCTTGGGCGCATCGGCCCATTTGTTACGGCTGTGCCGTTCACCGCGTGCCAGGTGCTGATTGAACTGGGCCTGCTGATCTTCCTAGCGCAGGCAGGAACGGTCGCAGGTGGGCAGATCATGGAGGCGTTCCGCGGTGGGTCGTGGGTCAAGATCCTCGCCCTCGGCATCATTATCACGCTGATCATGGCGATTGGCCTTTACGTCACGATGCGATGGATCTTCCGCATGGGCGGGACCCGGCTGTCCGGCCTGCTTGGCGGGGCGCAGACCCAACCAGCAGTGCTCGCGTTCGCGAACACGCGTACCGGGGATGACCCCCGGGTCGCCCTCGGATACGCCCTTGTTTACCCGGTGGCGATGGTGGCGAAGATCCTCATCGCGCAGGTGTTGGGCGGGTTGTAGCCCAGGGCGGCTCCGGCTTCCAACGGGACATCGCGCGGCTTTGGGCCACCGCGGTGTCCCGTTTCTTGTTGCGCTGGCCGTCCCCAGCTCCGATCCGGCCGTCCCCCCGGGCCATCCCCAGCTCCGATCCGGCCGGCACCACCATCCCCGCCACCATTACGGAGCCGGCTAGGGCATAGGGAGCCCGCTAGGCCCAGCAGATCTCGCATAACGGCGTTTTACAAGCCTAACCGGCTCGGTATGCCCTAGCTGGCTCCCTAACGACACCAGGGGAACGCACCCAGCCCCAGATCCAGATCCAACGCATCGCAGGGTGGAGGCGGGTCCGGGTCGGATGCCGTCGAACCGGGTCAGAGGCCCCCAGACCCTGACCACATCGCCCCAACCACCGCGAAATGTATACGTCGGGGCGAGACCCCCGTCTGGGGCACATACCCCACGTTCACTTCTCATCCCCACGTATACATTTCGGGAAGGCGCTCGAGAGCACGGCCAAGAAACCGCCTCGACAGGGCGCGGCCGAGCGATCCGGGCTGCGGTTTCCGAGACTGGAGGTGCAACTGTCGCCGCCGGAGTTCGGTCATCGCCGCCGGAGTTCGGTCATCGCCGCCGGGGTTCGGTCATCGCTGCCGGGGTGCGGTCATCGCTGCCGGGGTGCGGTCATCGCTGCCGGAGCCGGAAATCCCCACACCGCTACGGAATGCCCCCGCATTACGGAGCCGGTTAGGGCATAGGGAGCCAACTAGGCTCAACCAGCCTCGAATAACAGTGTTCTACAAGCCTAGCGGGCTCCCTATGCCCTAACCGGCTCGCTAAGGCTCGCGGGGGTGGGGCGGCCCGGCACCGGCTGGCGGCGGGGCGCCTCAGGCCGGGGGCGTCGCCGGCCGGGCGGTGGAGGAAGCGGGGGCGGGGCGCGCCGACACCGACTGGGGGTGTGACGCCTCAGGCCGGGCGCGTCGCGGACCGGGCGATGGTGCGGTAAAGGGGGTCGGGGGCGGGCCGGCACTGGCTGTGCCAGGAACCGGCGGGTGGAGCCAGTGGCCTAGCCCAGGCTTGCCCTCTGGCTCTCCGACCCCAGGTCCTCCTGCGGAGTGATCTTGACATGGTGGGCACCCACAAGCGCCTTCTTCGTCGCGTGCGCCACCGCGGGCCCCACACGATCGTCAAAGACGCCAGGGATGATGTAGTTTTCGCTGAGCTCGTCCTCGCTAATGACACCGGCAATCGCCTCTGCACTAGCATGTAGGACCTCATCCGTGATCTCCGTTGCCCGAGCATCCAATACGCCGCGGAACAACCCCGGGAACGCCAAGACATTGTTGATCTGGTTCGGGTAGTCAGACCGCCCCGTCGCCACCACCGCTGCGTGCTGGTTGGCCTCCCACGGGTCCACCTCAGGTGTCGGATTCGCCAAAGCGAAAACAATCGCCTTGTCATTCATAGTGGCAATATCGTCGCCGGTGAGAATGCCCCCGCGGGACACGCCAATAAAGACATCCGCACCCTTGAGCCCAGCCTTCAAATCCCCCTTCACCAGGTGGGGATTAGTGTTCTCAGCCAGCCAGCGACGTGACTCGTGTGCGTCACCAATCGTGTCACGCGACAGCGCACCATCGCGGCCGTAGCCGATGATGTCAACAGCCCCGGCAGTCAGCAGCAGTTTGATGATGGCCGAGCCCGCCGCCCCCACACCGGAGACGACAATCCGCACGTCCTCGATGTTCTTCCCCGTCACCTTCAACGCATTCAGCAGGGCCGCCAAAACCACTATTGCCGTGCCGTGTTGGTCATCGTGGAAGACAGGAATGTCCAGTTCGTCGCGCAGCCGCGCCTCAATCTCAAAGCATCGGGGCGCCGAAATATCCTCAAGGTTAATGCCCCCATACGCCGGAGCAATCGCCTTGACGATCGAGATAATCTCTTCCGTGTCCTTAGTGTCGAGGACGACCGGCCACGCATCCACCCCACCGAAATGCTTGAACAACACAGCCTTCCCCTCCATGACGGGCAGGGCTGCTTCCGGGCCAATATCCCCGAGGCCGAGGACGGCCGTCCCATCCGTAACCACCGCCACCGTGTTGGCTTTCATCGTGAGCAGGCGCGCCTTGGAGGGCTCGTCATGAATGGCCGTGCACACGCGCGCCACGCCAGGAGTGTAAACCCGTGACAGGTCGTCACGGTTACGAAGCGGACTGCGCGGCGACACGGAGATCTTCCCACCAATGTGGTCCAGGAACGTCTGGTCAGCAATCGACTTAACAGTGACCCCTGGCATCGCCTCCAGGGCCCCACGCACCTCGTGGCGGTGCTGCGAATCCCGCAGGTCAAACGTGGCATCAATGACCATCGCCCCGCCCTCGGACTCTGCCACATCAAGACCCTTGATGCTTGCCCCACTCTTGGTGGCGACGTCAACTATGGCTGCCACACGTGTCTTGGATTCATCAACCAACAGACGGTATGAAGCGGTGTAAGACGGTGAAACAGCCACGGAAACTCCTCAGGAAACGGCTTTTACTACGGGTGAGAACGGCGGTAGACCCGCACCTTAGTTGACCTCTAGGGCCTCTGCGATCAGGCCGCGAACCTTAGCTGCATCAGCCTTGCCGCGGGTTGCCTTCATGACTCCCCCAACCAAGGCGCCAATCGCTGCAACCTTGCCGGCCTTGATCTTTGCAACCACATCCGGGTTTGCAGCGATCGCGGCATCAATGGCTTCACCAAGTGCGCCATCGTCAGAAACAACTTCGAGGCCACGGGAAGCGACAACCTCGTGTGGTTCGCCCTCGCCCGCCAAAACGCCTTCCAGTGCCTGACGCGCCAGTGAGTCCGTCAAACGCCCCTCATCAACCAGCGTTTGCAGGGCAGCAACCTGCGCCGGTGTGACGGGCAGATCTGCCAGTGCGACGCCGTCGATACGCGCAGTCTTAGCCAGTTCACCATTCCACCATTTGCGAGCAGCAGCCGGGCTGGCGCCCTCGGCAACAGTGGCCTCAACCAGCTCCAACGCGCCCGCCGAGACGATGTCACGCATCTCCAGGTCTGCCAAACCCCATTCCTTCTGCAAGCGGCGCCGCTTCACGGCAGGCATTTCGGGGAGGCCCGCCCGCAACTGCTCAACCCACACCGGGTCCGGGGTTAGTGGTGGTAGGTCGGGGTCGGGGAAGTAACGGTAGTCGTCAGCGTCTGACTTGGGACGCCCGGACGAGGTCGAACCGTCCTCCTCATGGAAGTGGCGTGTCTCCTGGAAGACCTTCTCACCAGCATCAAGGATCTCAGCCTGTCGCGCCACCTCAAACCGCACCGCACGCTCAATGGAGCGGAAAGAGTTGACGTTCTTTGTTTCAGTGCGGGTTCCCAGCGGATCGTCCTCGGACTTACGCAGGGAGACATTCACGTCGGCCCGGACGTTACCGCGTTCCATCCGCGCCTCAGAAATGTCCAGCGTGCGGAAAATATCGCGCAGCGTCTGCACGTAGGCGGCAGCGATTTCGTCGGCACGCTCCCCGCCCTCGGTGAATGGCTTCGTGACGATTTCTACCAGCGGAACCGAGGAACGGTTGTAGTCGACCAGCGAGTAGTTGGCACCATGAATGCGGGCCCCGTCGCCACCCACGTGGTTGAGTTTGCCGGCGTCCTCTTCCATGTGAGCACGCTCGATCTCAATGCGGTGCATGGAACCGTCAGCCAACTCAACGTCGACATAACCGTCGTACGCGATTGGGTCTGAAGCCTGCGAGATCTGGTAGGCCTTCGGCAGGTCCGGGTAGAAGTAGTGCTTGCGCGCAAACGTCGTGTTCTCGGCAATCTTGCAGTTCAGGGCGAGTCCCAGGCGGATCGCCGACTCCAGCATCTGCTCGTTGAAAACCGGAAGTGTTCCGGGCAGCCCCACAGAGACCTCGTTCACGGAACGGTTTGGTTCCGCATCAAACTCCTGCGGGGAGTCGTCAAAAGCCTTCGTCGCTGTGTTCAGTTCCACGTGAACTTCGAGGCCGAGCGTCGGCTGGTACTTCTTCACTGCCGCTTCATACGTCATCTTTGCCACGACGCCCTCACTTACCTTCCCGATCGGCGCGCGCGGGGGCGGGCACCGAGTAGTCATCGAGGTAGCGGCATTCCACCACGTCCTCTGCAACAAGTTCTTCAATGGCAGACGCGACGCTGTAAAGGCGCGCATCTTCACGCTGGTTCGCCACCACCTGTATTGCGGTGGGCAGGCCCGCGGCGTCAACCCCGTTGGGGATCGACAGGGCGGGCAGTCCCGCGAGGTTTGCGGGAATGGTTGCAACATCGTTGAGGTAGGCCTCAACCGGGCTCTTCACTTCACGTTCAAAGGGGAACGAGGTCGAAAGAGCGGTCGGCGAAACGTACACGTCGGCCTGCTCGAACAGCTTCTCAAGGTCCTCACGAACCAGGGTGCGCATGCGCAGTGCGGCACCGAAGTAGTCATCGTAGTTTTCGGCGCGCAAGACGCGTGTGCCCATGATGATGCGGCGCTTCGCTTCGACGCCGAAGCCCTGGTCGCGGGTGTACGCCATGACCTCATTGACCGTCGGGGTCGGGTTGTCGGTGGGGATCCAGCGGGTCCCGTACCTGATTCCGTCAAAGCGGGCCAGGTTCGAGGACGCCTCCGCGGGGAGGATCATGTAGTACGTCGGGAAGGCGTACTGGATGGAAGGCAGGGAAACGTGGATGATCTCCGCGCCCGCGTCCTCAAGCTTTTTGAGAGTGCGTTCGAAGTTCGCCCGCACGTCCTCGTCGTAATCTTCGGCAAGGATTTCGTCGATGACGGCGACGCGCAGACCCTTGACGACGTTTTCGACGGATTCGCCGAGGGCGTCCGTCATCGAACCGGCATCCTCACGCAGCGATGTCGCATCACGATGGTCGGGGCCTGCGATGATGTCCTGGAGGGCGGCAGCGTCGGCCAGGTTGCGGGCGGCTGGACCAACCTGATCAAGCGAGGACGCAAGAGCAATCGCACCGTAGCGGGAAACCCGCCCGTACGTCGGCTTCACGCCGACGGTGCCCGTGAACATGGCTGGCTGGCGGATCGACCCGCCCGTGTCGGATCCGAGGGCGAAGGGCACCATGTAGGAGGCGACCGCCGCGGCGGAACCCCCGCCGGACCCACCCGGGACGCGGGACAGGTCCCACGGGTTCTTGGAAGGACCGAAGGCAGAGAACTCCGTCGAGGAGCCCATTGCGAACTCATCCAGGTTCGTCTTCCCAACGATCGGTAGGCGCGCTTCCTTGATGCGGGCCACAACCGTGGCGTCGTAGGGCGGGATCCACCCCTCCAGGAGACGCGAGGCAGCCGTTGTTTCCAGGCCTTCCGTGACAATGTTGTCCTTGATCGCAACGGGAACACCAGCCAGCAGATGCAGGTCGGCCCCCGCAGCGCGCAGTTCGTCAACTTCCTTGGCGGTGGCGCGAGCGCCCTCGGCATCAACTGCGAGGAAGGCGTGTATTGAGGGATTCAGAGCCTCAATGCGGGCCAGAGAGGCCTCCACCAGCTCGGCAGAGGTCACCTTGCCACTACGTAGCGCCTCACCCATCTCAAGGGCGGACAGCTTCATCCAGTCACTCATCAGTCTTCCTCCAGAATCCGCGGCACTTCAAACATTCCCTCAGAAGCGGCCGGTGCCTGCGAAAGCAGCACCTCGCGATCCAAAGTGTGCCCCACAACGTCGGGGCGCATCACGTTGGATAGGGGAATCGGGTGACCAGTCTGCGGTGTATTGCCTGGAACGGCTGCCGCAACCGAGTCGATCACCTGGGTGATCGCGGTTAGGTCGAGTGCTAGTTGTGCAATTTCTTCATCGGAAAGAGCGATGCAGGCGAGGTCGGCGAGCTCCGCCACCTCGTCTCTTGTGACTGTCTTTTCTGCCATGGGTGCCAGCTTAGCGCGCAGATTGCGTAGTCTTAGTCCATGTCCCAGGATGCAATGCCCCCGACACCCCCTTCCAGAAGCGCACGCAGAGCACGGTTGTTGCGCATTGCCCGCACCGGCGCCCTCGTGGCTGGTGCCGCCCAGTTCACGGCCGTCGGTGCCGTATACGCCATCGATAAGGTGCGCAAAATGCGTATCCCAGGTGGTCAACACGGGTTTCCAACCATGCCACCGCAAGAGGTTTTGGTTGGCGATAACGCGATCCAGGCTTACACCGAGGGGACAACTCTCTACGCAGACATGATCAAAGCCATAGATTCTGCGAAGACCACGGTGTTCTTTGAGACTTATGTGTGGCGTTCAGATGCGGTGGGTTTCGCCTTCAAAGAAGCATTGGTGCGGGCGGCGCAGCGCGGCGTGGAAGTCTTCGTTATTTATGACGGTTTTGGCTCTTTCAAGTCGGCTCCTGCCCTGAAGTTCTTCCCAAATCTGCCGACCCTGCACGTCCACCGAGTCAAAGAACTACGCATCGGACTCTTCCTGGGTGATATGCGCCGAACCGGGCGCAACCACCGCAAGATCCTCGTGGTCGATGACGCCGTTGGTTTCGTCGGCGGGTTCAACATCGGTAAAGACTTCGGCATGGAATGGCGCGACACCCATATCCGCCTTGTTGGGCCGGCGGTGAGAATACTCTCCGTAGGTGCCCAAGAGTTCTGGAACACATTCCGCGACAGGGACCAACCCATGTTGCCCGAGGGCGAGGAGCTGCCCTGGGATGACCAGATCACCGCTGCCTTCAACCTGCCTTCTCACCTGCTGTTCCCAGTGCGCTTGCAGTACATTGACGCTTTCCGCCGCGCTACCCAATCCCTTGAGATCACCACCGCGTACTTCATCCCCGACCGGGAAATTCTGCGTGAACTGGTCCTGGCGGCGCGGCGCGGTGTCAAGGTTCGCGTCCTCATTCCCGAGTACTCCAACCACATCCTGGCTGACTGGGTGGCGCGCCCCTACTTTGGGGAGCTCCTTGGCGCGGGCGTGGAAATCTGGCTCTACCAGCACGCCATGATTCACTCCAAGACGGTGGTTTCCGATGGGTTCCGCTCCATCGTTGGTACGGCCAACATTGACCGCCTCTCCATGATGGGCAACTTCGAAGTCACCATGCAGATTGATGATCCCGGGTTCGCGGAACGCATGGAGGCTATCTTCGAGAATGACCTCACGACGGCCCGGCCCCTCACTATTGAAGAGTGGATGGGACGCCCCATAGTCACGCGCGTGTTGGAGCGACTAGTGAGGGCATTCAACCTGGTGGTTTAGGCACGCTCGGGCTCCTAGTGGCTTGCGACAACCGCCTCTAGACCGCCTTCCAACAGGGCATCGAAAGCCATCTGGTCCACGACCGGGACCCCCAGCCCCTCTGCCTTCGCCACCTTCGATCCGGCGCCCGGGCCCGCCACGACGAGGTCGGTCTTCTTCGATACGGACGAGGACGCCTTCCCACCCCGCGCAATCACGGCCGCCTTCGCACCCTCCCGGTCGTAGCCGGGCATCGCCCCCGAAATGACGATGGTTGCACCCTCCAGAGTCTGTTGAATTTCCTCTGTCTCCTGCGTGGCTTCCAAGACGGCCCCCGCGTCCTTCCACGCCGCAACAATGTCGCGGTGCCAGTCGACTTCGAACCACTGGTGGACGGAGTCAGCGATGACCTGGCCGACACCCTCGGTATCGGCAAGGTCGTCAACACCGGCTGCCGCGATCGCGTCGAGCGAGCCGTACTTGGCGCCCAACGCCTGCGCGGCCGTGGGGCCGACGTGGCGGATCGACAACGCCACCAAGAAACGCCAGATCGGCTGGGTTTTCGCCCCCTCAAGTTGCCCCAGCATTTCCAGCAGACTCTTGCGCGGCACTGACTCCACGGGACCCCAGTGGGCTGTCTTCACGCCCGCCCTCGACCGCACCGTCTTCTTCCACGCGGTCGTCCAGAAGAAACGGACCTGGCTGTAGTCCCCCGTTGCAACGCCCCGCACCCGCACCGGCCGCCATACGAAAATGTCGGCGACGTCGTCCGCCTGCAAACTGAAGATGTCTTTCGAGGACGTCAACGTCGCGGTTTGCGGCTTGGGCAACAGTTCTTCAGCGTCCGCGAAAAGCTCCCCGTGTGTTCGCTGGGAGTCGGCGGGGAGTTCCAGCTGCTCCCCATTCTCCAAGGCCACCTTCGCGCCGGACACCAGGGCAGCCACAACTCGCTCCCGACCCAGTTCCGGTTGTGTCAGGGCGGCCGCCGCCTCAGCACCGAGCCCCTGAACGTCGAGGGCGCCACGGGATCCCAAGTGGATGAGCCGCTCCGTGATTTGCGCGGGGCAACCCGCCGCATTGGGGCAACGCAGATCAACATCCCCCTCCTTTGCTGGCGCGAGCCTCGTCTTGCAAGAAGGGCACAGCTCCGGCATCTCAAAGGCACGTTCCGTGCCGTCACGGTCCGCCATGACCGGCCCCACGACCTCGGGAATCACGTCCCCGGCCTTGCGGACCACGATGAGGTCGCCAATGAGGATGCCCTTGCGCTTGACCTCGCGAGCATTGTGCAGTGTCGCGTGGCGCAGGTGGGAGCCCGCAACAAGAATCTTCTCAAACACGGCGAACGGGGTGACGCGACCGGTGCGTCCCACCTGAACCTGAATATCAAGAAGCCGGGTAAATGCCTCCTCAGGGGGGTACTTGTACGCGACAGCCCACCGCGGAGTCCTCGACGTAGCCCCCATCTCTGCTTGGCGGTTCAGGGCATTGACCTTGAAAACCACACCGTCAATCTCATGTTCGAAACTGCCACGGCGGCGCCCAAAGTCTTCAATGGTGGCGGTGGCCTCCGCAAGCGACGTCACCACCTTTGTATGAGCTCCGACGGGCAAACCCCAGGTCGCAATGGTGTCGTACCAGTCGGATTGGGTGCTCGGCCGGCGGCTGGCGGCGTCCTCGCCCTCGTCCTCGTTCCACACCACTTCGCCGACGCCGTGGACCACGAACGACAGTGGCAACTTTGCTGTCTCCGCAGAGTCCTTGCGCCGCAGCGAGCCCGCTGCCGCGTTGCGGGGATTGACAAAAGTCCTCTCACCGGCAGCCAGGCGCGCCTCATTCACCGCCTCGAAGTCATCAAGCCGAAAATAGACCTCCCCGCGGACATCAACAATGGCGGGGATGTTGGCGCCGCGCAGCCGTACAGGAATGGTCTTGATGGTGCGGACATTCGCCGTCACATCCTCGCCAACAAACCCATCCCCACGGGTCGCTGCCTGCACGAGGACGCCCGCCTCATAGCGCAGATTCACCGCCAACCCATCAACCTTCACCTCGGCTGTCATGGGGATTTCCTCATCGGGCCAACGCCCTTCCACGCGCTTGAACCACGCGCCAAGCTCCTCAAATGAGAAGACGTCCTCGAGGCTGGTCATCTGCCGCGCGTGAGCGACGGGGGCGAATGCACCACTGGGCGAACCGCCCACTGATGCCGTCGGCGAATCGGGGGTGGCCAGTTCGGGGAAACGGGCCTCCAGCTCCTCTAGCTCCCTATAGAGGGCGTCGTAATCGGCGTCTGAAATCGTCGGTTCGTCGAGGTCGTAGTAGCGGCCCCGCGCCTCATTGATCGCCTCAACAAGTTCGACCCAGCGCGCTTCACCGCGAGCGATGTCCGTGTCCGTTTCCATGGGGCCATTCTTGTTCATGGGGCCATTGTTCCAAACATCTGGCCGATTGCACCCACCCTGATCGGCTTACGCTTGCAGCAGTATCCCCAGTGCATCGAATTTGGCGTTGTCCACAGAATGTGAAGGGCGCGGGTGCGGGCTGCTGTTAGGTCCGTAAGGGTTGGGGGATGACAACAACCGTGGAGCAATGCCTGCAAACAGAGATGCACCTTGCGTGTGCCAAGGGGCCTGATACGGGTTGCGTGATTCCAGTTGTTGACGGGTTGGTATTGGGACGTGGGCGGCTGGGCCTGACAGATCCATATCTGTCACGAAGCCACATTCAGATCACTACTGCGGGACGGGGGCGAGCACCCGACGGGGGTCTATATCTGAGTGATCTTTCTGCAACCAACCCCATCCGACCAGCCGCAGCCCGCAAGCGACTTCGACCCGGGCGACGCGTCACGTTGGGCTCGGGGTCCTGGATTGTTCGAGGGCGCCCCCGGGAGAACACGTGGCCCGGAGGGAGCGAGACCCGTGGTGGCAGGGCCCTGGTCGCGGGTCGGGTCATGCTGCCGATCATGCTGGTCCTCCTGGTCTTGCGGCTCGCGTCCTCGACCACCGTGGCCCTGGGGGTTGTTGGCACACTTGTGGTGGCAGGCATGTTGGTGGTGGTGGTGATTCGCAGACGCTGGCGCCAGTGGGATGAGGCCAGACTGTTGCTGACTAGTGCCGCCCGGGAGACTCACGGTGAACAGGACCGCGGGCGGGACACCGGCGTGGCGGACACGGCGAGCGAGCGGTTGACAGTGCTCCGTGTGCCGGGTCGGCAAAGCAAAATCAAACTACCGATGGGCAAGCGCAGCCAGGGTGTCATCGCGGTGGTGGGGAAAGGCGCGCAACGCTATGCGCAGTGGATTGGGGGGCAGATCCGCGCCCACGGATACGACACTGTGGTGCGTGGCTCCCCTGCCTCCGGCCCGGAGTCGATGACGCAGCATCCCGTCATCGCGTCACCTCAACCCGGGGCGGCATCAGCACCTGCGGAGGCACCCCAGGTGGTTTGCTGGTCAGGCACGCTTCGCAACGTGCCGCCAACCGCACGGATCATTCTTCAATCACACGAGGTTGGCTCCAGGGGCTGGCTTGAACAGCTCTGTTCCGCCGAGGACCATGGCAATGCTTTACAGGACCGGCTTGCATTTGAGGATCTGGGTTTTCCGGGTTCTCCCCAAGGCGTCAAGGTCCCGGTGGGGAGATCCACGTCGGGTCTGGTCAGCGCAGACCTGACAGAGGTTGGACCCCATGCGCTGATCGTTGGGGGTACAGGGGCGGGCAAGTCAGAGTTCCTCACGACATTCGCGCTCTCTCACGCGCTTAGTTACTCGCCTGAGCAGTTGCGAATGATCCTCATTGACTTCAAAGGTGGCGCGGGCCTTGAACACCTAGCGGGACTGCCCCACGTGGAACATTCTTTGAGTGACCTCGAAGCGACCCAAGTCCCCTGGCTCCTCCGCTCCCTGGGAGCCGCTCTGCGAACGCGCAAGCGGCAGATGCAAGCCGCGGATGTGCGGACCTGGGCGCAGTGGGAGGGGGCCCCGCCGCGGTTGCTGGTGGTGGTTGACGAGTTTCACGTCCTCGCTCAGACCCACCCCACGCTGATGGAGGAACTGGTTTCCGTGGCTGCCCAAGGAAGGTCCCTAGGCATTCACCTGATACTTGCGACGCAACGCCCTTCCGGGTCTGTCAACGCGCAGTTGCGCGCCACCTTGGATTACCGCGTTGCACTGCGGTGCAGTGAGCCCAGCGACTCGACGGCGGCCCTGGGCATCCCCGACGCTGCATATCTACCTCGAGTCCCGGGGCGCGCCCTCGTCGGTGGAATGGAGTTTCAGACGGCTTACGTCGACGATCCCGAACGGTGGGTTGCGCTTGCGACGGAGCTGTGGGGCGGGCGTTACGCAACCAGTTCATGGAAAACCATTCCTGACCCACTGCCCCACTCCGTCTCTCTGACGCGCGGACAAATCGGCATATGCGAGGTCGCGGGCTCCGGGTGTCAACCGCTCCAGGACATTCATGGGAGCGTCGCTGTGATTGGTCCGGAGAATGTTAGAGGAGAGTTGGCTCGGATCGCCTACTGGGTGGCGCGAAGCAGAGGTGCATTCGCAAACACGACGCTTAACAACACAGACACGTCCTCGGGCACTACCCCGCACAACACAGACACGTCCTCGGGCACGATGCCGCCGGGGCAGCCAGGGCGGGCGTGTATCTGGATAGATTCCAAGGCGCCAGGTGGGCCTTCGGTGCGGCGCCTTGCCAGCCTGCTGCGGGCCGTTGACCGGCCACCCTCGCCCGCCCGATTCGTACCCGCCGCCCCGCCGACCTCGCCAACAAACCCCATCCTTACCGCCCCGCCGACCTCGCCAGCACACCCCATCCTGGTTCTCGACGGAGCGACGGACTTCTTCAGCAAACTGGAAGGCAGCGCCCCACCAGACGAAGTTCGGTCGCTGTGGGAACGGGTGCTCGCCGCTGGGGATAGTGGACAGATATCGCTGATTGCCACAGACACGAAGGCACGCTACGACCTCTCAGGTCTGCCAGGGCGGATTGTCCGTTTGCCTGATCAACGCTCGCTACTGAATGCACACTTGGCCCCGTACCTGCCGACAGTGCTCCCTGATTCTGATGGGCTCCCGGTCTCGCGCCCCGGTGAACTGGCTCGCTACGTATCGCCGACCGCGGGTCGAGTCCTCGCACAAGGGTTCGTGTCTTCTGCCCCCGTCTGGGCGCAGATGCCAGCAGGTGGTCACGAGCAACGGCCCGTTGATCTGTTCTCTGTCACAGAGGTATCGGCAAACACCGCGGAGCAAAATGCGCATCGGTGGGTGAATGAGATGCGGACCGCACTAGCTGTTGGCAGGGCCGTCTGGGTCGTGGGTGCCCGCGAAGATATGTTGAAGGAACACACGGCCACCAAGACAGATGCTGCTTCTAACCGTCTGCATCTGCTCCCTCCGGAGCAATGGCTGTCCGTGGTCCCCCATATTTCTGATGTCATTCTCGCAATCGAGCCCACCCGCGAACTCTGCCGCCTCCTCAGTCAGCGCTATCCGGAGGAAGCCGCGTGGGTGATGGCGTCCCAGCCGTACCGGGACAAGCAGGCGCTGTTCGCCACCGGCTCTGCTCTTCACTTCGTCGATGATTCGGGGGTTTTGGTCCGCGAGTTTCTACCCGGTCAGAAGTGACGCATTCCTAACCGTGACCGTTCACACAGTGTTCATTTGTTTATATTCAACACAAAACGGTTGCCGAGGACGCCCCTCTCGCCCAAACTAGACGTACTTACTGCAAGCAAAGGCGCCGTGAGCGTCTTGGCGCGCGCGGCTCTAATCAAGGAGCCCCTCCATGGACTGGCGAAGTCGTGCCGCGTGTTTGAGTGTTGACCCAGAACTCTTCTTCCCTATCGGGAACACTGGACCCGCAGTGGTGCAGGTTACAGAGGCGAAGAGGGTTTGCAACTCGTGCACTGTTCGCGAGACATGTTTGCAGTGGGCAATTGAGAACCACCAGGACTCTGGGGTTTGGGGCGGGCTGAGCGAAGAGGAACGCCGTTCCTTGAAGCGCCGCGCTGCACGCGCACGCCGCGCCTCCTAAGCAGCGCCCCCAGAGCCGCCCCTCATCTGGGCGCGGCCACCTCATAGCTCCCCGCCCGGCCTTAGCTAGCGACTCCGGCGTTAGGGAGCCAACCCGGCCTTAGCGAGCAACTCCGGCCTTAGCGAGCCGCGCCGGCGAGCTCGCCCCATCCAGAAGCCTGGTCAGCAGACCACACGTTCACCCGCGGACCCTGCTGGGCGCCTCGGTCCCCCGCAGGTCGATTCTGCAGCCGAATTCACCCCTCAATTCGACCTGCGGGGGACCAACCAACCTCCGGGGGACCTACCACCGCTCGCTCGCGCGATGCATAACAGGGAGAAGCGACGTAACCCTGGCGCGGATGTCGCAGGGGCCCCCGCCACTACGGCGGTCTGGGCAGGGCTCCCCGCCACTGCCACCGGGGCCACCGTCGCGTGCCGTGAAATGTATACGTGGGGACGTGATTGCGCTCTGGGGTACTGCCCCCAGACGCACATTTGGCCCCAACGTATACATTTCACGAGTTTGCGGGGTGTGGGACTGCAGAGCCCAGCGTTTTACGCAGGTTGGGCCAGGAGCCGCCCAGGCCGCAGGGGCGGGGGCGGCCGACCTATCTGGCGCTGCCCGCACACTCCGCTCGCATCCGCAGCGTGGCAACTGTGCCCCCTTCGGGACGCGGCGCCCACTCAATGGTTCCCCCGAGCTCTCCCTGAACCATGGACTTCGCAATTCGGGTACCGAGACCACGGTTGAGAACTGACACGTCGATACCCTCCCCCGCGTCCTCGACGCGAACTTCCAAATCGTCACCCTCACGGTGCGCTTTAACCCAGACTGTTCCTGCCTGCTCCGGGTAACCATGCTCCACCGAGTTGGCAATCAGTTCGGTGAGCACCGTGGCCAAAGCAGATGCCTGGTCAGCAGACAGGCGGCCGAACTTCCCCACAATCTCTAGACCGACCTCATGCCCAATCGTCGCAACCTTGACAGCCATGGTGAGGATCTTCTGCGATATTTCATCAAAGTCAACGACCTCGTCCACATTGTGTGACAGCGCTTCGTGGACGACAGCGATCGATTCGACGCGCCGCCCAGCTTCGCGAAGTGCATCCTGGACGTCTTCGGAATCTGAACGCCTTTCCTGAATCCTCAATAGTGCTGAAACGGTTTGCAGATTGTTCTTCACGCGATGGTGAATCTCGCGGATTGTCGCGTCCTTCGTCATCAGTTGCTGCTCGTGGCGGTGCTGCTCTGTAACATCCCGCGTCAGCAAGACTGCGCCCCGCCGCTTGCCGTCAACCTGAAGGGGGATCGCACGAACCGAGATTATGGTGCCGCCCGCCTCAATGTTGACATTCCAGTTAGCTCGCCCCATCAGCACTAGAGCCAAAGCCTCATCAACCCGGTGTTCGTGGCGAATCACCTTGGTGACTTCTTCAATGAGGCTGCGCCCCTCAAGCGGAGTGTCCAATCCCAGACGCCTCATCGCAGAGTTCGCATTCGGAGTTATGTCAACGACAATGCCCTCGGGGTCAATCAGAATGGGACCGTCAACAACACGCGGGACGCCGTGGCCCCCGCGGCTCGGGGTCTCCTCAGACGGGTAGTGCCCCGTGACAATCATCCCGAGAATGATCTCGGCAGCTGACTGCATCCACACCTGCTCGTCAACCTGTCCCATCGGAGCAGAAGTGTTTCGTTCCACCGACATCAACGCAATGCACCGGCCGTTGCACATGACAGGAACGCAGGACCGCTGGATTGAGTAGAGCCCCGACCACTGAACTGAGTCGTCATTGACGATCTCGCGCGTGTCCATTGCTTCGCGCAACAATGCAGCTCGAGTCGCAGAAGCGAACAAGCCAACCACATCATCGACGTGGACCGTCATAGACGTCGCAGGGCGGCACATCGCCGCGGCATAGAATCTGCCATCTGTCGTTGGCAGCCAAAGAATCAGATCCGCCGAAGCAAGGTCGGCTAGCACCTGCCAGTCACTCTTCAATCGCTCCAGCCAAGAATCCTCCTCTGGCTGAAGTGCTACCAGTTGTGCTTTTCCCGTCAAATCATGAGTGTTGGGCATAGTCCAAGACTAACGCGCGTTGCGTGCCTGGTTCGAACTAGGATCGAGGGTGAATCAATCAGAATCGGAAGGCAAAACGATGAAGTTTACGGAAAGCTACGAGTACGAAGCGCCGGTGGCGAAGGTCTGGCAAATGCTCTCTGACCCCGCATTTGTCACCAGCCGCGATGAGAACCTCGAAATCCCTGACCCAACTGTGGAGACCAATGCGCAAGCAAACCAGATTGTGTCAACGACCTCGGGTGAAGTTCCTCCAAGCATGATCCCTGCGGCGGCACAGAGGTTCCTGAAGGGTGGCGCAGAGTTCCTAATTCGTGAGGAATGGCGCCTCGTTGACGCGACAACAATCCACGGTGCTTTGCGGGCCGAAGGTAAGGGAGTTCCCGCATACCTTCAAGCGCAGGTCGAACTAAGGCAGACCCCCGCGGGCAATACGAAAGCCACAATGAATGGGGAGATCAAGGTGAACATCCCCTTCCTTGGCGCCAAACTCGAGAAGCAGGCCCTTTCCTTCGCGCCGAAACTGATCGCTGCGGAAAAGAAGGCCGCAACAGACTGGCTCGCTAACAACTAGTTGCACGCGTTGTGCTCCCCCAAGAACGGGAGCGCAACGCCAATAATCCTCTACTCACAAACAGCCGACGGAGGCCCCCAATGACCGAGACACCAACAACCAAGCCTGAAGGATTCACTGTTGAGCGCACAGGTGAACGCCAGTACTCAGCAAAAAGTGAACGGGGCAGCGAACTCGTCATCGGCTACGGTCTAGGCGAGTTCAGCCCCGGTGACCTCCTGAAACTCGCGATACTCGGGTGCAACGCACTGTCTTCTGAGGCTCGATTCGCACGCGTCCTCGGCGAAGACTTCGAGATCACGGGCAGTATCACTGCCGACTACCTCAAAGAAGAAGACCGCTTCACCTCATTCAAAGTTGAGTTAGCTCCAGATTTGAGCGGCCTCTACCCTGAAGATCGCGCGCAACTGCTAGAGCGGGCCGCCCGTGCCGTTCAGCACTACTGCACCATCAGCCACACGGTTGAAAAGTCGGCGGCAACCACCCTAGAAATCGACGGCACGCAGGTTTAGTTGTGGGTGCAGTGATTGACCGCCAGTACGAAGATTTGCTCGAGGACGTCCTCGCGACCGGCACACCGAAGGGCGACCGGACAGGCACGGGAACGCTGAGCGTTTTTGGGCGACAACTGCGCTATGACCTCTCCAAAGGCTTCCCCGTCATCACGACGAAGCGGGTTCATCTCAAGTCGGTGATTGGCGAGCTGCTGTGGTTTCTCTCCGGTTCGTCGAACGTGCGGTGGCTGCAGGACAATGGCGTGCGGATTTGGAATGAGTGGGCGGACGAGGACGGGGAGTTGGGGCCCGTCTACGGCGTACAGTGGCGCAGTTGGCCAGACGCCAACGGTGAGCCAATAGACCAGATTTCCGACCTCGTCGAAACGATCAAGAACGACCCCGATTCGCGGAGAATGCTGGTTTCAGCCTGGAACGTCGGCGCACTGCCCGACATGGCGTTACAGCCGTGCCATGCCTTCTTCCAGGTTAATGTGGCGGATGGAAAGCTGAGTTTGCAGCTGTACCAGCGCAGTGCTGACCTGTTCCTTGGGGTACCGTTCAACATCACGTCATATGCACTGCTCACCCACATGTTGGCTCAGCAAACGGGCCTCGACGTTGGTGATTTCATTTGGACTGGCGGCGACGTGCACCTTTACACCAACCATTTGGAGCAGGTGCGGGAACAGTTGTCGCGCGAGCCCTACGCTTTTCCGGCACTGAAGCTAGTTCCCGTGGCCGACATGTTCTCTTACGACTTCACGAACGTGGATGTGGTCGGTTACCGCCACCACCCGCCGATCGCCGCAAAAGTCGCGGTGTGAGGACGGTACTGTGATGATGAGGGCCTCCATTTGGGGGCAAGACATCCACGGAGTTATCGGGGATGGGGCGGCGATGCTGTGGAGGGTGCCTGCCGACTTCGCCTTTTTCAAGGAGCAGACGACGGGTTGCCCGATCATCATGGGAAGGTCTTCGTTTGAGGCCCTTGGGCGACCTCTTCCCAATCGCGCAAACATTGTGCTGACCCGGGATGTTCGGTACAGCAGCCCTGGCATCGTCGTGGTTCACTCTCTGGATGAGGCCTTTGCGGTGGCTGAAGCCGCGGCTGAAGAGATGGGTGCGTCAACGGTTTGGGTGACCGGTGGTGGGCATGTTTATGCGGAGACCATGGATATGGTCGACCGCCTGGTCGTGACGTACCTAGACATCGCCGCAAGCGCCCCGGCCGCTACCGACTCCATAACCTCGGTGGGCACTGTTACCACGACAGACCTCGACTCCCCGGCTGCCGACAATCTCGTCTTCGCTCCCGTCATCGACCCTCAAAAGTGGGCGATCGTGACTAGTGAGTCGGATGAGGACTGGCGGGAGCACTCGGGCGACGCGCGCTGGATGGTACGTGTATACGACCGCAGGGAGCCGCGCTCGTAGCACTTCGGTGGGACACGCCAGTATTTTCGGCGGGCAACACCGGCATCGTCAATTGGCAGCCGCCTACTCCACGTCAGCCAGCACACTCGCCGCCGCCGCACTCCACCGCTCCTCCCACGGCCCAATCGGCTCAACCCCGGCCGCCGCCAGAGCACCGTGAGCAAGCAGTGACCACTCCGGCCGCGGAGCCGGACGCGGGAAATCCTCCGTTGACACCGGGTGAACATCCTCTTGCGCCACTCCGACCTCGGCTGCGATCGCCTGGGTGAACGTAAACCATGTTGCACCGCCCTGGCTGGTCGCATGGTAAACACCGAACGGTGCGGCCTTTGTCACCAGGTCAACCACGATTCGGGCGACGTCAACGGTCCATGTTGGTTGCCCATGCTGATCGTCAACCACATTCGCCGAGCCATTCTTCTTGAGCACACGCGCCAACGTCTTCGGGAAGCACGGCCCGCCCGCACCGTACAGCCACGCCGTGCGGACAATGTACGACGCCGGGTTGTTTGCCCGCACCGCCCATTCGCCGCCGGCCTTGGTCCGCCCGTAAGCGCCCAGCGGGTGAAGTGGCGCATCCTCCGCGTAAGGGGTCGAGGACGTCCCCGAGAAGACATAGTCCGTTGAGATCTGCACCAGAGGGATTCCTCGCTCTGCGGTCGCTTGCGCCAGGTATTGCGGAGCAGTCGCATTAAGCGTGAAGGCAACGCCCTCGTTCTCTTCAGCTGCATCCACGGCGGTGTAAGCAGCGCAGTTGACTACCGCTTCTGGCTCCATCTCATCCAGGAAGGCAGCAATTTCCTTGGGTGAGCAAATGTCCAGCCGATCCCTATCCGGCGCGTCGTACTCGATCCCCCGCGACGCCAGCTCCGCGCAAACATCTTGCGCCAGCATTCCGTAGCCTCCAGTTACCAACCAAGCCATCACGTACCCCCGGTTTATTGTGGCCCACTTCGGTTCTGTGCTGACCACGTCGAAAAATCAAGTAGATTTGCAGTTGCCCAATGATCATATCGACCTCAGGGACGTCAGAAGGAGAATCGCATGCAGTGGGAAGAACTTGGAATCGAAGGTGCTTGGCTGATCACACCTAAGAAGTTCGAGGACGATCGTGGCTACTTTGTGGAGACCTTCCGCTCCGAAGAGTTTGAAGCCAACATCGGCCACCCGTTCAACCTGCGCCAAGCCAACATGTCCGTGTCGAACGCGGGCGTTGTGAGGGGGATCCACTACGCGGATGTCCCCCCATCGCAAGCCAAGTACGTCTCTTGCACCAAGGGTGCGATTGTCGACTACATCGTGGACATCCGCGTGGGTTCGCCAACTTTCGGCAAGTCTGTCTCTGTCCTACTGGATTCCCGGGCACCCCGCTTCGTCTACCTTTCCGAGGGGCTGGGCCACGCCCTCTGCGCATTGGAGGACGGGTCGACTGTGAACTACCTGGTCTCCGAGTCTTTCAACCCGGGGCGAGAGCACGGCGTCCAACCCCTGGATCCCGCCCTCGGAATCGAGTGGCCCAAGGAAGACCTGGATGGCAATCCCCTCGAGCTGCTTCTCTCCCCCAAAGACACCGCCGCCCCCCTTCTGACCGAGGCGGTCGAGGCCGGTCTGCTTCCCACCTACGAGGAGTGCCTCGCCTATCGGCGCTCACTCTAGGGACCTTGGCCCCTAGCAAAGATGTTTGCGCTCACTCAGGGGCGTGCAAATCCTCTCGGGGCGCGTTGCAAACGTGAAAATTCTCCCAGACCGCACCCCTTGAAGCCCTACTATTAGATGGGCTTCAAGGGCTTCCGAACGGGCTTCAAGAGACCCAAAATCGGATAAGCGGCCAAAAAGGGCCTTCCAAATCGGGACTTTTTCACTGGGAAAAAAATGCAACCTGCACTGCCACATTCCGGCAAACGACCACGAACAACGGCGCGCTTGGGAGTGGGGGTGATCGGGACTCTGCTGGGCGCAGGACTTCTTGTGGGCTGCTCAGCGACAAGTAGCGGCGCTGGCGGCGAAAATACAGCCCACGGCGGGGAAGCCGCCCTCGCACTGCCCGACCTCAGTCAGGCAACAGTGTGGATGGGCACCAGCGGCACCGCGCTCCTATGGATTTCACTAGTCATTTGTCTCCTCGGGTTCGGTTTCGGCATTCGCTCCTACGCAATGCTGCGCGGCCTGCCTGTCCACAAGTCGATGCTGGAAATCTCCGAGCTGATCTACGAGACATGCAAGGCCTACCTCTTCAAGCAGGGCCGCTTCTTGATGATTCTGTGGATCTTCATCACGACGGTGATCGTCATCTACTACAAGTTCCTCACCCATTTCACCTGGGGTCGAACACTCATCATCGTCTTCTTCTCACTGCTGGGCATGGCCGGCTCCTATGCCGTTGCCTGGTTCGGCATCCGCGTCAACACCTTCGCCAACTCCCGCATGGCGTTCGCATCAGTGCGCGGTAAGCCGCTGCCCCTCCACAAGATTCCCATGCAGGCTGGCATGTCGATCGGCATGGTGCTGATTTCGCTTGAGCTGTTCATGATGCTCATCATCCTGCTGATCCTCCCGCCTGCCATCGGCGGCGCCTGCTTCATCGGCTTCGCAATCGGCGAGTCTCTGGGCGCGTCCGCCCTCCGTATCGCGGGCGGCATCTTCACAAAGATCGCCGACATCGGGTCCGACCTCATGAAGATCGTCTTCAAGATCGACGAGGACGATCCCCGCAACCCCGGCGTCATCGCCGACTGTGTGGGCGACAACGCCGGTGACTCCGTCGGCCCCTCGGCTGACGGCTTCGAAACCTACGGCGTCACGGGTGTCGCCCTCGTAACCTTCATCATTCTGGCTGTAGAAGATCCCCAGATGCAGGCCACGCTCCTAGTGTGGATTTTCGTTGTCCGCGCAGCGATGCTGGTGGCGTCCGGTATCGCCTACGCCATCAATGCAGCAATCACCAACGCGAAGTACAAAAACGCTTCCCGCATGGACTTTGAGGCTCCCCTGTCTTCATTGGTGTGGATTACCTCCATCGTCTGCATCGCCGTCACCTTCGGCATCACTGCCCTGGTCTTGGGCGGGGCCCACGACGGCCTCGGCTGGAAACTGGCCGCAATCATCACCTGTGGAACGCTTGCGGGCGCCCTCATCCCCGAGTTGGTGAAGGCATTCACCTCCACCTCTTCACGACACGTCCGTGAAACTGTGAAGAGTTCGAAAGAGGGCGGACCGTCGCTGAACATCCTTTCTGGCCTGGTTGCGGGTAACTTCTCCGCATACTGGCTTGGAATTGCGATTGTTGGTCTTATGTCGGTTGCGTTCCTTGTCTCTGGGTTGGGCCTAGGCGAGTTCATGCAGGCTCCCGCAGTGTTCGCGTTTGGTTTGGTGGCCTTCGGATTCCTCGGTATGGGCCCGGTTACCATCGCGGTTGATTCATACGGGCCCGTTACGGACAACGCCCAGTCTGTGTTCGAACTGTCGCAGATTGAACAGATCCCCGGGATCGATGAGCAGATTGAGAAGGACTACGGTTACAAGCCCGAATGGTCCAAGGCCAAACTAATGCTGGAAGAGAACGACGGGGCTGGCAACACCTTCAAGGCAACGGCGAAGCCCGTCCTCATCGGCACCGCTGTTGTCGGCGCGACCACGATGATCTTCTCCATCATCATTGGCCTCACAAACGGCCTCATCGACAACCTCGACAAGCTGTCAATCATGCACGCGCCGTTCATGCTGGGCTTTATCCTGGGTGGCGCGGTGATCTACTGGTTCTCGGGTGCCTCCATCCAGGCGGTCACCACCGGCGCCTACCGAGCCGTCGAGTTCATCAAGGGCCACATCAAGCTGGACAGCAAGTCAAAGAAGGCTTCTGAAGAAGATTCGAAGAAGGTCGTGGAGATCTGCACGGAGTACGCGCAACAGGGCATGCTCAACATCTTCTTAGCAGTCTTCTTCATTACGTTGTCATTTGCCTTCGTCGAACCGTTCTTATTCATCGGCTACCTGATGTCGATCGCTATTTTCGGGCTCTACCAGGCGATTTTCATGGCGAATGCCGGCGGCGCGTGGGACAACGCGAAGAAGGTGGTCGAGGTCGATCTGCATGCCAAAGGCACCGCCCTCCACGATGCAACGATCGTTGGTGACACGGTTGGCGACCCCTACAAGGACACGTCCTCGGTCGCCCTCAACCCCGTCATCAAGTTCACCACCCTGTTCGGTCTGCTGGCAGTTGAGTTAGCTGTCAGCCTCACGAACCAGGGGCTAGGAACAATGGTCCATGTCTTGGCTGCGGTATTCTTCGTGGTTGCAAACTTCTTCATTTACCGTTCCTTCTACGGAATGCGCATCCCGGGCGACTCTCTAGACGATACTGAAGATGCGAAGAACGATGAGGTTGGCGAAACGCCGCTGCCTGAGGCCCGCAATCGCGCGGCAACCCCGGGAACAGCGTCCGCCGCCGTGAGTGGGAAGGGAGTTTAGGCCATGAGAATCGCGATCAAGCGCAATCAGACGGAAATTACCGAGGACGGTCGGGTCGCCGGATTCGATGCGGGGGCAACGTTGGTACGACGTTTCCTCAGGCTCTTCCCAGGGGCTCAGGTTATCGGGCCAGAGTTCAGCCAGTGTGACGGCTTCGACGTCGTCCCCCTAGAGTTCATCGACCCCACAGACACGGTGATTATCAACATGGACGTCGTTGATTCCCCGGCCATGTGGAACCAGATTTACAGTGAATCTGGAGGGATCCCGCCACAGATCATGAACTTTGTGTGGTGGCCCGTTGCTCACCTTGAACACGTTGAACAGTCGGCTGCGGTCGCCCTCTCGAGCGCCCTCTTTCCCACTTTCGCGAACTCTGAGCGCACCGCTTCTGAAGTCCGCGAGCTGGTCCATAAGCAAACCATTCAGCCGTTTGCCCGGAAGCTGAATCTGGGGTGGGTGAACTTGGGCTTCCGCCTGGACCACGTCAAACCCAGGGTGGCGACTGAGGTTCCGGTCGTCCGTTACCCAGCCATCTATCTGACGCCTGTCAAACGTCCCGACCTTTTCCTGGAGATTGTGGACCGCGTCCACAAGCGCACTCCACTTGAGGTTGAGATGCGTTTGGAAGAGACCAGCCTGGTCAGTGAGAAAGCAATGCGCGCATCGCAGATCCCTTGGGTTTGGGTGGGGCCGCTGACTTCAACACGTTCCTCGTACTGGGATTCACTGTCGCACACGACCGCGTTCCTGGCGACGGCCTCGGAGGAATCCTATGGTCTGTCCTACGTTGAGGAACTCGGCGCGGGTGTCATTGGGGTTTTCCCGGATGAAGAGTGGGCGAGGTCGCTCCTTCCGGAGGGCTACCCGTTCCTGTACGGCAGCAAAGCTGAGGCCGAGGAGATGCTGTACCGCGTTGTCACCGACCCTGATTTGTGTCGCGCGGAGTTGGACGACGTGGTTGGGGGCTCATTCACGCAGTGGGTGAACCAGCACCACTCAGACGACACCTTCGACCGTGAGGTTATCGAGTTCGTCCGCTCGCAGTTCGAGTAGGTCAGGGCGATGGCGGACCCGGTGGTGTTGCGTGGGGTGGGGTCCGCCCCTCGTCCTCGTCTTCTCTATGTTGAGGACGAGGACGCCATCGCACAGATGGTGGTCGAAGTTCTTTCTGAGCACTACCGGATTGACCATTTTGACAACGCCGAAGACGCGCTGCAATCCGCACTGAAACGCCCCTACGATGTCATGGTCATTGACCGGCGACTGCCTGGAATGGACGGCACTGAACTGGTGAGCCGGCTTCGCACCGCTCACATCAACACTCCGATCCTGCTGCTCACTGCGTTGGGGGCTGTTGCGGACCGAGTTGACGGGTTGGATGGTGGCGCCAACGACTACCTGGTGAAGCCGTTTGATTTTGATGAGCTGCAGGCGCGGCTGCGGGCACTGCGCCGAGCCTTCCGCACTGAGGGGAAGCGCCGTTACATTGGGGAGTGGCTCTACACCCCGGAGACGCGGAGCCTTTTTTCACCAACGGGTTTCAGGGTGGTCTTGACGGACCAGGAGAACCGCTTGCTGGAGCTGCTGTCGGCAAGTCCCAACCACATATTTACGCGTGAGGAACTGTTGGACGGGGCGTTCTCTCGCGGCGAGTCAAACTCAGCCGTTGAGACCTACGTTCACTACATCCGCTCGAAGACGACGCGCAGCCTGATTGAGACGGTGCGGGGGAAGGGCTATCGTCTGGGGGACGGCGAGTAGGAAGGGGGACACATGCGGGATCATGGTGTTGAGGCCGGGCAGTCGGGCACACGCGACAAGGCGGGTCCCCCGAACTCGGGCCCTTCAGCAACGCGCGAGAGCGCGGGTCCCTCGGCTACGGATGACCGCCAGGTGCGCCGCGCCGCGCTACGTGTCGGGGCTGCCGTCGGTGTCACCGCCACCCTGGTTATTGCGGCGATCGCCCTCGTCACACTGCTGCTCCTGGTTGCAGTTTCCCGCGAAGCTCCCGGCGGCTCACGCCCTCCCAGGCGAGGTGGGGGACGCGGGGAATGGGCCGAGCGTGTTGTCAACGTCGGAGAGGTCGTCCCCCTGATCATTGCCCTGGCGCTAGTCGGGATTATCCTCCTGGCTCTTGTTGCCTGGTTTGCATCCCGAAGCGCGACCCAGCCCCTCGCCGAAGCGTTGCGGGTGCAGAGAAATTTCATTGCTGACGCCAGTCACGAGCTGCGCACGCCACTAACCACCCTCGACAGCCGCATTCAACTGGCGCAACACCGACTGGATCGTGGTGGTGACGTCGAGGGCGTGCTCAAGGAGCTGCGTCGCGATGCGGGAGCACTAGAGCAGATTCTCAGTGACCTGCTTCTTGCTGCAGAAGCAACGAGCGTTGGACCTGAGAAGGCCGTTGCGGTCGACGTTTCCGCTGCGGCGTCGGAAGCGGCCCGTCTCACCGCGGGGGTCAGCCAGGTGGACAATGTGAGCGTTGCGGTCCATGTGGACGAGGGCGTTTTTGTCTTGGCCACGCCCACCGCTATGGTTCGTGCCCTCGTCATTCTTCTGGATAATGCGCTTGGGCACTCCCCGGCCAACTCGACTGTCAACGTCACAGCGCGACAGGTGGGGCCGCACGTGGAGATCCGGGTCAGTGACCAAGGAAGCGGCATCGTTGGTACCGCGACCGATCAGATCTTTGAGCGTTTCTCAAGGGGGGACGCGAGCCGCCGCGGCTTTGGGTTGGGTCTCTCCCTGGTGCGCGACATTGCTGAGAGGTTGGGAGGGCGTGTGCTGGTTGAACGCACCGATGCAGCCGGCACGACATTCCTGCTGGTCGTGCCAGCCGCGTCACCGCGCTAGAGCGGCCAACGGGTCCGACCAACAGGGCCGGGTCGGCCATAGCGAGCCCGCTAGGCCCAGCTCGCCTGGAATCACACCGTTATGCAAGCCGGGCTGGCTCGCCAAGGCGTACCCGGCCCCCTAAAGGCACGGGCGGGTGCGGTGGTGAAGATGGCGCGCCCGGAGGTGAGGACGGCGAAGCTCGCTACCGGGCAATCCGTTCCTTAGGACTGGGCTCCCTCTTCAACAACGGACTCCTCGAGCAAGCGCTCGCTGCGCATGCCCCGATCGCCGCGACCGCCTTCGCGAGTGAAGGTTTCTTCACTCATCTCAATGCGTTCCCGACCACCGCGGGCTCCCCCGGTTTCGCGCTCCTTAAACTGGCTGATCGTTGTATCGCTTGACCAGTCTGCGCGCCCGCCGCGACCATCACGACCATCGTGACCACCGCTGACTAGTCCCGCTATGGCAAGGATCAGAGCAAGGAACGCGACCGATGCCCCGGCGATTGCGATCACGAAGGAGGCAATCCCCATCTTGCGGCTCACGGGCTGCTCCGGACGGACCTGCGCCGACACGGGCGATTCGAGGGCAGCCGCCTGAGGGTCGGCTACCCCGGGGGTCGACTGTGAGGCTGGTGCATGAGGGTCTGGCGCACCCGGGGTTATGGGCGCCGCAAACGTCTCGGTCGGAGTGTCCCCACCGAGTACCGCTGTGTCGTCGTTTGGATTGCTTACCTGGTTCTTCTCGGAGTCATTCATGTCTTAGAAACTACGAGGCCGATTCCAAGACAACTCCAAGAAAACCCCGGAGTGAGTCAGCTCACCCGACAGAGAAGTCGAACAAGTCCGTGTCAACCAGCGCATCAGACTGGTTACCGAGTTGCGCCTCCGACCCGTCCAACTTCAAGCACTTGACGGGCGCCCCCACCGAGACGTCCAACTTTGAGAAGTCCAACCACACCGGGTACGGGCTGGTACTCGCCTGGAAGTAGTAGCGCAGATCGGTGTGGTCGCGAATCGTCGTCCAAATTGTTGGCGCAACATTGGGACGCTCCGGATCCACTGTGCCGTAGGGCTGTGCAGCATTGCGGACTACCGAAAGGATTTCGGCGGCCGCCTTATCCGGGCTCTCCGTCGTTGGCAAAGCACCCACGTAGTAGGACGCCCGCACAAACCTGTCCACCGGCGCTGTCGTTCCCGGCAGTGGAAGGTCACCCCCGAACCCCTTGTACTTCTTGAGGTTCTCCAGCTGCTGGTCATAGGTCGGAGAGTTTGTCAGCACCGTGAACTCCGTTCCGTGGTGGATGGTGAAAGCCCCATCTATCACCTCGAGTACCGCCACATCCCCCGTTGCATCACTGAGCTGCAAATGAATCGTCGTTGAGCGACCCGGCGTGATTTCCGCCGTCTGCAGCTGGTAAGGACTGGTCTCAAAATCAGCCACGGCCTGCGCCACAGTCGCGAAGTTGTCCAAGTAGTACTGACACCAGAACGAAATCACCATCAGCGGCAGCGACTCATCCCGCGGACCATAAGTGGACTCGGAAAGCCACAGGGCAGACGCCGCCAGACCCGCCTCGTTCAACCCGTCAGCCGTACCGATCCCGTAGGCGCTTGCGGCTACCGATCCGTATTTTGATGTCCACTCGAGGACGTTCGCTTCCGACTCTGGCCCAGCTCGATGGTGTCGCCCCGCCGGAATCACCCACAGGTCCGTGTCCATATCCATGGCCCAGTCCATGTTCCGTGCCGAGAAAACCGGTTGACCCTTTCTAGCCCAAATGCACACTGTGCACATGCTTACTCCTCATTGAATATTCCGACTTCCCAAGCGTACCCAGATATTTGGGCTCCCGTTCATATTCCACGAGGTCGAGCACCCACGAGCCGCATGTTCCGACCAACCCAGAGGTTTCTCAGCCACCCCTGAGCTTCTTCCAAGCTCCCTCCAAGGTTCGGCGCCTTTGATTACAGCATCAGCTCATCACCCAGTGATGGAACCCGAAAGGACACCATGAGTGCAGAAATCATGATCGCCATAGACCTTGTGGCCATCTTCATTCTCACCATCCCCCTCTACTACCGCCGCCACCACCGTCGTGACCTGGTCACGGCATTTGCTGTCCTCAACATTGGTGTTTTCGCCGTCGCGTCGATTCTTGGCAGCGCTTCGATTGGGATCGGGGTTGGCATGGGACTTTTCGGTGTCCTGTCCATCATCCGGCTCCGCTCCACTGAGATCTCTCAGTACGAGGTCGCCTACTACTTCTCGGCCCTATCGATCGGCCTGATTGCAGGCCTTGGTTCCGGAGATCCTCTCACTTCATCCGCCCTCATCGCCCTCGTCCTAGTCGTTGTGGCGCTGGTTGACTCACGAAAGATCCTCCCGGCGTCACGTCAAGAAGAGATGCGTTTGGATCACGCGTTCACGAACGAGGACGAACTGGCCCGCCACGTTGAGAAACTGCTGGGTGCAACGGTCACGAACCTGCGTGTCATCAGCGTCGACCTGGTCAACGACACGACCCTGATCGACGTCCGCTGGGTGCGAGACAAGCATTCGCAGCCGCTCCAAACCGAACCTGATCGCCGCACCCGCCCCACCAAAACCATCCACCTAGTATCGGAGGCAACTCGATGAGCATCGCAACCCCGCTGCGTCCCGCGCCCGCGTCCACAACCACGCAGACCCTACCTCCCATCGGCTTGGCAGACCTCAACTCCATCGCCTCTCTCCAAGCGCGTGTCGATACCAAATATCTGGTTGACGCAGAAACGGTGGAGGACTTTCCCTCACTGCTACCGCCGGGCTCACGGATCCTGCAGATCGGTGATCTGCAGCGGTTCGCCTACCACTCGGTTTACTTCGATACTCCGCGACTCGGGTGCTACCAAGCCGCTGCCACGGAACGTCGCAAGAGATTCAAGGTGAGGACCCGCGCCTACCTGGACTCCGAGCAAGCCTTCTTAGAAGTCAAAGTGCGGGGGTCGCGAGGCATCACTGAGAAAGCGCGTATCCCCCACGACTTCGACCGGCTCGATCAACTGGATAAAAAGGACATCCAATTCGTCGAATCCGTGTTGCGCAGGGCACAGATCGATCACACCGTGGCACGCACACTGTCACCGTCCATCGCCACGGGCTTCCAACGCTCCACTTACGTCTCACCAGGCTACTTCTGCCCAACCAGGACCACCGTGGATACCGCCCTGTACTGGGAACAGTTGCGCGAGGACGGTTATGGCGAACCTCACGCCATGGTCTTTCGCCCCACGGCAGGAATCATCGAAACAAAGAGCCGCTTCGTCTCAAACTCTGTCAACCATCTTCTGTGGGATCAGGGGATCCGCCCCCAGCCGATCTCGAAGTACTGCACCGGCGCCGCCCTGCTTGACCCCAGGTTGCCCGCGAACCGCTGGCACCGCTCCTTGCAGGCACTTGTTACCCCCTCGGAGACGAAATGACCACCCACATCCGTGCAGTCACAAACAGCCGCACACTACGACAGTCAAATGGCGGATGGCTCCGCCCCGCTCCAACCTTGGCGGCACTGACGCTGACCTCCGCACTGCTGGTTGGTTGCACATCTTCTGGAGAGGCGTCCGGCGAGCAGTCCGCAACCAGCGCGGGGCTGCGTTCTGATCAGGCAACCAGCCAGTCTGTTGCAAACGTTTCCGACCGCTCCATGACAGTTGAGGAAGCGGTGGCACAGAACCACGACTACTGGACGGTGGACGAGGACGTGCGGGCCGCGCAACAGCCCCAAACCATTACGTTGAAGGACACCGGAGCCGCCATTTCTTCATCCTCGTCCGGTGTGAGCATTGAACCGGGAGCCGTGACGATTACCGCGGCCGGCACCTACACCGTCACCGGCACCTACCAGGGCCAGCTGGTTGTCGACGCCGGTGATGACGCCCAGGTGACACTGGTCTTCGACGGTGTGACCATAGATAACACGGAGGGACCGGCAGTCCTTCTCACCAGTGCGGATGGAGTGGAAGTCCAGTTGGCTGCTGGATCTCAGAACTCCATCTCCGACGCCGCAACCTATGCCGAGGACGCAGACGAAGACGCAGCCCTCTTCTCGCATGTCGATCTCAATATCACCGGCGAGGGCTCCCTGGAAGTGACCGGCAACGGTTCTGACGGGATTGCCTCCAAGGACGACCTCGTCATCACCGGGGGGTCGCTCACCGTGACCGCCGCCGATGATGGGTTGCGCGGGAAAGATGCGCTGGTCATCACGGGTGGGGACGTTGACGTCACGTCCATCGGCGACGGCTTAAAGACGACCAACGAGGACGAAGCCGATCGTGGCTACTTCCTGATCAGCGACGGCAACGTCACGGTACAAGCCGGAGACGACGGCCTCGATGTCATTTCCGATGCCCTATTCAGCGGTGGAACCGTGACTGTTACCGGCTCGGTTGAGGGCGTTGAAGCACAAAACATCCTGGTTGGTGGCGGGATTCTTGACGTCACTTCAAGCGATGACGGGCTCAATGCCACGGTCGGATCAACCACGACGGAGGAAACCGCTGACGCGGCCACGGACACTCAAACCGACACCGCTGACGCGGCCACGGCTGCGCGCGGAGCGGGACAGACGGGTGGACAAATGGGCGGCGCTTCGATGGGTGATGACGGCTCCAACCTGGTCCTCTACGGGGGCACCGTGACAATCGATGCGCAAGGCGACGGTATTGACTCCAACGGAAACCTCACCATTAGCGGCGGAGAAGTGACGGTCTTCGGCACCAGCAGCGGTGGTGACGGCGCATTCGATGCCAATGGCACATTCACGCTCAGTGGCGGCGACGTCCTAGCCCTGTCGGCGGGGCAGATGGAGCAGACGCCCTCGGTCGTCGAACAGGCCTTTGTCTCCACTACGGCCAGCGGGTCTGAAACCGTGACGATCACAGCTAACAATGCCGCACTCCGCGATACGGCCACGCCGCGCGCCTTCGGATATGTCTTCTATTCCTCCCCAGATTTGGCCGAGGGCGATGTCGTGACTGTCTCCACGGGATCGTCCTCGGTCGAAGCCACAGCTACGCTGGAAGGTGGCGCGATGGGAATGGGCGGACCGGGCCAGATGGGCGGGCAGGGCCAGATGGGCGGGCAGGGCCAGATGGGCGAGCCGCCCTCGGGAACCATGCCCGAAGGTGGTGAGCCGCCCACAGGCGAACCTCCAGCAGGGGGTCCCGGCGGCGGCACACCTGAGCAAATGGGTGGAACCTCCGATCAAACGTAGGATTTGGGCATGAACAACGAGCAGACCGCCCTTACTCACCTCGACGGCTCCCCCATCCGAGTGATGGTGGTTGAGGACGACCCCCTCCTCAACGAACTCCTCACCATGGCGATGCGGGCGGAAGGGTGGGAGACACACAGTGCAACCCACGGGAATGACGCCCTCGCACTGGCGCGCGATGCCTCCCCGGACGTCGTGATCATGGACATCATGATTCCTGGGATTGACGGGGTGGAGGTGGTGCGCAGGCTCCGGGCTCGCGGGGACGATGTGCCCGTCCTCTTCTTGACCGCGAAGGACGAGTTGCAGGACAAGCTGGAAGGTCTTTCAGCAGGTGGGGACGACTATGTCACCAAGCCGTTCAGCTTGGAAGAAGTAGTGCTGCGTCTGCGCGCGATGGCCCGCAGACGAGTGATATCCATTGTGGAAGCAGAGGACACCCGCCTGGTGGTTGGCGACCTGGTCTTGGATCCACAAACCCATGAGGTGACGAGGGCGGGGACCCAAATCAAACTAACGGCCACTGAATTCTCGCTCCTCAACTACCTGATGGAAAACCCCAGGCACGTCCTTTCTAAAGCACAGATCCTGGAGCGAGTGTGGGACTACAACTTCGACGGCAACGCCAACGTGGTTGAAATCTATGTTTCCTACCTACGCAAGAAGATCGATGCGCTGGGCCCTGAGATGATCCACACCCTGCGCGGAGTGGGATACTCGATTAGGCCCGGTGATGAGGAGGCGGCCGGCGGATGATGACTAAGCAGACTGTCGGCGCATCCTTCCAGGTCAGGTTGGTGGCGCTAATTTCAATCGTCCTCGTCCTTGTCACCGTCGTGATTGGGGCCGTGACCGTCACGCTGCAGAACGACAGTCTGGTGCGACGGGTTGACGAACAACTGGCCAAATCGATGGCCCTCAATCTGGGTCCCGGCGTGCCCGACCAAGCTGAGAGTTTCTGGGTTGATGAGGACGGGACAACTGAGAACCAGCGTATCGGCGCACTCAACCTGATTGTTGTGGGTGGAAAGACCTGGGAGGCACAGGTCATGACGGCAGATGGGAACCTGGTTCGGTTGGATCAGGACACCATCGCGACACTCCTCGCCAGTGTTCATGAGGAGCCGGGCCCCTACAACGTCTATCTCGGTGAACTGGGGATGTACCGGGTCCTAGCCCAAGCAGTCACCGATGGCGAAAATGACGGATACGCCATTGTTGGGCAGTCACTTAGCGATGTTGCGCGAACCACCCGCAACCTGGTCAGCCTCTTTGCCCTCACCGCACTGGCTGGCATCCTGGTTGCGTCCGTCGCGTCGGCCATGATGGTCAGACGCACTTTGCGTCCCTTGCGCGCCCTGCAGGCAACCGCGGCAACAATCAGCGAAACACCCCTGGCCAGTGGTGTTGTCACCCTCCCTGAACGAGTCACCGGTAGTGAGTACCTACCGGGAACCGAAGTTGGGGACCTGGCCGAATCCTTCAACCAGATGATGGACCACGTCGAACACGCCCTCGTCCACCGCGAGCAGTCCGAAGAGAAGTTGAAGCGGTTCGCGGCTGATGCTGGCCATGAACTGCGCACTCCACTTGCCACGGTCAGCGGCTACGCGGAGTTCGCGCAACGTCACAATGATGAGTTGCCCGAGGACGTTCGCCGCTCCCTTGACCGGATCCGCTCCGAATCGAAACGAATGGCGTCAATCGTTGAAAACCTGTTGCTTCTGGCCCGACTGGACGCGGGAGAGGTTGCTCCCGAAGGAAGCGCCCTGGTCGCACCGATCATCCTCGAGTGCGTCTCAGATGCCCGCGTCACCGGCGCCGACAAGTCCTGGCGCATCGAAGTAGCGGACGATGCGGCCCACATTGAGGCGGCTATTCCCGAGGACGCCCTCCGGCAGGCTTTGACGAACCTCATTACCAATGCTCGGCTGCACACACCGGAAGGCACAACGGTCTGCGTGTCCCTTGCGATGAGCACTGATGTGCAGTGCGTGATTCGGGTCGAGGACGATGGCCCAGGCATACCGCCAGACCTCGCTCAGACGGTTTTCGACAGGTTTGTGCGTGGGGATGCTGCTCGTTCTCCACTGGCGGACACATGCGCGCCGGGGGAAGCTGCGCCGCGCAGCACCGGCCTGGGGCTTTCCATCACCGAGCAGATCATCCGCAACTCCGGGGGCACGGTGACCTTGGATAGTATCCCGGGGCGCACCGTGTTCTCTATCTGGCTGCCCGTGGCGGGCGCCGGAAAGTAAAACACCAACGCCGGAGAATATTCAGCCGGCCCCTGAGTGTGTGGGGTCGGCGCCGCTGGCGTGCGCCCCGCCTTGGCCCCGCACAGGCACCTCGGTCCCACACAGGCGGCGTGCGCCCCGCCTCGGTCCTACACAGGCACCTCGGTCCCACACAGGCGGCGTGCGCCCCGCCTCGGTCCCACACAGGCGCCGCGGTCCCCTAGAGGGGGTCTTTCGGGGCCAGCAAGCCCGCATTCTCTACCCGCGCAGCTCCGAGGACCCCGGAGGGGACCAAGGACGCGCGGACAGAGTGGCTCTTCTGTAAGTTGACTGTTGGCTGGTCGCAGAAGAGACTGCGGGTATCCTTCTCGCCTCTCCGACAGGCCACCGTTGCCGTCACTACCCACCTCAAACCGCGAGATCGAATAGTATCGACACATAACGATGTTATTGGACCCGAAACTGTCGATACTATTCGATCTCGCGGAGGCGGGGGTGAGCATGCGCGGGCTGCCAGGCTGTTTGGAGTCGGAGGGCTGGTGTTTTCTTGTTGTTGAGGTTGGTGCTGGCGCTACCCCGCGTCATAACGGAGCGGGTTACGCCTAACGGAGCGAGTTTGGCATGCATAACGGTGTGATTCAAGGCCAAATGGAGCCAAACTCGCTCCGTTAGGCATAACCCGCTCCGTAAGGCGCAACCGGCTCCGTAATGCTCGGGTACCCCGAGCGGCCGGGCATCCAAGTCCCCGTCGCTAGCACCCAAGCGCCCGGCGGCAGCATCCAAGTCCCCGCCGCCGGCACTCAGGTTTCCATCACTGACGCTGCAGCCCCTGTGGCGTAGCAGTCATGGGTCCACATCTCCCAACCCGGACTCACAAGCAGTTTGACACACGCGGTTGGTGCCGCGGGTGTAGGTGGGGCTGCCCCGACGGAGGTGGGGCGGCCCCAGTGCAAGGCGCCCGCGGGGTTCCCCAGCATTGCGGAGCCAGTTGGGGCATACGGAGCCGACTAGGCTCACTCACCCCCGAATCACACCGTTATGCAAGCCCGACCTGCTCCCTATGGCATAGCCGGCTCCGTATGCCCTAACTGGCTCGCTAAGCCCGACCGGCCCCTCGAACACCTCCGTGGCACCGTCCTAGGATTTCGAAACCTCCAAAACTACATCCACCACGCCCTCCTCCACACCGGAGGATTCAACCACCACCTACAGCCCCTTTCATGAAGGGCCCTAAGACACCACCCCCAGCCCCTTCTATAAAGAGCGGACAGAGTCCGGGAAGGCCGCAGCCAGGTGGCCTGGTGGTGAACGCCGGGCGATGCTGAACGCCTGCGATTGTCGGAGGGTCGACATAGAATTGCGTGATGACTAACGGTGAGCTCTTCGTGTACGCCGACGCCCATCCCCCATGCGGCCCCGTTCGGGGTTTCTGGAGACAGAATGAAGGGGCTGACAGTGCCGCGTTCTTGGGGATTCCTTTTGCCCAGCCTCCCGTCGGCTCCTTGCGTTTCGCGGAGCCGCAACCCGTCGCACCGTGGAGCGAAATCCGTGAGGCGCTCCACTACGGCGCGACGGCGCAGAGGACCGACTCAGAAGACTCACTAATCCCGGAGCCAGCGCTGCCGGGTGACTCGACGCTGAATGTCAACGTGTTCACTCCGGCACCGGGTGACGATTCGGCCTCGCTGCCGGTCATGGTGTGGATTCACGGGGGTGGCTTCACCGCGGGATCCCCGGCAAGTCCCTGGTATGACGGGCAGTCCTTCAACAGGGATGGCGTCGTCACAGTCACCATTTCTTACCGTTTGGGTTTCCTTGGTTTCGGTTGGGTCGAGGGCGCCCCGCAGAACCGCGGGATCCTCGACTGGCTGGCCGCGCTGCGGTGGGTGCAGAACAACATCGCGGCCTTCGGCGGTGACCCGGGGAACGTGACGATTGCGGGCCAGTCCGCTGGCGGAGGCGCGGTGCTGACCCTGCTCGGCATGGAGTCGGCGCAATCACTGTTCCACCGCGCCATCTCGGTGTCCGGCGCCCTAGTGGATATCCCCGAAGCAGATGCACGGGCAACAGCGAAGAAGATTGGCGCTGCCCTGGACGTTCCGGCGTCGCGGGAAGCCTTGGACGCAGTTCCTGAATCCGCGATTGAGGAAGCACAGAGCAAGATCGGCGGCGCCAGCATCGCAGAGCTGCGCAAGATCGTCAACGGCGGCCTGCCTTTTGGGCCTGTGATTGACGGGACCCTGCTGAAGCGGCCGACCCTCGAGTCGATGGCGTTGGGTGTCGGCAGCGGGAAGCACCTGCTCATCGGCGCGACAGATGACGAGTTCACAATGATCTTCGAAGGACAGAAGAAGCTCATGCGCTGGGTTCCGCGCTCGGTGCTCAGGCAGCTGGTGGGAGCGCCGGGTGGCACATTTGCTGCCTATGCCCGCGCGAACGCCGACGTGGTTGCTCGCGGCAACGCTGACCTGATGGGAAGGTATCTGACGGACTCCCTCTTCCGCGTCCCCTTGCTGCGGGTTGCAATGGTCCGCGGAGGTGCGCAAACCTGGGTGTACCAGTACTCATTTAGGCAACCAACGACGGGATTGGCCGGGCACTGCTCGGACGTACCGTTCTGGTTTGATTGTTTGGATGCGCCGCGAGTGGCGAAGTTGCTGGGCGACCACCCTTCCCAGGAACTCGCTACCACGATGCACCAGGCAGCGGTCCGCATCATCGAGCAGGGTGATCCGGGGTGGCCTCGCTGGGACAATGCCGATGGCCAGGTGATGGTCTTTGATGGTGATCCGCTGGAGGCGGTGAAGGCCGGTGGGTTTGATGAGGTGCGGCCGCTGATGCGGTAGGGCGACCCCGGGCCGGGCCGTCGCCCGACCTCGGCCGCCCGGGCGGGGCGTGGTGTCCTGCCAGCCCAGATCCTTCGGGCACCCCTAAACTGGGTGCCATGAATGCTCTAAACTTGGTCCCACTCCCTGTCAGTGTTGATTTGCTTGGCACCCCGCCGTTCGCCCTCGACGACAAGGTCGTCATCGTCGCTGATCCGGCAGCCACAGAGGTCGCGGAGGTCGCCGCCAAGGTCCTCTCGCAAACAACTGGGCTCACGTTGCCCGTTGCATCTACGTCCGAGGGCGGCGACAACACCCGCGAGATCCGTCTGGTCCTGCCTCCACAAGGAGCGGTTGACGAGGGCGCCCTCGACATGAGCGATGAGGCCTACCGACTTGAAGTCACCTCCGACCTCGTCACTCTTAGCGCCACGACCCCACGCGGTCTGAACTGGGCGCTTGCCACATTGCGCCAGATGGTGACACCGGGCGAGGACGGGGGATGGGTGATCCCAGCCGTCCTCGTCGAAGATGTGCCCCGGTTCCCGTGGCGTGGACTGAGCATGGACGTTGTGCGTTCCTTCTACACCGTCGATGAGGTCAAGACGGTGGTGGATCTGCTGGCGACGTACAAGATGAACACTCTGCACCTGCACCTCACGGATGACCAGGGGTGGCGTCTGGAGATTCCGGGACGCGAAGCACTCACGGAAATTTCTGGTGTAACCGCAGGTGCTGGCGGCGATGCCGGTTTCTACACGGTAGAAGATTTCGCGGATATTCAACACTACGCGGCTGCCCGTGGGGTGACGGTGGTTCCGGAGTTTGACCTGCCGGGACACACCAACGCCGCGACCCATGTCTATGGCGAACTGACCCCAAGTGGCGAACCGACCCCCGCATACGACGGGGCCAAGGTTGGTTTCAGCAAGTTGTATCCGGACTTGCCGCCAACGGAGCCGTTCCTGCGCGATGTCATCAACTCGATGGCGGAGCAGACGGTTGGCCCCTACATCCACATTGGGGGCGATGAGGCGCTGGAGATGGACTTGGGCAACTACAACGAGCTGGTGACGATGGCAGAGAAGATCGCCCGCGAAACCGGCAAACGTCCCGTGGCCTGGCAGGAAGCGGCCGGGGCGGGGCTTCCGGGGAACATGATCTACCAGTTCTGGGATCCGCGGCTGACTCGGGAGGACATGGCGAAGGCAGTGTCCGAGGGCGGCCAGCTGCTTCTTTCTCCGGCCAACCACGTTTACTTTGACATGCAGTATGACGCCGACACACCGCATGGCCAGGACTGGTCGGGGTATGTGGAGTTGCGCGATTCCTACGAATGGGATCCCGTCACTCAGGTCGAGGGCGTCCCGGAAGAGGACGTGGTTGGCGTTGAAGCGACGGTGTGGACGGAGTATATCCACGGGTTTGATGCCATGACGTACATGTTGTTGCCACGTTTGGCTGCGGCGGCGGAGGTCGGTTGGTCGGCCCGTGGGGCCTTGGAATGGGAGTCGTTTGCGGGCAGGATCGCCCCCGAAAGTGCGTGGTGGAATGCGATGGGCGTGAACTGGCACCGCTCGCCGGGGGTGGACTGGAAGTAGGCAGGCTTTGGGGCGTGCCGCCGGTGCGCCCTCGGGGAGGCCCCGCAACACCCACGCCCTCGGCCGCCACCGTGAAATGTATACGTGGGGGCCAAAACATCGTCTGGGGTAGGTACCCGCGAGGCACATTTCGTCCCCACATATACATTTCGCGGCTGAGGGGCCCGGTTCAGGCCCAATTCGACGGTCTGAGGGTTTGGGGACGCCCGCGAAGGACACTTGCAAACGCGCGCGACCGAAATGGTCGTGCCCGCGCTCAACCCCAGGGAGGTGGGCAAGATGATTGGCCTGCACCCGGCTGACTCCTTTGAGGCGTACTTGGTTTCCGGGGGGCTCCCCCTTATTTGCTCCGAGTGGGGTTACAGCATGAGCCTCTGGGACTACTTAGAAGAAGCGGTCGTTGATCCGACCTCGGCACTACTGGTTTCAGCGGAACGATCATTGGCTGCAGAGTTCCCATCAGAGGCCCAAGCCAAGACGGTTCTTCAGGCAATAGGAAGCGGTGAGCGTACTTTTGCAAACATTGCTCGCGCGTCGGGAAATCTACAACCCACCAGTTTGAAACGCTCACTCGACCTACTGATTGCCAAACACGTGGTCGAGGCCGAAATCCCCCTTTCCACTGCCACTTCTCGGAACAAGAGGTACCGCGTCGCAGACCCATACTTGAGCTTTTGGCTCACGTTTTTGGGACCCTACATTGGTGAAATTGAGCGAGGTCGGGGGGACCGAGTCCTTGCCAGGATCGGCAGCTCGTGGACGTCTTGGCGCGGCCGCGTGATCGAATCGGTCCTCCGGGACGCACTCAGCCGACTATCACCACCGATGATCACGGCGCCCAATGGCACCCCGGGCGCGATCGGTGCCTACTGGACCCGGACCAACAGCACGGAAGTCGACATCGTTGTGACGGATGATTCTCCTGTCGCGTCATCAGTCTTGGCCATCGGGTCAATCAAGTGGCGGGAGGCTAAGCCCTTCAATGTGAAAGACTTGCGAAGGCTCCAAGCGCAGCGCCAAGAAGTTCCAGGCTCCCAGCCCGACACCCCGCTCCTGGCATTATCCCGGTGCGGTTCCGAGGTCGACGGGGTCATATGCTTCAGCCCAGAAGACCTTCTGGAGGCCTATCCGGAGTCGTGACAGCTGTTGCCAACCCACGTCTCAGCCCCCGGCCCGGCAAATCTGGCGCCCTCGACCTCCCCTCGCCGCGAAATGTTTACGTTGGGGCCAAAACATCGTCTGGGGTACGTACCCGCGAGGCACATTTCGCCCCCACGTATACATTTCGCGGGATCGCCTCCTAGCCGCAGGCTGCGAGGCCGATCGGGGACCGCAGCTGCGGGTGGACTGTGCGAACGAGTGCGAGCCCGAACGCCTCTCCGCGAGATCGAATAGTATCGCCACATAACGGTGTTATTGTCTCCGAAATTGGCGATATTATTCGATCTCGCGGAGAGGTGGTCGGCTGCGGCGGCCGTGGGCGGGGCTACGGTCGGCCGTGCGCGGAGAGGGGGCGGCCGTGGGCGGGGCGACCCTCGCCGGGGTCGGGGCCGGAGAGTCGGCGGCCGTGGGCGGGGCGCCACCGCGAAATCGCTTAACTCCGTCACATAACAATGTTATCTCGTCCGGATCTGGCGAAGTTAAGCGATTTCGCGGTGGGGCGGTGGGGCGGTGGGGCGCAGGTTAGCGGGCCGCGCCGCCGACGAGCTTCCACGCGGCCGGCAGCACCGCACTAGCCAGCACCGCCTTGATCGCATCGCCGACCAGGAAGGGCGCGAGTCCCAGCATCAGCCCCTCGCGCACCCCCACCCCCAGCGAAATCATCAGCCACGGCACCCCCACGGCATAGATCAGAGCAGATCCGACCACAGCCATCACAAACGCCGACAACACCCGGCGATCCGCCGCGCGTCGCGCCAGGAAGCCAACGGCAATCCCGGCCAGCACGTAGCCAAGGATGTACCCGAACGAGGCCGATGCCGCCCCCGAAGAGAAACCGGCGAACACCGGGACCCCCACTAGGCCAAGCACCATATAGAGGCCCATCGACAACCCACCACGAAGCGGTCCGAGGGCGGCTCCAACCAGCAGGACAGAGAAGGTTGCAAGCGACAGTGGCACCGGCGTAAACCACAGCGGTACGACGATTTGTGAGGTGACAGCCAGCAATGCTGTGCCCCCCATCACCAGTGCGGCATCTTTCACACGACTGGCTGGAATGAGGTCCGTAAGCACGGGGGCGGTTGTAGTACTCAAGGTGAAACCTTTCGAGTTTTCGTTGCTATTTCGCGGATCTTCGGGGCAATCGAACCAGGTGACAAGCGCCGGATCGCTCCGGATTCAGGCTTGCGCCACGCCCAAAAACAGGCCTCTAGATCCGCTCCGTCGCCGACGACTATACTTCAGAACTTGAAAGAGTTACTACAAATCTTGAAGTATTAGGGGTGTGGGAATCACAACCCACGGCAGCAACCAACAACCAAGGAGGGGCATGGCCCACAGCGCACCCATCATCCAGCTCGGAGAAACGACCTCCACAAACGATGAGCTAGGCAACCGCTGGCGCGAACGCGACTCCCGCCCGCTCCTCCCCTTCACCTCCGTAGTTACTGATTTCCAGACTCGCGGCCGAGGACGCCTGGGGCGCCAGTGGGAAGCCCCCAAGAAGAGTTCTCTGCTGCTGTCGATTCTGGTCCCCACCACCGAAGAGGACGCGACTTGGATGCCGCTGGCCGGCGGCCTTGCTGCAGCACTGGTGCTGGACGGCCTGCTCCCCGCACCGCAGGGGCTGGACAAAACTGCAGAAACTCTGGTGCTGGACGGTCTGCTCCCCGGCGGCGAGGGCGCGCAACCCGGAGGCGCGGCAAACGCGCCTGCCGAGGCCCCGCGCGTTGACCTCAAGTGGCCCAACGACCTGCTGGTCGGCGGCAAGAAGATCGCCGGCATCCTTTCTGAACGCCTCGGCGAAGATTCTGATGGCACCGTCTGGGTCGCCCTCGGCATCGGGGTCAACGTCACCCAGGGCGAGGACGAGCTGCCGCCCGTCCCCTCCACTTCCCTACACCTGCAGGGGGCTGCCCCCGTGAGCCGCACCGCCCTCGCACACATGATTATCGAGCAACTCAAAGCCACCCTGACCAGCGCCTCCCTGCCAGATGACTACGCCACCCGGTGCGTTTCAACCCGCGGCAACGTCCACGCCACCCTGCCCGACGGTTCCACCATTACCGGCACGGGAACCGGCATCGATACTTCCGGCGCCCTCCTGGTCGAGGACGAGGACGGCACAACTCACACCATCTCCGCCGGCGACGTCACGCTGGCCGGCAACCTACCCGAAACCCCAGGAGCACTTCAGTGACCACACAGGCAATCTCCAAGGTTCTGGTCGCCAACCGCGGCGAGATTGCCTTGCGCATCATTCGTTCTGTCCAGGAAAGCGGCCGAACGGCCGTTGCTGTTTACGCTGATCAGGACATGGATGCTCAGTTCGTTCGGGCAGCGGATGAGGCCTACGCCCTGCGCGGCACCACCGCCACCGACACCTACCTGAGCGGTGACAAGATCATTGAGATCGCCAAGACTTCCGGCGCGGACGCAGTCCACCCTGGCTACGGCTTCCTTGCCGAGAACGCAACCTTCGCCAAGCAGGTCATCGACGCCGGGCTGAACTGGATTGGCCCCAGGCCCGAGGTCATCGACCTCTTGGGCGACAAGATTCGCGCCCGCAAGACGGCGCTCAGCGTCGGTGTCTCCCCAGTTCCCGGCACCCAGGAACCCCTGCGGGGCCGCGCCGAGGTCGAAGACTTCATCGCGGCATGGGGCTACCCCGTGGTCCTCAAAGCAGCTGATGGCGGCGGCGGACGCGGTATCCACGTCCTCAATGCCGAGAGCGACCTCGACAACTTCTTCACGGGGCGCGAACTGACCGGCATCGCGGGCGCGGGCTTCTTCATCGAGCGTTACGTCCCCAAGGCCCGCCACCTGGAAACCCAGAGCGGGCGCGATTCCCACGGCACCTTCACCGTCTATTCCACCCGTGACTGCTCGGTGCAGCGCCGCCACCAAAAACTCATCGAAGAGGCCCCCGCGCCCTTTATTACACCCGAAACTGAAGCGCTTCTGCTGGCCAACTCCAAGTCCCTCTTCGACGCCGTTGACTATGTCGGGCTGGGCACATGCGAATACCTGCTCAGCGACGAGGGCGAGTTGTACTTCCTTGAAGTCAACCCTCGGCTGCAAGTTGAGCACACCGTCACCGAAGAGGTCGCCGGAGTCGACCTGGTTGCAGCCCAACTTGCCATCGCGGCCGGAGAAGAAATTCCCGTCGGCGGTGAGGTGCGCGGCCACTCCATCGAACTGCGCGTCACCAGCGAGGATCCCGGGAACGACCTGATCCCCACCATGGGCACACTGACCCGGGTGGCATGGCCGACAGGCCCCGGTATCCGCATCGACACGGGGATTGGCGAGGGCGACGCCGTGTCACCCGAGTTTGACTCCATGGTCGCCAAGATCATCGTCACCGCCCCCACCCGCGAGCAAGCCATTGAGCGAGCCCTGCGTGTCACCCGCGAAACCGTGCTCGAGGGCGTCTCCAACCCCCTGCCCCTCTACGCGCACATCCTCTCGCGCCCCGAGTTCGCCCTCGCACAAGACGGCAACCTGGGGGTTTGGACACGCTGGCTTGAGTCGGGCGTCCTCGACGAGTTCGGCGCCCTCTACGCCGCCGAGCAAGCCGAGTTGGGCGCCGCGTCACCGGCCGCTACACCTGCCGCTCCAGCCCCGGAACGCACCCGCGTCATCATTGAACTTGATGGCAAGCGCGCGGAACTCACCCTGCCCGCCAACCTGCTGTCAGCCGCCCCGGCCGCGGCAGTGAAGCGGGCTCCGCAACCCCTGCGCTCCTCCCGTGAAGCCGCTAAACGCGCGGCGACGGGACCGGTTGTTAGTAAGGATTCCGTCGTCGCCCCCTCGCAGGCAATCGTCGTGAGGATCGCGACCGAGGTCGGAGCAAACGTTGCCGAAGGCGATGTCCTGGCGGTTCTGGAGTCCATGAAGATGGAGTCCTACGTCCTCGCCCCCCGCGCGGGCCGCATCGAAGCAATCAATGTCGAGGTCGGAGCGAACGTCGCTCCCGGCCACGTCCTCGTGACACTAAGCCCTGAAGCCGAAACGAACGAAGGCGGCGAAAAGTGAACCCGAAAGCACCCTCCTCAAAGAACACGGCAAGCGACGCGCGCGCCGCCGCTCGCGCTGGCCTCAACAGGGCCCGTGCCGGACTTGAAGCCGCAAAGGCTGGCTTCAACGCGGCACTCGCGGAGTTCAACCACAGCGCCGACTCAGACAAGTCGGGCGTCCCGTCGGCGCGCGATTCCCACGCCGCCGAGGTCGCAGACCTGACCCGCCAGGCCGAAGAACGCGCCGCCGCCCGCCAACACAAGAACGACAAACTCACGGCCCGCGAGCGCCTCGAAACCCTACTTGACCCGGGCACTTTCGTTGAGATCGGCCAGTTCATGGGCGGGTCAATGAAGAACGGGTTCACGGGTGCCGCCGTCATCACCGGTCATGGCGAGATCAACGGCCGCCGCGTCGCGGTTTACGCCCAGGACTTCTCCGTGCGTGGCGGAACACTGGGTCGCGTCGAGGGCCAAAAGATCATCAACATCATGGATGTCGCCATGGAAATGCGCATCCCCATTGTCGGCATGCTCGACTCCGGCGGCGCACGCATCCAGGAGGGCGTGGTTGCGCTGACCCAGTACGGGCGCATCTTCCGTAAGTCGTGCAAGGCTTCGGGTTCAGTCCCGCAGATCTCCCTGATCCTCGGTCCGTGCGCAGGTGGCGCCGTTTACAGCCCGGCCCTGACCGACTTCGTCATCATGACCCGCGAGCACAGCCACATGTTCGTCACCGGCCCCGAAGTGGTCCGCGCGGTGACAGGTGAGAAGGTTTCCTTCGAGGAGCTCGGCGGCGCCGAAGTCCACAACTTCCAGTCCGGCGTCGCCCACTACCTAGCGGATGACGAAGAGGACGCCCTCGAGTACGCGCGGTCGCTTCTCACCTACCTTCCGTCCTCGTTCGAGGAACCCGCCCCCACGTACGACTACCAGCCCGACCCGGACGAGGCCGCCCTGGCGCAGAAACTTGGCGACCTGGTGCCCGAATCGACGAGGACGCCCTACGACGTCATCCAAGTCGTGCAAAACCTGGTGGATCACGGCGAGTTCGTCGAGGTCCAAGCCGGTTTCGCAAAGAACATCGTCATCGGCTTCGCGTGCATCTCCGGACATTCTGTGGGGATCGTCGCCAACCAGCCTCTGCACGAGGCCGGAACGCTGGACGTTGACGCCTCTGAGAAGGCCGCCCGGTTTGTTCGCCTCTGCGACGCCTTCAGTCTCCCGATCATCACCCTGGTTGACGTGCCCGGCTACCGCCCCGGCACCCAGCAGGAACAGGCCGGCATCATCCGCCGCGGCGCCAAAATGATCTTCGCCTACGCCAATGCCACCACCCCGATGATCACCATTGTCCTGCGCAAAGCGTACGGCGGGGCATACATCGTCATGGGGTCGAAGTCGATCGGCGCCGACATGAACTTCGCATGGCCGGGCGCTGAGGTGGCCGTCATGGGTGCCGATGGCGCCGTGTCAATCATGAACCGACGCGACATCGCCGCAGCCCAGGAGGCAGGCGAGGACGTTGGCAAGGTCCGCGCAGCCCTCGTCGCCCAGTACACAGAGGAATCCGTCAACCCTGATCTGTCGGTGGCCGAGGGCGAGTTCGACGCCATCATCACCCCGGCCCAAACCCGCGACGCAATCGTCGGGTCACTTGAGTTGCTCCAGACCAAACACCGCCCCGTCTCCGGGTCGAAGCGCCACGGAAACGGACCACTGTAATGACCCCCTCGACGCAAAACACCAACGCTTTCTTGACAGCCGCAAGCGGCACCGCACAACAAACGGGAGATTCAAACATGACCAGCTACTCCGCGCCTTTCTACCTCACGCTCGGTGGCGATGGGGGCACCCCGTACGCCCTGTCGTTTGCAGGGCAGGCAACTCCGTGGCAGGAGGCGCTGGCCGAGTTGACGACCCGCAAAGATGTCGCCAGCGAAGTTAAGGACCTCATTGATGCAGGTCAGGTCCTGCTTGCTCCACTTGGGCGGTCGCTGGCGGTCGTTGCTGGCGCGCCGGTCACCCTTCCTTCTCTTCTTTCTGCCGACGAGGGCGCTCCCGCCGCTTCCATGCCCGGCATCCTGCTGACCCAGTTCGCGACGCTTCTTGACCTGGCTGCTGAGGGCTTTGATGCGCGGGTGCACTCCCCGATCGCCGCGGCCGGTCACAGCCAGGGCATTCTTGGTGCGGCCATGTTTGAGGCCTGGGTTGATGGCGACTACCAGAAGATTGCGGCCATCTATGCGTTGACCGAGTTGATGGGAGTGGCTGTTACCGCCGCGACCCGCTCGGGCGGGGCCCGTCCTGTTGGCGGCAAGTTCCCGATGCTGGCTGTTGTTGGCGCCTCCCCAGTCCAGGTTCAGGCCTTGATTGCTGACGCTGGCCTTGAAGGCGAAGTGACGGTTTCGCTGCGCAACAGTTCAGAGCAGGTTGTTGTTTCCGGGGCCCCTGCCGATCTGGAGCAGATCCAGTTGGCGGGCCAGAAGGTTCAGGCCGAGGACGAGGCACAGATTGCCGCGAAGGTTCGCGGCGGTAAGCCTTTCGCTCCCCGCTTTGCGTACCTGCCGGTTGCGGCTCCTTTCCACTCCCCGCTGCTGGCGGGCGCCCTCGAACAGGTTCGCGCCTGGGCGGCTGATGCCGGTATCGATGCGGCGCTAGTTGAGGACCTGGCTCCCGCCGTGCTCACCGAACCTGTTGATTGGGCGGCCGAGGTCGAGCCGCTGGTCGAAGCCGGTGCCAAGTGGATTCTTGATATTGGTCCGGGTGATGCCCTGGCTCGCATCACCACCCGGGTGCTTCTGGGCAGCGGGGTTGGCGTGGTTGAGGCGGGAACCGTTGCTGGTCGCGACACATTCCTCACCTCGACGGCGCAGTTTGATGCGCCTGTGGACTGGGCTGCCTACCAGCCCAAGGTGACGACCCTTCCCGATGGTCGCCGCACCGTTGAGACCGCATTTAGCCGCCTCACCGGCCGCTCCCCCGTCTTGCTTGCGGGCATGACGCCGACAACCGTTGACCCAGAAATCGTCGCCGCCGCGGCCAATGCGGGTTACTGGGCTGAACTGGCCGGTGGCGGGCAGGTCACCGAGCCTGTCTTTGCGGAGAACTTGGCGAAGCTGAAGAAGCTTCTCAACCCGGGTCGCGCCGCGCAGTTCAACGCCATGTTCCTTGACCCCTACCTGTGGAACCTGCAGTTCGGTGCCCAGAGCATTGTCACCAAAGCCCGTGCCGCGGGTGCGCCTCTGGATGGCGTGGTGATTTCTGCGGGCATCCCCGAGCTTGAAGAGGCCACGCAACTCATCACTGACCTGCAGGCAGCCGGCTTCCCCTATGTTGCATTCAAGCCGGGCACCACCGCGCAGATTCGCCAGGTCGTCACCATTGCCCAAGCTGTTCCAGAGGCCGCGGTGATCGTTCAGGTCGAGGACGGCCACGCTGGCGGGCACCACTCCTGGGAGAACCTGGACGACCTGCTTCTCGCCACATACGCTGACATCCGCAACACCCCCAACCTGGTGCTTTGTGTTGGTGGCGGCATCGGCACTCCGGAGCGTGCTGCCGACTACATTTCCGGGCAGTGGGCACTGGCTCACGGCCGCGCCCTGATGCCGGTTGATGGCGTCCTCATTGGTACGGCTGCCATGACGGCGTTGGAGGCAAAGACAACCGCTGAGGTCAAGCAGCTTTTGGTTGACACCGCCGGTGTTTCCATCCCCCCGACCGAAGACACCCTGGGCGGCTGGGTTCCAGCCGGATCCACCCGCGGTGGCGTCACTTCCGGCCAGTCCCACCTGCGCGCGGATATTCACGAGGTCGATAACGCTGCGGCGCGCTGCGCCCGCCTAGTTTCCCAGGTTTCTGGCAACGAAGAGGCCGTCCTGGCGCGCCGTGATGAGATCATCGCCGCCCTCGACGCCACCTCGAAGCCCTACTTCGGCGACGTCGACAAGATGTCGTACCTGGAGTGGGCGCGCCGCTTTGCAACCCTCTCCGCCTCCCCCATTGACGGGTCGTGGAACGACGTCACCTGGATCAACCGCTTCCAGCTGCTGCTGCAGCGCATCGAGGGTCGCCTCTCTAACAAGGAATCCGGCAAGATCGCGACGATCTTCCCCGACCTCGACTCCGCACGCGACGCAAAGGGCGCGGTTGACCGTTTGGAAGAGACCTACCCGAATGCTGCAAGCACCCGGGTGACCCCGACGGATGCGGCCTGGTTTGTGGACCTGTGCCGCAAGTACCCCAAGCCGATGCCTTTCGTGCCCGTCCTCGACTCCGACCTGCTGCGCTGGTGGGGTCAGGACAACCTGTGGCAGTCCCAAGATCCGCGTTACACCGCGGATCAGGTACGGATCATTCCCGGCCCGATCTCCGTTGCCGGCATGACCCGTGTCGATGAACCCATCGGTGAGCTTCTGGGCCGGTTTGAGACCGCCACAGTGGAACGCCTCGAGGCTGCGAACGCCCCACAGGAGACCCTGTTCGCACGCCTTGGCGATTCAAAGACGCCCGAGGAGTTCCTCCTCAATGTTCCCTACGTGACCTGGAGCGGCAACCTGGTCGACAACCCTGCCCGGGTTGTTCCGGCCGACATGCTGAAGATTGCAAGGCGTGAAGACAGCGACGTTTACGACCTCGTCGTCTCCCTTGACACCGCGTGGGACAACACGCCCGGTGGCGACAACCTGCACGCGGTTCGCAAACTGACCGTGCCGCTGGCGATCGGAGAGCAAACGGATGACGGCGGCTACCCGGTTGTTGACCGCGACGCCCTGCCGGAACACATGTTTGCGCTGCTTGCAGCCACCGCGGGTGTCGGTGGGGAGACCATTACCGGCGACCCCATCACCGCACTCCCCACCATGGTCTCCTCTGAGGACTCCGTCTTCGGGGAAGCCCACTGGACCTTCACCATCAACCGGGCGCTAGCCGACATGCACCGCGGCGCCACCGGTGAGGCCCTGCCCGCCCGCTTCGAGCTGGACACATGGACCCCGGACGCGATCCTTGGCCTGTGCTGGCCCGCCATCTATGCGGCGCTCGGCTCCGCCCTCATCGAGGGTAACTACCCTGTCATCGAGGGTCTGCTGTCAGCAGTCCACCTGGACCACACTGCGCGCCTCTACGTTGATGTTGACGACCTGCTGGACGAGGACGGGTCAACACAGTTGACCGTTGTTGCCCGCACCACCGGCCTCGACGAATCATCCGCTGGCCGCGTTGTTACCGTGCAGGAAGCCCTCTACCACGACGGGCAGGAAATCGGCTTCTTCCAAGAGCGCTTCGCCATTCGCGGTCGCATCGGCTCCGACTCAGTACCGGTTGATGTGCCCGCCGCTGCGGGTCTGGCGGTCGGAGTGACCGACACCCCGCGCTCGCAACTGCGCCGCGCACGGGTGGTCGCACCGGCAAACATGACGACATTCGCCAATGTTTCCGGCGACTTCAACCCCATCCACACCTCGTACGCTGCGGCTCGGGTGGCGGGTCTGGAAGACGCCCTCGTCCACGGCATGTGGCTGTCGGCCGTGGCGCAAAACCTGGTGGAGGCGCGTGAGGGAAAGCAGCCCGGCTACCGCATCACCGGATGGACCTACAACATGTACGGCCTGGTCAACCTCAATGATCCCGTTGACCTGACGGTGGAACGCGTCGGGCGCATCCCCGGTGGCGGCCTGCTGCTTGAGGTGACGGCGAAGATTGACGGACAGATCGTCTCACGCGCCACCGCGACGACCGCTCCCCCGACGACCGCCTACGTTTACCCAGGTCAGGGCATCCAGCGTCAAGGTATGGCGCTGGAAGAGATGGCGACCTCCGACGCTGCGCGCGAGGTTTGGGAGCGGGCCGACCGCCTCACCCGTGACGCCCTCGGCTTCTCCATCCTCACCGTCGTGCGCGACAACCCGACGGAGATGGTTGTGGGTGACCAGGTGCTCCGCCACCCTGATGGCCTGCTCAACCTGACCCAGTTCACCCAGGTGGCGCTGGCAACCGTCGCGTTCGCACAGACGGCACGCCTCCGTGAAATGGGTGCGCTGGTGGATCGCGCTTACTTCGCCGGACACTCACTTGGCGAGTACAACGCCCTGTCTGCTTACGGCGAGGTGTTCCCGTTGGAAAACGTCCTCGAAATCGTCTTCCACCGCGGGTCAACCATGCACCACCTGGTGCCGCGTGACGACAAGGGACGCTCCAACTACCGCATGGGCGCGCTGCGGCCCAACCAGTTCGGCATCGGTGATGACGAGGTCGTTGCCTACGTCGACTCAGTTGCTGAGAAGTCGGGTGAGTTCCTGCAGATCGTCAACTTCAACCTGGCCGGGCAGCAGTACGCGATTGCCGGCACCATTGAGGGGCTCAAAGCTCTGAACGAGGACGCTTCCGCTCGCGCCGCCGCCGCTGGGGGCAAGGGTCCGTTCATGTACGTGCCGGGCGTCGACGTGCCGTTCCACTCGCGCGTGCTCCGTGACGGCGTGCCCGAGTTCCGCGACAAGCTGGAAAGCCTGGTCCCCGCGGATACTCCCTCTGAGCGCCTGATTGGCAAATACATCCCCAACCTGGTGGCGCGGCCATTCGAGGTGACACGCTCCTTCGCGCAGGCCATCCTCGATGAGGTGCCATCCGAGCCGATTGCCGCCCTCCTCGCTAGTGATGAGGCTTGGGAAGCGGCAGCCGCCGACGAGGACGCCCTGGCCCGCCTGCTACTCATTGAGTTGCTGTGCTGGCAGTTCGCATCCCCGGTGCGCTGGATTGAAACCCAGGACCTCATGTTCACCCCCGTTGAAGACGGCGGGTTGGGCGTTGAGCGTCTCATCGAGATCGGCCTGGGAGCATCCCCGACGCTGGCTGGTCTGGGTGAGAAGACACTGAAGCTGGATGAGTTCTCCGGTTCGTCCTCGGCCGCCCTCAACGTCCAACGCGACGAACAGGTTGTCACCTGCGTCGACGTGCGATTTGTGGACGACGAGGACGAGGACGCCGCCTCTGACGAAGATTCCGCAGCCGCCGACCTTCAGACGTCGTCGGCAGTCGCAACCCCCGCCGATGCTGCCAAGTCAACACCCGCACCCGCCGAAGCCGACTACGTTCCTGCCGCCACGGTGCCCGCGCCTGCCGCTCCGGTGGCTGACGCAGGTGGTCCTTCGGGCGCCGACGTTGCGGACATCCCGTTTGCGGCCTCGGACGCCATCAAGGTCCTCATGGCCTACACCAACAAGTTGCGTCCCGAGCAGATCGATGCCGGCGACACGACCGACACTTTGACCGCGGGTGTTTCCGCACGTCGCAACCAGTTGCTGATGGACCTGTCGGCAGAGTTGGGTCTGCCGTCGATCGACGGCGCGGCTGATGCGAGCGTTGGCGAACTGGCGATCTCCGTCGACAAGTTGGCCCACCACTACAAGGCCTTCGGCCCGGTGCTCACCGAAGCGATTCGTGACCGCCTCCGCAAGGTACTGGGTGGCGCGGGCGTGAAGCCGACCTTCGTCGGTGACCGCGTGCGTGAGGTGTGGCAGCTCGGTGACGGCTGGGCCAACGCGACAACCGCGCAGGTCCTGCTGGGTTCGCGTGAGGGCGATTCGGCGCGAGGCGGGGAGCTTGCTTCCCTCGCGACCTCCGCCGGATCCAAGGCTGAGGCCGAGGCGATCGTTGATGCGGCAGTCGGGCAGGTCTCCGCGATGCGTGGCATTGCAGTGTCACTGCCCTCGGCTGGCGGCGCAAACGGTGGCGGAGGTGGAGTTGTTGACTCCGCGGCCCTTGACGCATACGCCGACAAGGTCACCGGACCATCGGGAGCCCTTGCGCAGACCGCGAAGCACCTCCTCGAGGTGCTTGGTCTGGAAGGTGTCGGCCTCCTCCCCGCAGGGTTTGCAAGTGAAGACGAGGAGCGCCTCGCAGACGCCCTCGCCGCCCGCACCGTTGAGGCCGAACTGGGTCCGCGCTGGGTTGAGATGGTCCAGCCGCGGTTCAGCGCCGCAAAGGTCGTCCTCATCGACGACCGTTGGGCTAGTGCTCGCGAAGACCTGGCTCGCGTCTGGAACGCTGCACCTGAGGATCGTCCCGCCCTCGTCACCTTCGGTGGCGCCGGGGAAACCGTGGCCAAGCACGCCACGTGGTGGGCCGACAAGGCGCGCCACGAGGGACGCGATGAACTGGCCGACTACTACACCGAGGCGGCCCAGGCTGCGACCTCGAACCCGGATCTTCCGTTCGCGGGTCAGGTTGCAGTTGTCACCGGCGTAACCCCGGCCTCCATTGCCGGGGCTGTCTCCGCCCGACTCTTGCGTGGTGGGGCAACGGTGATCGCGACCTCGTCCAAGGTTGACGCGGCACGCCTCGCATTCGCCAAGGATCTCTACGCCAAGAACGCCGCGGGAGATGCGGCGCTGTGGCTGGTCCCAGCGAACCTGGCCTCCTACCGGGACGTGGACGCCCTCGTCGAATGGATCGGCACTGAACAGGACAAGGTGGTTGGCGCAACCAAAGAGATCGTCAAGCCGGCCTTGGTGCCCGACCTGTTCTTCCCCTTCGCGGCGCCCCCGGTCATGGGTTCAATGGCGGATTCGGGCGAGCAGTTTGAAGCGCAAGCACGTCTGCTGCTGTGGAGCGTTGAGCGCGCCATCAGCAGCCTGGCGGCGCTTGCGGATCGCAGCGCGAAGGCCAAGCGTGTCCACGTGGTCCTTCCCGGCTCCCCCAACCGCGGCATGTTTGGCGGAGACGGAGCGTACGGTGAGACCAAGGCGGCTTTCGACGCCATCACCAACCGTTGGTCGGCCGAATCGATCTGGGCGCGCGGCACGACGCTGGCTCACCCGAAGATCGGTTGGGTGCAGGGCACGGGTCTGATGGGCGGCAATGACGCCCTCGCACCCGCGGCACGCAAGGCGGGGATCCGCACCTACACGACGGACGAAATGGCTGATGAGCTGGTCGCGCTGTGCACGGCCGAGGCTCGCACGAACGCCCTCGAGGGCCCGCTTGATGCTGACCTGACCGGCGGGCTCGCCATGGGTGTTGACTTCAAGGCACTGCAGGCGGCGGCAGCAGCTGATGCTGCGGCGACGGCGGACGACTCAGACATTGCGGAAGACGTGGCGCTGATTCCAGCGCTCCCCTCCCCCCCACAGGCCAAGTTGGCCTCCTACGACCCTGCCGAGTGGGCTGGTGTCAACGCCAACCTTGAGGACATGGTCGTTGTCGTCGGGATCGGCGAAGTCGGACCGTGGGGCAGCGCCCGGACCCGCTGGCAGGCGGAACTCGGCCTCGAAAGTGATGGCGAGGTCGAACTGACCCCGGCGGGCGTCCTCGAACTAGCCTGGATGATGGGCCTGATCACCTGGGCGGAATCCCCCGAGTCGGGCTGGTATGACGCTGACGGCAATCTGGTGGAGCCGGGCGATATCTTCGATCGTTACCGCGATGAAGTCGTGGCGCGGTCGGGTGTGCGCTCCTTCATCACCGACGCCGGGATCGTTGACCGGGGCAGCCAAGAAGATGCGGCGGTGTTCCTCAACACCGACGTCACCTTTACGGTCCCGGACCGCGAAACCGCTGAGTCGTACGTGGTCGAGGACGAGCGCCTCACCCGCATCCGCCCCCTCGAAGATGGCGAATGGGAGGTGACGCGACTGGCGGGTGCGCAGGCACGACTGCCGCGTCGCGCCACGCTGACACGCACGGTTGGGGGGCAATTCCCCACCGGTTATGACGCCTCCAAGTGGGGTCTGTCACCAGCGCTGCTGGAAGGCATGGACCGGATCGCAGCGTGGAACCTGGTTAGTGCGGTGGATGCGTTCCTCACCGCCGGGTTCTCCCCTGCCGAGTTGCTGCAGGCCATTCATCCCGCAGACGTCGCGTCAACCCAGGGCACCGGGTTCGGTGGAATGACCTCAATGCGCAAACTGTTCGTGGACCGCTTCCTTGGTGAGGAGTACCCGCAGGACGTCCTCCAGGAAACCCTGCCGAACGTGGTTGCGGCGCACACCATGCAGAACTTCATTGGCGGCTACGGTCCCATGGTTCAGCCGGTCTCCGCATGTGCGACCGCTGCGGTTTCGGTCGAGGACGGCCTGGACAAGATTCACGCTGGCAAGGCCAAGTTTGTGGTTGCTGGCGCGACCGATGACCTGTCGGTGGAATCACTGGTGGGCTTCGGGTCGATGAATGCGACGGCGAACTCTGCGGAAATGGCGGCGAAGGGCTTGAATGAGCGCTTCTACAGCCGAGCTAATGACCGCCGTCGCGGTGGGTTCATTGAGTCGCAAGGTGGTGGCACGGTGCTGCTGGCACGCGGTGACCTAGCGGCTGAACTGGGCTTGCCGGTGCTGTCGGTGGTGGCATTTGCACAGTCGTTCTCGGATGGGATCCACACTTCGATTCCGGCGCCGGGACTGGGTGCGTTGGCAGCGGCGCGAGGTGGGAAGGACTCCCGCCTGGCGGTCTCCTTGGAGGCGCTGGGGTTGGGCGCGGATGACATCGCGTTTGTGTCGAAGCATGACACCTCGACAAATGCCAATGATCCCAACGAGTCTGATCTGCACAGCCGCGTGGCCGCCGCCCTCGGACGCACAGAGGGCAACCCCATGTATGTGGTGTCGCAGAAGTCGATGACCGGTCACGCGAAGGGTGGAGCCGCGGTGTTCCAGATTTCGGGTGTTGGTCAGGTGTTCCGCGACGGGGTGCTGCCGGGCAACAAGTCGCTGGACTGCGTCGATGAGGCGCTGGCGAAGAACCCGTGGCTGGTGTGGCTGAAGCAGCCACTGGCTGTTGGGCCCGTGAAGGCGGCGCTCGTGACGTCGCTGGGCTTCGGGCATGTCTCGTCGTTCCTGGCGCTGGCACACCCGGGCGCGTTCGAGGCGGCCGTGTCTGGCGCGCTCGGCGATGAGGCGCGGGCTGCTTGGCGCCAGCGGGCCCTGGCTCGACTTGAGGAGGGCGCCCACGACCTTGAGGCCGGGATGCTGGGGCGTGGGGATCTGTTCACGCCGGCGCCGGACCGCAGGTTGCCTGAGGAGGGTGGCCAGGTCGCGAAGGAGGCCGAGGCAGCGATGCTGCTAGACCCCAACGCGCGACTGGGGGCTGACGGGCGTTACACCAAGGCGTAGCCGCTAGCGGGGTATGGGGAGCGCTACGCCAAGGCTTGGCCGCTCCCCATACCCGGCCGCCCCTACTGCACCCCGGCCCTCCCCCGGCCCTTCGACCCACCGGCGACCACCGTTCCCGCCCCTACTGCACCGACCAGCCTCCGTCGGTGGGGAGCAGAACGCCGTTGACGTGCGAGGAGTCCTTACTTAGGAGCCAAGTAATCGCCGCGGCCTGCTCATCGGCGGTGGCAATCGGGGGGAGCAGTTCAAGGAAGGGGGCCATGCGTTCTTTGGCAAAGTCGGACTTGAACGATCCCTCGATGCCGGTGGCCGTCCCACCGGGTGCGACAGCATTGACCCGTATACCGTGCGGTCCGTAGAGGAAGGCTTCACTCTTGGTCATTCCCGCAATGGCATGCTTGGAAGTGCCGTAAGCGGTGCCTGCTGCATTACCGCGTAGTGCAGCCTGGCTGGCGACGTTGACGATTGAGCCGGACTTTGCCTCAAGCATGAGCTTCAGCACCGCACGGCTGATCTTGAATGTCCCGGTCACATTGACGCGCATGACACGATCCCAAACTTCATTGCTGACTTCGTGCAAGGGCAGCATGCCGTCCATGATGCCTGCGACGTTCGCTAGGCCCTGCACACTGTCGCCTGCTGCGGCCATGATGGCATCCACGGTTTCGTCCTCGGTAATGTCGCCGGCAACAGGGACGACGCGACCTCCAGGGATGGACGCCGCAATCTCATCGAGCCGTTCCGCGTTCATGTCGACCGCAATGACCCGCCCGCCTTCGCGCACGACGCGCTTCAAAGTTGCGAGGCCGATACCCGACGCGGCTCCGGTGATGATTATGGTTTGATCTGCAAATCTTTGTACCGGGTCAATGGTGTCGTCAGGCAGTTCAGGCATTACTCCGTCGTTGGCCGCCAGCACCAGTTCGGTGACGACAGATTCGGGGAATCTTCCCTGGCTGAGTCCGGGCAGTGCGTCGACTGGGATTTGACTCAGTTGACGCAGAGCCGCTTCGTCAATCCCCATTTTCGCCATGACGTCTTCTATCAGAGGGCGTCCCTTCGGGTGGTCCATCCATTCGGAAAACGTCTGATGTCCTGTGAGCGATTGGGTTGAATCTGACATGTAGTTCTCTCCTTTGAGATCGCCGGGTCGGAGACACCGACAGGGAGTGCCGGGCCGCCAACACCGACGGTTTTCACTTGAATTCCCTTGCATCCTCCAGCGGAAACGCTGTTCCTCAACCCTACCGGACAATCTTGTCCGGTAGGAAGAGGTAATCAACGAGGGCGTCCATAGCGTACGCAACCTAACCGACACGCAGACTCGCATGCGTACTCAGGTTCTAGATCGGGAGCACTGCACGCGCCACGATCGCGACAAGCACGGCCCAAGTCATAGACACGAGCGTGCCGAGCACGAACTTCTCCGATGCCTCCGGCGTTCCAAGTTCCTTAAACCGACCTAGGCCTTTGACGGCAACTATCACAGCAATCAGGGAAACCTGCCCCATCAAGATGGCGCCGGCAACTGCAAATCTCTCAATGAAGCCAATCCAAAGTCCCCCGCGTAGCACCGACGGGTTCTGGTCGCCGGACGCACCCCGCGAACCGGCACGCTGAGCGCCCTCCGAGTTTCGCCGCGCGGACGCCCTCAACGTCAAGAGCACGATCGGCCAACCCGTGACAGAAGCAAGAAGGAGAACAACGAGTTCCACTAGTAACCGCAAAGGTTCCGCCACTGGCCCCTCCTTACTCTGCTAGGCCCCATTCGAAAACCAGCACCCATTCCATCCCGGCTTCACTGGTCCGAAGACGAGCCTCTATCCGCCTCTTCCAGAAGACGCTCAAGAAGCGGGATTGCCTCCCGCTCTACCTTCCATTCCGCAGCTTGGAGCCGCTGACTAAGCGCCTGCCGAGTGATACCCATTCTGGGGGCAACCTCCGACATTGTTAACTCTGACGCGGAGGCATCCATGGCGTCAATGGCTTCCCACCCGGCTTCCGTCCTCGTCTGCCACAGGGTGGCCAAGAGTCGAAAATACGCAGAAATCTCTTGCGACTGCCTACCACTCGGTGACCGAAATGCAACGGACGGACGCGCACGCTTCGCCTCTTCTACCGCGGTACGTGCGAGGACGAACGCCTGCCCGCGCGCGCTTCTCACAGAGTCTGGCAACGGATCTTCCACCGCGCCCACCGCCACACCTATGGACCAACCCCCGACGCGCACTAGGTCGCGCACTACGGCGATCACGCCGGCAGCCGAGCGTAGGAGGCACTGGAACTCGTCCCCGACAGTCCGTTCAATGGGCAGCACCAACGAGGTCGAAGCACCCTTCGGGCCCCGCAGCACGTCCTCGACCCGCCGCATTGCGGCAGGAACAAGGTCTTCGGCACCACGCGAGCCTCGCTGGTCAACATCAATCACGAACATCCCGCAAGTCTAATCTCTTGCGTTTGTGTCTGCAAGGTTTTTTACTTTCGCACCTGTCACACGTTGTGGGCGGAAGGCGATCGTCCAGCGTCGGTCCGTCGCCGGCACCACTTGTTCACTCCGTCGCCAGCATCCACCTAACCTGTCCGCCGCCAGCATCCACCTGACCGGTCCCTTCGGTCCCCCACGGGCTGCTCGGTCCCACGGAGGTCGAATCCGAGGTCGAATTGACCCCAGTCGACGCCCTGCGGAGCTCCGAGGACCCTTTGGGGGACCGAGGGCGACGCGAAAGCGGGCACTCGCTGAATGCAACCAGACGCCCACGCCCTCGTCCCCGTAAGATTGCTCCATGACTAACAACGAAGATGGTTTCAACCCAGACAACAGCCAACTGGACCTTGCGGCAGCGTCCTTCGACACCGATGCAGTCACCCTTGGCGAAGGCGCAAACCCCGAGGCGCTAGTGGGCGAAGTGCTCGCCGAAGACGACCTCGACGACTAGGTCCGCAGTGGCACCGGACCGGACCGCCGTACGCCCGCCGGGAATCCCCAAGGGTGTGCGCGTCCTCGGCATCGGCACCGACATCGTCCACATCCCCGATCTGGCTCAGCAGATCAGCACGGTCGGGTCGCGGTTCGCAGAGCCGGGCGTGGTTTTCACCGCCAGGGAACTCCGCCGCGCAGAGTTGCGCGCAACCCACAAAGGCGACCGTCTCGCAGACCACCTGGCGGCAGTATGGGCGATTAAGGAAGCTGCGCTCAAAGCGTGGGTTGCGGCGCTCGAAGCCAGCGGGACACCCCTCCCACTACCAGTCGACGGAGTTGTGTGGTCAGAAATCGTCGTGAGTCATACGCCCTCGGGCGTTCCATCGGTGCACCTCACGGGGACAATGGCTAACGCCTTCACGACGACTGTCCCGGTGCCAGACCCGAGATGGCACGTCTCCGCATCCCACGACGGAGACTACGCCCTCGCCTTCGCGGTCCTCGGCTACGCGGAATAGCCAAGCAGGTCCCGAACCCACTTGATTTGCTTGCGCACCTGATACGGGCCACCGCCCTCGTGCCCGTTGAACGGGTACACCTCCATCGCGGTCTCACCCCGACACCAGTTGCGCGCGGCGAACCCGGTTGACGGCGGAGTCGTCTCGTCCATGAGACCCACGGAAAATAGTCCGGGAGCCACGATCCGCTTTGCGAAGTTGACGCAGTCAAAGTATGACAGCGTGTTGAAGACGAGGCCGATGTCATCCCGTTTGACACTGAGATAGTCAACAATCTCCTGATACGGGTACGCGGCCGTGAGCCCAATGGCCCGCTCAAAATTGCACAGGAACGGCACGTTCGCCATGAATCCGGCGGCATTCCCGTCGAGGGCGGACGCCGCCAATGCAATCGCGCCGCCCTGGCTACCGCCCGTTGGGATCACACGGGTTGGATCCACGCCGGGGAGCAGCCTTGCGATCTGCAACGCATGTGCAGCGTCTGTAAAAACGCGCCGGTAATAGTAGGTATGCGGGGAGCGGATCCCCCGGGTCATGAAGCCACCGCCGGATGCATCCGTGTCGGCGGTGTCGCCCGTGTCACCGCCGCCACTCCAACGTGTTCCCTGCCCGCGTGTATCCACAATGAGGTGGGCGAGGCCGGAAGCCGCCCACGTGAGGTGCTCTTCGACCAGTCCACGTCCGCCACCGTAACCGACGAACTCAACAATGATTGGCAGCTGTTCTGTGACTCCGGCCGGGCGCGTGTATCGAGCGTGGATTACTTGGCTTCCAAAGCCGGGAAACGTCACGTCCCATGCATCGATGACATGAAGTGTGGACCGCGATGGCGTCATCGATATGGCCGAGGACGGGTCCTTCACACTGTGCTCAGCCAGTGTTGCGGCCCAGAACTCGTCAAAATCTGCTGGCTCCCTAACGTCAGGACGGTAAGCCTGAAGTTCGACGAGTGGATAATCAAGAAAGGGCATGGTCGTACTAACTCCGCGTGGCTGCTCGACGTTGAGGGTTTGGTGAACAGGACAAGGTTACCGCTCTGGAATGCTCCGGTGAAAAACGGCACGTGCCAAATGTCGGAGGGTGCGCTTAGTATTTGGGAATGTTAGGAAAACTGCTGGCCAGGTACCTTGGGCCCTACAAGTGGTACATCGTCGGCGTCATCGTGTTTCAGATGGTGTCGGTCATCGCCGCGCTTTACCTACCAACACTGAACGCACAGATCATCGATCAGGGTGTTGCGCAGGGCAATATCGGGTTGATTTGGCAACGTGGCGGGTGGATGCTGGCGATCGCATTCATTCAGATCACTGCGTCCGTGCTGGCGCTCCTTCTTGCTGCGCGCGCCGCCATGGCAATGGGTCGTGACATCCGCAATGCGGTCTATACCAAGGTCTCGGGCTTCTCAGAACGTGAGGTGAACCATTTTGGTCCTGGCTCCCTGATTACGCGCAATACGAACGACGTGCAGCAAGTGCAGATGCTGACCATGATGGGTTCAACCATGCTGGTCATGGCACCTTTGATGGCCATCGGCGGGATAGTAATGGCTCTGCGTCAGGATGCTTCCCTGTCGTGGATTCTCGCGGTTGCCATCCCTGTTTTGCTGGTCGCCGCAGGACTTATCATGGTTCGGTTGATTCCCCTGTTCCGCGAATACCAAGAACGGCTCGACACCGTGAACCTGGTTCTTCGTGAGCAGCTCACGGGGGTCCGTGTGGTGCGCGCCTTCGTTCGTGAACGGGTTGAGGCCGCACGCTTCTTGGTTGCGAACACCGACATCATGGTCGTTGGCCGCAACGTTGGCTCAATCTTTGTCCTCATGTTTCCGCTGGTGATGTTGATCCTTAATGTCACAACCACGGCTGTGCTCTGGTTTGGAGCCATCCGCATCAATGACGGGACCATGGAAGTCGGAACGATCATGGCATTCATGCAGTACATTGCCCAGGTTCTCTTCGGGATTGTCATGGCAACCTTCATGGCGATGATGTTCCCGCGGGCAGTTGTTTCCGCGGAACGCATCACCGCGGTCCTCAACTCAAAGTCCACTCTGGAGGATCCTGCAGATCCCGTCCTTGTTCAGCCCCGTCCCGGTGAAGTGGCGTTCAAGGACGTGTCGTTTACGTTCCCTGACGCGGAAGAGCCCGTACTGGCGAACATTTCCTTCGTTGCACCCAAGGGGCAGACAACGGCCGTAGTTGGCTCGACGGCTGCGGGGAAGACAACCATGGTCAACCTCATCCCTCGCTTAGTCGACGTGACAGGCGGGGCGGTCCTTGTCGGTGGCGAAGATGTGCGGAACCAGGAACTCGAGAACCTGTGGTCGACCATTGGCTACGTGCCGCAGAAGCCTGTTCTCTTTGCCGGTACAGTGGCCACGAACCTGCGCTTCGGAAATGAACATGCAACGGATGAAGAACTTTGGGCTGCATTGCGCGTTGCCCAAGCAGAGGATTTCGTCGCAGATATGGAAGGACAACTCGAGGCGAGGATTTCCCAGGGCGGAACGAATGTTTCCGGCGGGCAGCGCCAACGCCTTTCCATTGCGCGCGCCCTTGTTCGCAACCCGAAGGTTCTGATTTTTGACGACTCTTTTTCCGCCCTCGACCTTACGACGGATGCCCGACTGCGCGCAGCGCTATGGAAGGAATTCCCAGATACCACCAAGATTGTCGTCGCACAACGAATCTCAACGATCACTGAGGCAGAGCAGATTTTGGTAATCGAGGACGGACGGGTTGTTGGATCCGGCACGCACGCTGAACTACTCAAGACAAGTCCCACTTATGTGGAGATTGTTGAGTCACAACTGGGCGCGGAGGTGTCCTGATGACTGATGTGAACCCCACCCCACTCAGTGATGAAGAAGTACTGGAGATTGCAGAATCCGCCGCAGCCAACGCGGGGATGAGCGGGGCTGAAGGTGTCGCTCGAAAAGCGAAGCACTTCTGGCCCTCATTCTGGCGAATGATGGGGCTCCTGAAGCCCTACTGGATCCGCATGATCCTTGTGACAGTTGTCGGTGCCGCCTCCGTGGTGTTGACGGTGCTTGCGCCACGGATTCTTGGTCGCGCCACCGACGTCCTCTTCTCTGGGTACATCTCCAATCAAATCCCCTCAGGTGTAACGACAGAGCAGGCCATTGCGGGTTTGCGCGCTGCTGGCCAAACTGAAATGGCCGACATGGTAGCGAAGATGGACGTCACTCCGGGTGCTGGGATCGACTTCAATCAGCTGGCGAATATCCTTCTCTTAGTCTTGGCTCTTTACGTTGGTGCAGCAGTGTTTTCGTGGCTGCAGGGATACGTCCTCAATCGGGTCATGGTTCGGGCAATGTGGAAGCTCCGTGGGGAGGTTGAAGACAAGATCAACCGTCTTCCCCTGTCGTACTTTGACAGGGTCAAACGCGGGGACTTGATCTCCAGGGTCACGAACGACATCGACAACATGACCAACACTTTGCAGCAGTCAATGTCTGGGGCCATCACCTCTGTCTTCACAGTGATTGGCGCGCTCGTGATGATGCTGACCATCTCGTGGCAACTCACTTTGATCGCCCTGGTGTCGTTCCCCCTCCTGGGCGTCATCTTCGGGATCATCGGCCCAAAGTCGCAGAAGGCATTCAGCCTGCAGTGGCTGAAGGTTGGCCGCTTGAATGCCCGCGTTGAAGAGTCGTTCTCAGGGCACGCCCTCGTCAAAGTCTTCGGACAGCAGAAGCGCTTTGAGAAAGAGTTTGCTGATGAGAATGAGGAACTCTATGAGGCCGCATTCAAGGCCCAGTTCCTCTCGGGCCTGATGATGCCGATGATGAGCTTCATTGGCAACCTGGTCTATGTCGGCATTGCGGTGGTAGGTGGCGCGATGGTCGCTGGAGGCTCTCTGTTGCTGGGTAGTGTGCAGGCATTCATCCAGTACTCAAGCCTCTTCAACCAACCACTTGCCGAACTGGGCGGAATGGCAGCATCCGTCCAGTCTGGAGTTGCATCAACTGAACGCGTCTATGAGCTTCTGGATGAGGCCGATGAGGTGCCGGACAATCCCGATGCGCCAGCACCGGTTGAAGGCCAGGGACGGATTGAGTTTGAACACGTAAGGTTCAGCTACTCCCCGAACAAGCCACTGATTGAGGACCTCTCGTTTGTCGTCGATCCGGGCCAGACGGTCGCAATCGTCGGCCCAACCGGGGCTGGCAAGACCACTCTGGTGAACCTGCTGATGCGGTTCTATGAGCTGGACGGAGGCAAGATCACGGTGAATGGGCAGGACATTGCACAGCTCAAACGGGACGATGTTCGTCGTCGCACCGGTATGGTGCTGCAGGATCCATGGCTATTCGCCGGGACGATCAACGACAACATTCGCTACGGCAATGAAGATGCGACTGACGAACAGATCATCGCTGCGGCAAGAGCGACCTACGTAGACCGTCTGGTACGCCAACTGCCGAGGGGCTATGAGACAGAGTTGGATGAGGACGCTTCGAACCTTTCCGCGGGTGAGCGCCAGTTGTTGACAATTGCCCGCGCATTCGTGGCGCAACCGCCGATCCTGATCTTGGATGAGGCGACTTCGTCGGTTGACACCCGCACTGAGCGTCTACTCCAGGATGCGATGAATGCCCTGCAGAAGGGACGTACTTCCTTCGTCATTGCGCACCGGCTCTCAACTATTCGTGAGGCAGACCTGATCCTGGTGATGGAGAATGGCGCGATTGTTGAGAAGGGCACTCACGAAGAGCTGATCCGCAGCCGCAGCGCCTACTGGCGTCTGTACAACTCGCAGTTTGAGGGCGCGCTCTAATCGGGCGGCTCTAATCCGGCCGCTCTAGTCCGGCGGCTCTAAGTCCGGCGGCTCTAGTCTCGACCAAGGCGACCCGCCCAAGGCAGTGCCCGACACCCAAGCCTCGGCACCGGGCACCGGCGCCCACGCCCACGCCCATGCCACGAGGGAGTGCCCCGGCTCCCACACCCAGGCCCACGCCCACGCCCACGCCCACGCCACGAGGCAGTGCCCCGGCACCCACACCCAGGCCCGCGCCCACGTTGTGAAATGTTTACGTGGGGGCCAAATGATCGCGTGGGGTACTCACCCCAGAGGCACATTTCGTCCCAACGTATACATTTGGGGGACTCCCCCCTAAGGTTGCCGCCGACACATAAGGTTGCCGCCGTTCGTGCGAATTCCAGGCAACCTTACGTGTCGGCGGCAACCTTAGAGACCGGAGCAGGTGACGCCTGCGACTCTAAGGGCTCGGCGCACGCCCTACGATAGACACGTGACCTCCTCCACCCTCGCAGCCCATCGCGCAGCCGAACTGAGAGACGCCCAGAGGCGTTCGCAGGATGGCGGCTCGGGCTCGCAAGATGGCGGCTCGGGTGGGCCGGACGACTCGGGTGGGCAGGGCGGCTCAAGTTGGCGTGGCGATACAAGTGGGCAGGGCGGCTCAAGTCGGCGGGGCGGCGGCTCAGGGTTGCGCCGCCAACGCAGCCGACACTTCTACACACGCCTCGGCATCGGATCACTGCTGTGGGCTGCCGGAGCAATCTGGGCCCTACTCGGGGTTCTACTGTCATGGGACTGGATGGCTGCGCTCACCACCGACTTGCGTTTTCCGGACCAAGTATGGGGTGACAAACTGAGTCGACCCCTCCACGACCTCGGATTGGGACTGCTCGTCGCGTTGTCGGCCATCTTCGCAATCTGCTGGTTGGTCACCAAGGACCGAGCCAACGCGCGCTACAACGCGGCGGCCAAGGTTGGGACAGTCCTGCGGTGGCTCGTAGTCGCTCTCTCCGTCACCCTGCTCGTAATGGTCGGAACTTCCGCGAGCACATCTGTGCGGTACTGGTGGCTGATTTTTCCCGGAGAGGTCGGTGCAGGCGGAGCGTTGCTATGCATCCTCGCAGGTGCAGCAACACTTCCCTCACTAACAGCTGTTGAACGCCGAGGCATCATAGATATCCCTCGCGCATCAAGGGTTGGCAGCGCCATGTTCGTCGTCGGCTTGCTCGTCGCCGCCCAGCTGTCCCCAAATATCTTCAACGCAACCCAGGTCACCCACAAAGTTGGCTCGGTAGTGTCGCAAGTGAACGTCACCGCCGACACGTGGACAACCACCTGGCGTGGCGCCCACAACCCTGTCACCATTTACTCTTACACGCCCCAAACGACTGCCCTCACCATGTCGCAGGCAACCAGGAGCCGTGACCTCTTGGCGCTCCTCGACACTCGAACGGGCGAAATTATCTCAGCGATGAGTGCGCAGGACGCACTCGCCACCGGCCTCGATGCCCTGCTTTATTCCCGCACCTCTGACGCAGAACACCGCCTTTTCGACCAAACTCTCGTGTTCTTCAACCAGATTCCCGTCACCATCTCACGCGAGGGCGAACGCCTCACGGCCAGGTCTGACGTGCCCGGTTCCACCTGGGACGCCGCAAACAGCACACTTTCGCGCGGGCTGCTCGGCGTTGACCTCGTAACCGGTGAGGATTGGCTTGTCGGTAGCAGCGGCGGTTGCACGCGGATTCCCGCAACCAGCGACGACGGCGAGTGGATAGCGAACGCCGATGCCATCGTGATGCTGCAGGTCTGCAACGCGGAACTGTCAGGACAGAACTGGAGCGCTCCGTCCGGCCTCGAACACACGATCGCGCCACTAGCGGGGACGGTCTTCGCAATCTCGCCCGAGGACGGGACCACGCTCTGGCACGCAGACCTCCCGAACTGGGACGACTACATAGCCTCCACCGGCATGTTGTTTCCCCAAACCCGCACCGGTGAACTCGATATCTCGTTCACCGCGAGCCCCCGAGACTCATCCGCCGAGTTGAAACAGGCCCGAGTCAGCGTTTCCGGGCACTCCCTAGATTTCCATCTGCTCACCGGACCCGAGTGACCCCATCCCTGGCGGCGCACGCGTGCAGCACGGGCAGCACGCACGCCCACTAGGGCTACGCACCCCTTGCGGGGAGGCGCAATCCCGCGTTAGCCTAGCTGCGTGTTCATTTAAGTGATTCAGTCCTGCGCCCGCGGCCCCCTGCGCTCTGCCCCCTGCAGACCTGGGAACACTGGCCCGGCAGGTTCTTCTCAACTCTTGAGAGATCACCGAACATGACCCCACAGAACTCCCGCACACACCTGCGCGTCGACGGCATTTCGAAGTCCTTCCCGGACCGGCGCGTCCTCACTGACGTTTCACTGACCGTCTCAGCGGGCGAGGTCGTCGGCCTAATCGGCGAGAACGGCAGCGGAAAGACCACCCTCCTCAAGATCATCGCGGGCCTGCTCGAGGCCGATTCCGGCGCGGTATCCGCCGAGGGCGCAGGATTTACACCCACCCTTGGGCTTCTCCACCAGGAGCCCCCGTTTTCACCTGACGCAACGGTCCTGGAAGCCCTTGAGGATGCCGTCCAGCCCAGCCGCGACGCGGAACATGAGTTGTCCGAGGCCGCCACCGACCTCGCCAACCACCCGGCAAGCTCCCAGGCCGAAAACCGCTACGCAGACGCTTTACATGAGGCCGAACGCCTCGACATCTGGACCCTCGACTCTAGGATTGCAACGACCCTGAGCGCCCTTGGCCTCGACTCGGTCCCCCCTTCGAGGCCGACACGCACACTTTCAGGCGGCCAGAAGGCTCGCCTCTCCCTGGCGTGGCTTCTGCTCAGTAAGCCCGATGTCCTCCTGCTCGACGAACCCACCAACCATCTTGACGACGCGGCGATCGCGTTCCTGAGAGATTCGCTCGCGACTTGGCACGGCCCCGTGCTGTTGGCCAGTCATGATCGAGCATTCTTGGACGAGGCCGCAAGCGTCCTCGTCGACCTTGATCCGGCACCGCGCGCTCACACTCTGGTCCGCGACAGGCAGGATGGCGCCTTCTCCAGTGGCCTTGGGGTGACGCGGTTTTCTGGGAACTACTCTGACTACCTGGCTCACCGTCAGGCAGAGCGTGAGCGTTGGGAGCGCCGTTTCCGTGACGAGCAAGCCGACCTCAAGCGTCTGCGAGCTTCCGTGAAATCCAGCCACACGGTTGGCCACGCGGATTGGAGTCCGCGCACCGAGTCACGCATCGCGAATAAGTTCTATGGGGACCGCAACGCGAAGGTTGTTTCACGCAGGGTGAGTGATGCAGAGCGGCGGCTCGCTGATCTGGAAGAGGACCAGGTCACAAAACCTCCACGTCAGTTGCAGTTCAGTGGGCTTGGAGCTCCCACCGGGGCAGATGTGGAACGCAGTGCCCTTGCAGCGAGCGGCATCACCGTTGCAGGTCGGCTCCGCGAGGTGTCCTTTTCCCTCTCGAAGGGCGAACACCTCCTGGTGACGGGCGCAAATGGCTCTGGAAAGTCGACGTTACTCGCTGTTCTGGCTGGGAACCTGCAGCCCACGACAGGAAGCGTGACGCTGCCAACAGGGGGTAACAGGCCGGACTCGCGCAGCAAGCCAAGAAGCCACAGCAGGCCCGGCGGCCGCGGCACGGTCGGCCTGCTCAGCCAGCACGTCCTAATCGCGGATCCGAACGATCGCGGCCAGGGCAGAACCGCAGCCCAGGCTTACGCCGACATCGTCGGCGAGGGACTTGCTGAAGCAATCCCTCTCTCATACTTCGGACTCCTCGAACCCCGCGATCTCAGCAGACCTCTGTCTTCCTTGAGTGTCGGTCAGCAAAGACGCGTCCAATTGGCCGGACTGCTGGCGGTCCCGCCGGAGCTCCTACTTCTCGACGAGCCCACCAATCACCTGTCGCTTGCACTGGCAACAGCGTTGGAGGCCGATATTCCCCACTATCCGGGGAGCGTGATTATTGCCTCCCACGACCGCTGGCTTCGCCAGCGATGGCACGGCAAGACCCTGAATCTAGACGGAAAACCCTAGCCCAACCCGGCCCGCGGAGCGCTTCCCGGAGCTTGGAGACCCCAACGCGAGGCCTGTAGCCTGGAATCCATGACTCTAACAACGCATCACCTCAGCCGCCGTTTCGGCGACCGTCTGGCCGTTGATAATGCCAGTTTTTCTGTTGAACGAGGGCGCCTCACCGGTTTCGTGGGTGCCAACGGCGCTGGGAAGACTACGGTCATGCGCATGATCTTGGGCGTCCTCGCCCCCTCCGCCGGAACGGTAACCCTGGACGGCGTGGAACTGGACCAGGCCACTAGGCGTTCCTTCGGCTATATGCCTGAGGAACGCGGCCTCTACCCCAAGATGGCTCTGCGTGAGCAGATGATCTACTTCGCGCAACTGCACGGCCTCTCCAAGATGCGGGCGGCGGCGAACAGTGATGAGCTGTTGGAACGCCTCAATCTCACAGACCGCGCGAAAGACCCGATTGAGAATCTTTCTCTGGGTAACCAGCAGCGCGCCCAGGTCGCGGTGTCCCTGGTGCACAGCCCGACCGCGTTGATCCTTGACGAACCCTTCAGCGGACTCGACCCCATGGCGGTCGACGTTATTCTTTCCGTCCTCACGGAGAACGCCCGCCGCGGAATCCCACTTCTGCTGTCCTCCCACCAACTGGACGTGGTTGAACGGCTTTGTGACGACCTGGTGATCATTTCCGAGGGGCGGATTCTAGCCGCCGGCAGCATCGAAGACCTGCGCCGCGAGCACACCAGAGACCGTTTCCGCCTTGTCGCACCCCAGGATCTGGGGTGGGTTGCAGCCTTCCCCGGCGTTGCCGCGGTCGAGGCGCAAGAGGCCACTTCCGAATGGGGCCAACCCCCTGTCAGCGATCTTGTCCTGACGGTTGAGGGCGCTCCCGATACCCAGCAGGCCACCATGCGCGCCCTGGTCGCGGAAGTGACTGCGCGCGGGCCCCTCACCAGTTTTGGCGCAGTGACAACACCACTTTCCGTTATCTTCCGAGACGTCGTCGAGGGCACCACCAGTGACGAAGACTCCCAGGAGGCCACATCATGACCACCCCTACCGCAAACCCAGTTCACGCAACTTGGCTGGTCGCCAGACGCGAAGTGTTGTCCCAGGTCCGTACCAAGTCCTTCATCATTTCCACCGTGATCCTGCTTGTCGCCGTCTTCGCCACCACTGTTTTTGGTGGCATTGTTGCAGACCGTGGCACCAACGCGACCCCCGTGGCGGTCGTTTCCGAAACTGAAGAGGTCCTTGCCGGAGCGCCGATGATCGACCTGCATGTCGCCCCGGATGACGCGACGGCGATTCAGTGGGTCGAGGACGAAACCGTTGATGCTGCCGTCATCCCCGTAACCAACTCTGATGCCCCTCTGCCTTACAAGGTGGTCGCCCGCGACGAAGTCCCCACAATGGTGACCATGGCGACGTCAATTTCTCCTGAAGTGGAGCTGCTGGATCCTGGATCGTCAGATGAGGAGTGGGGTCTCAACTACATTATTTCCCTGATTTTCGGCATCATTTTCATGATGGCGGTGATGACTTTTGGGTCGACAATCGCCCAGAACACGGTGGTTGAGAAGCAGACGAGGACGGTGGAGCTGCTAGTTTCCGCGGTTTCCTCAAGGGTCCTTCTAGCCGGCAAAATCCTCGGTATCTCACTCTTGGCAATAGGTCAGACCGCCGCGGTTGTTCTGGCGGGCGTCCTCGGCCTAGTGATCACAGGGCAGGGTTCACTCCTGTCAATGCTCACTGCCCCGATGCTGTGGTTTGTCGTCTTCTTCATTTTTGGCTTTGTGTTGTTTGCGGCCATTTTCGCGGCCTCTGCCTCACTGGTTTCCCGTATCGAGGACACAGGTTCGGTACTATCCCCCGTCATCATGCTGGTGATGGCGCCGTACTTCATTGTGATCTTGTTCGGCACCAACCCGACAGTCATGGCGGTCTCTTCCTATGTGCCCTTCACGTCGATTGTGGCCATGCCGGTACGCATGTTCATGGGTGGCGTGGACTGGTGGGAGCCGGTTTTGTCCCTGCTGATCCTGGCACTTAGTGATGCCGTCGTGATTGCGATTGCCGCCCGAATCTACCGTTCGTCTGTGCTGCGAACCGGGCCCCGCCTAAAGCTGAAAGAAGCATGGGCGGGTGACCGCAACTAGCCTACTTCTCGATCAGGAACCGGTTACGAGCCTCCCTGATCGCTTCTTCGCGGTTTGATACCCCCAGTTTTCGGTAGATGCCCCGCAGGTGGAACTTAACCGTGTTCTCACTGACGAACAGGGCCTTGGCGATCTCCGCGCGGGTCCTAAAGTCGACGAGGGCGCGCAGGGTCCGCACCTCAGCAACACTGAGCGCCTCAAACCTTTCGGTTACCAGAGTCTCAGGGAGGTTCTCGACCAACTCCAGGAGACGCTTGAAGTCCCGGACCAGTAACGCGTCACCCTGCTTCGCGAGGCGAGTGATGGACTCCCGCAGGGTCTCCAGGAGTGCCGCCTGCGGAACGGTTCCGTAGACTACTGAACCTCCGTGGTCTTTACTCAGTTCCACGGCAGGCGTCAGGGCCTCAGCCGCGCCCGCAACATCGCCCTGCTCCCCGAGCGCCACCCCCAGAATCAGCCCGATTTCCGCACGGCGACGCAAAGAGAGGTTCTCTCCCAACAGGCCGAGGGCGATCTCTCGAGCCGCGTCGTTATTCCCGCTGTACAGTTCCAAACGCGCTGTTGAGAGCCGCACGACGGGGTGTTCTTTGGGGAGTTTTTCAAGCATGTGTCGCGCGCCCGCGTACCCACCCAGGTACGTGGCAAGATCGGCCCGGGTGGCGACAAGCGTGGCACGCATGTACGGGGTGGTGTGGAAAATCGCCTCAATCTGCGGCAAACGACGGCGCAGAACACCAAGGCCAGCCTCACAGCCATGCGACATACGTGCCACATGGATTTCCGCGAGCACAATAATCGGTGTTTGCTCAGCCCTCTCCAAATGAGGTTCCACGGATTCGAGGACGGTGTGGAACCATTCCTCGTTACCATCCTCAGCTGCAAGCAGCGCCTGTGCGGTCATCCTGTTCATCCAGGCCAGGGTGGAACCTCTGAACCCAGACGCTTCCATCGCGCGCTCGGCGTAAACCAGGAGGCTACGCGCCTCTTGAAGGAAGCCACTGGTTGCAGCCGTGGCGGCCAACCCTGACCAGGCGCGAACCTGAGACAACTCATCAAGTTGTGCCTGCGCCCACTCAAGACTGCGTTGGTAGCCGCGCCTAGCCAATGCCACGTCGCCGTTGAGCAGCCCAGTCAGGCCCACAGCCGCGTGAACAAATGATATGGAACCGTCAATCGATGCTTCCCCACCCGCTGGCAGCTCCAGCACTTTCTTTTCGAGTTCGCGTGCGATCTTCAGGGTGTTTGATGTAGTACCCCGCAAGCGCTCAGCGATGAGAAGGGAGGTCAGTGCGAGGACGTCTGCTTCTGAAACGTCTTTGCCTCCCTTCTGGTTCGCTGCTTCGCGCAGTGACGCGTGCAGTTTGTCCAACACTGCTGGTGGGGTGCGGGGGTCGCGCAACTCGATGAGGAAGAGCGCTGACGTGAGGATACGGTGGTCGCGCAGGTCGCCTATTGGCACCCAGCGAAGAAGCTCTGCAAACCGTGCAGGGTTGGTAAGCACAGAGAGATAATTTCCGATCAATACCGTCTCTGCCATCGCATAGTCGCCAATCTGCAGCAGTTGGGCGAGGGCGGTGTCGGGGTCATCGACGGCAAGGCCGAGGGCGTGGCGGCGGCGCAGCGGTGCCAGGTCACCGTTGCCAGGATCGGGAAGGTTGAGGTGCTGAAAAGACGGCTCAAGTCCCGGGTTGACCCGGTAGCGCTCCCCACTGGGAAAGAGTCTTTGTTCAACCAGACCACGCTCCTCAAGGGCTGTGATCACTTCTGTAACGTGTTCTTGAGGGAAGTCAAGGGTTTCCGCAAGCGTCGCAAGATCAATCAGTTCGCAGAGAGAAATGTGGGCCAGGACGGTGGGGGCGTCCGGATGCTCCACCATTTCAAGTTGCTGCCTGGTGAAGCGAGTACGAAGAGCTTCCAACTGGACGCGTGAGCGACCTTCTTGCAACCCCTTGAGAGCTGCACTGAGCGCCATCGGCCATCCGGCAGTTGACGTGGTGACAAACTTTGGGACCGCTGCGGGGTCGACGCTGTGTAGTGCAGCAAACTCCCGCGCCTCTTCGTCAGTGAAGGCTAACTGCTCCACACCGATGTGCGTGGTGGGAACCAAGCTTGCAAACAGTGGGCCATCAAGACAGTTCCTGCGTCGGGAGAGGACGGTGAGGAAGAGGTTGTCACTTAGTTCCAAGAGTTCCAGCAACGCCAGGTCCAACCGAGGGGAAGTCGCCAACTGGTAGTCATCGATAATGATCATTGTCGGCCCGTCCAACTGCTCAACGGTTCGCTCGACCACTTCGCGTTCAGTCAGTCCCCATTCCGTGGCCTTGGCAACCAGTTCACGGGAGGAAGCCGACCGTCCCAGCGCTTCACCGAGTAGAGCCCAAAAGCGCTCTGTGTCTTCTTCAATTCTGGAGCAACGCACCCAGATCTGTTCGAAGTGAGCCATGCCCGGGCGGTTGAGCCATTGCGCAATAGCCGTGGTCTTCCCGTACCCGGCAGGGGCGCGCACCAGGGTGAGTGGAGTCGGTCCACTCTCTTCATCAACGATCATCCGTGATCGGTCGATGGTGGGAAATCTAGCGTTCGGCACCCCTATAGCATAATGTGTTCCGCCTCACCTGCGAAGTCGTAACTTCTCCACTCCATTTTTCACACCAAATGGCGGGCAACCAGTTCTCACCGATTGCCCGCCATTCGCCTTTCCTGAGGCGTTATCCCCGCCGTGCCTAGCCGGGATTACACGTCCTCGTCACGGAGGTCACGCTCCCATCCGGCTCCTTCTCTTCAATCCGTAGCCGATGGCTCCCAGCATCAATCCACCCAGGAGGATCGAACCGACTGTGGCACCCGTCCTCGGCAGTGCCGGAGGACCGGGCTGCACTGGGGTCGGTGTGGGTGGCACCTTGTGGGTTGTCGAGCACTTGTCCGGGAGGCATTCCCCGCCCGGCGAGTCTGGAATGGCAACATTCTTGAACTGAACATTTGCAATGCCTTTCTTCACGGTGACGGTGTATGAGACGGAAGCCTTCTGTCCCACCTCAACATCTGGAACCGCCCAGGTGAGGGTTGAACCATCAACACTTAGACCAGCAGCCAAATCACCACTGAGTGTCGCGTGCTTGAGGACATCACTCAGGTCGTCTCTGACGATCGCATCCAACACCTCAACTTCACCCGTGTTAACCACTGTCAGGGTGTAGGTCACGGACCCACCGGCCTTGACAGATGATCCCGAGGCTGGGTCGGAAGACTTCTCCAGCGTCCAAGTTGGCGAGCCTGGAGGGCGCACGCAACCTGGTTCCTTAACGTCAACCGAACTGTGGCTCTCCAACTCGAACCACCCTGAGGTCAGACTCAACTGGTTGGGCAAAGTGACCACTTGACCATCCGGCTCGCAAGGCTCACCGGGTTCGACCTCGAGCACTTCAAACTCGAGTTCTGCGGTGACGAGGAACTCTAGGGTCTCCCCTGCCGGGATCCTCCCCTTTGCGAACTCCCAATCGCCCTCGGCCGGCTTCTGTGGAACTAAGACAGTACCTTCCGGTAGCTCCTGGAGAGCTTCCGCCATCCAGGTGCTATCGCCAACGAAGGTGAGTCTCTCAGGCAGTGGCGCTGGAGTATCCGTTAGGGAGTACACCAGGTCCTGATCACTGTCGTTGGTGACCTGAACCAGGTAGCTAACGGACCATGTCCCGTCGTCGTTCTGCACCGATTCCTGACCTGTCTTCACCGCATTCGGCGCAGCCGGCTCAGCACACGCCTGGTCTTCCGTCGGCGTGCCCGCACTGGTCAGAGTGACGCGGTTCAAGAACCCTGAACCAACTTCACTCTCGACTTCGCAGTAGGCACTACCGGAGTCAAACGCCTCGTTACCAACGTTGGCATTCACGGTCACGGTGTAGGTGTGGACCGCGTCCTCCGGAGAAATCACCGTTCCGGAAGCCATTTGCGCAGAACCCTCAACGAACGGCTCATCAACAACGCCGCTTGGACCGCCTGACCAAGTTGCAGACTCAACCGTGATGTCGCTGCCGAAATCTAGGGTGTCAACGAGGTCGTACTTCGCGGACAGACCCTTCGGGTTCACTTCTTCGCCGGTTGGCAGGGTGACAACGACGTCGTATGTGACATCCCACGACCCGTCATCGTTCTGTGCTGCTCCCGTTACCGTCTTCTCAACACCGGGGCGAACCACGGTGTCAATTGGACCGCAAGCGTCATCGGTTTGGTCGTGACCGCCCGAGGTCAGAACGGCCTCGTTGAAGAAGCCATTGCCCGGCTGACCTGGAACCACACATTCCTGAACTGTTGGGTCAACGCCATTGGAGATGTCAACCGTCCAGATCACCTGGTAGGTGTGGGTCGCACCGGCTGCAATCTCTGCTCCAGCAACAATTGAACCGCCAGCACCCAGATCCGTGACCGGTCCAGCCGGGTCGGTATCGGTGCGCTGCCACGTCCCACTGACCGGGGTTGCGCCCTCTGCGAATCCGGGAACGTCCTTGAGGTCGTAGTAGGTGGCCCACTGGTTATCACCTGTCACCGTCAGGGTGTAGACAACAAGCCATTGGGTCGGGTCCTCATCACTTTGAGTTGCCGAATCGAATGCCTTGGAAACACTTGGCAAACCAGGCTCGGTGCATGCCTCCGCCTCGTCTTCACTGCCCGGGAAGATCAGCAAAGCCTTGTTGAGGAAGCCTCCACCGTCTTGGCTTTCAGGTGTCGGGCAAGACAACTGTGCCTCGCCGTCGCTCCAAGCCCCCGGCGCCACCGTTGCATTGGCGGTCACCGTGTAAACGTGGGTGGTATCGCCTGCAGCAATCGCTTCATCAACTGCAAGCGCTCCGCTGCTACCAACGAAGGTTCCGCTGGTGTGGCCATCCCAGGTTGCCGAGTCCACCGTGATGCCAGCACCGAACTGCAGGGTGTCGGTCAGTGAGTAGGTGGTCGCCACGCCCGCCACGTTAGTTACGGTGACGTTGTAGCGGACCGTCCAGGTCCCGTCCTCGTGCTGTACGGCGTCGAGGACAGTCTTATCGACTGACAGGTCCGGGGTGTGGTGCTCTGTGGTGCGGCAGTCTGGGTCCTCCGCAGGACAATCAACCGGAGGTGGTGTTTCGCCACCCTCGGTGACCACGTTCTTCAAAGTCACCCCGATAGCGTTGTCATTGACGGTCACCGTGTAGGAAACCTGCGCCGAAGCGCCAGCCTCCAACGTCGGAACAGCCCACGTCAACGTCTGAGAAGCCGCATCGTAAGTGACACCAGCGGGCAAGCCGTCCTCGTCCAACACCGCATTGTTCACCACGTCTGAGAGGTCATCGACCGCAACGTAGCCTTCCAGCGCGTTCTCCAGGGAGAGGTTGGTGGCGGTCAGAGTGTAGGTGACCGTGTCACCTGGGCTTACCGTCGAACCACTCACCGGGTCAGAGGACTTCAGCAGCGACCACTCCGGATCCGTGTAGTGTTCCGTGGTGCGACAATCTGGCTCACCTTCAACGCATGGCAGGGGTGGCGGAACTTCCGCGCCCGGTGTCACAACGTTGATGAGTGCGACGCCAAAGGCACCCTCGTCCACTGTCACCTTGTAGCTAATCGACTTCACTTGGCCGGGCAACAGTGACCCCACGTTCCAGGTCAGGGTCTGCGTTGCCGCATCGTAGGTTGCCCCAGCAGGAAGACTCGACTCGTCAAGTGTGGCGTGTCCAAGCACTCCGGACAGGTCATCCTCAACGACGAGGTCGGTGATCGTCTTCACCTTCGAATGGCTGGTCGCGGTGACCGTGTAGGTGATGTCGCTACCTGAATCAACGGTGGAACCGCTGACGGGATCGGCTGCCTTCACCAGTGACTATGCGGGATCAGTGTCATGCGTTGTGCTGCATGACTGCGACCCTGTCGGGCACGTCTGTGGCGGCACCGAACCGGAGCCGGTGGCCAGGTTCTTCAACGTGACACCATAGGCGTCAGCATTGACCGTAACCTGGTAGTCAATCGACTTCGTCTGCCCTGCCGCAAGGCTCCCAACCGCCCAGGTCAGGGTCTTGGTTGCCGAATCGTACGTGACGCCGGCGGGCAGCCCGTCCTCGTCCAGATCCGCGTACGCAACAACCGAGAGCAGGTTGTCAGTTACCGTCACGCCGGTGACTGCCTTGTCCTTCGACAGGCTGGTCACCTTCAGCGTGTAGGTGATGGTGTCACCGGGGCTGACTTTGCTTCCCGAGGCCGGGTCAGAAGTCTTCGCCAGTGTCCACGCGAGGTCCGTGTTGTGAGTGGTGGAGCATTCCTCCGACCCACTTGCACAGGTGGAGGGTGGAACTGCTCCGTCACCGGTTGCCACATTCTTCAGCGTGACACCGTAGGCGTCTGCGTTGACTGTCACCTTATAGTCAACGGACTGCACAGAATTTGCGGCCAATGTGCCGACCGTCCAGGTCAGTGTCTTGGATGTCGCGTCATAGGTGACACCGGCGGGGAGACCCGCCACATCTAGTGCCGCGTTGTCGACGACGCTGGACAGGTTGTCCGACACTGTTACCCCTGTGACAGCGGTGCCCGTGTCGTTGGTTACACGCAGTGTGTAGGTGATGGTGCTACCCGGAGTAACCGCGGAACCCGAGGCCGGGTTCGACAACTTCTCTAGGCTCCAATCGGGAGTGGAGTGCTCTGTTTGGCGGCAGTTTGGCTGACCCTGAGGGCAAGGATCCAACGGGATCCCACCATCATTGGTCGCAACATTCCGCAACGTCACACCCTTAGCATCAGCATTAACCGTCACCTTGTAAGACACCGAAGCAGAACCACCAGCAGCGACAGCTGGAACATTCCACCTCAACGTTGTCCCATCAAGAGACGCCTGCGCCGCCGGATTAATCGAACCCGCAACAAACGTCGCATTATTGAGAACATCGCTCAGGTTGTCCACAACCTTCTGAGCCGGAAGACCCACCGAAGAAGTGTTATTCACCGTCAACGTGTAAGTAATCTCCTGACCCGGAACAACAGTCGACCCCGAAACCGGATCCGCAGACTTCACCAAAGACCACGAAGGAGTCTTATGCTCCGTCTCTCGACACTTGGGGTTGTTCTGCGGGCAGGGATCCAGAGGCGTTCCGCCCGTTGTTGTCACGGCGTTCTTCAGGGTGACGTTAGTGGCAGTGTCTTTGACCTTGACCTGGTATGTCAGCGTCTTGGTCGCACCGGCAGCCAGGGAGGGAACATTCCAGGTCAGAGTATTGCCAGACAGGGATGCCTCAGATGGCAGGTTGATTGAGCCAGCAACAAAGTCCGCATTGTTGAGGACATTCGAGAGGTTGTCCGTGACTGTCTGTGCTGGGAGAGTCACCAGTGACGTGTTCGTAGCGACCACCGAGTAGGTGATCACCTGACCGGGAACCACAACCGATCCCGAAGCAGGGCTGGAACTCTTCACAAGTGACCAGGAAGGAGTCTTCGGAGTGTTGGTGAAAGTACAAACAGTTCCGGCTGACCCACTTGAGGGTACAGTCAGTGTGCCTGACGTCCCGCTGCCTGAACTGGTTACCCCACCGGTACAAGCCCAAGTTGAGGTGTACTTGTCACCGATGTTGCCGGATACCAGGGTCTCTGAGAACGTCAGTTGGCTTCCCCACGACACGGGGATGGGCCCAACGATCTCGGTTTGTACGCCAACCTGATCACCCGCAGTTGTCGCCTCGCCAGCAACGGTTTGGCCCTGAGACAGGGTCAGCTTGAACTGGTCGCTCGGCGTGTCGCGAGCAACGATATTCTTCTGAATGGTCACCGTCGGCGGCGACGTGCACGAAGCTAGGTCAGTACTTGACACAGATGTGCTGAGGTTCGTGCCGTTAGTCCACGTCGGCATATCGTAGCCGCGTACGGTATCGGCATTCCCGAGGAAAGCCTTACCGTCGGAACCAAACGCTACGCCATTGACATTGTTCATGGCACCAAATGACCTTGATGAGGCTGTGTCCAATGCGACGGTGGTGCTTCCCGTTGCTGCCAGAAGATTGGCGCGCGTTACAGAGTAGACAGCTACCTGCCCACCGTACCCGCGAACTATGAAGAGGTTACCCGCAGCATCGAATGCCATGTCTCCGTTGGAGGCGGATGCGGCATCTCCAGTGATGAATCCAACGAAACTGATGGTATTGCTACCAGCGTTGTAGCGGAAGATATTGAACCTAGTGCCGTCGTAACCACCCGCATAATATGTGCCGGTTGCTAGATCAACGGCTCCACCGATGAATCCGGTGGTGGGGTTCCCTTGAGCCCCCGAGGCGTAGGTAGCGCCGGTGCTGGTCCACGTTCCTGTTGAGGGAGCAAAAGTATAGAGCGCAATAGTCTCGTTATTGCTGGTCCGTTCGTAGCCGTAGGCAATCGTCCCGCCCGCAGCAATTCCCAGCCCGTTAAACTCGGTAGCGCCAGCTGCAGTTCCGATATTCGTCACACCGGAACTGGTTACGTACTGAAGCTGACCACCTGCAGAAATGCCGTAGACCGCTCCGACAGCACACGAGAGGGGTGGTCCAGTTGTGAGCGGCGCAATCGCCAATCGCTGGCTGGCGGGCGCCTCCGTCAGTCCACCGCTCTGCGGCTCGTCATCTATTTGCTCATCGTCATTGCTTTGCTGACTTGCGTCCTCGGGCGGGTCAGTTCCACCGGGTGGATCCACCTGGGTCCCACCACTTTCAGCCTGATCAGTCGCGGGTTCGACACTCTTCTGCTCTGACTGGGGAGCAGGAGCAACGAGGGGCTGAGGCGTCACTGCCGCCTGCGCCGCGGGAGCAGAAGCACCGCTCTGCGGCTGATCCGGGGCCGATGTCGACGCCACTGAAAGCTGCGGATCACTGCTCAAACCAGCAAGCAGCCCCCCTGCATCGCCACTTGAAGTTCCACTAGAGGGCGGATCGCCCTCACTAGATCCGGGGTCCTCTGCGGCAGATGCTGCTGGGACTACTCCCATAAGCAGCAGTGCTACCACACCCGCGTAGGCAGCAAAAACACGCCGAGGTGAACGTCCCGCCACCTCGGTGCGTACTTTGCGCAGCTTTCTCTCACTGTCTGACGTTGACTTCCTCATCGCCCCTCCTAGGCACGTTGGGCTCAAAATGCAGGCACCAATGCCCACATTTGGTGCGAAATCTACGTCGCTTCACGGGTGATATCGAGGGCGATTTTGCCGCTCACTCAGCCATCTTTAGGCGCCAGTAGCAACGCAACAGGGTCGTGACCAGCGGGTTTATTTCTGACCACACGGCGAACACTGCACACCACTTCCGCCCGTCCTAGGTCTTTTGTCCCACCCGAGAGACGTACCACGCATCCAAGAAGCCACCCAGCTAGGACGAACGGACTATTAAATGGGGTAAATACCCACCCGTTCCATAGAAACACCCCACCCGACCGCGCCATGCGCCCTCGGACGATCCCCTCAATACCAACACCATCGGTACCAGCCGTCCGACCGCACCATGCGCCCTCGGACGCTCCCGTTCTACCCCTACCGCCACAGAGGGTGTTTCGTCGCAATTGCCACATTTCGCCCTCGGCATCGCAACATTTCGCCAGAGGTTGTGAACAATGGACAGAGCCCACCTGTGTGGGAGCCCCGGTTAGTCGGGGAAGAACTGAGAAGGGTTACACCGCTATGAAGAAGATTCTTGCCGCCGCTACCGCAACCGTCGCAATCCTGTCGATGGCTGCATGTTCGTCAGGGGGCGCGCAGAGCGGATCAGCCCAGACAGTGGATGAGGCGTGCTCGACCATCATGACCTCACTGGATGAGCTCAGTGCAGAATTTGCTGACAAGACTGGGGAGTCTGCCGAAGAACTCGGCGAAATGTCGATAGCCACGAAGAACCACCTCAACGAGCTGGACAAGAAGATCACCAACGCCGAAGTGCGTGAGGTGTGGATGCCAATCTCCGAGCTCCAGGTGAAAGTAATGGAAGCTGCAGCGGCCGAGGACCAAGAAGCCATCATGACTGCCTACACGGAACTGTCTGAGAAGACCCCGGCTTTCGCTGAGGTCTGCGCATCTGAGACCGCCCAGAGCTAGGACCCCGTCGGCGGTAGGTGCTGCCCCGCCGCATGCGCTCGGCCCCAACCGGAAGCAGGCGCTAGAGCTCAACCGGAAACGGGGCTGGCCCATCACCTCTTGCGGCGCGAGTCCCTACCCCTCCGCCCAGGTGGGGATACGCATGGTCAGGGCTTCAGTGAGGTCAATCTGTTCGCCGTCACGTCCCCCCTTCCCCAGGATCAGGGTTGGGGGCGTCGGCTCCGGCTTCACGCCACGTAGGCGCTGAGCCAGCGTGAGTGGTGCGGTGAGGATGTAGAACTTTCCGTCCTCGCCCACCGCCACTGACTTATCCGCCTTGAGATACCACCCGCGGTAGGGAGTCTTCGCCTGCTTCCCGTCACCTGCTCTCACATGGAGAGGTTCGGGTTCGAGGCCGGTGCGGTGCGCTGCGCTGATAAACAGCCTCAAGTATTCGGCGGCCTGAGCACTCTCGGTTGCTTCCCGCTCGCGGAGGCGTTCTGCCTGCAGACGAGCATTCTGGCGTCTTTGCTCCGCCCAAGTTGAGTCCATGCTCATAGCGTAGTTGGATCTGAGTAAAGTTGGAGCAGCAAAAGGGCAGGAAAGGAGCCGACGTGAGCGTCTCGCGGTACAGTTCGACCGAAACCTACTGGACGCCGCCAGTCACACCGCCCGCCCTAACCACGCTGCGCAGCCAGATTGGGCGGCGTTGGGTGTGGATGTCAATCCTTTCCGTCCTCGTCTTCTTCGCCACCTACATCGGGTTAGTGCGGACCCCTCTGGGCCAGTACATGGAAAATGCGGCTCTGCTGGGAGCTCAGCAGGCGACGCAGGGGGAGGTCACGGACGCCCTCGACAATCTGGACGTTATATCTGTGACGTCACTTTGTGTTGTGATGGTGCTGCTGATGATACTGGGCGTGATTCGCAGGTCGTGGCGCATCGCGGCGGCGGGAATGTTCACACTTGGGGCATCCGCCGTGCTGGCTGAGGTGTTGAAGCGCTTTGTGCTGCCGAGGCCCGACCTGGCGGACATCTACCAGAACAACACACATAACTCGTTCCCCTCTGGTCACACCACGATTGCCATGTCGATTCTGGTTGCGCTGTTGCTGGTGGTTTCGTACCGCTGGCGTGGGCTTGTCATGCTGCTTGCACTGGGATGGGCGACGTCGATTGGCGCGGCCACTGTGACTGCGCGGTGGCATCGACTGTCCGACACCATCGGTGGGGACATGATCGCGATTGGGATGGGAGCGCTGGTTGCGATGTGGCTGCTTGGGCACCATGCGATAGAGGAGAGGACGTCCAAGGTCTACCCCCTGCGCGTGGTGTACGTGGTTTTCCTGGTGGTTGTTGGGGTTGGGTCGCTTGCCGTGGGTTTGATGTTGGGCATCGGAACGATGGCGAACTTTGGCGTGTTGCAGGAGGTCGCGACGTCGTACTCCACGGGCGTTCCGGCACAGCTCACAGCGCATTTGGACCCGGTCTTTAACGACAATATGTACCTGGCGGCACAGTCGCTGGCACTGGGGTTGTCGACGCTGTCGGCGCTGTGGTTTTGGGCGACGTTCTACAGGTTGGGGACGGCGGCGCCGTAGTCAACCACCGGCCCTTGTCCCCTGCCCGCCCCACTCGCGCCTCCAGCCCCACTCGCACTCGCCCCCGGCGCTACCCCATGTCATAAGGGTGCGCGTTACGCCTAACGGAGCGCGCTTGGCTTGCATAACGGTGTGATTCAAGGGCAAATGGGGCCAAACTCGCTCCGTTAGGCGTAACCCGCTCCGTAAGGAATAACCGGCTCCGGAATACTTGGGTGTCCTGCGCGGCACAACAGTCAAAGGCCCCAATCTTCCAACCCAGACTCACAGGCAGGCTGACCCACGCGGGCCGACCACCAATGCATCAAACTCTCCGATTGCGCTTTCGCCCTCGGTCCCCCGGCGGCCCTTTGGTCCCCCGCAGGTCACATCTGGCATTCGCAGGGACCTGTTTCCTTACCTGTACAGCTCCGAGGACGCTGTGGGGGACCAGGCGGAGTTCACCAGGTTCCCGGCACGCGTAGTCAACACGTTGTAGAAGGGGAATGGACGTCCCTCGGTCTATGCCTTCGCCCTCGGTCCCTCAGACGCACCTTGGTCCCCCGCAAGTGGAAAAAGCAACCCAGGAACGTCTGGAATCTCCCCTCCGGGGGACCAAGGCACCTCTGAGGAACCGAGGCGGACCTCCGTAGGTGCCGTGCACGTCGGGAGCGTGCGGTGACTTTGGGGTTGGGGGCATGGCGGAGACTGCATCGGTGACGAGGGCGCGGCAGGCGGGGCGGCAGTTTCGGAGGCGCAGCCGCGGCGGGTCGAGGAAACCACGAAAGCCGGCGGCCAGTGGCACCGTCAGGGTGGAAGCTGGGACCGCCTACAGCACCCACACCAGCGGCACCAGCAGGATCTTCACCAGGATCGCCAGGGCGAAGAGGACACTGTAAGCGCTCTCGATCCGCTCATCCCGGACCCGCGCATCTGCCGCCTGAAACACGGCGGGTTGCCCCAGGAACCCGGCAACTCCCCCGGCTGTGCGTGCCGCGGACATTCCTCCCAGCCACCCGGCAACCACCATCACCACGCAACCCACGATCGCAACGATCAGCGCGCACAGCAGTGCCTTCACCCCCAAAGGCCCCCGCAAGAGCTCCGCCACCTGCGGACCCGCCGACAACCCCAACGCCGAGAGAAACAACAGCATCCCTAGGTGCCTAACCGTCAGGTTCACTGATTCCGGCATAGACCACACCAGCGGCCCAGTTCGACGCAGGGCCCCAAGAATCAGTCCGACCAGCAGCGGTCCCGCCGCAGCCCCCAACTGGAACATCTGTCCGCCGGGTAGCGGCAGTGACACCATTCCGGCCAGAATCCCCAGAACCAGTCCCACCCCGATCGAGAGTGAGTCAAGCTCCGCAATCGACCTCTGCGAATCCCCTAGGTATTTCTTCACCGCCCCGAGTTCGCTGGCCGGCGCCACCACCGCCAAGATGTCGCCTGCCTGCAACGCCAGATCCTCACGCGCCAACAGGTCCAAATCCCCGCGCCGCACCCGCGTCACCACTGCGCCGTATTGCGCGGGCAGTTGCAGATCGGCGACACTTCGACCGGGCAGGGAGTCGTTGGAAAGGACGATGCGCTCAAACACCACTTCGGAACGATCATCCGCCAGGTGCCCCGGCACCGGAACACCGATTTTTTCGAGGACGTGCTCTGGCCCACCGGGCTCGCCGACAACGACCACTTCGTCGCCCTCGCGCAACTCTTCACCGGGGACTAGGACCCGCGTCTTCCCCTCACGCTTGACGTAGGAGAACCGCACGGTCTGGTCGGCCCACTCGGGAATGTCCTTGGGCTGGATCGTCTCTGTGACCCGCACCGTCAATGCGTGCAAACCACGGCCGGCCAGCGGCGGAGTGTCCTTCTTCCCAGCCCATGACAGCCCCGCAATCAGTGTCACGACGACGATCCCCACCAGGACCCCAACCGGATACCCCGTCGAGTACCCCACCGCCGGGTCCGTCCCCCCAACCATGCGCGTTGCCGCATCCAACGCTGGAGCAGCAGTGAGCGCACCCGTGAACAGGCCCGTGCTGAGGCCGCTCGGCAGCCCCAACGCACCGCCAACCACTCCAGCAACAACCGCACCCAGGACACTAGCGACAACTGCGCCGACCATCAGCGGCACGTTCGACCGCAGCGCCTTCCCCACCGTCGCCCCCGACGCGATCCCCACGGTGTAGACAAACAGTGCTAGGCCGACCTGTTGGACGAGGCCGAACCCCTCAGACAGCTCCGGGTTCGCCGCAGAAACTATCAGCGCAACAAACAGAGCGCCCGCCGCTCCCAGGCGAATGGGTCCGATGCGGATGGCTCCGACTGCCGCCCCGAGCGCCACCACTAGGAACAGCGTGAGCAGGGGCTGGCCAACCAGAATTTCTGTCATACCCCAAGGATAGGCCGCAGGTAGTGACGTCGGCGTATGCGTTGAACCTCAGACGTCCTCGCCCACCTTGTCCTCAACTGATCTGCCCGAGGTCGTCAGCGAGCGTTCAGACGCGCCCTCGACCCTACAACGAACCTCCGACACAACGGAGAACAAGCTAAAGTTGAGGGAAACCGCCACCCTGGCAGACAAGTCCCACCCGCAGAGGACCAGCAATGACCCTTGCCCCAACCACTCCGACCCCCAAGTCGCAGAAGTGGTGGCAGAAGCGCCCCGCCCAAATCCTCATTGCCGTGATCTTCGTTGCCATCGTGGTCTTCGTGGTGTCTCGCTCCATCAAACCCGAAGAGTTTGAAAAGGCCTTCAAAGACATGCAACCACTGTGGTTCATTGCGGCCTTCGCGATCGGGACCCTCACCTGGGTTGGCGCCGCGATTCCCATGAAGGTGTTTGCCCCCATCAAGGTCCCCTTCCGGGACGCACTCCTCACCCAGGTCGCGTCGTCTTTCGTTGGGGTTGTCGCACCAGCGGGGTTAGGCGCCCTTGCCCTCAGCATCCGGTTCCTGGTGAAACGGGGAATGCAGACGTCCCAGGCCGTCGCCACCATGATCCTCATGGAGCTCTCCCAGTTCCTCACCTCCTTCATACTTGTGCTGGCGGCTATCTTCCTTGTGGGGGTGGATCCGGACATCAAGATCCCCTGGCATATCGTCGGCTGGGTCGCATTCGGGGTGCTTGTAGTGGCGCTTCTAGCCCTGGCAATTCCCAAGTCCCGCAACTGGATCTTCACGCAGGTGAAATCGGTATGGACAAAGGCTTACCCTCAGGCCGTCTGGGCTTTCAAGCACCCCAAGGAACTCGCGTTGGCCATGTTTGGCGCCCTCCTGCAGACCCTGTCCTTCGCGGGGTCCTTCATGTTTTCCCTGCTCGCCTTCGGCGCCTCGGTTGACTTCTGGAAAGTTGGGGCCGCCTACCTTGTCAGCAACACCCTGGGCTCAATGATCCCGGTCCCCGGCGGTGTCGGGTCAATCGAAGCAACGTTAACTGTCGGCATGACCGCCATTGGCGTGTCCGCTGCGGTTGCGCTCAGCGCAGCCGTCACCTTCCGCCTGGCCACCTTCTACCTGCAGATCCCCATCGGCTGGGTCGCCTTTGAGTACATGCAGCGCAAGAAGATGATCTAGGCGCCCTCGTCCTCAAGACTGATCCGCACCGCACTTTCAAGCCCGGGTCGGAATCCCTTCTTCCCATCGTAGAACGCCCGCAAAACGTCCATGTCCGCCACCACGTTTCCACTGGGGACGAGGGCGGGGCCGAGCCCCATCGTCTTTGTCGTGGAATCAATGAACCCCGGCACGATCGGCAACCCCGCGTCCCGCGCGATGCGGTAGAACCCTGACTTCCAGCGGTCGGTCTTCTTGCGGGTCCCTTCGGGGGCAAGGATGAGGACGGCCCCGGGTATTGCTTCCAGCTCTTCGCTGAGGGCCTTCGCCATTCCCTGCGGCGCGTCTCTGTTCACGGGAATGCCCCCGAGCCACCGCGGCACAAATCCCAGCGGGTTGTCGAATGCCTGCGATTTGCCGAGCCACCGCACGGGGATACCCGCTTTCCACGTGATGGCGAGCATGGCCGCGAAGTCCCAGTTTGAGGTGTGTGGAGCCCCGATGAAGATGGCGCCCTCTTTGGGCCAGCCTTCTTCAATGACGAACCTGTAGCCTGCGAAGCGCGTGGCGAGCGAAGCTATTGAAGATTTGAAGGTCATTTTGTCATCCTAGATCCGCGACCGGATCAGAAGGTCACCAAAGTGCCTGCAAGTGTCGAGATTCCCAAGATCGTCACACCAACAAGTATTGTGCGGGCCATGGCGCGCCAGGCTGAGCTGTGTTCGACAAGGTGGCCGATCCACCCGGAGATACCGAGGGCGATCACCACAGCTGCCACCGTCACCTCCCCTCTCACGGCCCAGGGCAGGATCAGCAGGAACAGCAGTGGCAGCACCGATCCGACCAAGAACACCAGGGCGGCCAACCCTGCCCGCTGCCATGGCCACCACTTCCCGTGAATGCTATCGAGGCCGTACTCTGCATCAAGCTGCGCTGTGAGTGCGTCCTTCGCCATCAGTTCCGTTGCAACGGCTCGGCTGAGGTCGGCCGACAGCCCCTTTTCCTCATATATCGTCACCAGTTCGTCAAACTCTTCGTCGGGGGTAGCGAGAAGCGCCGCGCTCTCCCGCTCCACAATCCTTAGCTGCGATTGCCGTTCAGACTCTGACTCGCTGTACTGGCTGGCCCCACTACCGACCATGCCCATCGCGATTAGTGCGAGGACGCCCGTGACCGCCTCCTGACCTGTCGCACCTGCCGTGAGGAGACCCTGCACGATGGCGGCTGAAGAAATGATGCCATCGTTGCCGACGGACACCAGTTCCCGCCACTGGGCGTCCTCGGACGGGTTCCAACGATCTTCGTCAAAACGATGGGTACGCAGGTACTCGAACGGGTCCCACCGCGGCTTCGAGGCGGTCACGACAGGGTCAGTCGAGGCCGAGCGTCTTACGCAGCCGCGCTACATGCCCGGTTGCCTTCACGTTGTACTGAACGACCTCAAGCCGCCCATCCTTACCAACCACGAAGGTGGAGCGGATGATTCCCAGGAAGGTCTTGCCGTAGTTCTTCTTGGTCCCCCACACGCCCCACTCAGTCATGATGGCGTGGTCGGGGTCGGAGCCGAGCAGGAAGTTCAGCTGCTGCTTAGCCTGGAATTTCTCCAGTGAGGCCATCTTGTCGGCGCTGATTCCAATGACGGTGTACCCCGCCCCCTTCAGGGAGTTGAGGTTATCCCGGAAATCGCATGCCTCTTTGGTGCATCCCGGCGTCCCTGCCTTGGGGTAGAAGTAGACGATGACGCCCTTCGCAGCGTCCTCGACCAACTTCGCCAGCGTCACTTCGCCCTCTGTGGTTGCAATGGTGAATAGGGGCGCAACCTGGCCCACTTCCAACTTGGCGCCGCGCGGCGCTGATGTGCTCTCTGTCATAGACATATTCTGTCACGCACCTCCGACATCTGGAGGCCAAGGTGCGCTCGGGGGGACTTGAACCCCCACGTCGTAAGACACTGGAACCTAAATCCAGCGCGTCTGCCAATTCCGCCACGAGCGCCTAACCAAACGACCAATCGGTCACGCAACGACCAACCAGCCAAACGGCCGAAACATAGTGTACCCCGAGAATCTTCCCACCAAGTACTGGTGTTCACCACATTCGATGACCCGCACCGTAACGAACGCTAACTCTTCGACGGCGCAATCGGCAGACTCGCCCGCACCACCCAGTCTGAACCAACAATGCCCGCACTGAACTCCCCTTCAACACCGAGGACGCGCTGCGCCATTCGGTTCAGGCCCGTGCCCGTTGACGGCAGGTCACGGCGCGGTGTGGCTGGCAGAGGATTGGAGATCGTCATCTCCACAACCTGGTCATCGACCTCCACCTCGAACATCACTTCACCCGGCCCGGAGTACTTCAGAATGTTCGTCGTGGACTCGCGTACGATCCGAGCAAAGATTATCTCGGTCCCGCGGGGAATCACAGGGTTGTCTGGATCGCCCGTCAGAACCGTTTTGCGACCAGTCGCGTGCAACTCCGCACGCGCCTCGTCGATCGCTGAGGCCAGGTCACCCGAAGAGATCCCCTCGGTATCCGTGATCTCATCGGCCAACGCGATGACGAACCGCAGGTCGTTGAGCGCCTTACGAGCCGAAAGCCGGATGACGTCGGCTGATTCCTCCCGTGTCCGCTCATCGTCGAGCATCTGGGAGTGCAGGGTCACCACAGTCAGGTGGTGCGCAATGCTGTCATGCAGTTCGCCCGCTATCCAGCGTCGTTCGGCGAGGACGGCTTCGTGTTCGCGTTCCTTCTGCTCCTCAAGCCGAAGCTCCAGTCGCTGACCACGCGCCGCAGCGACCCGAAGTGCATATCCGACTAGCCCAGCCAGGGTGGCCACCACAAGTAACCCAGTTACACTTGTGTCCCCGCCACTTCTAAGGCCCAATCCAGATGAGATCGCTGCCCCTGAGAGCAACAACCCGCCAACGTACATGAAGATCAGCGGTGTAGTACCAAGTCGCAGCACCAACAGCGCGGCAAGCGCGCCACCAAGTGTGGCCTCGACTGCTCCTCCCACCGCGAACGAGTATGAGACAACGGAGCCCAAGACGAGTGTCGCAACGGTCGGGGACCACGCGTAGAGGGCCAATGTCAGAGTCATCGCGACGCTGACTAAGCCGGTGATGAGGTGTGCGTTGGGGTTCGTAATGAGGCTGATTACATCAACAGCCGTGGCTACACCTACGAAAGTGAAAAGTGTAATTCTCTCGGAACGAGTCAAACTGTCGGTATGACCAAACTCAGAGGGCTTGGCAAGCTGCTCCACATTTGGTCTCTTGAACATTGTCACAGTATGGACCACGAGCCATCCAAACATGCCTCCCGATCTCAGATAATGCGGAAGAATATTGCCATTTGACGCCAAAAGCTCATCGGGAACACCCCCTTGTTAGACGTTTGTCTTGTTGAGGTCTATTCTTCCGTCGAAGCGAGATTGAAACATCCGCCATTCTTCCAGACTTTTATTAGCCAAACGTCCAATGAACTGGGGCATTAGACTGTGTTCATGAATGAGATTCGGGTAGTGATTGCTGACGATGATCCCCTGGTGCGGGTTGCCCTATCCCACTTCGTCTCCCGCGACCCCGAGATCGTCGTGGTTGGGGAAGCTTCCGATGGCGCAGAAGCCCTCAAGGCGATCGAAGAGCACCACCCTGACATCGTCATGATGGACGTGCAAATGCCTGGAATAGGCGGGATTGAAGCCACAGAGCAAATCTCTGAGCGCTTCCCCGACGTCCGGGTCCTCGCCGTCACCACGCTCGACACCCGTGAAACTGTGCTGCCGATGCTTAGTGCCGGCGCCACCGGCTACATGCTCAAGGACTCCAGCGCGGAGGAAATCCTCAACGCCCTGCGCCAAGCTCACGACGGCACCAGTTCGCTCTCCCCCCGCATCGCCGCAATGCTGGTCCGTCACGTCCGTAGCTCATCGGCTGGCACACCCAGCTCCTCAGACCTAGCACCACTTACCGGCCGGGAGAATGAGGTCCTGGGCCTCCTTGCTCGCGGCATGTCGAATGCGGAGATGGCAGACACCCTTCTGGTATCGGAGGGCACCATCAAAGCCCACCTCGGCAGCATCATCTCTAAATGGCATCTGCGTGACCGCGTGCAGGTACTTGTTGCGGCGGCCAGGGCCGGTCTAGTCCACTTTGACTAGACCCTAAGCTAGGCCGAAACCTAGCCGAAACCAACTGAAACTACTCCTTGGACCGCGACTTCTTCGGCGGGTAGCCCGATCGCCACACATACAGGCCAGCCACCAAGACACCGCTGGGCAGGATCACTGCCCACCACGGGAACCCTGGGATGTCCGGCGCCTTCCCCGCCGCCTCCACGTCCTCAATCGGTGTCGGAGTAATCCGCTCCCCTGTCACAAGGATGCGGTGCGTGTTGATTCCTAGAGGAGTGCAAGTCACCAGAGAAACAATGTCCTCCCCCGCGCGTGGTAGCACCGTCTGTGTATCTGAGGGCTCAACAACCTGCGTTTCGAAGACCTGGTACGTGAGCACTTCCCCTGCAACCTCAATCACAAATGTGTCACCAATATCCAACTTGTTGAGGTTGTTGAACATGGTCGCAGACGCGAGACCCCGGTGAGCGCTGATCACTGAATGGGTGTCGATTCCACCAACTGGCAGCGATGTCCCCTGAAGGTGACCCGCTCCCTTCAGCAGGGTTTCGTCCGAGGTACCGTGGTAGATGGGTAGATCCACGTCGATGCTGGGGATCTTGATGCGCGCCATCGCTTCTGTCGGACCTGCAAGCAGATCCCAATAGTCGAGGTCCTCCTCGGACGCACTGTCCGCAGTTGGCTTGTGAGCATCTGCACCCAGAGTGATGGCACCTGTGCTCAACAAACGGTTGTACTCGTGGGCCGCAGCTAGTTTCTCGTCATTACCCGGAGTTACGTTTGCCTGAACTTGGTGGGAGTAATTCTCGATAACACGGGACTGATTCCATTGCGACCACCACGCTGCAGTCGAGGGATACATGAAGATGGACAGTCCGACGAGGGCGATCAGCGCGATCACTAGCGACACCCAGCTGAGTCGCCAGCCGCGCCTCTGACGGCCACCACCATCAGCACCCTCTGGCCCAGGGGCACTGCGTTCAGCAATCGTCGCAGAAGCGAGTTGTGCCGCCGACGCCGCAGTGGATCGAGCCATGGTCTCCCTTTCGTGCCAAGACGGTGGGGAAAGCATAGCGCTCTCCCCACCGTCGGGGCTCAGTCCCTGTCTGTTAGGGCAGGAACCAATGTGTTTCTACTACTCCTGGTGTGCCTTGCGACGTGTCGCCAAGTACAGACCACCAGCAACAGCAACCAGACCAATGCCACCAATGGTCATCAGCAGGGTGCCGCTGGCACCGGTTAGGGGCAACGTTGGTCCGGTCTGCTTGGTGTTGTCCACAGACACCTCAACAGGGGTGAGTCCGTCTGCGGCGACGTCGAAGCACGTCCAGGCGGCATCGCCAGTCGGGGTGGTGTAGCCGGCAGGTGCCTCGATCTCCTTCAGGCAGTATTCCTTCTCCGCGTCGGCGGAAGTACCAACCCACAGGCCATTCACGGTGAACGTACCGTCAGCGTCGGTAACCAGCAGAGCCGGAGTGGTATTGATTTTGGTGCCGTTGATTGAGTCGTAGAGCTCGAACTTTGCGCCGGAAAGAAGTGCTTGGTTCGCAGCATCCTTCTTGGTTAGCTCAACTGAGCCCCAGTAGACCGTAGGCTCGCCGGTGCCCTGCACGGCATCGTTGACGTTCACGAACGCCTGGTTGGTGAACTCATCTTCACCCAGCGTCTCAACCGTGGTTTCGAGGACGACGGTGACGGTCTTGCCAGCCTCTAGCTTCGCCAGACCAGGTTTGTTGAAGGTGACGGTCACGAGGTTGCCCTCGACGGTCACGGTGTAGTCACCGTCGACCAAAGCCACATCGCTGACGGTGACTGTGACGTCGTCGGCGTCCAGGGCGAGACGGCCGTCCACTTGGTCGGTGATGATGAGCTTGGTGAACGTGCCACCAGTGGCCAGAGCCGGAAGCTCCTTGGTGATGGTCCAGGTCAGGGTGTCCCCAACGGCAAAGTTCGCGCCCGGGTCGGTAACAGTCTTCTCTGGTTCGTTGTTGTCGACCTTGTTTTTCGGGTAAACGTGAACGTCATAGAGCCATCCGTCTGCATTCGGGTAGGGGATGCTGACCAGGAAGTCCTGCACGGGGGAAACGATCAGGTTGTCACCCGGATCGGTCTCCGTCACGAAGTACAGGCCGAATGCCGCGCTGCCGGTCGCCGGGTAGGTGGCGACGCCATTGATTGTTGTCACTTCGGTGCAGGCACCGAGGCTGTACGGGCCCGCGGGCGTTGGCGGATCGGTCACTGGCGGCGGAAGGACATTGGTGATGTTCGCGCCCTGCGCGTCGACCCAGCCTTGGTACGTAGTGAGGTCGATGGCCTCACTGTTGTAGAGCACCGGGCAGACGCTAAACTTGACGCCGCTGAGCGCGTTGCCCAGGCTCTCGGTGTCAGTGATCGCCGTGCCGTTGCCAGCCAGGCCGGGGTTTCCGTCGTACTTGTGAATAATCAGCGAGGCATCTTCTTCGGGATTGATGTTGCCGAGGTTCACCACGGGAGTTGGGTCTTCACCACCCCCATCGTCATCTGCCATTGCCGTTGTTGCCAGCCCTGCGACGCCAACGACGCCCAAGGCTGTTGCGCCTATGCTCGCGAGGATTCTCCTCGCCAGCGGTTTTCTAGTTGTTGACATTGGTTGCGTTTCCTTCCGTTTCCTTGGGTCTTTCGGACGCAAGAAGTTTCTTTCTGTTCGGTCGGTAGGACGTGTAGTCCACGAGCTCATGCTCGATGTGCTGCGCCCCCCTTCCTGCGGTTCATTGCGGTAAGCGCTAGGGCTCCGGCCAGGAGTCCGCCGCCAAGAATGGTGAACATTGCGGCGCTCTGACCGCCAGTAAGCGGAAGAGCTGGGCCCGTGACCATGGTGTTCACCTGATCCTCGAGCATTACGTCAAGGTCGAAGGTGCTACCGTCCGGACCGATCTTGAACTCGATCGAATCAGCGAGGAGCTGGTACCCGGGGGGCGCCACAGTCTCCGCCAGGGTGTACTCACCCCATGGGAGGCCGATTACACTGAAGGTTCCAACTGGTTTCTCTGTAATGGTCGCGGCGATCTCGTTGCCATCCGCATCTTTGATCTGCCATTGGGACCCAGCTAGAGGTCGCTCTGCTTCGTCAATCTTGTTCCAAGTCACTGAGCCAGGCTTTGCCTTGTTGGTGAAGGTACAGGTGACGTGATCACCGAACTTCAAGTTGACTTTGGGATTATCCTTACTCGTCCCGAAAATCGCAGCGCCGCCCTTCGTCTTGCACTCGAGGCTGGTCCAGTCGTAGCCTACGGTTTCTTGGCTAGATCTCCCTGTCTCAGCAAGGGTCCAGGTGCCCTCGGTAACTTCAAATGTAGTCTCCGTCCGGCCCGTCTTGATCTCGGTCCCATTGGTGGCCGATAGTGTCCAGGCGGTCGCTGCTGATCCTAGGGCGCCAGTGATATCACTGCCCTCAACCTTCTTCACAAGGGTGAGCAACGCCTTCTGCGGGGCGTTGGTGAACGTGCAGGTCACGTCGTCCTTGTTCTCGAGTGACACGACGTTTTTGTCGTCCCCTGTCAGCTCGAGAGGCTCCTTCGTGCCGGTCTTTACACATTTAAGATCTTTGAGTTCGTAGCCTGTAATGTCGTCAGACTCAGTCAGGATGTAGCTGCCCGCTGGGACAACCGCGGTTGCGTCGTCGGTACCGGTGGTGGCGCCGTCAATGACCTTGCCGACACCCGGGCTCGAGCCTGTGGCAGTCAGCGCCCACTGGTCCGCAGTGGCGGTTCCGCCATCGACACTCTTGACGAGAGTGAGCGTGCCGGCGTGGGGTCGGTTCGTGTATGTACACGCAACCTGGTCGCCCGGTTTGATGCGTTCGAGGGCGGTCTCTTCCGGACCAAGCAGTGGTGTACGGGTCTTAGAGCCGTCTAGATGAGTGACGACACACGAACCGCTGTCGAACTCGTAGCCGGTTTTGCTATCTACGTTTTCGAATACCGTTACGGTCGCACGATCATCATAGGCATTGAACGTGATCTTCCAGGCTGCGTTACCTTTCTCATCTGTCTCCAGGGTCGACTCAGTCGGCGCCTGGGTTGCCCTGCCGACCGTGGCTTCGGTGGTTGCGCCGACCGTCCATCCCGAGTCGGGTCGCGGGTTCTCGCCCTTGAGGTCTGTGACCTGCTTGTTTACCACGACGTTCGCGACCAGCGGAGAGTTGCGGAACTCACAAACCACTGACTCTCCGTTCGGCGGGATCGTAACTGATCCTGCCCTCCCGTCCTTACGATCCAACGGTTCGGTAGATCCGTCTTTGTAAGTCAGAGTGCACTGGTAGCTCGATGCATACTTATCTAAATCGGTCGTGCCTGCCGCCTCTTCCGAGAAATGGAGCTCGACGCCACGTCTGGTCGGAACAGGCCCGACCGTTTTCGTTTGCAGGCCAGAGGCGGGCCCATCCGTGATCTGCCTTCCTAATTCAAGCGCCCCTGAGCCCGTGCCCTCCTCCAAGATCAGCTCGAACTCGTCTCCCGCAGCGACGCGCCCACCCTGAATGTACTTCTGCAGTGTGACCGTTGGTGGCGACGTACAGGAGGCAAGGTCTGTGGAAGTGGAAACTGTGGTACCCAACCCAGTGCTTACAACGTGGGTCTGGTTGGTCCAACCGGGCATATCAAACGAGTCCAGTCGGGAGCCAGAGCCCAAGAACCCTTTGCCCGTGTCATCGAAAGCGATTCCATTCACGTTTTGGGTGCTGCCCGTATTCTGGGCGGTAAGAGTGCTCCCAGTAATGCTGCCTCCCGCAGCGTTCAGCAAGGCATCTTTTCCCACGCTGCTCAGCTGTACCCAACCAGTATATGTAGGAGACCATACGCTCCCAGTAGTAACGGTCCATCCCCGGACGATGTACATGACGCCCTGCGAGTCGAAAGCAAGGTCTCCGTTAGTATTTCCCGGGTCCGTGGTCGCATTAGACACAACGCGAACATACCCCTTATATAGGGCAGCAGTGCCGCCCGGAGTGTACTCCCAGAGGTGGAAATCAACATTGTAGCGAGTCGGATAGCTAGTCGTCGTCTTAGCAAAACCACCGAAGTAGTACTTCCCTGTGGAAAGGTCGACTCCTCCAGCCACAAAGGTGACGGTGTGGCCTTCACTTACGGAGTCGACCGACACTGGCAGGGAGGACCAGGTTCCTGTCGTCGTGTTGTATTCGTATAGCTGGGCGGTCTTACTATCGTTTGTGCGCTCGTACGCGTAGGCGGTCTCCGCCCCCACCCCAATGCCAACACCGTTGAAGCCACTCACATCTGACGCCCGTGTCCCGAGGTTGGTGACGCTGCCGCCTGGAGCCACTTGGCGGAGCTGCCCGTTGCCGGTGACGGCGTATACGTATCCGGCTGCACAGACGGGTTTGGTCTCGAGCCGCCGCACCTTGAACGTGCCGAAGTCGAGCGTACGATCGGCTGCAGAATCCCCAACCCACGTCTTGGTGTTCGAGTCAACCCAGCTGGTCGACGAGACCCATTCGTACCCAGGGGGCGCTGTCACGGGCTGGACTCGGTATCTGCTCCCGGCCTGGATCACGTTGCTCGCTCCAGTTCCCGAGGGGCTGCCTCCCGGGGTGTTACTAGTGATCCACTTCACCAGGAACTCGCCCGCATCGCTATCTCGGTCTACAACCGTGCAGCCGCTATCGACACAGTCGGTAACGCTGCGAGTCCCGGTCCAGCCATTGTCGTTGTTACGACGCTCGAAGCTGAACGTCGCTCCCGGCACAAGGTTGCCCGCTTCGTCCTCCACGGTCCAGTAGACGTAGGGGGGACCGGCGCCGTCCGGAATCCCCACTGCGAACGGGGAAATTCCCCCCTCAACGGACTCTGTAGTCGCCTCGTCCGTCACGACGTCAGGCTCGACTACGTCGATGGCGCCTGAACCTTGGTCCTCTTGCGCCGGCTGGTCCGTCACCGGTGGTGTGGTGGTGTCTGGAGGTGTGATGACCCCTGGGTCAGTGTCGGTACCCGTGCCTGGGTCTACGACTGGTTCGGTCGTGCCTGGTTCGGCTGGGCCCTCGACCTGGAGGTCCGCGGTTGAGTCCGCAGCAGGGTCCGCAAGCATTGCAACTGCTGGTGCGGCGCCGTCAGCCTCAATGTCGGCAGCGGAGGTGGCGGCGAATGCGCCTGCGGCTCCGGTGCCGACAAGGGCGAGGGTGGCTAATGCTGCCAGGGCGCCCATACGTCCTCTTGCGTAGGTTTCCTCCACGCTGGTGCTGTGCTTGGGTCCAGCTCTTCGCGCCATTTGATTCTCCAACCGCTCTATCGCTCTAACTTGCTCAGTACACGTACATAAGGGGCGTATAGCTACGTCCGCTTCAAGCCCTCGATTTGCTTTGTTGCGAACACATAACACCGTTCACACAAGGCACCATTGATACCGAATCTAGGTCCTTGGTCAGGGCGTTTGGACAATGGGCAAAGTTACTCACCCGGACAATCACCCGGGTGTTCGAGACACGCCGAATGGGTTGTGAGGCGTCTTGAGAGCGTGCTATGCGCGGGGTGGTAGGCCCGCTTACGACTGGTTGAAAAGACCCCTGACGCCAGCCACACCAAGGGCATCCTGGCGTTTGGAGACGCCGAGCTTCTTGTAGATGGACTTGACGTGGGTGCGGACGGTGTTCTCCGAAATGAAGAGACGTTCGCCGATCTCAGCAAGCGTGTCCTTGGTCTTGAGTTGCTCCAGGATCTGCTGTTCCCTAGCCGAAAGTGGGGTAATGACCGTTAGCTGCAGGGGTCCGGAGCGGACTTCTCGGAGAAGGGCGTTCAAGCCACTCTCCCCCGCTAACTCTTCGGCCTCGGCCAGGGCGGCAGCATCGTCCATAGAGAGGAGAGCCAAAGAGACACGACTACCGTTTTCGTAGAGGGTGGCCACCAGTTTGCCGAGGACGCCAGCAAGATCATCAGCAGCGTCAAAGCGAAGCAGGATGGCAGCTTCAAGTGCCAGGGCCTCCGCACGGACACGCACCGTGACATCTTTGCGTTTGTGGACGCGGGCTAGGACTCGCAGTGCTGGGCCAAGCTTGCCGGCATGGAACAGTCCGCGCCCGTAAGAAAGCAGTTGGATGGCGGTGGCTGTGCGCATGTCGAGGTTGTCGCGGAACTCATCCAAGTTGAGGTTTTCCCCGAGGGCGGCGGCCATGAGTTGCTCGGTGTAGTCCAGCATCGCCCTCGTCCGAACCGTCAGGCTCTCTGCGGAGTGGCGGGTACGCGAAGCCTGCAGGCGAGCGATCCCCTCCCGCGGCGTGCCGGAGAGAAGGTCAATGAAACCTTGGACGGTCGCGACAGTACTCCAATACTCTTCCGCGAATGTTGTGCCACTGACGGAGAAGAGCAGGTCGGAAGCACGTTCGAGGTCGAACATTTCGACTGCGCGAACGGCCTCGTACAAAGTGATCATGAAGGAGGCGGTCTCTGCGAAGATGCTTCCGCCCTCGGCAAAGCCAGGGCCGAATACGACGTTGCTGGCCGCGCGGTCTGCTGTCACCAGATCCCCACACAGGGCTGCAATGGCAGCAAGGTGGGCGTTGGCGAGAGTGCGCATCGGTTTACTTGACCCATTTTCGGCGACTGCGATGAGGGGTTGGAGAGCTTCCTCGAAGGCACCGGCAGCCATCATTGAGGCGGCGTTACTGATGGAAGCGAAGTCAGCGCGGCTCGAGATGGGCTTTCCAGAGTTGGTGTAAACGACTTCCAAGAGTTCAGCGGACTTAAGCGCAACCTCAAGGGCACGGGCAGGTCGGCCACTCTTCCTCAGGGCGGTGCCCTCCGTCGTATAAAGAAGGGCATCGCGGAACGGGTCCGAACGGTCACGCAGGGAACGGGCCGCGGCAGCGCTTCGGCTCAAGATATCAATGGAGCGGGCACGGCTGTTGCTGGTTCCACCCAGGGAAATAGCCGCTAGGCAACCCAACTCCGGATAGCGGTCAGCCACCGTGTCGGGCACCCACTGGATGATGGGGAGGAGCGCTTCGGGAGTCAAGGCCAGAATGAAGTCAGAGTTACCCATGAGGACGTCATCGGCCAATGCGTAGTCACGACCTTTGAGGGCGGTGAGGAGGGCAACTGCCGGTTCGCCCTCGTCCACCAAAACCTGCACTGCGGTGCGGACCGCGGCCGCGATCGTGCGATCTGACAGCCGGAGGCGGCGCACCTCGCTCAACGCATCAAGGACCAGCGGTGAAAAGGTGAACGTTGAAGGGGAATAGGCGCCCCAAACACCAAGACCAAGTTGCTCAGCTCTTCCGAGTAGAGTCGAAACGTCGGAACGTCCAGTCAGGGTGCGAGCCAGCTTCTGAGAGAAAGAGTCCACGACGCTGACCTGCAAGATGAAGTCAGCAAAGTCGTCATCCTGTAGGGCGGCCCCAAGGTCGACAACTCCCGATGATGCATGCATGTGAGAGACAAGGTTCGTCAGCGCGGCCGGTAGATCCGACACTCCGGCCTGGGTGAGATGCTGGACGGCAGCCTTCGTCATGGCGACATTCCCCTGCGAGTTTGCAAACACTGTGTCAACGAGGGCGTCACTCACGGCCGGCACATGGTGGCGCAGGTAATCCCGCACCTCGCCGGGGGTGAATGCCAATCGGTTTGCATCAATCACACTCAAGTCACTGACCATCAGCATGCGGGGGGTTTCCAAAGGCGAGCGGGTTTGTGAAGACGCGACGACGGAAAGGTTCCGGAAGGTGCGCAAGAGGAGCAGGATGAACTCTGTGTCCTCACGTGTTAGGAAGAAGGAGTCGTCAATAAAGAGGTAGATGCGCTCTTTGGTTGCGGCGACGGCGCGGAAGAAGCGCTCGCGGGAGGCTGTGGCGGTAGCGTCGTCGGTTGGAGCGCCCAGCTCCGCCGCGCCGACTTCCCAGACGACGCCCGAGCTCAGCTGGTTAATAGCCTCACCGTGTATGAAAACGACTTTGCTAGCAGCATCGCACGCTGCCATAAGGGCAGCCTCAGCGAGCAGGTCAGTCTTCCCAGCGCCCACGGGCGCACGAACAACAGTAAGGGATGATCCGTCAAGGACCGTGTGGACCAGGTCGGGCCTCTTCCAATGGAACTTCGACAACTTCGGAGCCGTGCGACTCAGATTCGACATGCTGCACCACATTCCTGATTCAATGCTCCCAACACCTGAGCGGCAATTGCCAAGGGGATGATTGCAGGTGGGGTACCCACGATACCCACCCCAGCACGGGTCAGCAAGCCACCCGTTCACCCACCCGTCCAGAGATTATGGTTGAGCACGTTTGAGGTTCGACCATCGGTGGGGGTCGGACACCCGTGGGTTAGACCGAATGCCAGATTCAGGTGGTGGGAAGACCCACGGGGACCAGGCAATACGGGATCTCCCCAGCCGGAAGATCCAAGGCTTCGCTCACCTCATCGTCCTCGAAACCGCCGATTGGGACCGCGCCAAGACCCAGGGCAGTGGCCATGAGAAGGAGGTTCTGGGATGAATGCCCGGCCTCGTTCAAGGTGAACTGTCCAGCGCGCTCCCCGTACTTATCTTCCAAACGTATTGGGGAACCCGCGATGACAATGGTGGCGGGGGCTTCGCCAATAGCGGACTGGTCGAGGGCGGCGCCCTGGAGGAGGGTACGCGGATCGCCCTCGGACATCTTTCCCAACTGATTGGTTGCGGGATCCCAGGTGTAGATGCCGGGCGAAACGCCCTCGACGTCCCCGATCGCAACAAAGATGGCAAGGGCGTAGAGGCCGCCAGCCGACGGGACCGTGCGGCCACCATCGGTGCGGTAGCCGTAGGTGGCCCACAGAAGCGTGGCAAGGTCCGTCTGGGAAAGGGGCTCAGCGGCGAAGGTACGGACGGAATGGCGCGAATTGATTGTGTCGTTCAGCGCGGCTGCCGGCGCTTCGGCCGGCACCGGAAGTTCGAGTGGGGAACCGATTGTGGTGGCCGGCTCGGGAGGTTCGGGGTTGACCGCCGAGCCCGCACAGGAGGTGGCCGTGATGGCGAGGGCCGCGGCGGCTACGGCGCCAACCAGCGTCCTCGTGATCGCGTTCTTCACGGTGCCTCCTTCGGCGTGCTTGGTATGAGGGTACCCCGCAGGAGTCTGCACAGTCTCCTCTGGTCGCCTTGGTCCCCCAGCGGTGCCTTGGTCCCCCGCAGGTGACAAGAACGACCCAACGGCGTGTGGAATCCTCCCTCTAGGGGACCAAGGCACCGCTGAGGGACCGACCACGCCAAGGGAGCGGCGAGGCAGTGACCGATGACCATAGAGCGCAGGCGCAGCCAGGGCTGGGCGACTACCGGCGAGGCGCTTGGGGGCGCATCGGCACAAACACCCCGTCACCACACACGTAATCAGATAGCCACGACCATCAAGGCTAGATTTCCTTCGCGAGCCCATAAATGAGGCCAAACAGAGCGAGGACGATAGTAAGTTCCAAGAGACTCACCCCGTTCTAACGGCGTTACATGCTGCGCACGTGCTCCCGCTTGCGCGGGTAAGAGGGTCTGCCCGTGTCTGAAGCCCGGAGGTCTAAACGTCCACCAACTGCTCCGGGTAGGCGCATGCTGCGTGACACGCCCTCGCCACTCAGCGTAGAGAAGCGGTCGCGAGGGCGCTCAGGCCCCAGCCCTCTTGACTACTCAACGCAATCACCTGGTCCGTACTTGTCACGAAGGCGTCTGGGGCCGCGTAAACCACGTCGCTTGCGACCACTTGAGCTTGGCCCCATCTAGGCGCCTCGGTCCCGCGGATGTCGTATCTGGTTGCAGTTTGAATCGTTCTCCCGCCCTGCAGGGGACCGAGGAACCGTGGGGGGGACCGACAACGCGGGTGACCGCGGGGTCGGGAGAGGACCGACAACGCGGTCGGGCAGGTGGCGGTGGGCCAGCGGGCGACGGCGACTGGACGACGAAGGGACGACGACGGGACGACGACGGCGGCCGGCACACCGGACGCCTTGGTCCCCTGGAGGCACCTTGGTCCCCCGTAGGTAACAAAGGCGGCCACAAACCGCGTGGGATCACCCCTCAGAGGGACCGAGGTGCCGCTGAGGGGCCAACCACGTGAGGGAGCGGCGGGCGCCAGGGCCGCGAGCACGCACAGCGCGGGCACGCAAAAGGGCGGGACCCCTTTTGGGGATCCCGCCCTTGCTGAGCCCTAAGGCCCTAAGCAGTTGCATTGCGGTAGCTAGCCGCGTTGCGTGCTAACTACTCAACGATCTCGATGACCTTACCTGAACCAACGGTACGGCCGCCCTCGCGGATAGCGAAGCCGAGGCCAACTTCCATGGCGATGGGCTGAATCAGCTCAACGTCAATCTCGGTGGTGTCGCCAGGCATGACCATGTCGCGACCCTCAGGCAGCTGGATGATACCGGTGACGTCCGTGGTACGGAAGTAGAACTGGGGACGGTAGTTGGAGAAGAACGGCTTCTCACGGCCACCCTCAGACTTGTTGAGGATGTAAACCTGACCCTTGAACTTGGTGTGAGGCTTGATCGAACCGGGGATCGCGATAACCTGACCGCGCTCAACATCGGTACGCTTGATGCCACGAAGCAACAGACCACAGTTCTCGCCTGCCCAAGCTTCATCCATCTGCTTGTGGAACATTTCGATACCGGTAACGGTCGTCTTCTGCTCCGGGCGCAGACCCAGGATGGCAACTTCGGAGTTGATCGGCAGCTTGCCACGCTCAACACGACCGGTGACAACAGTGCCACGACCGGTGATGGTGAACACGTCCTCGATCGGCATCAGGAACGGCTTGTCCATCTCGCGCTCCGGAGTGGGAACGTACGTGTCAACCGCTTCCATGAGCTCTGCAACCTTCGCGCCCCACTCCGGATCGCCCTCAAGCGCCTTCAGTGCGGAAACCTGGATAACAGGAGCTTTATCGCCGTCGAAGCCCTGGCTGGTCAGAAGGTCACGGACCTCTTCCTCAACCAGCTCAAGCATTTCTTCGTCATCAACCATGTCGGACTTGTTCAGTGCGACGAGGATGGTGGGAACGCCAACCTGGCGTGCCAGAAGAACGTGCTCGCGGGTCTGGGCCATCGGGCCGTCAGTCGCTGCAACCACCAGGATTGCGCCGTCCATCTGGGCAGCACCGGTGATCATGTTCTTGACGTAGTCAGCGTGACCAGGGGCGTCAACGTGTGCGTAGTGACGATCCTCGGTCTGGTACTCAACGTGGGAAACGTTGATGGTGATACCGCGTTCGCGCTCTTCAGGTGCGTTGTCGACCTTGTCGAACGGGGTGAAGCTGTTCAGGTCCGGGTACTTGTCTGCCAGAACCTTGGTGATCGCTGCGGTCAGCGTCGTCTTGCCGTGGTCAACGTGACCGATGGTGCCGACATTGACGTGCGGCTTTGTACGCTCAAACTTGGCCTTCGCCACTTTTGTCCTCCTGGACTCGGGGTAGTTGATAGAAGCCTATGGCCCGAAGTAACTCTACAACGGGGGCCCGCAACTACGGGGTTTCCTATTTGATTTTGTGAGGGGAAACGCGGTTTCGGGGCGGGATGTGCCCCGAAACTACGTTTATACCCCGGGGTTACTCGCCCCGAGACTTACCGATAACTTCCTCGGCCACATTACGTGGGACCTCGGCGTAGCTATCAAACTGCATGCTGTAAACAGCGCGACCCTGGGTCTTCGAACGCAGGTCACCAACGTAACCGAACATTTCCGACAGTGGTACGAGGGCGCGTACGACGCGAACGCCTGCGGCCTCGTCCATCGACTGGATCTGCCCACGACGACTGTTGAGGTCGCCAATCACGTCACCCATGTACTCTTCGGGAGTACGAACCTCAACGTCCATAACCGGCTCCAGCAGGACGGGGCTTGCCTTCTTGGCGGCCTCGCGCATTGCCATGGTACCGGCGATCTTGAACGCCATTTCCGAAGAGTCAACGTCGTGGTAAGCACCGTCGAGCAGGGTTGCCTTGATGCCAACCAGCGGGTATCCAGCGAGGACGCCGGACTCCATGGCGGCCTGCATACCCTTGTCGACCGAGGGGATGTACTCACGCGGAACGCGGCCACCAGTGACCTTGTCCTCGAACTCGTACTCGGCCTCTGCGTTGGCTTCCATCGGCTCGATCGCGACAATGACGCGAGCGAACTGGCCGGAACCACCCGTCTGCTTCTTGTGGGTGTACTCCAGCTTTTCGACAGCCTTGCGAATGGTTTCGCGGTAGGCAACCATCGGCTTGCCGACGTTTGCCTCAACCTTGAACTCGCGACGCATGCGGTCAACGATGATGTCCAGGTGAAGTTCGCCCATACCACCGATGATGGTCTGGCCGGTCTCCGGATCCAGTTCAACGGAGAAGGTGGGATCCTCTTCCGCGAGCTTCTGGATCGCGATGCTCATCTTTTCCTGGTCGGCCTTCGACTTCGGCTCCACAGCCACGTGAATAACGGGCTTGGGGAACGTCATGGTTTCGAGGACGATCGGCTTGTCGATTGCACACAGCGTGTCACCGGTTGTGGTGTCCTTCAGACCCACAACAGCGTAAATGTGACCGGCGTGAGCGGCATCAACAGCGTTCTCCTTGTTGGAGTGCATCTGGAAGATCTTTCCAATGCGCTCCTTCTTGCCCTTGGTGGAGTTGAGAACCTGCGAACCGGTTTCAACCTTGCCCGAGTAAACACGGATGAACGTCAACTTGCCGAAGAACGGGTGAGCCGCGATCTTGAACGCCAGGGCTGAGAACGGTTCGTCCTCGTCCGGCTGGCGGACCTCGGTGTTGCCGTCCTCTTCGTAGCCGGGCTTGAAGCCCTCCATTGCGCCAACGTCCAGAGGGGAAGGCAGGAAGTCAACGACGGCGTCGAGGACGGGCTGCACACCCATGTTGCGAAGGGCGGTACCACAGTAAACCGGGAACGCTTCACCCGAGATGGTCAGGGCGCGGACGCCCTCCTTGATCTGCTCGTTTGTCAGTTCAAGGTTCTCAAGGTAAGCATCCATGAGCTCCTCGGAGCCCTCAGCTGCGGCTTCCATGAGCTTCTCACGGTACTCTTCGGCCTTGGCCTGCAGGTCGGCGGGGATATCGCCCTCGACCACAAGCGCACCAAGGGTTGCGTTGCCGTCCTCGTCCTTCGCGGGGAAGGTGAGGCCACGCATGGTGATGAGGTCGACGACGCCGCTGAAATCACTTTCAGCGCCAATCGGCAACTCCATGACGATCGGCTTCGCGCCGAGACGATCAATGATCGTCTTCACCGAGTAGTAGAAATCCGCACCAAGCTTGTCCATCTTGTTGATGAAGCAAATGCGCGGAACGTTGTACTTGTCAGCCTGACGCCACACGGTTTCGGACTGCGGTTCAACGCCTTCCTTACCATCGAAAACGGCGACGGCGCCGTCGAGGACGCGCAGTGAGCGCTCGACCTCGACCGTGAAGTCAACGTGACCGGGAGTGTCGATGACGTTGATCTGGTAACCCTTCCAGAACGTTGTCACAGCGGCAGAAGTGATCGTGATGCCACGTTCCTTCTCCTGCTCCATCCAGTCGGTGGTGGCGGCGCCGTCATGCGACTCGCCAATCTTGTAGTTGATACCCGTGTAGAACAAAACGCGTTCCGTCACGGTGGTCTTGCCGGCGTCGATGTGAGCCATGATGCCGATGTTGCGGACCTTGTTGAGGTCGGTCAACACTTCAAGTGCCACGAGTAATCCTTACTTGTGTTAGTCGAACCCTGCGACTACCAGCGGTAGTGCGCGAAGGCGCGGTTAGATTCGGCCATCTTGTGCATGTCTTCGCGACGCTTCACAGCAGCGCCAAGACCATTCGAAGCGTCCATGATTTCGTTTGCGAGACGCTCAGTCATTGTCTTCTCGCGACGCTTGCGTGAGAAGTCAACCAGCCAGCGCAGGGCCAGCGTGGTTGCGCGGGAGGGGCGAACCTCAACCGGGACCTGGTAGGTTGCGCCACCAACACGGCGGGAACGAACCTCAAGGGCGGGGCGGATGTTGTCGAGGGCGCGCTTCAGCACGACGACTGGATCCTGATCGGTCTTCTCTGCGACGGTTTCGAGGGCGCCGTAAACGATCGCCTCGGCGATGGACTTCTTGCCATCCAGAAGGATGCGGTTGACCAGCTGGGAAACCAGCTTTGAGCCGTAAACCGGATCGTCAACCAGGGGACGCTTGGGGACTGGACCCTTACGTGGCATTACTTCTTCTCCTTCTTCGCGCCGTAGCGGGAACGAGCCTGCTTGCGGTCGCGGACACCCTGGGTGTCAAGCGCGCCGCGGACGATGCGGTAGCGAACGCCAGGGAGGTCCTTGACGCGGCCGCCACGGACCAGGACCATCGAGTGCTCCTGGAGGTTGTGGCCTTCGCCGGGAATGTAAGCGGAAACTTCCATGCCGCTGGAGAGGCGCACACGGGCGACCTTACGCAGCGCCGAGTTCGGCTTCTTAGGGGTTGTGGTGTAAACGCGGGTGCATACGCCGCGACGCTGAGGGGAACCCTTCAGCGCGGGGGTGCTGGCCTTCCGCGGCTTGGGCTTGCGGCCCTTGCGGACCAACTGTTGAATTGTTGGCACTACTGCTCCGTCTCTTCTGTTGCAGGCCGTGCGTTTTCAGGTGCGCGACCCATTTCGGTTTTTGGTCGACTTAGCTGATCCCCTGCGCACACACCACCGCCAGGGGCCGGTGTGCCATGACTGAAACCTGGATCTGGGATCCTGGCCAGGAGGATGACACCCGGAGCTCCGACGGAACTGGAGCCCGCTGCTGCACGCTGCCCCACCCCCAAAAGAGGGAGGATCTGGCCCTGAGGCCGGTGCAGGCTGGGAACCCGACAAATCGAGTACCGGGAAACAGCGTAGTTGCGCGGGTAAGTCTGGGTCAATGTGGAGGTGTGTGCGATGGGACGCAGTGGGCCGCGGGGCGGGCTCTCCCACGGTCCCCCGCTGCCGATGCCACCGACGCCAGCACTCCCATACCCGCCAACCCCCGCACCCACGCCGCCGTACCCCCTCGGTCCCCCGGAAGCGCCTCGGTCCCCCGCAGGGCGATTCTGCGACCAAATCCGCCCTCGTACCCAACCTCCAGGGGACCAACCAACCCCGTGGGGACCAACCACGACGGCCACCACAGAGAGCCACAACCGCCGCAGCATGCCCCCGACGAAGAAGTAGAGCCTGGGGCCACCCGCGCAAACTGCGCGGAGTCGAACCCGGGGGACGACCAGATCACGCGTCGGTACCGCAAGCGACGCCGCTGGCAGCGGTTCACCTCCAACGAGCGCGCTACCCCGTGCCCTCATGCCGCACCTGCCCACGGCCCCCCGGAAGCGCCTCGGTCCCCCGCAGGGCGATTCTGCAGCCAAATTCGCCCTCGTACCCAACCTCCAGGGGACCAACCGACCCCGAAGGGGCCGCCGGTAGCGGAGGGGAGCGGAGAGGAGCCGGACCACAACGTCAGGCGAGCGGAGGGGAGCCGGACCACAACGTCAGGCGAGCGGAGCACGGCGGTACCCGTGGGGACGGGCACAACACAGCCCCACACTCAACTCGGAGCATGGGGCTGGTTTCGGCTCACCCCGCAAACGGGGTGTGCAACTCGGCCGCCTAGAGCGGCACGCCAATCTTCTTCAGGGCGTCACGCACCGGCTGGAACTGGATGGCAACAACCGCGCCACCAGCAAGAAGACCTAGACAGAAAATGGATTTGATGAACTTCTTCATGGCACTACCTCATTCTTAGAAAGTCCGCTTGAAGCCCCCGTTTGGGGCCGCGTACATGATCTCTAACCCCATAAATAGTAGTACGGATCACGGTCTGGGGCACGGACTCCGCCCAGCGCGTACAGAACCCACTAGTCCCCGGAAGCGGTTTCCCCAGGACGGCCACCCCGGCGTTATCCCCAGATTGGTGATGCTGAAGTTTCCAGCCCGCACTGCTTCAAGCAAAGTGTTGGTATGGAGATTCGACACTCAGACCTGGTGGTTACGTCCTCGACGAACCGCGTGTCGACGGCGCGCGCTCTCCGCAATGGATTTGTCCAGATCGGGCATTGCACCCATTTGAGTCAGCGCAAATTGCACGCCTCTGAGAAGCCGTGGGTGACTCGGCAGAGGGTCGCGGAAGCGCGGATTCTCACGGTTCAGCACCTGATTTCTACCCGCGCCCGCAACGCCGCCGAGGACGGTGACTTTGTCTTTAGCGGGGAATCCGCCCTCGTCATCCTTGGTTTACAACCGTGGTGGAACAATCCCGATGTCGTGGTTCGTCGGGTCCGGCGGTCCGGACACAAGTGCGTGTTACCAGCGGTTCCCGTCCACAACGCGAGGGTCCCTGAGGTGCGGTTGGTGCAGATTCGGCACAAGACCAAACAGTTGCGGGGTAGTGGGGAGACTTCCTTCGGGCATCGCCTCGCCGCTCAGGGTGTGGAGGTTGACCCTTACGAAACCGGGGTTCACTCGGGCATTCGGATCGCGCCGGCGCACCTGATTGTGTTTGACTTGTGTCGGCTACTCCACCCTCTTCAGGCGTTTCACAATGTCTCGTTGCTACTGCGGCATCTTGCGCGGTGGGATAGCCGCGACTTGGCCGGGTCGCGACAACGGGTGCAGATTGTCAGGCAGGCTCTACGTCAGGACTTGGATACTTTGGGCGCCGTTCCAAGGATTCGCAGGACGAGGGCGCTCTTGGCCAGCGCCGATGGCGGCCTTGAGTCTCCGGCTGAGTCCATAGTGCTGTGGTCGTTGCGATCCATCGTGAAGAAGTCCGCGAGCGTCCTCACCCAGGTGCCGGTCACGGCGGGGAAGCAGAATTTCCGCATAGACATTGGGGTTCCAACCGCCAAACTGGCGATCGAGGTGACCGGCAGGGGCAAGTTCGGGGAGTCCTCGACCTCGGCCTACGGGGTTGCCGACAGGTTTGTAGCGAGGCAACAGATGCTGGAGGCGGCGGACTGGCGGGTCATCAACATCACCTACGACCAGGCGAAGAAGCTGACACCCCTGATGGACTGGCTGCGCAAACTGCTGTCGCAGCACGGAATTGTCACGGGGGTGCCCGACCCGTTGATGTGGGCGGAGGCGTCACCGCTCTTACTGGCGAAGTCGCGCCGGTACTGACGGCAGGCAAGCAGGCTGCGGGAGAGGTCGCCCTGTTGAAGTCTGTGTTGGCAGGCTCGCGCAGAGATCCGCGGAGGTTCGCCGAAGTTCGCCTGTGATCCCGCCGTAGTTGCGGGGTGGTCTCGCGGAAGTTCCTAGGTGGTCTCGCGGCCGTTTACGCTGGTCCACAGTGCGATGCACCCCGCAGAAGAAAGCATGTGTGCCCACGCTCGTGCTCCCCGTCCTTAGCAAACCGTCTGACGCCGATACCCCTTCTCTCGAGTGTCGGTCCGCCATTGATCCGCCGCCGCGGGGCCTCAACGCCCTCATCAGGGCCCTAAACCACCTTCTACCTGAGCTTTAGGCGAGCCCTTGGGGCCCATCGCAAGTCGTCGGTCGGCGCCCCCACCCGCAAGCTGGCAAGCGTCCGACGCGCCATCAGCTCCGGCAGACGCCCGACAGCCGCGGCACGTCCTCTACCAAACGGACAGCCTCGGTCCCCTACGGGCTCCTCGGAGCTGGTGAGGGCGAGAAACCCCACCAAATCGACCTCGAACACAACCTGCAGGGGACCAAGGCACCCTAGGGGGACCGACCAGCAACGCAGCGTCCGGGCCACCGGTGGACACTACCTATCCGTCTCGTCTACCCACGCGGGTTCCACTCCCCCTTGGCAACGGCAGGGACGAACTCCTCGAGGTCGAGGGGCCAGGTGATGGTGCAGCCCTGTTCGGCTGACTTGTAGGCCGCCATCAACATTTCGATGACTTCGAGGCCGGATTCTAGACCCTCTAGCGGCTGCTCACCCTGGAGGAACATGGTGGTGAGGTGGGAGTTCTCGCCCGTGTAACCGTAGGAGACGGCCTCGTCTGAAAGCAGGGGCATCAAGCCCTGTTCGGCGTTCTGCTTCTCGATCATGTCCTCGCCCTCGGCCTGCTGCAGGTTCCGGGAAAGGAAGAGCTTGGATTCGGTGGAGAGGGTGTCGTTCTCCATGGAGTACTCCGGCCCCAGTAGCTCGAATGACAGCCTGAGACCGGCACCGACAAACGACCAGGAGGTGGTGGCTTCTACGACAACAGGTTCGCCATCACCGTTGATGAACTCGAAGACGGCGTGAGCGTAATCTTCAGACGGGGTCTTGGTGTAATCCACGACGCCCTCGTAGTTATCTTGCAACCACTTGGCGTACTCGGGACGACCGAACTTCAGGGAGGCGATGGTGGCCGTCACCGACACTGGCGTCAGCCATTCGGAGAGGCGAGTGCCGGGAGGGGTAAGAAGGAAGCGGCCCGCCTCCACAGAGTGACACATCATGTCGTTTAGGACACCCCCGCCCTCTGTCGCCCCATTCCAGAACCAGGTGTTGTGAGGACCCGAATGTTCCTCGGCGGCACGTGCCAGATAAGGAGAGCCGGACCCGGCGGCTCCTCGTGCCCAAATGATCTCGCGTGAACGCACCAGACCCGGAGCATAAACCTGGTTCTCCAGGTAACCGTGAAGGAGTCCAGCGCCCTGGACCATCTCCAAAACCTCCCGCGCTTCGGCCACATTGCGCCCCAGAGGCTTCTCGATAGCAAGAGCCTTGAGTTCTGCGCGACCCGAAATCACCTCATCCGTAATCGCCCTGATGACCTCAACCCTTGTGAAGTTGGGCGTCAACACCCAAATCGCTTCAACCCGGGGGTCCCGCACCAACTCGACGATCTCGTCGTAGGCGGTCACGCCAGAGCCGACGCCAAGCGCCTCCGCCTTCGCGGCTAGGTCAGCTGCGCGCTCAAGGCGACGGGAGCACACCGCCACGATGTCACCATCACGCACTCCACGGAATGAGTCAACGTGGAAGTTCCCAATGAACCCCGCGCCGAGTATCCCGACACCCAGTGTCCTACGTTCTGCCATGAAAAATCAGTCCTTTCAGGAATTGCCCGCGCGCGAGCCACGCGGAACTACAAAATCACCTACGCACGCAGCTTCCGCTGCCTGCCGTAAACTGCAAGTAGAAGGATGAGAACAACACCGTTGATAATGATTCGTCCCGACTCCGGCATATTGATGGTGGTGAGGAATGAGGACAGCACCGTCAGCAGGACGGCGCCGATGGCGGAGCCAACGTAGCCGCCGATGCCCCCGGCCACCAGGGTTCCACCAATCACCACCGCTGCCACCGACGGCAAAGTCAGGTTGTCGGCCAGGTTCAGGAAGACGGTCTCCGTATACCCCAACAGCATCAAACCACCCACCACTGCGAAGAGTCCTGAGAGAACATAGGACAGCAGAACCGTCCTCATCACCGGGATGCCTGAGAGTCGAGCGGCCGTGCGGTTCGCTCCCACGGCAAAGATGTTCCACCCGGTCCAAGTTCTTCGCAGGAAGATCGTCACGAGGATGGTGGCGATGACCCAAAGGTAGAGGACCCCCGGGATGTTGAACAACCAGCGCCCGTTGACGAGGGCGGTTAGAGCCGGAGCACTTCGCCCTCCCGCAACACCGCCGGTGTAAGCAAGGATGAGCCCGGTAACCACGCCGGACATGCCCAGCGTCATCACGAAGGGGGGAATTCGCAGGAGCAAGATGCCAAGGCCATTGAAGAAGCCAATCGTGCAACCGACCGCAAGCGGAATCAGGATCCCTAAGACTAGGTTGTCGTTGGAACCCTCCATGATTTTCGAGGCGACAATCGCCCCCAGGGTCGCCACCTTCCCCACTGAAAGGTCGATACCGTCGCCACCCGAAAGGATCACTATGGTCTGTCCGATGGCGATAAACCCTAGAAAAGACGCGACCCGCAGCATCGCGAGAATCTGGTTGTAAGACCCGAAGCCGGGGGAAACGATTTGCCCCACGACGATCAGGAGTACCGTGATGATGAGGGCGATGAGGACAGGGTTTTTCAGGAAACCGAGACTGCGTTCCCGGGCCAGTTCCTCAACTGGAGTGTCGATTGCGGTACTCATGCTTTTCCCCTCTTAGTCGTCATCACGGAAAGAGCCAGCGCCACGATGATGATGAGGCCGGATGCCAGGGCCCGGTAGGTCGTCGGGACGTTCAAGAAGAAGAGGATGTTGGAGGAGATCGCCAAAATCAGCGCACCTGCGACAGCCCCAAACGGTGATCCACGTCCACCGGACAGGGCAATACCACCGAGGACGACGGCGGCAATGGAGTCCAGCGCCATGTTGGCGCCAATGAACGGGTCGCCGGATCCGGTATTCGCGAGGACGGTCAACGCGGCGATGCCAATGAACATCGATGCAAACACGAAGCTGCGGAACGTGACCGAAGTCACCGGCACCAGTGAGGCGTAGGCGGCTTCACGGTTACCACCGACGGCGTAGAGCTGGCGCGTGTAGCGCGTCCTCGACAGCGCCCACCACGCCAGCATGCCGAGGGCGACCAGCAGGATGGGCACCGGTATTGCCACAACGGCCATGCGGTAGGCGGAAACCATGGAAGCTGGGACCGCCCCACCCGGGGTTGGCAACACCACCAGGGCAAGGCCGGCGAAGACGGATGAGGTCGCGAAGGTCGCGATCAGCGGTTGCAGGCGGATCACCGCGACGATAAAGCCATTGAGGGCGCCGCAGGCGGCACCGGTTACCAGCGCGGTAATGACTCCCAGCCAGATTCGCGAGTCCTGGCCGTCCATTACCCTCAGAGTCACGACGCCAATGAAAGCCACCTGCGCCCCCAAAGAGAGGTCGATGCCGCCGCCGATGATGACTATGGCCTGGGCAATTGCCGCGAAGACCAACGGGGCGAAGGTCGCGAAGTTGCTGGTCAGGGAGTACTGAGTAAAGAAGGTGGGTTGCAGCGCGGCGTTGATGACCACCGCCAGGATGAGCAGCGCGAGGGTGACGGCGTAGTTGAGGCGGAAGTTGAACCGCTTGGTCCACGACCCATCGCGAAGGACGTCCATCAGGCCGGTCTTTGTTTCGGTCATTAGTTCCCTCCCTTGGTTCCAGCGGAATCCGCTGTACCGACAAGCAGTGCGGCTGAGACCAGGTTGTCCTGGGTGACTTCGGAACCACTCAAAACCGTGACGACCTCGCCCTCATACAACACGAAAACGCGGTCGCACAGGGCCACCAGTTCCTGGTCATCGCTGGAGTTGAGGATGACCGTGACCCCCGTTGCCGCCAGGGTGCGGATAATTTCGTAGATCTCAGCCTTCGCACCGACGTCAACGCCCTTGGTGGGATCGTCGAGGAGGACGACACGCGGGTCGTTCATCAGCCACTTGCCGAGGACGATCTTCTGCTGGTTACCACCGGAGAGGGTGGAGACAGCGTCGCGTAGGTTGCCGATCTTGATTTGGAGGCGATCGACTTCGGCGCCAGCCGCCTGCTTTTCGCGGCCCATGTTGATGAACCACTTGGCTACAAGACGTTTGCGTCCGCTAATGATGGAGAGGTTCTCGAGGATGGGGCGCGTCATCAGCAGACCCTGGCTGCCGCGATCCCCGGGGACGAGGGCGACGCCAGCGGAGATTCCCCCGCGGGGGCGGCGGTAGTTCTGGGTTTCACCGGCGATCTTGACCTCACCCGAGGTCTTGGGGATATCACCGAAGAGGACATGCAGTAGTTCCGACTGGCCCTGACCCTGCAGACCACCGAGTCCAACTACCTCACCTTTTCGGGCGTCCAGGTTGATCCCCCGAAGGTTGGCGGAGTGAAGGTTGCGGGTCTCCAGCTGTACCTCTTCGCGGAGGACGGCGCGCTGGGTCTGTTCGGTCTTCTCTGTTTCATCCTCGACCAGGTCGCCAACCATGAGACGAACAAGGCGGGCTTCTGACATGTCTTGCATATCAACGGTGGCAACAGTCTTGCCGTTGCGTAGGATCGTCGCCTTCTGGCAGATTTGGCGTACCTCTTCAAGGCGGTGCGAAACGAAAACCACCGCTACGCCCTCGTCAACCAGCTGGCGCACCCTGGAGAAGACCAGTTCGACCTGGTCTCGGCGCAGGGAGGCGGTTGCTTCATCGAGGACGAGGATGCGGGGACGGCGGCCCACGGCCTTGGCGATCTCTACCAGCTGCTGCGATCCGGGTGAGAGGTCCCCAACTTCGGTGTTCAGGGTAATGCCGTCATCCATTCCCGGAAGAAAATGGGCAAGGGCATCTTCCGCGTATTGGCGTGACCTCTTTTGGTCGACGAATCCGGCGCGGGAAATCTCGGTGCCGAGGGACAAGTTGTCGGCAATGCTCAACTCGGGAACCAGCGACAACTGCTGGTACACAGAGGCGACGTGATGACGGTGAGCATCGATGGGTCGCGTGATCCGCACCGGCTCGCCAGCAATAGAGATTGTCGCCTGGTCGGGATTAACAGTGCCTGACAGCACCTTGTTTAGGGTTGACTTGCCGGAGCCGTTGGCGCCCAGCAACCCGTGTACCTCCCCCGCATTGACCTGCAGGCTGGCACCCTGAAGAGCCCGAACGCCACCAAAGCGTTTGGAAACATCTTCCATGACGAGGTAAGGCATTGAGAGTCTGCCCCTTTGCTGATGGTGGGGTGGGCCGGAGGTACCGACCCACCCCGGGTTGGTTACTTGAAGTACGCCATGACCTGGTCGGCGGTGAGGATCGAGTCCAGAACATAGGTGTCTGGCTCGTCTTTGACCGGCTCCCAGTACTCAGCAAAGTTGGCGTCGGTGATGGTCGGATCCAGGGGAAGGATGATGGAGTGACCGTCCTCTGCTAGCTTCGATTCATCCAGTTCGAGACCCTGTAGCTGGTTGACAGCGAAATGCAGGGCCGTGGCACCTGTACCCGGAGGGTTGATGACGCCAGCGGTCTTGAAGCCGGTGTCAAGCAGGTCGTTCCACATGCGCATGAAGCCAACCCGCGCCTCACCCGTGGTGATGACCGAATCAGTCTTGCCAGCGGCCTCAATGGCTTTCAGCGTTCCTTGTGCCATGCCGTCGTAGGTCCAGATACCAGCAATATCGGGGTAGGTGGCAAGAAGGTCGGTGGCGACTGTCTGACCAGTGGTCTGGTCCCAGCCACCGTCCCCACGGGTAAGAACTTCGATGCCTGCGGCCTCGAAGATCGGCTCCGCACCGGCCCAGCGAGCTTCGGTTGCCGGGTTGCCCGCGGCACCCTCTACAGTGACAATCTTGGCACCATCCCCTACGGCCTCAGCGAACCAGGTGGCCGAAGCAGCCCCCAGATCCTGCTGCGAAATACCGATGTTGAGGACTTCCTGTGTCTCCACAGCCTGGTCAATGGCGTAGACCTTGATGCCCTGACCGATGGCTTCCTTGAACACCGCGTCTAGGGCGGTAGCTGAGTTGGGGTCGATGATGATGGCGTCGACGCCCTTGTTGATAAGGTTGCGAACCTGCTGGATCTGACCGTTCACGTCCGCGTCCGCGTTCTCCATTACCAGTTCATCTAAAATGCCCTGTTCCTGGTACTCATTGAACACATCCTCAATGGCGGCAATCATCTGCGTGCGGTATTCGGAACCCACAAAGGCGTTGGAAATGCCGATGGTGAAAGGGCCCGCACTTTCAGTGGCTTCGCCACTCTCCGTGCTTTCAGGGGAGTCGGTTCCTGCGGGGGTAGGTGACGAACATGCAGCAGCCAGGGTGAGTCCGGCTACGGCAGCGACGGCTACGAGTGTCTTCCTTAGCTTCACTTTGGTCCTCCTTTGGACTTTGAACTGTGCCCCTACGGGACACTGTGCGATTCGCATTCTTCGGAATGCTCACCGGTGTGGCTGAGCCCCCACGGCAATGTGGGCTTCGCCAGATTCAGTCGGGGAACTGAACCTCGACTGCAGCTGAACAAACATGCAGACCATGACCTGTATTAAGGGTTATTTTTGATCCGCAAATAAGGTCTTGAGGTCACACTACACGAGGTATGGGTCACACGTCTGCACCCCGATGACGGTTTTCAGATGAATTGCGTCCCAAAACGGCACAAACATGCAGCTCACAGCCAAGATCACAAGTTTGTTACCTTTTGCTTGCGGGTTGCGCGCCCAGGTTGCGCACTAGTTTCTGGTCGGGAGCGGCGTGGATTGGGAGCCATAGCTCACCAGACGTCGGAAACCGCACCGGGGGTGTCAGCTACTCGGAGAGGACGGCCGCGAGCCCTCCGGACCGACGTAGACCGTACATCCCAGCTCCCACCAACTTACCCTCATCACCTAGCGATGCCGTTGCAAGTTCCGGCTCATGTACGACGTTCCCCCGCAGTCTCTCCTCGATCATAGGGATGAGCAGATCCGACCAGCGTTCGAAGAGTCCGCCAAATACAACAATGTCGGGAGCAATCATCGCGCACACGTTCACCAAATGGAACGCGTAGTCATCGGCAACTGATTCAACCATGGCGACAGCTTCTTCGTCACCCTCTTCAGCGGCACTGAACACAGCATCGGCACTCTCTACTTCGGGAGAAACGACGCGAGCATTGATTGCCCGCTGTAGGAGTCCGTGTTCTCCGAGCTCCGCCTCGAGATGTCCAAATCCATGGCGCTGATGCTTCAAACCAGAGACATCTCTCAGCATGCGGCCAAACTGCCCCGCAGCACCGTGGTTGCCTCGCCACAGTCGGCCGTCCTCGACAATCCCGGCGCCGACGCCCTCGTACACAGCCATCGCGACAAGCGTTTTGTGTCCGGGATCGTCAAGATTCAAGTACTCGGCGAGTGCAATTAGGTTCACGTCATTTTCAACGACGACCGGGGCATTCGTTGCCCCTCGCAAAGAAGCACCAACGGGTTGGTTGTACCAGTCCAAAGCCGGAGCCATCAGCACCACTCCGTCGTCGTCGACCGGACCGGGTACGGACACTCCGATAGCCGCTATCCTCTTGCCCTCTCTGGTATCCCACTCGGCAACCACCGCCACCAAGAGGTCTAGTTTCTCTTGCGGATCGGTCCCCAATATCGGAACTCGATCTCGTTCGATTTCGCAGCCATCCAAGTCCAGTAGTGCAACCTCGATCGCACCTTCCCAAATGTCGAGTGCCAAGATCGTCCTCGCCTCTGGGCAAAACCTGACCAGCATCGACGGCCGTCCACCTGTCGCACCGTTGCTTCCCGCCTCACTCACCAGTCCTTGCGCCATTAGGGAGGACGTGAGCCTGTTGACGGTTGCGGGGGCCATGCGGGTAAGCCGAGCAATCTCCACACGAGAAAGGGGGCCCACATCGATGAGGCACTCTAGTATGCGCATGCGATTGTGCTGCGCAACCTCGGGAGAGGCCGTTCTGGGAGCGCAGGCTAGTTCCCGCTTGAGCACGCGCATCACCTCGCTCTTCGAACCTGGCTGCCGCCTGTTTCGCCATTGTAGGTCAAACGGAGGCGACCCTGAGTTGCGGTGCGGGTCAAGATTCCCGCACGTCGGCCTGGACTCGCAACCCAGGCTCTCAACCCAGGCTCTCAACCCAGACTCTCAACCCAGACTCTCCTCAGACGGACAGCCTCTGTCCCCCGCAGGCTCCTCGGAGCTGCCGAGGGCGAAAAACCCTACCAAATCGACCTCGAACACCACCTGCAAGGGACCAAGGCGCCCCACGGGGACCAACCGGCAACGACACGGCCAGGTCGGTGCCGGAGCGGGGCGGTGTGGCGAGGCAGGACTGCGGCGGCGTGCGGCCACGGTCAGGTCGGGGCGGGATGCTGCGAAGCAGGACTGCGGCGGGGTTCAGCCGCGGCAGTCCGGCACCGGTGCAGGACAGTGTTGCGGGCGCCGGCTAACACCCCGCCGCGCCTCTTTGCACCAACCGCCATGATGGTGGTTACATAAACCCATGTGCGGAATAGTCGGATGCGTCGGAAAAGCCCCCACCCAACAGCCAGAAGAGGTCGTCCTAGCCGGCCTCGCCCGACTGGAATACCGGGGTTACGACTCCGCCGGCATCGCCCTCAACAGCCCCGACCGCAGCGTCCCCACCGTCATCAAGAGAACCGGAAAGCTCTCGAAACTGAGGGACGCACTCGCGAAAAACCCTCCCGCCCCGGCCACCGCCGCCATCGGCCACACCCGCTGGGCGACCCACGGCGAACCCTCGGAAGCCAATGCCCACCCGCACGTCTCGACGGATGGTCGCATCGCACTCGTCCACAACGGGATCATCGAGAACGCGCCCGCCCTCGCGCAGGCTCTACGCGCCGAAGGGCAGGTCTTCGTCTCGGATACTGACACGGAGGTGGTTGCACATTTGCTCGGCCGCGCCGTGGTGGATCCCAAACTAGAACCCTGGTCAGGCACCCTTTCTGGAGTCGAGGGCGACGAGGAGTCCCAAGTCCGCCTCCTCCTCTCCGCCATGCTCAACGTGACCCGCCAACTGGTCGGGAGCTACACGCTGCTCGCCACCTGCGCGGGAGCCCCACACACCATCGTTGCGGCCCGGCGTTCCTCCCCACTGGTGGTTGGTGTGGGCGAGGGCGCCAACTACCTCGGCTCTGACGCGTTGGCCTTCGCGGACTTCACGACCTCCGCCCTCGAAATCGACCAGGACCAGGTCGTCGCCGTGACCCCAACCGCGGTCACCGTCCTCGACCGCGACGGCAACCCGGTACAACCCAAGGAGCTCAACGTCGACTTCCTCCGGGACCGCGCGTCGAAGGGAAACTGGGCGACCTTCATGGAGAAGGAGATCCACGAGCAACCCCGCTCCATCTTCGACACCCTTGCCGGCCGGACGGACTCTGACGGTCACCTAACCCTGGACGAGGTGCGTATTTCCGAGGACGTCCTGCGTCGCGCCGACAAGATGATCATCGTCGCCTGCGGCACCGCCGCCTACGCGGGGCAGGTTGCGCGCTACGCGATTGAACACTGGTGCCGCATTCCGGTCGAGGTCGAACTGGCCCACGAGTTCCGCTACCGCGACCCCGTCGTCAGCGAAAAGACGCTGGTCGTAGCTGTTTCCCAGTCGGGGGAGACCATGGACACGATCATGGCGATCCGACACGCGCGGAACCAGGGCGCCAAGGTGATCGCCATTGTCAACACTCCCGGGTCGACGATCGCGCGCGAGTCCGACGCAGTTCTCCTCACCCACGCCGGCCCGGAAATCGCCGTTGCCTCCACCAAAGCCTTCACCGCGCAGATCACCGCGACCTACATTCTGGGGCTCTACCTGGCGCAGGTTCGCGGCAACAAGTACATAGATGAAATCCAGGGCTACCTGGAAGAACTGGCGCAAATCCCCGACAAGATGCAGGGAGTTCTCAACAATGGGGAGTATGTGCGGCAGGTGGCCTCGACCATGACCGACGAGACCTCAGTCATCTACCTGGGCCGCGGCGTCGGCTACCCGGTAGCGATGGAAGGAGCGCTGAAACTCAAGGAAATCGCCTACATCCACGCCGAGGGCTTCGCCGCCGGGGAACTCAAGCACGGGCCGATCGCCCTCATCGAAGAAGGCACGCCCATATTCGTCATTGTCCCCACGCCGCGCAGGCCCGAGTTGCACCGCAAGACGGTCTCAAGTATCCAGCAGGTCAAGGCCCGTGGCGCCCGCACACTGGTGGTTGCGGAAGAGGGCGATACCTCGGTGGATGCCTTCGCGGACGTGGTGTTCCGGGTGCCACCAGCGCCGACCCTGTTCTTGCCTCTCCTGCAGGTGATACCCCTGCAGGAGTTCGCCTGTGCCCTTGCCTCCGCGAAAGGTCTAGACGTGGACCAGCCCCGCAACCTGGCGAAGTCGGTGACGGTCGAGTAGTGGGTTCAAATCCCCACCACCCCCACATAGCGCGCCAACGCCGTTGGGTCCCGATTCAAGTCGTACTCGCGGAGTAAGCGGATGTACTCCCGCTTGTCGACATTCCAGTCATAAAGGTAGAACTCGCCGGACCCGGGTGTCTCCACCGGGCCACCGACTCCCTGCACATCCATCTGAGCTGCCAGATAAACCAAGTCCGCAAAGAGCCTGGTGGAACGCCCATTCCCATCCGTGAAAGGGTGGATGCGCACGCAGTCAGCATGCACGGCAATCCCCAGCTCACGCGCAGTCCAATCATCGGTGTTGCGGTAGCGCCACAGCATGTTGTCGAGGGACGCCCGCAACTCAGGTGTTATCAGCCACGGATCGATCCCTATGCTCACCTCATGCTGACGTGTCGCCCCTGCCCACGCCCATACGGAGCAGTAGAGGTCTTTGTGTAACCCACGCAAGAAGAAGTCGACTAGGACGTCATCAAGCAGCAAATCGCCCGCATCTATTCTGATAAGAAGGCGTTCCGCGTTGTCTGCCTCCAGCTCTTGTTCTAGGTCATAGACGTCAGCTCGCATCACCGGCTCGCCAAGTGAGGCTCGCGCTTGCGACAGCAACGCATCAAGCTCATCGAATGGCAGTGGGGTGGAGCCGTATCCCGGATTCATGCCCGCTAGAACTACGGGGTCTTGCGCGGGAGAGCTGTTCGGAGCGTGCTCATCGAGCCCGTCCTCGTTGCCGATGCGTGAGTGGAGGTACCGATCGCTCTTCAAAGTGCGATGGAAACCAGATGGAATATCCCTCTCTTCAAGGTGTGCGGACTGCACGGTTGATCGCCGAGCAGCCTTGTAAATAGCCTGATCCGCCAAGGACCGTTCTTTCACCACTCCCTCCCCTTCTCTTCGCGTACCTCCTAAACGGTTACGCCACCAGCGGCCGCACGTTCGCCCCAGCCGCCAACAGTTCCGCCTTCAACTCTGGCACGGAGACGTTGCGGTTTCGCGGCGAATACAACATCGAAGAGATAATGGCCGCCGACGCCCCTACGTCGAACCCATCCATGATGTGCTGCGCTGTCCCCGCCCCTCCCGAGGCAATCACCGGCACCGTCACCGCGCGAGCAATTTGCCCCGTTAGGTCCAGTTCGTAGCCACGCCCCGTCCCGTCGCGGTCGATGCTGTTGACGACGATTTCACCAGCTCCCAACTCTTCGGCCCTGCGAGCCCATTCAATCGCGTCCATCCCCGTGAAAACCCTGGCACCGTCAATAGCGACCTCATACCCACTGGGAATCTCCGCGCTGCGACCGACCCACTTCGCCTGCAGACTCACGACGATGCATTGCACCCCAAATTCGCTGGCACCACGCGTGATCAGCGCGGGGTCACGCACGGCCATGGAGTCGATACTGATCTTCTCTGCCCCTGCCGCCAGAACCGCGTGCATGTCGTCGAGACTGCGAATCCCCCCACCAACAGTCAGCGGCACAAAGATATTCTTCGCAACCTCAGCAACCGTCGCGATATCCGCCCGACGCTTTTCGGCACTGGCCATGATGTCGTAGAAGACGATCTCATCAATCTGCTCCTGGTAGAGCCTGCCGGCCAACTGTGCGGGGTCGCCGACATCGATGTTGTCCTCAAACTGCAATGCCTTCGTGACGCGGCCATCCTTTACGTCAAAGCAGGCTACAAGCCGGTTAGTCAACATTGAGACCCCCTACGCCCATCGAAGTTACGAACTGCCGAAGAACTGCCAGCCCGGTTTGCCCGCTCTTTTCAACGTGGAACTGCGTGGCCAGAATGTTGTCACGCCCCACAACGGACGCGAACGGCTCCCCGTAGTCAGTGACGCCGAGGACGGTCCCCTCATCCGCTGGTCGCGCAAAGTACGAGTTCACGAAATAGACGTATCCGCCCTCGCCAAACATGGTTTGGAAGAGCTGGGGGTTCGCGGCAGTTCCCGAAGCCGACACGGAGTTCCACCCCATGTGCGGGACCGTCAGCGCCCTCGAATCAAACTTCTCTACAGTTCCGGGAAGCCAGCCCAGACACTCCACATCGCCCTCGGCACTGCGGTCAAAGAGGACCTGCAGACCGACGCAGACACCCAAAAACGGCACGCCCTCGCCCACCACCACGTCGTTGAGGTACGAAATCCACCCCTGCTCCGCAAGCGAGTCCATCGTCACCCCCGCCGCCCCGACACCGGGCAGAACAAAATGCGTCACGCCCTCGGCATCCCGAGGCGTAACCACCAACCTGTTAGGGACTTCCACGCGGTCGAGGGCGTACGAGAAACTACGCGAGTTTCCCGTCCGATAGTCAATGATCCCAACCAGAGGTGACATGGGCTTCCTTCCGTCGCTGTGCCGACTAGAAAACGGTATACCGACCCTCCGACATCTGCCGTTGCCCGACTAGAACGTGGACGAGGGCGCCCCTCCAGAATCCGATCGCATCTGGGAGGATGGGGCTTCGGGGCTTACAATTGGGGTCCATGGCAAAGAGCGCAGAGCAGGAAAACAAGTCCGATTCCCCTAGGCACATTTTCATCACTGGTGGCGTCGTTTCGTCGCTGGGCAAGGGCCTAACGGCCTCCTCGCTGGGGATGCTCCTCAAAGCGCGAGGGGTCACGGTGGCGGTGCAGAAGCTCGACCCCTACATCAACGTCGATCCCGGCACGATGAACCCCTTCCAGCACGGCGAGGTGTTTGTGACGGAGGACGGGGCGGAAACCGACCTCGACATCGGGCATTACGAGCGTTTCCTGGACGAACCGCTCTCCGGTGGCGCGAACGTCACCACCGGGCAGGTCTACGCGTCGGTGATTGCGCGGGAGCGGCGCGGCGAGTACCTGGGCGATACCGTGCAGGTCATCCCGCATATCACGGACGAAATCATGCGACGAATGAGGGCGCAGGCGCACCCGACCGACGGGTCGCCGGTTCCGGACGTCATCATCACGGAGATTGGCGGGACGGTGGGCGACATCGAGTCGACGCCGTTTCTCGAGGCCGCCCGGCAAATCCACGCCGAACTGGGGCGCGACCGATGCCTCTTTATACACGTGTCGCTGCTGGCCTACCTGAAGGTCGCGAACGAGCTGAAGACCAAGCCGACGCAGCACTCTGTGACAGCACTGCGAGGACTGGGGATCCAACCGGACGTGCTGGTGTTGCGCTCGGAGATTGAGGTGCCCGATTCGGTGCGGCGGAAGATTTCGGTGATGTGTGGGGTGGCGCGGGATGCGGTGGTGATCTGCCCGGACGCGAAGAGCCTCTACCTGGTCCCGAAGATCCTCCATAGCGAGGGACTAGACACCCTGGTGGCAGAGCGTTTGCACCTCAAGTTGGAAGAGGCCGATTGGTCGGCATGGGATGAGCTTCTCGCCAGGGTGACGGAGCCTCAACACTCGGTCGAGGTCGCCATCGTTGGCAAGTACATCGACCTGCCTGACGCGTACCTGTCGGTGATTGAAGCGCTGCGAGCAGGGGGCTTTGCCAACAACGCACGGGTGAGTATTCGCTGGGTTGCGGCCGACACCTGCGCCGATGATGGGCAAGCAGCTCAGGCGCTTGAAGGGGTCGACGCAGTGGTGGTTCCCGGAGGCTTTGGGGTGCGGGGTATCGAGGGGAAGATTGCCGCGCTCAAGTGGGCTCGGGAGAACCGTGTCCCCACCCTGGGGCTGTGCCTAGGCATGCAGTCCATGGTGATCGAGGCGGCGCAGAATCTCGCTGGTCTGCCAGGTGCGTCCTCGACCGAATTCGATCCGAACTGCGCGGATCCCGTGATCACGACGATGGCTTCTCAGGAGGAGATCGTCAGTGGTGAGGGCGACGTGGGGGGCACGATGCGGCTGGGGGCTTTCCCGGCTGTGCTGGAGCCCGAGTCTTTGGTGGCGAGGACGTACGGCGCGACTTCGGTGTCGGAGCGGCACCGCCATCGCTACGAGGTGAACCCCGCGTACCGGCAGATCCTCAGCGATGTGGGCTTGAAGGTAAGCGGGACCTCGCCGGACGGGGAGTTGGTGGAGTTCGTGGAGTTGGACCAGAGCCTGCACCCGTACTACGTCGCAACGCAGGCGCACCCGGAGTTCAAGTCGAGGCCGACCAGACCACATCCGCTGTTTGCAGGGCTGATCGGGGCTGCGTTGGAGGCACGGGGCTAGCTGCGGCAGCCGGTTGCCCGGCAGTTTCCCGCGCCTCGGTCCCCAAGCGGCGCCTCGGTCCCCAACAGTTGATCCCTTCTCGGTCCCCCAGCGGCACCTTGGTCCCCCGGAAGTGCAATCCCGACCCCAAAACAGCCGACTTTTCGCCCTCCGGGGGACCGAGGAACCTACGGGGGACCGACCACGTGGGTTCGAGGACGGCCGGACCCCGCGGTCGTCCGAGTGCCAGACGGACGAAAGTGGTGACCGCAGGAAAAGCCAGGCCGCCGGTAGAGTCAGGGCTGCGGAAAAGCCAGGCCGCCGGGAGGCGTAAACCCGGATGACTTGGAAGGGCGGCTGCAGGTATGGGAAAGCCCCGCGAGTCCTGAGATTCCGCGGGGCTTTCGTTGACACTGATGGTGAACGCCAGGTCGGGCCTGCCGGGCGAGGCCGGGGTCGGGCACGCCGGGTGTGGGCCGGGGCCCAGTTCGGCAGAGCCAGGCGAGGCCGGGGTCGGGCACGCCGGGTGTGGGCCGGGGCCCAGTTCGGCAGAGCCAGGCGAGGCCGGGACGGCCGAGGCCGGGCCAGCGGGCCGGGCCCAGCGGGGCCGGGGCCCGCTACACGGCCTCCGCCCCTCGCTCCCCCGTCCGCACCCGAACGACCTCCTCGATCGGGCTCACCCAAACCTTCCCATCCCCAATGGCCCCAGTCCGAGCCGCCGCCACAATCGCCTCCAGCGCACCCTCTACGACCTCGTCATTGACAACCACTTCAACCTTGGTCTTCGGCACCATGTGCGGCGTGTAGTCGGCGCCGCGATAGTGCTCACTTAGCCCCTTCTGCCGCCCCACGCCCGAAACCGCGGTCACCGTCGCACCCCCGAGCCCCAGGGCTTCAATCGCCTCTCGCACCGGACCCGCCTGATTCGGCTGGATCACTGCTGTTATCAGTTTCATCGCCCCGCCCTTTCTAGTAGTTCCCCGCGAGAACCTGCGGCTCATACGCGGTTTCCGCGTGTTGCGTCAGGTCGATCCCAAGTAGCTCGTCTTTATCCGACACGCGCCACCCGATCGTCTTCTGCAGCAGTTTCGCCACCGCGAACGTGACCACCCCGGAGAAAATCAGCGCCACCAACGCGATCAGCACCTGCGTGATCAGCAGTGCGAACCCGCCACCGAAAAGCAGTCCGCCCTCGGTCGCCAGGAAGCCGATCGCCACCGTTCCGACGAGGCCGCCCACTAGGTGGACCCCAACCACGTCAAGCGAGTCATCAAACCCGAAGCGGTACTTCAAACTCACCGCCGCCGCACACGCGAACCCCGCAACAAGCCCGAGGACGATCGCACCAACCGGGTTCAGCGCCCCCGCCGCGGGAGTGACCGCCACCAAACCGGCCACGACACCTGATGCGGCGCCGAGGGAGGTGGCGTGTTTCTCTGTGATCTGCTCGTACAGCATCCACCCCAGCATCGCCGCCCCGGTCGCGGTCGTCGTGTTGACCCACGCCATTCCGGCGAGGCCGTCCGCGGTGAACGCGGAACCCGCGTTGAAACCAAACCACCCGAAAAACAGCAGTCCGGACCCCAGCATGATCAGCGGGAGGCTGTGCGGGCGCACCTGTTCTTTACCAAACCTGCGCCGCGTCCCGATGACGAGGGCAATCACCAGCGCCGCCATTCCCGCATTGATGTGCACGACTGTGCCACCCGCGAAGTCGATGGGTGCGGTGCCTGTCAGGGCCGCGATGGGACCATCTCCGGATAGCAGTCCCCCGCCCCACACCATGTGCGCCATCGGGAAGTACGCGAGCGTGACCCACAGGGTCGCGAAGACCATCCATGTCCCGAATTTGACGCGTTCCGCCAGGGATCCAGCGATCAGCGCCACCGTGATGATTGCGAAGGTCGACTGGAACGCCACCCCGACCCAGGCGGGAACTCCAAAGTCATCAACGGCCGCGCCGTCGAAGGTTCCCATCAGGCCGAATTGTTCGAACGGGTTCGCGAAGATCCCCGCGATTGGCTGTCCGCCGTAGGTCATCGACCATCCCCACAGCGGGTAGATGACGGCAACTACGGCGAGGGCGCCAAAGACCATCATCATCATGTTGAGTACTGATTTGTTGCGGCTCATCCCCCCGTAAAACAGCGCGAGCGCCGGGGTCATGAGTAAGACTAGGGACGCTGAGGTCAGCATCCACGCGGTTGCTCCTGTATCAAGCATGGTTGTTTCCTTCCTGCACGGCGCCTACGTCAAGTGGGACTGTAGGTGAGCGCCGCAAGCCGTAAAGCCAAGGCACGCCTTCTTTCTAGACGCCGTAGTAGAGCTGGAATTCAAGTGGGTGGGGGAACGCGCGCATTTGCTGCACCTCGTTCTCATATTTGAAGTCGATCCACGTTTCCAGCAGATCCTTCGGGAAGACGCCTCCAGCTGTCAGGAAGTCGTGGTCGGCGCGAAGGGCGTCGAGGGCGCGTGCCAGCGAAGCCGGGACGAAGTTGAGACCTTCCAGTTCGTCCTCGTCCAAATCGAAGAGGTCCTTTTCGACGGGAGCTGGCGGCTCAATCTTGTTGAGGATCCCGTCGATTCCCGCCATCAGGCACGCGGAGAACGCCAGGTACGGGTTCGCTGCCGCATCCGGAACACGGAACTCGATCCGCTTGGCGCTGGGCGAGTCCCCGGTGAGCGGGATACGCACTGCCGCAGAGCGGTTTCGCGCCGAGTAGACCAGGGTGACGGGCGCTTCAAACCCGGGGACCAGACGACGGTAAGAGTTCACGGTAGGGTTCGTGAAGGTGACGAGGGCGGGTGCGTGCTTGAGGAGTCCCCCAATGAACCAGCGCGCCTGCTCAGACAAGCCGCCGTAGCCCTTCTCGTCGAAGAAGAGGTTCTTGCCGTCTTTCCACAGGGAAATGTTGGTGTGCATCCCGGAGCCGTTGTCGCCAAAGATCGGCTTGGGCATGAAGGTCGCAGTCTTGTGGTCAGCCAGCGCCGTGTTCTTGATGATGTATTTGAACTTCAGCAGGTTATCGGCGGCTGTGGTGAGGCTCGCAAAGCGGTAGTTGATTTCCTGCTGCCCGGCGGATGCGACCTCGTGGTGAGCACGCTCTATCTTCAGGCCCGCCCCGCGCAAGTTGTTTGACATTTTGTTGCGGAGTTCGTCGAACTGGTCGGCCGGGGCCACCGGGAAGTACCCACCCTTGATGGGGAGCTTGTTGCCCAGGTTGCCGCCTTCTTCTTCCTTGCCGATCTGCCAGGCACCCTCGGAAGACTTGATGGAGTAGAAGGTCTCGTCCGGCTCCGTGTTGAAGCGGATTTCATCGAAGATGAAGAACTCGGCCTCGGCTCCGATGTAGCAGGTGTCGGCAAGTCCCATTTCCCGCAGGTAGGCCTCAGCCTTGGCGGCGACCTGACGCGGATCGCGCGAGTAGGCCTCATCCGTTATGGGATCGACGATAGAGAACACGACGATCAGCGTCTTGGCATCGCGGAAGGGGTCAACATAGGCGGTGGAGACGTCGGCGACCAGCTTCATGTCGGATTCGTGGATGGCCTTGAACCCGCGGATCGAGGATCCGTCAAACATGAGCCCATCTTCCAACGCATCAGCGACTACGTCAGAAGGGATATTGAAATGCTGCTGAACTCCGAACAGATCGCAGAAGCGACAGTCGACGTACTCAATGCCTTCTGCCGCTACGAACTCAAGAAGCTCCTGCGGTGTGCTAAACATGGTGGTCCTTTCCGTTGTAACAGTGCCAAAAATGCCGGAACACACTCTTAGTAAATGATTGGTAAATCCATCACCAAGGACACTCTAACTAAGCAGATATTCGCAGCGCTGAGTACGCCAAATAATGGCGAGTTTGCAGATTTATCGTGTTTGTGCGTAATAATCGATTACATCCGAAAAGTTCTATTTGCAGAGTATTTACGTATTTATGATCCTTTCTTTACTTTCCTGGTAGCAGGCCAGGAATGACGCGGAATGTTGGCAGGAGGACAAATGGAAAGCGTGAGCCCACAGAAACCGGGGGCAATCGGCCTTTACGACCCCGCATTCGAGCACGACGCGTGCGGTGTCGCTTTCGTGGCGACCCTGACTGGTCCCCCCACCCATCACATAGTGGAGCAGGGACTAAAGGCCCTAAAGCGCCTCGATCACCGCGGTGCAGTCGGCGCGGAAGAGAATACCGGGGACGGCTCGGGGATCCTCCTGCAGATGCCAGACGAGTTCTTCAGGGCCACGATCCGCCCCGACCTGCCGCGCCTCGGCAGTTACGCGGCCGGCCTCGTCTTCCTTCCCGGCGCCTACGAAGGCCGTGTGGAGCTGTCCAAATCCGTTGCCACCATCGAACGAATCGTCCGCGAGGAAGGCCTGCGCGTTGTTGCCTGGCGCGACGTTCCCGTCAATGAAGCCCCGATTGGGCCCACGGCGCGCGGCTCCATGCCCGTCTTCCGCCAACTGCTGGTCACCGACCGCGACGGCGTCCGGAGCGGCCGCGACCTCGACATTGCCGCCTACCGCCTGCGCCGCCGCGCCGAACGTGAAGCGAATACCTACATCGCCAGCCTCGACACCAAGACCTTCGTATATAAGGGGATGCTGACAACCGATCAGCTGCCGGAGTTCTTTGAGGACCTGCGCAACCCTGCGCTGACCTCGCGTCTTGCCCTGGTCCACTCCCGCTTCTCCACCAACACCTTCCCGTCGTGGCGCCTCGCCCAGCCGTTCCGCCGCATCGCCCACAACGGAGAAATCAACACGGTCCGCGGCAACCGCAACTGGATGCGCGCCCGCGAAAGTGAACTGCGCAGCGATGTGATTGGCGACTTTGGTCCGTTACTGCCGATTACGTCCGAGGGCGATTCCGACTCGGCCTCACTCGACGAGGTTCTGGAGTTACTCTCACTCTCTGGGCGATCCCTACCCCACACGATGGCGATGCTGATCCCTGAGGCGTGGGAGAAGAACACGCTGCTTGACCCCAAGCTGCGCTCCTTCTACCAGTATTCCTCCTGTCTCATGGAGCCCTGGGACGGCCCCGCGGCCGTCACTTTCACGGACGGCTCTACCATCGGCGCCGTCATGGACCGCAATGGCTTGCGGCCGGGTCGCTGGCAGATCACCGACGACGACCTCGTCATCTTCGCATCGGAAACCGGCGTCCTGGACATCCCCGACAGCCACACCCGCGCGAAGGGGCGGTTGGAGCCGGGCACGATGTTCCTGGTCGACCTCGACGGCGGGCGGATCGTGCCCGATACCGAAGTGAAGCGCGACCTGGCAACCATGCACCCCTGGCAAGAGTGGCTGGACGAAGAGCTGGTCACCATCGACGCACTCCCGGAGCGCGAGCACATCGGTCACACTCGCTCCTCTGTTCTGCGTCGTCAGCAAGAGTTTGGCTACACGCAAGAGGACCTCGACGTCATCCTCACCCCGATGGCGCGTGATGGTGTGGAACCCATCGGTTCGATGGGCTCCGACACCCCGATCGCGGTGCTCTCAGACCGCCCCCGCCTGCTTTTTGACTACTTCACGGAGTTGTTTGCCCAGGTCACGAACCCTCCCCTCGACGCGATTCGCGAGGAACTGGTGACCTCACTTGCCACCACGTCGGGTCCCCAGCCGAACCTGCTGGAGGACACCCGCAGCCACGCGCGCAAGTTGGCGATTGACTTCCCAGTCATTGATTCGGACCAGTTGGCGCAGATCGAGCACATCGGCTCCGCCCGGGCCGGGAAGGGGTTCACGTCGAGGACGCTGCGTTGCCTCTACCGCGCGTCCGGGGGTGGAGCGGAACTGGAGGCCGCCCTCGAAAACCTCTTCGCTGAAGCGGACCGCGCGATTGCCGAGGGCGTGTCGTTCCTGATCTTGTCGGACCGCGAAACCAACGCGGAAATGGCCCCGATTCCTTCGCTTCTGGCAACTTCGGCCCTGCACCACCACCTGCTCCGCCAAAAGACCCGCACCCAGGTCGGCCTCATCGTCGAGTCTGGGGATGCCCGCGAGGTCCACCACATCGCCCTCCTCATCGGTTACGGCGCCGTCGCGGTCAACCCTTACATGGCGACCGAGTCTGTAGAGACGCTGGCCGCGGAGGGTTTGCTGGGTGACACAACGCCTGAGGTCGCCGTCAAGAACGTCGTCAAAGCCCTGGGCAAGGGCGTCCTCAAAGTCATGTCGAAGATGGGGATTTCCACCGTGTCGTCCTACTGTGGGGCGCAGGTTTTCCAGGCGATCGGCCTCAGCCAAACCCTGGTTGACCAGTACTTTACGGGGACATCGTCACCCTTGGGCGGCATCGGTATCGACGTGATCGCGGACGAGGTCGCCTCGCGCCACATGGTCGCGTACCCGCCCTCGGGCATTTCCCCTGCTCACCGCACACTTGGCGTCGGCGGCGAATACAAGTGGCGGCGCGAGGGCGAGGCCCACCTTTTCGACCCGCCGACGATCGCCCGCCTCCAGGTCGCGACCCGCACCGAGTCCCGCGAAGTCTTCCGCGCATACACGGACGGCGTGGACGACCAGTCGCGGCGCCTCATGACCCTGCGGGGGATCATGCGGCTCCGCTATGACGAGGTCGAGCCGGTCCCGCTGGAGGAAGTTGAACCCGTCTCCGAAATCGTCAAACGCTTCGCGACCGGCGCCATGTCGTTTGGGTCCATCTCTCAGGAAGCCCACGAAACCATGGCCATCGCCATGAACACGCTGGGGGCGCGTTCCAATACGGGCGAGGGCGGGGAGTCGCCGCAGCGCCTGCGCGACCCGCTGCTGAACTCTGCGATCAAGCAGGTGGCGTCGGGGCGTTTTGGCGTCACCGCGGACTACCTGAGCCACGCCCGCGACATCCAAATCAAGATGGCGCAGGGTGCGAAGCCGGGCGAGGGCGGGCAGTTGCCGTCGGCGAAGGTCTACCCCTGGGTTGCGAAGGAACGCCACTCCACCCCGGGCGTCGGGCTGATCTCTCCCCCACCCCACCACGACATATATTCGATCGAGGACCTCAAGCAGCTGATCTTCGACTTGAAGAACTCCAACCCCTCCGCGCGTGTCCACGTGAAGTTGGTGTCCGAGGTCGGGGTGGGCACAGTCGCCGCTGGCGTCGCCAAGGCACGTGCTGACGTGGTACTGATTTCCGGGGCCGACGGCGGAACCGGGGCCGCGCCCCTCACATCCCTGAAGCACGCCGGTGCCCCGTGGGAAATCGGACTCGCGGAAGCGCAGCAGACCCTGGTCCTCAACGACCTGCGCGACCGGATTGTCGTCCAAGCTGACGGGCAACTCAAGACCGGACGCGACGTCATCATTGCCGCCCTGCTGGGCGCCGAGGAGTTCGGGTTCGCAACCGCTCCGCTTGTGGTTTCCGGCTGCATCATGATGCGTGTGTGCCAGAAAGACACCTGCCCGGTCGGGGTCGCCACCCAGAACCCGGAGTTGCGCGCCCGCTACAGCGGCAAGCCGGAGTATGTCATCAACTTCTTCACCTACATCGCGGAGCAGGTCCGCGAGATGCTCGCCTCCCTTGGGTTCCGTTCCCTGGAGGAGGCCGTGGGGCGTGCTGACCTGCTTGACGCATCGGAGGCGATTGAGCATTGGAAGGCCCACGGGATCGACCTCGGCCCCGTCTTCCAACGCATTGAGCCTCGGCCCGGTTCGTCGCTGCACGGCGTCAAGGGGCAGGAGCACGGCCTGGAAAACGTCCTCGACCGCCGTCTGATTCTGCTGTCGTCGCCTGCCCTCGAAAAAGCGGAGAAAGTGCAGATCGACGCGGAAATCCGCAACACGGACCGCTCAACGGGCACCATGCTGGGGCACGAGGTCGCGCTGCGCTATGGCGACCACGGGCTTCCCGCGGGCACCATCTCCATCAACCTGACGGGATCGGCGGGCCAGTCGCTGGGCGCGTTCCTTCCCCAGGGCATCAGCATTTCGGTTCGCGGGGACGCCAACGACTACGTCGGAAAGTCGCTGTGTGGCGGGACGGTAGCGGTGTACCCGCTTCCGTCGGCCGCCTTCGATCCCAAGGACAACACGGTGGCGGGGAATGTGGTGGCGTACGGGGCGACCTCGGGCGAACTACACATCCGAGGGCGTGTCGGCGAACGGTTCGGCGTGCGGTGTTCCGGGGCGACGATTGTCGCGGAGGGTTGCGGCGACCACGCCCTCGAATACATGACCGGCGGGGAAGCGATGATCCTCGGTTCGACCGGGCGAAACGTGGCGGCGGGGATGTCAGGCGGGGTTGCGTACCTGCTGGACTTTGACCGTTCGCTCCTCAATCCGCAGATTGTGGACGAGGTCGAAATGCGTGGCCTCACCGACGCCGAGGGCGTGCGGGTCGTGGAACTCCTGCAGCGCCACGAGGCGCTGACGGGGTCGGAGGTGGCGCGGAAGATCCTCGCCTACCTGCCCTCGTCGCTGGCGCGGTTCACGCGGATTGAGCCGAAACAATACGCCTCTGTCCAAGCGATCTTGGAGCAGGCGAAGGCGGACGGCACCGACACAGAAGGTGCGAAGGTGTGGCAGCAAATACTGGAGGTCTCAAATGGCTGACCCAAAGGGCTTTCTCAATACCCGCGAACGTGAGTTGCGTACCCCGCGGCCCATCCCGATCCGTCTGCGCGACTACAAGGAGGTCTACGAAGACCAGGAACTGGCCGTCGTTGAGAAGCAGGCTGGGCGCTGCATGGACTGTGGCGTGCCGTTCTGCCACATGGCGTGCCCGCTGGGGAACCTGATTCCCGAGTGGAACGACCTGGCTTGGAAGGGCAATTGGCACGCGGCAAGCGAGCGGCTGCACGCCACCAACAACTTCCCCGAGTTCACGGGGCGGCTGTGTCCGGCGCCGTGTGAAGCCGGGTGCGTCCTCGCCATCAACCAACCCGCGGTCACCATCAAGAATGTTGAGCAAACCATTGCTGACCACGCGTTTGATGAGGGCTGGGTGGTACCGCAGATCCCCAACCAGTTGACGGGGTACTCCGTGGCAGTGGTCGGGTCGGGTCCGGCGGGGTTGGCGGCGGCCCAGCAGCTCACTCGGGCAGGCCATACGGTCGCGGTGTTCGAGCGTGCGGATGCGATCGGTGGCCTGATGCGTTACGGGATCCCGGAGTTCAAGATGGAGAAGGCTGTGCTGGATCGGCGCATCGAGCAGATGAGGGCGGAGGGGACCCGCTTCTACACCGACACAACGATAGGTGTGGACGTGACGGGCGAGGATTTGCAGGAACGTTTTGACGCCCTCGTCCTCGCCACGGGTGCGACAGTGCCGCGTGACCTGCCGATTCCCGGGCGGGAACTAGGCGGGATCTACCAGGCGGTTGATTACCTGACGCGTTCCACCAAGTACGTCCTCGACGGCGTCACTGAGGGTTGGGTGTCGGCTGAGGGGAAGGACGTCATCGTGATTGGCGGCGGCGACACCGGGGCGGATTGCCTGGGGACCGCGCTGCGGCAGGGGGCGAAGTCGGTGACGTCGCTGGAAATTATGCCGCGACCCGCTGATGAGCGCACTGCTCGCGACCCGTGGCCGACTTTCCCGATGATCTTCCGGGTGGCGTCCGCGCACCAGGAGGGTGGCGAGAGGGTCTACTCCACTTCGACCGCGGAGTTTGTGGACGAGGACGGAGATGGCCAGGTGACGCACCTTCGCCTCAACGAGGTGGCGTTTGTCGACGGGGCGCTGACGGTTGTCGAGGATACTGAGCGGCTTATCCCGGCCCAGTTAGTGCTGCTCGCGATGGGTTTCACGGGGGTTGAGAAGCAGGGGCCGGTGGAGCAGTTGGGGCTCGAGGTCGATGGGCGCGGGAGGATTGTGCGTGATGGCGAGTGGGCAACTTCGGTGCCCGGCGTGTTTGTCGCCGGGGATGCGGGGCGTGGGCAGTCGCTGATTGTGTGGGCGATTGCCGAGGGCCGCTCAGCTGCCGCGGCTGCGGATAGCTACCTGCGGGGGCGCACGGCGGTGGGCGAGGAACCGCGAGGCCGCACGGAGTTGCCGGCGCCGGTGCTGCCGCAGGAGGTGGCGTTCCGCCCGTAGCCTGGGCCCCCAGGAGCGGCGCGCCCGCCCTGCCTAGCCCCGCCTCGCGTACCCCAGCCGGAGCCCGGCGCTGCGCCTAGGCTCGGCCCCATCCGCCCTATCGGTGCGTCTTTGGCCTAACGGTGCGAGTTTGGTCGAGATTACGCTGTTATTTATCGCTAAGCCGCGCCAAACACGCACCGTTAGGCCAAAGGCGCACCGTTGTGCGCACCGTTATCCGCAAGCCGCACCGCACCATCCCAGCTCCCCAGCTTCATGTGCCAGCACCGCGCTCAACCCACTCCTTCCACAGAACAGCGAACACGGCACTTTCCACAAAGAGTGGAACTTCGCCCCCATTGGCCTCTACGGCTTTGCCATCCTTGATGAATGCTTCTCTCTTCAAGCGATCTGACTCTCAATGTCGGCGATGGCCGAGTTAAGCCCCGGCGCATTGTGGAGGAACAGCTTGTGCGCGTGGGAAGGGGCGTCTACATCAAGAAAGAAGCGCTCACTAGAGATCCGGAGCCGTGGAAAGTGAGAGCCCGGGTGGCTGAAGCGAGACTGCTGGCCTTCAATGCTCGAGCCTCGAAGCCGGGAACCTATTCGTTCACTGGAGAATCAGCGATAGTTGCACTTGGACTTGAGCCCTGGTGGAGCAATCCAAACATCAGCGTGCGTCGTCGAGCCCGGTCCGGCATACAGACCGAAATGAGCGCAATCCCGCTGGGCGTCACAACCGTCCCAGGAGTCCGGATTCAGCAGACTAGCACCTTTTCAAACTCCCTCGACCGACCGATTCTCACACCCAGCGGTCTGCCAAACAGTCCAGTTTCACTCGTGGTTCTAGACCTCGCGCGGTCCGCTCATCCCCTTCAGGCATTCCATGACGTTAGTGTTCTTCTACGTTTTCACGCCCGCTTTAGTAGGTGGCAGTTGGAGGCCTCGCGAACCCGCGCACAGGTTGCCAAGAATTCTCTTAACCAGGAGCTCCACGCGCTGCGCGCAAACTCGGCAGGGGTCATCCGCGGATTTCAGCGCGCGCTTAAGCTCATCAATGTGAGTGAACCAGGAGTTGACTCCCCAGCCGAGTCGATTGTGCTCTGGGCGCTCCACTGCGTGTTGGAGCCGGGATACATAATCCAAAGCCAGCGCGCATTCACAGCGAATGGACGGAATCGCTTCGTCGATATTGCTCTCCCGGAGCCACAGATTGCAATTGAGGTCAGCGGCTTCGGCAAGTTCGGGGGGAGCTCCGCAAGCGCGCATGAGATCGCAGCCGCAGCCATGAGAAGGCAACAGGATCTCGATGATCTGGGGTGGAGCATCATAAACGTGACCTACCGGCAGGCCAAAGACATCAAAGGACTGATCTCTTATCTAGCTGAGCGGCTCTCTGTCCACGGGGTGAAGACCCGTTCGGCGCAGGGAGAGCTTTGGCTACCTCCAACTGCCGAATTGTTCGCAAGGGATCGTAGGTCGTGAGGTTTCGACAGTCGGAGAGGGTTCGCCAGACGGAGCCTTGGGGTACAGTCCGCGCCGAGCGGAGCGGGTCGCGTCTAACGGAGCGCGTTGCGTCTAACGGAGCGCGCTTGGCCGACATTACAGCGTTATTCTTGCCCAAATCGAGCCAAACGCGCTCCGTTAGGCATATGTCGCTCCGTTGGCGGGGTGTGGCACTGGCGCGGCGCACGGGAGTGCTCTCAGGCGGCGGCGGTTAAGGCAGCTAGCTGAGCTAGGCAAGGCACCCACGCGGGCGAGGGGCGGCGGCGGGGTCCGTGTGTGTCATGCTGGGTGTGGTGGGGACGGCGGCAAGGCACCCGCGGCGGCGCTTGCGCCCACCACCCGCCGACCCGCACGCGGGTGCGCCAAAGCCCCGACCCCAGTGTCTCCACTGAAGCCGGGGCTTTCTGGTGCTAACTAGAACCTAGTTGCTTGAGAATCCGAACCCAAAGTCGATGTTCTCCAGCGAGTGCACAAAGTCCTCCAGACCCGTGCGCCCGTCCTCGAGGGCGAAGTCGAGCGGGCTGTAGTTCATCTCAGCCATCGCCTCGGCAGAGGGCTCAACCTCAAGATCGCCATAGCGAGCCAGACCCGTACCAGCCGGAATCAACTTACCGAGGATGACGTTCTCCTTCAGACCCAGTAGTGTGTCCGTCTTGTTGTTCATCGCCGCTTCAGTCAGAACCTTGGTCGTCTCCTGGAAGGAGGCGGCCGACAGCCATGAATCCGTTGCAAGCGACGCCTTCGTGATCCCCATCAGCATCGGACGACCCTGGGCGAACTTGCCACCCTGGGCTGCGATGCGACGGTTCTCATCGCGGTACGTCATCGAATCGACCAGCTCACCGGGCATGAAGGAGGTATCCCCCGGCTCCAGCACGGTTACCCGACGCGTCATCTGACGCACGATAACCTCAATGTGCTTGGCGTGGATATCCACACCCTGGGAGCGGTAGATGTCCTGAACCTCATCAACCAGCAGGCGCTGAGCCTTCGCAGCCCCACGCAAGCGCAGAACTTCCTTAGGATCCAGACGTCCAACCGACAGCTGCGTTCCGGTGGTGACGTGGTCACCGTCCTCGACCAACAGCTTCGAACGACGCGACACCTCAATGGTGACGTCCTCCTTGTCATCGTCACGCTTGATGATGATGACGCGGTAGTTCGGGTTGTCCTCGTTGATTTCGATGGTGCCATCGGCCTCGGCCATGCGTGCCACACCCTTCGGCGTGCGTGCCTCAAACAGCTCCTGAACACGCGGCAGACCCTGGGTGATGTCCTGCCCACCGGATGCCGCACCACCTGTGTGGAAGGTACGCATCGTCAACTGGGTACCGGGCTCACCGATCGACTGTGCCGCGATAATGCCCACGGCCTCGCCGATATCCGCACGCTTACCGGTCGCAAGTGAGCGACCGTAGCATGCAGCACAGGTACCAACCAGTGACTCACAGGTGAGGACGGAACGGACCTTGATCTTCTCAATGCCCGCAGCAATCATCGCGTCGAGGGACTCGCCGGTAACATCGGAGCCCTTCTCAGCAATAACATTGCCATCCCCGTCCATCACATCAGTGGCCAGCGTCCTCGAGTACGCGGTTGTCTCCAGAGTTTCGAAGCGGTGCATCTCACCGGTCTCTTCGTTGCGCGAAGCAATCTCGACCTCGACGCCACCACGGGTGCCACAGTCCTCTTCGCGAACGATGACGTCCTGCGAAACGTCGACCAGACGACGCGTCAGGTAACCCGATTCCGCCGTACGAAGCGCCGTATCCGCGGTTCCCTTACGGGCGCCGTGGGTCGCGATGAAGTACTCGAGGACGGTGAGGCCCTCACGGTAGTTCGCGCGAATTGGGCTTTCAATCAGCTTCTGCTTCGGGTCGGACACTAGGCCACGCATACCCGCGATCTGCTGAATCTGCGACCAGTTACCACGGGCCCCCGACTCAACCATTCGGTACACCGTGTTCTGCGCGGTGAAGTTTTGCCGCATGTCGTTTGCAACCACCTGGGTGCATTCGGTCCACACGTCAACCAGTTCGCGGTAGCGATCCTCAGCGCCGATCAGACCGCGATCGTACTCACTCTGAATCTTCGCTGCCTTCTCCTCATACTTCGCGAGGATCTCCACCTTGTTCGGTGACGGCTGGATGTCGGTGAATGAGAACGTCACACCCGACCACGTCGCCCAGTAGAAGCCGGCCGCCTTCAGAGCGTCCAGACATTCGGCGACGAGGACGTTCGGGTAACGTTCAGCCAACTCGTTGACAATCTCCGAGAGCTGCGACTTCTTCACCACGTAGTTCACGTAAGGGTAGTCAACCGGAAGCGTCTCGTTGAAAAGGGCGCGCCCCAGGCTGGTTTCCAGTTCGAGGTCGCCACCTTCCACCCACTCTTCGGGTGTTTCGTAGCCAAGCGGTGGCACGACACCCTCAAGACGCAGGCGGATCTTCTGGTTGAGGCGGATGACACCCGCATCGAATGCCATGATCGCTTCGGCGATGGTGCCGTACAGCGGAATGATTTCCTTGCCATCTTCGCCAACTACGACCTCGTCCGGGTCGGAAGTCAGGTAGAAAAGGCCGTAAACCATGTCCTGCGCCGGCATTGCAACCGGGCGGCCATCAGAGGGCTTGAGGATGTTGTTCGTCGACAGCATGAGGATGCGTGCCTCAGCCTGCGCTTCAGCACCAAGTGGCAGGTGAACCGCCATTTGGTCACCGTCGAAGTCCGCGTTGAAAGCAGCACAAGCCAGCGGGTGCAGCTGGATGGCTTTACCCTCAATAAGCTGCGGCTCGAACGCCTGAATACCCAGGCGGTGCAGGGTTGGTGCACGGTTCAGCAACACGGGGTGCTCGCGAATGACCTCGTCGAGGACGTCCCATACCTCGGGACGCTGACGCTCAACCTTGCGCTTCGCTGCCTTGACGTTCTGGGCGAAGTTCTTGTCAACCAGGCGCTTCATGACGAAGGGCTTGAACAGTTCCAAGGCCATCTGCTTCGGCAGACCACACTGGTGCATCTTCAACTGCGGACCAACAACGATAACGGAACGACCCGAGTAGTCGACGCGCTTACCAAGCAGGTTCTGACGGAAACGTCCCTGCTTGCCCTTGAGCATGTCTGAAATCGACTTGAGGGGACGGTTGCCAGCGCCAGCCACGGGACGGCCTCGTCGACCATTGTCGAACAGGGCGTCCACGGACTCCTGAAGCATGCGCTTCTCATTGTTGACAATGATTTCGGGGGCGCCGAGGTCGAGCAGGCGCTTCAACCTATTGTTGCGGTTGATGACGCGACGGTAGAGGTCGTTGAGGTCGGAGGTCGCAAAACGGCCGCCATCCAACTGCACCATGGGGCGGATATCCGGGGGGATAACCGGGACCTTGTCCAAGACCATCGTCGCAGGTGAGGTACCAGTTGACAGGAACGCGTTGACGACCTTGAGGCGCTTGAGCGCGCGTGTCTTACGCTGGGTGGAGCCACTGCGGACCGTCTCCTTGAGGATCTCAACCTCTGCTGCAAGGTCAAAGTCCTGCAGGCGCTTCTGGATCGCTGCCGCGCCCATGTCACCCTTGAAGTAGGTGCCGTAGTTGGTAACCATGGCGTGGTAGAGGCGCTGGTCGTCGATCAGATCCCCAACCTTGAGGTCGCGGAACCGCGTCCACACGTCCTCCATACGACTGATCTGGTCGTCGAAACGCCTGCGGGTCTGCGACATTTCACGCTCGAAGAGGCGACGTTCCTTCTTGATGGCGTCGGCGCGGGCGTCCTCGGACTCAAGTTCCGCGAGACGCTCTTCCAGCCGCGCAGCGATCTCATTGACCTCAGAATCGCGACGGGTTTCGAGGCGCTTCTTCTTCACAGCCATCTCGTCACGGAGCATGTCCGTGTCTTCGCGGCGGCCGTCCTCGTCGACCTCAGTGATCATGTAGGCGGCGAAGTAGTTGACCTTTTCCAAGTCCTTCGGCGCCAAATCCAGCAGGTAACCCAGGCGTGAAGGCACGCCCTTCAGGTACCAGATGTGGGTGACGGGAGCGGCAAGGCTGATGTGGCCCATGCGCTCACGACGAACCTTGGAACGGGTGACTTCAACGCCACAACGCTCACAGGTGATGCCCTTGTAACGGACACGCTTGTACTTACCGCAAGCGCACTCCCAGTCACGGGTTGGGCCGAAGATCTGCTCGCAGAACAGGCCGTCACGCTCTGGCTTCAGGGTGCGGTAGTTAATGGTTTCCGGCTTCTTCACTTCGCCGAAAGACCACCTGGCAATGTCTTCTGACGTGGCCAGGGAAATCCTCAAACTGTCAAAGGTCTTTGCATCCAGCAAGACTTACTCCTTATTTCCGTGGGTCACGTTTCAGATGATGTCGATGGAACCGGCAGCGGAGAGCGGGCGGGTGTCCAGGGTGATCCCCAGTTCCTCACCTGCACGCATGTCCTCTTCGGTGACCTGAATGTCGAGGACGTTACCTTCGGCATCCAGGGCCTCAACGGCCAGGCACAGCGAACGCATTTCTTGGATGAGGACGCGGAACGATTCGGGAATACCCGGCTCCGGAATGTCTTCACCCTTGACGATCGCTTCGTAAACCTTGACGCGACCCGCAGTGTCGTCCGACTTGATTGTCAGGAGTTCCTGCAGCGCGTAGGCAGCGCCGTAAGCCTCAAGAGCCCACACTTCCATCTCACCGAAACGCTGACCACCGAACTGGGCTTTACCACCCAGGGGCTGCTGCGTAATCATCGAGTAGGGGCCTGTTGAACGAGCGTGAATCTTGTCGTCAACAAGGTGGTGCAGTTTCAGCATGTACTTGTAGCCAACCGCAATTTCATACGGGAAAGGCTCGCCGGAGCGTCCGTCAAACAGTTGGGCTTTGCCCAGGGCGTTGACCAGCTGTTCGCCGTCACGGTTCGGGTTGGTAACTGACAGCAGACCGAGCAGTTGGTCAGCATCCAGACCGTCGAACGCGGGGGTTGCAACCTTGGAGTTCGGAGCTGCCTTCAGCGCATCAGCGTGGAGGGTCTTTGTCCACTCTTCACCGGCCTCGCGAGCCTTGGTGGCATCCCACCCCTGCTTCGCGATCCAGCCGGTGTGGAACTCAAGAACCTGGCCGACGTTCATACGACCGGGGACACCCATCGGGTTCAAGATGATGTCAACCGGGGTGCCATCCGCGAGGAACGGCATGTCTTCAACCGGGAGAATCTTCGAGACGACGCCCTTGTTACCGTGGCGTCCGGCCATCTTGTCACCAATGGTGATCTTGCGACGCTGTGCGACGAGGACGCGTACCGACTGCTTGACACCCGGGCCTAGGTCGCCGTCGTCCTCATTCAGTTCGCGAACATCAATGACGATGCCCTCTTCACCGTGGGGAACACGCAGGGAGGTGTCACGCACCTCGCGCGCCTTCTCACCGAAGATGGCGCGCAGCAGGCGCTCTTCGCTGGTCAGTTCGGTTTCACCCTTCGGCGTGACCTTGCCAACCAGGATGTCGCCCGCGCGAACCTCAGCACCAACGCGGATGATGCCGCGTTCGTCGAGGTCGGACATGGCTTCCTCAGAGATGTTGGGGATATCCCGGGTTACCTCTTCGACACCAAGTTTGGTTTCGCGGGCATCGACCTCGTACTCCTCAATGTGGATTGAGGTGAGGACGTCGTCTTCAACAACGCGGCGCGACAGGATGATCGCGTCCTCGTAGTTGAGGCCTTCCCATGACATGTAGGCAACCAGGAGGTTCTTGCCGAGCGCCAGTTCGCCACCATCCGTGGAGGGACCGTCGGCGATGACGTCACCGGGTTCCACCACGTCGCCCTCGTTGACGAGGACGCGCTGGTTGATGCAGTTACCGGGGTTGGAACGCTTGAACTTGGTCAGCGAGTAACGCGACTGGGTGGCGTCATCGTTCGCAACTACGACCTCGTCGGCCGAAACAGAACTGACAACACCGGCCTTGTCGGCAACTTCAATCTCCATGGAGTCATGCGCGGTGCGACGTTCCATACCGGTTCCCACCAGCGGAGCTTCCGTCACCAGCAGCGGCACGGCCTGACGTTGCATGTTCGCACCCATGAGGGCACGGTTGGCGTCGTCGTGCTCCAGGAACGGAATCAACGAGGTCGCAACGGACACCATCTGGCGCGCCGAAACGTCCATGTAGGTGATGTCATCGTGCTCGACGAACATGGGATCCTCGCCGGCAATACGGCACTGCACGAGTTCGTCGCGGAAGGTGCCATCCGGGTTCGTCGGCGATGATGCCTGAGCAATGTACTGCCCAATCTCATCGTCAGCGGTCAGCCACTGGATCTCATCCGTGACACGCCCGTCAACAACCTTGCGGTACGGGGTCTCAATGAAACCAAACGGGTTGATGCGCGCGAATGCAGCAAGCGAACCAATCAGACCAATGTTTGGACCTTCAGGGGTCTCAATCGGGCACATGCGGCCGTAGTGAGAGGGGTGAACGTCACGAACTTCCATGCCCGCGCGGTCACGCGACAGACCACCGGGGCCGAGGGCGGAAAGGCGGCGCTTGTGGGTCAGGCCCGCAAGCGGGTTGTTCTGATACATGAACTGCGAGAGCTGCGAGGTGCCGAAGAACTCCTTGATTGCAGCCGTCAGCGGACGGATGTTGATCAGTGAGGTCGGGGTGATCGCCTTCGGATCCTGGGTCGACATGCGCTCACGAACCGTGCGCTCCATGCGGGACAGGCCCGTGCGGATCTGTGCCTGAATCAGCTCACCGACGGAACGAACACGACGGTTACCGAAGTGGTCGATGTCGTCGGTCTCAACGCGGATCTCAGCGGGCTCACCATGGCGAATACCAGGAAGAACCTTCTCACCCTTCTGCAGGGCAAGCATGTAGCGGACCGTGGCAACAATGTCGTCCTCGGTCAGGGTCTTAGCCCTGGTTGGGACGTCAAGGCCCAGCTTCTTGTTGACCTTGTAGCGTCCCACCTTGCCCATGTCGTAACGCTTGGGATCACGGTAGAAGTTGTAGAGGAGGGCGTCTCCGGCCTCGACCGAAGCGGGCTCACCTGGGCGAACCTTCTTGTAGATCTCTTCCAGGGCCTCTTCGCGGGTCTCGATCGAGTCCTTAGCGAGGGTCTCAAGGAGCAGCGGGTAATCCTCATACAGCACCTCAATCTCAGGGGTGGTGAGGCCGATCGCCTTGAGGAACAGGGTGACGGGGAGCTTACGCTTGCGGTCGATACGCACCGAGACTGCGTCGCGGCGGTCGATTTCAAACTCAAGCCATGCGCCACGTGAAGGGATGATGCGCGCAGAGAATGTGTCGCGGTCCGAGTTGGGGTCCGACTGCTTGTCGAAGTAGACACCCGGGGAACGAACCAGCTGGGAAACAACGACACGTTCGGTGCCGTTGATGATGAAGGTGCCGTCCTCGGTCATCATGGGGAAGTCACCCATGAAGACGGTTTGGGACTTGATCTCACCGGTCTCCGCGTAGGTGAAGTCGGCCTTCACGTACATCTTTGACGAGTAGGTGAGGTCGCGTTCGCGGCACTCCTCAGGGGAGTTGCTGGGGGGTTCCAGGGTGGGCTCGCGGAACTCAAGGAGCATTTCCTTGCGGGGGTCCTCAATCCCGGAGGTTTCCTCAAACACTTCGTCGAGGCCGGATTCGCCGTGAACTTCTTCGCCACGTGCGACGGCCTGCTGAAGGGCAGTCTGGGAATACTTGCTCCAGTTGCGTGTCCCACACAGCCAGTCGAAGCTGCGGATCTGCAGTTCGAGGAGGTTGGGGGCCTGGAGCGGCTCGCGAAGTTTCGCGAATGAAATACGGTGTGTGGGTTCGTATACGGCGTTCGCCGCGTTTGAACTGGCAGCCAAAGGGGGTCCTTCCCGGCAAGTTTCTGACACTGTAGGGTTACCTACAGGGCCTGCATGCGTTGCGCGCGTTGCTCCCGGCCCCTAACTGACTCGCTCCTGCACGCTTGGCGCTGATTCGGCGTGTGGATACAGGTCACCTCGGACACATGGGTGCAAATGTTGAGTTTATGTGGGCCGGTGGTGTATAGCAATGGCGCGCGGCGTGAGGTTGGGCACGCTGCCGGCCGGGCGCATCCGCTGCCGCCCGGGCTCCGCCCCGCACCTCCGGCCCTTGGCCGCGCCCGACCCCGCACCTCCGGCCCTTGGCCGGGCGCATCCGCCACTAACTACACTCTTGTGGCTCAAAAGCCCCCGAAATCCCCGCAAATTCTTGCCACTTCAGTGCAGTTAGCGGAAATGCCTGCCGGCGGCCCGACCGCCCTGCCCGCGGCGGCTGCCCATCGGTCCCCACCGGTTCTCAAAGCCCCGTCTTTTTCAGAACTTCCGGTCCCTGTGGAAAAGCTCCGGCGACTGCGCCGCCCAGAGCTTTCCACCGGGTCGAGACACCGTGACATCCAAAGCACACAGTCGCTCGCGCAAGTATACAACCAGGGCTGAGAGGTCACGACACTGCTCGTAGTAGACATTTATGAAGCGCCACCCACTATCGGTGAGCAGCTGCTGGCGTCTAGAGAATCGCAATGCGACCTCATCCGCCGTTGCTGCAGTTCCCCCGAACTTGCCCATCCCAGAGACTTCGATCGCGATCATCTCCTCCGGCAGAGCGATATCAACAAAAAACCTCCGCCCTCGCACCTGCACTTCGTGCTGGCAAACGACTTCCCGTCGCCCTCGCACTAGGCACGCGAGCACCCACAGCACAGTTGACTCCGCAGGTGATTCGATCCCACCACTCGCACTCTCGAGAACTGCCTGGGTCCTGCGGTGTCCTCTTTCCATTCCCAAACTGCAAACCTCTTGAATGAGGTGCTCCCGCCAACGCGCCTCGCGGATTCGCGACCCCACCAAGTCCCAGCGATCAAAGCCCGCAATGAACCGCAGGAAGGCGGAGACGTTGTGGAATGCCTGCAGCGGATGAGCTTGCTGGCACAGGTCGTAAGCCAGTAGCGGTATCGGTGCAAGGGGCATGCCCCAGAAATCTTCGGCCTCAAGCCCCTCAACCATTGGCCCGCTGCGACGACAATGCCAAGCAACGCTAGGAACGATGATCTCACCCACGCGGACAGCGGGGAACAACGCGGGCTTCCCACTCCTGGCGTCAGTTCGTACTGTGACGTCTGGATTGTTCCACCATGGCTCTATCCCGAGGGTGACTAGTGCAGACTCCCCCGTGAACAGTACTCCGTGCCTCGTCGTTGCGAGCAGCCGCGCTTGTGCGACCCTTCGCCGCACGTCCCAGGGCTTCTCGCCTTCGAGGTACGAGGTGGCGATGTATGTCCCCCTCACCACCATCACCAGACTGTTGCTCTTGCGGATGCGGCGGGTCTTCGTCGAGCGAAGAAGATGCTTGCTTGATACGTCCATAATTGCATCGTGCGCGACTCGAGATGTCTGCGCAGGTGAAACTTCCCCGGCTGGGGATATCAGCAGTTCCTCGGTTCTGTGGATAAGGACCTTCCCGTCAGGCCAGGACGGCACTGTCGCCGCGGAAGCGCGCTCGCGCAAGGAAACCAACGTAGCCAGACCCAACGATGCCGACCCCGGATGCGTCATCGCCACTAGCTACACTCTTGTGGCTCAAAAACCCCCGAAATCCCTGCAAATTCCCGCCACTTCAGTGCAGTTAGCGGGAGAGTCTAGACTGGACGCGCAATCTTTCCCCGACACCGGAGGGACACCCGTGGATCCGCACGTAGACTCGGCCTCAGACTCCCACCCCGTAACCGGAGCCGACCACGCCGAGGCCACCGCCAACCAGCTAAGCGCCAACGTTGCCGCCGTCCAAGAGCAGATCAACGCTGCCGCCCTCCACTCCGGCCGCAGTGCCGCGGATATCCGCCTGCTTCCCGTCACCAAGTACCACCCGGAGAGCCAACTCCGCGCCATCTATGCCCTCGGTTTCCGCGACCTTGGCGAGAACCGGATTCAGGAGCTTCGCGCCAAAGCGGCGGCTATGAGCGACCTCGACATCAACTGGGTCCTCATCGGTCATGTCCAGACCAATAAGGCGACACAGGCCGCGCGAGTCGCACAAGAGGTCCAGTCAGTCGACTCACTGCGCGTCGCCACCTTCCTCAGCAATGCCGTGGTCAGACTTCAGAACGAGGACGCAGCGGCAGGCGAGGACGCAGCCGCCGCCCCACTGAAGGTCCTGCTCCAGGTCAACACGTCCGGGGAGGAAGCAAAGTACGGCCTCGCCCCGAATGAAGTCGGGGCCGTCCTCGAACAAGTTGCGGACCTGCCGGGCCTGACCGTCGGTGGTTTCATGACCATGGCACCGCTGACTTATGACGAGGGCGTGGTGCGCCAAACCTTCTCCCGCCTGCGGGAACTGCGCGACGCACTCAGGACAACGTCGGGACTGGAACTCCCTGATCTCTCCATGGGCATGTCCCACGACTTCGAAATCGCGATCGAAGAGGGCGCAACAACGGTGCGGATTGGCTCCTCAATTTTCGGACCCCGCCTCTAGGCGGCGATCAGGCTGACCCGAACTGCCCCCTGAAGTTGTAGACAGCCCCAAGCAGGTTGGCATCGTTGAAATACCGACACGCTACAACGTGCGGCAAGGGGAACACCTCGTCGGAGAACTTCTTGGCGGCGCGGATCTCTTCGTTGAGGATCTCCAGGAACAGCGGCTGCGCGCTGATCCCGCCTCCAACCACGAACCTTTCCGGGTCGAGGACGCACTGAATGTTGAGGATCTGGACGGCCAATTCGGAGCAGTAACGGCGCAGTGCTACCAGGGCGTCCTCGTCCCCCTGACCGGCCCGGGCAAACAGCTCTTCCTCGTCGATGTCGGTCGCACCCGACCTGCGCTGGTAGTCCGCGATGAGTCCAGGCACCCCTGTCGCCCACCCAAACCACCTAGTCTTCTCAGTTTCGTGCGCCTTACCAACGGATATGTAGCTGTACTCGCCCGCAAAAAAGGTTGCGCCCGCGGAGGATCTCCCGGTTGACGAATGCCCCTCCCCCAACTGCGGTCCCACAAATCACGACGGCCCCACTGTCGCAGTCCTCGAGCGCCCCACTTGTCATCTCTGCCCACACCGCCGCCTTTGCGTCATTCTCTATCGAGACGTTGACGCCGGGAATCCTCTCTTGGAGCAACGCGGCAAGCGGCACCCCGTAGTTGTATTCAAGGGCGCCACCCGAACGCATGAACCCCGCGTCACGATCCACAACTCCAGGAACACTCAGCGCAATCCCTTCCACCTGGCCGTGGAAGACCTGATATATCGACTCAACTGTATCGATGAAGTCATCTAGGCCTTCCAGTGGCGTGGGGACCTTACCTTTTCTGGTGAGCATCCCGCCCTCGTCGACGAGGGCGTACTTGATGAACGTTCCCCCCACATCGATTGCAAGTACCTGGCCCACAGTGACCTCCTCGTCATGCCCGGCGCTCTCAAGCGCCAGTGCCTTCGGGACCATACTATCCGGGGCTGTTGATGCTGGGCGGCGCTGAAGCCACCCACCTTCCAAGCCTCCCTACCTACTCCCTTGCGATTCCAAAATCATCTAATACCTGGCAAGCCTGTACCTTGGTCCCCCGGAGGTGCCTCGGTCCCCCAGAGGGGAAATTTCGCACCCCGGTGGGCCTCTTTCATTACCTGTAGGGGACCGAGGCACCTCCGGGGGACCAAGCAAGCCATGCCAGACGCGCACAATCGCCTATATCGCCATACCAGGTTCACCGCGCACAGAAAAGCCCCGTCCGATCCGCACTGGGCGGGTCGAACGGGGCTTCGAAGAGTTTGCACTGCGCCGGTGCGGCGCGGCCGAAACTACTTCAGGGTTACGGTGCCACCAACGGCTTCAATGTCAGCCTTGGCCTTGTCGGCATCTTCCTTCTTGGCGCCTTCGAGCAGGACTGACGGAACGCCGTCAACCTTCTCCTTGGCTTCCTTCAGGCCCAGGCCGGTCAGGGCGCGAACGGCCTTGATGACCTGGATCTTCTCGGAACCGAAGGATTCGAGAACGACGTCAAATTCGGTCTTCTCTTCCTCGGCAGCGGCCTCGGCGCCCGGAGCAGCAGCAACTGCAACAGCAGCCGGAGCAGCAGCGGTAACGTCGAACTCATCTTCGAACAGCTTCACGAACTCAGAGAGCTCGAGCAGCGTCATTTCCTTGAAAACTGCAATCAGTTCTTCATTTGTCATCTTCGCCATGATTTTTCCTCCCACAAAACGAAACTTGGTTTTTTCAGGCCACGACCGCCCTCGTCACCAGACGGGAACGATCCGGGAACAGCAGTTCCTTACGCGGCTTCTTCCTGCTTTTCCCGCAGAGCATCGGCCAAACGGACCACCTTGACGGGGAGCGCCTGGAATGCGTATGCGGCCTGGGAAATCTTGGCCTTCATGGCGCCGGCGGCCTTAGCCAACAGCACCTCACGGGACTCAAGATCAGCCAACTTGTTCACTGCCTCTTGCGAGAGCAATGCACCATCCATCGCACCTGACTTGACGACCAGCGCCTCATTTTGCTTCGCAAAATCGCGCAGTGCCTTTGCAGCCTCAACCGGTTCCCCGGTCACGAAAGCAATAGCGGTCGGGCCATTGAGGTCTTCTTCGAGGAAATCGAATCCAACCTTCTTGGCAGCCAGAGTTGCAAGGGTGTTCTTGACAACGCGGTATTCGACACCGTCGCCGAGCGCACGACGCAGATCCTTCATCTGACCAACACTCAACCCACGGTATTCAGTCAGAAGGACTGCCCCGGAGTCGCGGAACTTGTCCGTCAACTCGACTACTACAGCATCTTTATCCATCTTCGCCATCTTCCACCTCCTGACATTCAATCTTTCACCAAACGGCTTGTGCCTCCGTAAATGCAAAAATCCCGGAACGCAGATGCGCTCCGGGTCCGTGCAGTTGCTCCTCAGATTACTCCGGGATCCTGCTGGTCGTTTCACACCTACGTGGGTATTTTCAGGTTCCTGATGCCTTCATTTCTGAAGTCAGCAGAAACACACCTACGGTCTTCGGCTTCCAGTAGCGTAGCAGGACGAGGGCGCTTTGCCCTACGCCCGGGCAGATTCTCCCGCGTGAGTCTGCGCACAACATCCTCAGGATGCGTCGCTAGGACCCGCTTGCGTCTAGGCCTCGGGCGAGGACGAGGACGCCGCGTGACCAGTCCCCTCGGGTATCGAAACGCGCCTCGGCCTCCCTTGGGCGAGCGTCCCTTGCGCGGCGGTCGAACCATCCCATCCCCCGCCACGCCCTCGTAATCCATAGCCGACGAGGACGGCCAGCACCATACCCGCAAGCGGTCCCACCACGTAAATCCAGAAGTCGGTGAAGGTGAGGCTGGCCATGTTGGGTCCGAAGGTTCGGGCCGGGTTCATGGAAGCGCCGGAGATTGGTGACCCCCACATGCCGGCGAGGGCGATGTAAGCGCCAACGCCGAGAGAACCGATGATGCCGATGTTCTGCGCACCGGAGGCGGTCCCTAGGATCACTGTGACAAGACCGAAGGTAAGGATGAACTCCATGAGGAAGGCGGCGCCCGCGCCGTAGCCTCCCGCCGGGTAGGTGCCACCGTTCTGGGCGGAAACCCCCAGCGCAAACTGCAGGAAGTATGCGGCGGCGGTTGCGCCTAGGAGTTGCGTGCAGATGTAGGGCGCGACCCGCACCCAGGGGAAGTCGCCGCGTAGCGCGAAGGCTATGGACACGGCGGGGTTAAGGTGAGCGCCGGACACTTTTCCCATCGCCATGATGACGGCCATCACCATCATCCCGGGGGCGACAACGGCGGCCAGCCTTGAGACGGAGCCTTCGACTGCGACGTTCATCATGGGCGCGCCCGCGGCGACTAGTACCAGGAAGAATGTGCCGACGAACTCCGCGAGGAGGCGCCGCCACTTCCGCCGTGGGTCGTTGAAGTCGCGGAAGATTTCGTCGAGGTCGGTGACGGTGCCAATTGATGCAGCCCTGTCCCGTGTCGGGGACCCCACTGTTGCGTCCAGGGCGCTAGCGACCATCTGCGCGTGGGTCGGCTGAGAGCCAGCGCCCGACGCCGCTTCCAAACCCTGCGCGCTTCCCAGATCCACGCGCCCCACTCCGCTTCCCACTTCAGATTGGATTTCCGTCACGCCTGCGCACCCGACCTCATAAAGACACGCGTCTCGTTCTCGAGGTCGCGGATTTCAGCGAACCCGAGAGCCTCGTAGAACGCCCTCTGCCTTGGCTCATCATCTGTCATCAACACCTGCTGCCGCACGTGCATGTAGGGGGCAAACACTTCATCCATGAGCCAGCGCCCAACCCCGGTGCGCTGCCATTCGGGCCGAACGAGGACGTCCTGCAAGTACGCAATCGTGTGCCCGTCTCCGACGACGCGGGCGAGTCCTACAAGGACACCGCTCTGGTCCCACGCGGTTGCCACACGAAGCGAATTGGCAACGCCCTCAACCAACGAGTCAGGATCCGCCGTGTACTTCGTCCACCCGACCGAGCCGTACAGGTCGAGCAGCTCCACTCTGGTCGGCGTGCGTGTAGTACTGATCAGTGTTTCCGCCATTTCGCACCACCTTTCCGTTACTGCCACAGGCTACCGTGGGTGTATGACTATGCAGACATGGAGCGATGTCCGCTCCCAAGCCTTGGGCATGGCGACGTCCCTTACAGTATTCACCCCGGAGGCCATGACCCGCCAGGATTCGCCAGTTCCGGGACTCCTCATCCTGTTACACGGACTGACGGGGAACCATGCGGTGTGGTCGATGAGGACGGACCTTCAATCCCTGGCTGACCTGCACAACCTGGTGGTTGCACTCCCGGATGGGGCGAGGTCGTTCTGGCTTGACCAGGCTGTGGGTCTTGAGTGGGGGCGCTGGGTTGGAAGTGAACTGCCCTCGCTCCTGCGTTCCGTGTTGCGGGTCTCGGCCGCCCGGTCTGAGACGTTCATCGGCGGGTTGTCGATGGGAGGATATGGTGCGGTGCGCGCGGCCTTCGACTACCCGCGCACCTTCGGCGGAGTGATCTCGCTGTCTGGAACACTCGATGTTGCGGAACGGGCCTTCAGGTCGCGCCACCTCGATCTCTACGAGATCGGGTTTGGGGACCTCGAGCGTCCTCGGCGGAGCGATGATCTGGTTGCTCGGATGGCCGCGGGGCCACCCCACAGCCTCCCGACCCCCGGCGGGACAACCCCCGACGCGCCAACTCCCGGCGTGACAACCCACAGCCCCGCGGCTCCAGTCATTGCACTGCCCCTTGACGTCCGGTTTTTCGCGGTATGCGGAACCGAGGACCGTCTGCTGAAGCAGAACAGGCGTTTCCGAGATAGCGCAGAAGGGATCGGTCTCGACCTGACCTATCGCGAGGGGCCCGGCGGTCACGACTACATGTTCTGGAACGAGTGGCTGCCGGTCGGTCTGGACCACCTGCGCGGCACGCCGAGTTAGGACCCCGCCCCACATCATTGCCAACCGGCCCAACGCGGCCCGGCTTTTCACGACCGGCCCATCTCCCCCAACAACCCGACCTCTGCTCGCCCTACCCTGCCCTCCGTACGTCCCGTTGGTCCCCGGCAGGCTCCTTGGTCCCCTGCAGGTAGGAGAGGTAGCCGAAAACGAGGGTGGAAACGCCCTGCGGGGGACCAAGGGGCCTGCAGGGGACCGAGCCGCGTGGGTCAGACTGTCTGTGAGTCTGGGTTGAGAGATTGGGGCCTATGACTGTTTTGCCGCGGGGGCTGTGGCGTCAGTGACGGGAACTTGGGTGCTGCCGCCGGGCGTTTGGGTGCTGGCGCAGGGCGTTTGGGTGCTGGCGCTGGGGACCTGGGCGTTGGCGACGGGCACTCGTGCCCGACCGCGCAGGGCACCCAAGCATTACGGAGCGGGTTATGCCTTACGGAGCGAGTTATGCCTTACGGAGCGAGTTATGCCTTACGGAGCGAGTTTGGCCGCATTTGCCCTTGAATCACACCGTTATGCAAGCCAAACCCGCTCCGTAAGGCACAACCCGCACCCCTATGACACGGGATAGCGCCGGTACCAACCTCAACAACAAGCCAACAACAACCCACCGACTCCAAACAGCCTGGCAGCCCGCGGAGGAAGAAGAGTCGGGACGTGATGGTACCTCCGAGCGGTGCACGCGGACGGGCAGCTGCGAATACCCCCAGCCTGAAGTTGCCGCCGTCCGCTAAGGTTGCCGCCGTCCGCCAAGGTTGCCGCCATTCCTTACGAATTCCGGGCAACCTTAGGGGATACCGGCAACCTTAGAGATGGGCGTGGGGCGAGAGGATGGCGTGGTGCGGGAGGATGGTCCGGGCCGAGGGCGCCTAGAAGAAAGGCCCTGGCTGACGGCTGCCGAGCTGACGGCGGGCCTGGCTGACGGCTGCCGAGCTGACGGCGGGCCAAGCCGATGGGAGCCCTGGCTGACGGCGGGCCTGGCCGAGGGCGGGCCGCCAGCACGGCACGCCACTCGAACGTGCGCAACCCGCAAGGCAACGACGCGCCAGAATCGCCACTTGACACGTACTACGTTGCTCGTAGTATGTTTGACGTACTGAAGCAGACGAGCCCTCGACGCGACCAGGGGACACACAGGGAGCCGCGACCAGGCGGACTCGTCCTCGACCGCAAGCGAAGGCACACCGCCACGAACCGGGGCGTCTCACCGACACGAGCACTGCTCCACACACAAGCCGACACTACTCAACACAGAAAAGGGGGACCCATGATCAGCACCGAGGCCATGCGCGGCTACATCGACATCTTGATCTTGTCGCAACTGGTTGACGCGCCCTCGTACGCCTACGCAATGGGCAAAACGATCTCCGAGGTCGCCGGCGGCGGGTACGCCATGAAGCAGACCACCCTCTACTCCGCCCTCAAACGCCTCGAAGGTGCCGGGCATGTGGAGGCCTTTGCCTCCCAATCTGAGTCAGGCAAGCCACGGACCTACTACCAGATCACCTCGTCCGGGCGGGAAATGCTCGCAGCAAAGTCTGCCGAATGGCAGCAAACCAAAGAGGTCGTTGACCGCTTTGTGGAAGGAATCTCCTAATGGACATCATCGACAATTACTTGGACACAATGTTTGCCTCCTATCCCCTGACGCCGAGGACGGTCGAAGCCAAGTCGGAGCTGCGCGCCATGATGGAGGACATCTACAACGGCGCAATCGCAGCTGGCCAAAGTAGGAACGAGGCCGTTGGCCAAGCACTCGCTGAGTTCGGCAACATGGAGGAAGTCGCTGCGGTTCTGGGCGACCCGAGCGGCGCACCCATCGAGATCGCCGCCCAGTTTGACCGGAGCCGACCCGCAGTATCGATGGCGCAGGCACGCAACTTCGCGGCGGTGAGTGAGAAGACACGCTGGCTGCTGGGCTGGGCTGTCGCGATTTTCGTCCTCGCACCCGCTCCTCTGGTGTCGCTCAGCATCGCAACTTCCGATCCGAACCTGCCGGTATCCAAAGCCCTGGCCTCCACGATCGGGATCGTCATTTTGCTCCCCCTCGTTGCCATCGGGGTGGGTCTTCTTGTGTGGCGCAATCAGAAGCTCGAACCTTTCAACCTCATCACCCAGGGACAGGGGCACATCACGCCGGAAGTTGAGGTGTTTGGCGCGGCGGTTCGCCGGGAGCACTCAAACTCGCGCACCATGGCCCTCATTATCGCGATCGTTCTGTGGATACTGGCTGGCATTCCGCTTATCTCCATGGGCGTCTTCACGCAGGACATGCCCCAGCCGGAGGCGGACCAGTACTTGGCAGTGGGCATGGCGATCACCCTGGTCATGGTTGCGATTGGTCTGCTTTTGTTTCTGCCTGCGAACTGGGCAAACTCCGTGGCAAACCGACTCTCGGAAGATGGCATGGCTGAAGCCCGTGAAGATACCAGCGACTGGGAGATGGCGGCCTACCCGACCTGGGTGCGAGCCTTCATGGCCGGGTACTGGCCGATCATGGTGACGATCTACCTGACCTGGAGTTTCATCGGGGACGCGTGGGGTACGTCGTGGATCCTCTGGCCGATCGCGGGCGTTGCGTTCGGCGCGATCTCCGCCATCCTCTACGCCGTGTACCGGAACAACGACACCCAACAGGGGCGGTAGCCGAGCACGCAAAGAACCCCCGCAACCTCGGAAAACCGGTAGTTGCGGGGGTTCTTGATGCGTGACTACTTATGCCTGGTGTTCGGCCTCAACCTCATCAACCAGGGCGCGGGTCTTGGTGGGATCCACAGGGATACCCGGACCCATTGTCGTTGCTGCTGTGATCTTCAGCAGGTAGCGACCCTTCGCAGTGGTCGGCTTCAGTCGGAGGATTTCCTCCAAGACCGCCGCGTAGTTCTCCGTCAGTGCCTTCGCTGTGAAGTCAGTGTTGCCGAGGACGAAGTGGACGTTCGCGTGCTTATCCACACGGAACTCGATACGACCACCCTTGATGTCCTTGACTGCCTTCGCAACATCCATGGTTACGGTGCCGGTCTTGGGGTTCGGCATCAGACCACGTGGGCCGAGGACGCGACCCAAACGGCCAACCTTGCCCATCATGTCCGGGGTTGCAACGGCAACGTCGAAATCGGTGTAGCCCTTGGCTACCCTCTCGATTAGTTCGTCGCCACCGACCTCGTCAGCACCTGCTTCTTCAGCCTGTGTTGCCCGCTCGCCAACAGCAAAAACCAGGACCCTAGCGGTCTTGCCGGTGCCGTTCGGCAGGCTAACAGTGCCGCGGACCATCTGGTCCGCTTTACGGGGGTCGACGCCCAAACGGACGACGCCTTCGACGGTTGACGGGAACGAGGTCGTGGAAGTCTCTTTAGCGAGCTTCATCGCCTCAAACGGGCTGTACAGGATGCCGGGAAGAATCTTCTCAGCAGCTGCCCGGTACTTCTTTGAGCGCTTTGCCATTCTGCTTTTCTCCTTGCAGTCGTGGTGAACGGGCTGCGCAGCCCTACCACCTAAAGTTCTGTTGACGTGCGGCGTTTAGTCCGCGCGTGGAATCAGGCTTCGACGGTGATGCCCATGGAGCGGGCAGTACCAGCGATAATCTTCATCGCTGCTTCAACGTCGTTAGCGTTCAGGTCTTCCTTCTTGGTCTCTGCAATCTCACGCACCTGAGCGGAGGTTAGCTTGCCAACCTTCGCGGTGTGAGGGGTTGCGGAACCCTTGGGAACGCCTGCAGCCTTCTTGATCATCTCTGCAGCCGGAGGGGTCTTCGTCACGAATGTGAACGAACGATCCTCGTAAACCGTGATCTCAACGGGGACAATGTTGCCGCGCTGTGATTCGGTTGCTGCGTTGTAGGCCTTGCAGAACTCCATGATGTTCACGCCATGCTGGCCTAGCGCCGGCCCAACGGGCGGTGCGGGGTTGGCCTGACCGGCGGGAATCTGGAGCTTGATGAGCCCAGTTACCTTTTTCTTCGGTGCCATAGTTTTTGTGGGTCCTTCACTACTTATTGCAACACTTCACCTGGATTGACGGCGAACCTAAGTCAGGTTGCGCCACTCAAACCTGGGAAGCTGCCCCAGATGGGGCATCTGCGCACGCTGACAATGACGTACGCAAGCTGCGATTCTACTAGTCTCACGGGGTCGGTTTTGCCAGCCCGTGTGCGACTTCACTAACAGTCCGGAATGGGGCCTACGCCCCTCCGGCTCAACGACCAGCTACTTGTCGAGCTTTTGCACCTGGTCAAAACGAAGCTCCAGCGGGGTTTCCCGCTCGAAGATAGTCACCAGGACCTTGAGACGCTGCCCCTCAATCATGATCTCGGAGATTTCAGCGGTGAGTTCCGCAAACGGCCCGTCGGTAACACGAACGACCTCGCCAACCTCCCAGTCCACCACTGCAGGCGCCTTCTTGGCTACGCCAGCCAGTTTCGCTTCCTTACCAACCAGAAGTCCCGGAGCCAGCATCTTCAAAACATCATCGAGCGGGAGGGGCATGGGGTTGTACTGATCCCCCACGAACCCGGTCACAGCCGGCGTTTCTTTCACCACGCGCCACAACTGCTCATCCATCTCATCGTCATAGCCGGTGCCCTGCATTTGAACGAGGACGTACCCGGGAATAGCGCAGCGCAGCACCTTCTTACGAACGGTGTTGCGGATCTCTGTAACCTCTTCCATCGGCACCTCAACACGTGTGAGGAGGTGCTGCAAGTCCTCGTTCTCAACACGGCGCTCAAGGTTTTCCTTCACCTTGCGCTCATGACCGGAGAAGGTGTGCACGACAAACCAGTCGCCACCCTGATCTTCGAACTCTTCGCGGAGGGCCTCCATGGGGTCGAGATCCTCGCTACCCGCAACCTCTTCACTGTCAGCAGCGGCTTCATCAGCAACCGCGCCCTCGTCATCCGCGGGACGCGCAGCATGAATGCCCTCACTGCCGGACTCTGCTGCCGCGATGTCAATATCTGCAGCCTCTTCACGTGCTTCCGCAGCGACCTCAGCCGCCTCATCAAGCCCGGCCCCGCCCTCGGGAACACTGTCGTCGAGGACGCCCTCTAGTTCCCCGTCGATCTGCACGACCGCATCCACGTCGTCATCCATGTCCAACCCGGAAAAAATATTCTCAGCCACAGTCAGTCCCTTCAGTTCGGTCGGTGCGCCAACCAAGCTAGATCGGCCTCAGCCAAGCACAGCACGCGCACGCGTCAAGATGGTTTCAAAAAACCCGCCTGCAGAAATCTGCTGGCGGGTTCTTCGTCTACTAACCAAATACTAGCTTAGAAAGCTCCGATGAGCCTAGGTCCACAACTCCCGTGAAGAGCATCATCAGCGCCACAAAGACGATGACGACTAGGAAGTAGGTCCAAAGCTCCTCTTTAGTGGGGTACGTTACCTTCTTCATCTCAGCAATTGTCTGCCGAACAAAGAGCGCAATGCGTTGGAAGATGTTGGGCTTCTTGTCAGCAGGCCGATCATCACGCTTCCGCGTAGCACCGCTCTTCGTGCGGTCTTTAGGCGCGAGGGCGCCATCGGACTTCAGTTCCGGCAGGTTTTCACCATCACCCGGAAGACTTGCCGTCTGGCTCACGTGTATCTCCAGTGTTCGTCCAACTGTGGACTCCAAGAATAGCAATGGAATTCCCTACAGGGAGCAGGGCAGGCGAGACTCGAACTCGCAACCGCCGGTTTTGGAGACCGGTGCGCTACCAATTGCGCCACTGCCCTACGCACGCGACTGGGATCACCAGAAGCGGCCTGTCTGATTGTAATGATGCCTCCGCCCCCTGTCCAACGCGGCCCCAATAACGGAGCGAAATCACACCAGTTTTTCCGCTGCAGTGGAGCCGTTCCTGAAGTCATGGTCCGAAATCTGTCACGTCCATCACCAAGGCGCTCATATTCTGGCACGCTAGTCCCATGAGCAAAAAGCCGATTCACCGCGTTTCTACGCGACTTGCAGCCATCACCCCTTCCGCAACCCTCGCCATCGACGCCAAAGGTAAAGCCCTCAAGGCCGCCGGCGAGCCGGTTATCAACTTTGCGCCCGGCGAGCCCAACTTCGATACCCCCGCCAACATTGTCGATGCTGCACTTGTCGCAACGAAAGATCCCACCTCATACCGCTACACCCCCGGCGACGGACTCCTGGCTCTGCGGGAAGCCGTAGCTCAGAAGGTCGGCGTTTTCGGTGACGCGGTTCCCTCAGCAAACGACGTCCTCATCACCAACGGGGGCAAGCAGGCCGTCTACCAGGCTTGCGCAGCAATCATCGATGTGGGAGATGAGGTCCTTCTTCCCGCCCCCTACTGGACGACCTACCCGGAGACCATCAAGCTGGCCGGTGGCGTACCAGTTCCCGTCGTCGCAGACATCACTTCCGACTACAAGGTCACTGTCGAAGCCCTCGAGGCCGCTCGAACCGACAAGACGATCGCCCTCGTCTTCTGTTCGCCATCCAACCCGACCGGCGCCGTGTATTCACCCGAAGAGGTCAAGGCAATTGGCGAGTGGGCACTTGAGAATGGCATCTGGGTCCTCTCCGACGACATCTACGAAGCCCTTGCATACGATGGGGTCGAGGTCGTTCCCATGTACCGCGCCGTCCCCGAAATCGCCGACCAGCTCATCGTGTTGAACGGTGTCGCCAAGTCGTACGCAATGACGGGGTGGCGCGTGGGCTGGATGGTTGGCCCAGCCGACGTCATCAAAGCTGCGGGCGCCCTGCAGTCCCACCTCACCTCAAACGTCAACAACATCGCCCAAAAGGCCGCGTTGGAAGCGCTGACCGGCCCACAGGAAGCGGTTGGGGAAATGCGGGAGGCCTTCGACCGCCGCCGCAAGTTGATCGTTTCAATGCTCCAGGAAATTGAAGCATTCGACACCCCGATGCCGCAGGGAGCCTTCTACGTTTACTCTTCGGTCGAGGGCGCCCTCGGCAAAGAAATCAACGGGAGGGTCGCCAACACGTCCTCGGAACTTGCGGACCTGATCCTTGATGAGGCCCTAGTCGCCGTTGTTCCCGGGGAAGCCTTCGGGACGCCGGGCTACATTCGCCTCTCCTACGCGGTTTTCGACGAGGATCTCGTTGAGGGCATTTCGCGCCTCCAAGCCCTGTTCGCCTAACCGGCAAGGTGCCAGCAAGATCACGACTTCCTGCTGGCACCTCTTGTGCCAAACTTGACGCATGAGTCACGCGCATAGGCATCCGGAACTTTTCTCTTCTCGCTCACCCGAGGACGTCCCCCGCGGAACCGTCCTGCTAGCCCACGGTTTCGGCGAGCACCGAGGACGATATGACCGGTTCATCCATGCGCTCAACAAAGCGGGCTTTGACGCTTGGACATTCGACTTCACGGGCCACGGCACCTCCCCCGGCAGACGCTCACGCGTAGATGTTGGCGCCCTCATCGGTGAGCACCTTGATGCGCGCCGGGACGTCCTCGAACGGTCCCGCACCTCTGATCTTCTTCTTTTTGGGCACTCCATGGGTGGCCTCATCACCCTGGCTTCCACGCTACTTTCACCGGCGCGTGTGGGTGCTGTTGCGGTGACGGGGCCCGCGCTGCGCCCCCTGCCACACATCAATGAAACGGTTGCGACACTGGGGGCGAGGGTGGGTTCACTGCTCCCCTTCCTCGACTCGGTCGCGTTGGACACGGAGCTGCTCTCCCGCGACCCCCAGGTTGTTGCGGACTACGAGGCAGATCCCAGCGTCTACCACGGCAAAGTCCCCCTCATCACGGGTGCTTCCATGGCGGTGCAGGGTCGCCAGGTGATTCGCCACGCGAACCTTCTGGCCCGCCCCACCCTGATCCTTCACGGCGGAGATGATGGCTTGGCTTCCTTTGAGGGTTCGGTTGAGTTCGCTGAAAGGGCCGGTGATCTGGTCGAACTTGTCACGTTCGAGGGCGCCTACCACGAACTACTCAACGAACCTGAGCAGGACACTTACACCCGGGCAATCGTTGACTGGTTTGCCAAGTGGTCGTAGGGCCACAGACTTCTAGGCCGCGGCTCACCAGCCTTCCGAAGGCGCACCTTCACCTCCACTTCACGGGGTCCATGCGGCCCGCCACCATGCTGGAGTTGGCAGACAAGCAGGGGTTACGACTTCCCGCGCACCTGCTTGAAGAAGACCCACTCACGGTTCCCGCCGATGCCCGCGGGTGGTTCCGCTTCCAACGTTCCTACGACTCCGCCAGGTCTCTGGTTCGGTCCGAGGACGTCATGCGCAGGGTGGTTCGTGAGGCAGCCGAGGACGATGCTGCCGAAGGGTCTGTGCGCTTGGAGATCCAGGTTGATCCGACCTCGTACGCCCCGTTTATCGGGGGGTTGACGCCCGCCCTCGAAATCATCCTTGACGAGGCCAAAGCGGCTACGAAGGCAACGGGAGTTGAGGTTGGCGTGATTGTCGCCGCCTCTCGGACACGGCACCCTTTGGATGCGCGGGTGCTGGCCCGGCTCGCTGCCCAGTACGCCGGGGATCAACCCGGGGAGGTGATCGGGTTCGGCCTCTCCAATGATGAACGCATGGGATCAACCGCCGAGTTCGCTAACGCCTTCCAGATCGCCAAGCGTGCAGGGTTAAGTCTGGTACCTCACGGCGGTGAACTGCTGGGGCCCCAGTCTGTGCGCGAGGTCGTCAACCACCTGGCACCCCAACGTCTAGGACATGGCGTGCGGGCAAGTGAGGACCCCGAACTTCTGCACCGGCTGGTTGATGACGGGATTGCGTTTGAGATTTGTCCGGCCTCGAACGTTTCGCTGGGCGTCTTCTCTGACCCCGCGAGTCTTCCCCTGCGGTCTTTCGTTGATGCGGGAGCCACGGTCGCGCTGAGCGCGGACGACCCCCTACTGTTCCGGTCACGCCTTGTCGACCAGTACGTCACAGTGCGCGATGTGCACGGGTTCAGCGCGGGGCAGATCGCGGACCTAGCGCGGGACAGCATCACAGCCTCCCGAGCGTCTGACGCCTCCAAACGGAAGTGGCTCACCAAAGTTGGCGACTGGGAGGACGAGGGCGCAGCACTCTAAGCAGGCGGGATCTGCGCCGTCCACGGCGAGAGCCAGAGGATTGCCACGCCCACCAGGGCGAACACTAACGCGTCGAACCACCTGTTGCGGGCAGAAAACCACGGGCGTCCCGGCCAGGCTCCACGAAGAAACCCCATCATCACCATGCCGGATCCAAGCAGGACAGCAGCGACATGAGGGCGTTCCAATAGGGCAAGAACGACGACGGCGAGCACCCCGAGCACTGCCGCGACAGCGGTGACAATCCCGAAGATCATGGAGGCCTCTCTAGAGGGCCCCGCGGCCTTCGGCTCGGCCCCGGAGTGCTTGCTATCGGGCCAGATGTCAGGATCCAGGCCCTGCGCCGGTGGTGGGTCGGGGACTACAGGCGGGTCAGAATCTCCCATTGCTCCCCTTTCCGACCTCATCCACATCAGCTTCGTTGTCACTAACATCAGTATCGTCGACTGTCGCCTGGATGGCATCTGCGTCGGCACGATCAGTACCTTCGCCCTCGTCCGCAGAGCGGGCTTCGCGGAACGAGCCGAACCCTTCCTTGACACGCTGGCGCGTCTCCGGGTGCAGTGCAATCCCCACAGCGAACGCAACGCATCCCACCAGGCCTGTCGTCACCAGCCACGCGTGAGGCGTGGGGCCGAGGGTGGCCAGGAGGTTCTCCCCAAGTGAACCGCGCGATGCGCTCATCCACACGTACATCGCCGCAGCGAAGGATGCGAGGGCGACAGCGCCACGCCGGGACGCGTCAACAAGGGACAACCGCGATGTCACAACGGAAAACACTACGCCAAGCCCTACTCCGCCGAGGGCGAGCAGGACGGGCACCCACGCCCCCGGCGCAGTGGTGGGGACGGTCGCGACTATGGGGAGGAAGACGGCCTCGTTGGGGGCGACAACGTGAGCAGAAGATACCGACCCCCCAACCACGGAGAATCCTGCGCCCGATACCCAGGCAATGGCGCAAGCCATAAACATGGGAAGGTACATGGCTTGCATGACTCCAAGACCGAAGTTGCCGGCGCTGCTGAACCCAAATAGCTCTGTCGCAACGACAACTTTCGGCCAGGATACGGCCAATGCAATCACAAGGACTGTCAGACCAACTGCGGCTACCGCCCCCAGCCATGAAAGGCCGATGAGGATCCCCGACCACACCCAACGGAGCTTCTTCGCCCAGCGTGGGAAGGTTTCTGTTTGCCGCGCAACCGCCCACCCCACGGCGATCAAGGAGATGAGTCCCGCGCCAACCAGTGAGCGCCAAAGGATGACTTGGGCGCCGGAAGCGGTGAGGATTATCAGCACTGTCAGTAGGTAGAAGGGGATCGAAGTCCACAGCGCTGCGGACCCGAAGTTGCGGCCCGACAGGAGGAGGGCTCTGAACACCACTACCTGTATCAGCGTCCACAGGAGCGGAAGGATGCTAACCGTCACCCCATAGAAAACCGCGGGTGATCCAAGGGTCATCGCCCAGAGTTCGGTGCCGCTACGGCCTGCTTCCCCAATCGATGTGTCACTGAGCCAGGCGTTGGAAGAGTCAGCCAAGAAGCCAACGGCGACTGCCAACGCGGGGATCAGCCACCCCAGTAGGGCTGCCTCAATGCCTGCGAGGGCGCTGCGGGCCCAACCTGAAGGCAGCGTGACCGTGAAGGTGGGGCGCTCGCTCTTCCACGTGGGTTGCGCTGCGCCCGCTTCCACGGGTGTCTGCGTGTCGCTGTCAGTACTCATTCCCTCTATCTTCGTTGCAGCTTGGGGGCTTGAGCACCGTTGCTCGCGGCATGTCTTGTTACTGGTGGATCTCCCGGTATGCGGCGCGTGCCAGATCGGCGGTCTGGCTGGGGGTTCGACCCACCGCCACGCCGACGGCTTCCAGCGCTTCTTTCTTGGCTTCGGCGGTGCCTGAGGAGCCTGAAACGATTGCGCCCGCGTGCCCCATGGTCTTACCTTCGGGTGCTGTGAATCCGGCAACGTATCCAACGACAGGTTTGGTGACGTTTGCCGCGATGTAGTCGGCAGCCCGTTCTTCAGCATCACCACCGATCTCACCGATGAGGACGATCACTTCGGTGTCTGGATCCTCTTGGAAAGCCTTCAGAGCATCGATGTGGGTGGTGCCCACCACGGGGTCCCCGCCGATACCAATACAGGTTGTGAAGCCAATGTCTGAGAGTTCGTACATCATCTGGTAAGTGAGGGTTCCCGACTTGGAAACCAGCCCGATGCCACCCGGCCCCGTGATGTCAGCGGGAGTGATTCCCACGTTCGACTTACCGGGGCTGATGATGCCTGGACAGTTTGGGCCAATCAGACGCACACCCTTTTCCAGCGCGTGGGTGACGAAGGCTACCGAGTCTGCGACGGGGATGCCTTCCGTGATGACGACAACTAGGTCCAGATTGGCGTCGATCGCTTCAATCACGGCGCCCTTGGCAAATGCGGGGGGCACAAATACTACGGATACCGTGGCTCCCGTGGCTTCTTTGGCTTCCGCAACCGTGCCAAAAACGGGGACGTCGACGCTCCCGGATTCGACGAGGCCCATGTCTTCCATGGGCCCGTATCCAACGACGTCAAACTGTACGGATACCCCGGCTTTGCGGGGGTTTACTCCGGCAACGACCTTGGTTCCAGAATCAAGCATGCGCTGTGTGTGCTTCATGCCTTCCGAGCCTGTCATTCCCTGAACGATGACTCGGTCAGTTTCGGTTAGAAAAATGGCCATCTCCGGTTACATCCCCCTGCTTGCTGTGAACTCTACGGAAACCTCCGCGTCATCTCGCCCCAATGCGAGACCCGCTAGGCGGGCAGCTTCTGCAGCTGCCAGGTCCATGGTGTCAACCATGGTGACCAGTGGAAGACCTGCTTGGGCTAGGATTTCCCGCCCTTCAACAACCGAGTTGCCATCCAGACGAACAACGATCGGCTTTGTAGCGCTGTCTCCCAGGATCTCGAGGGCGCCGACAATGCCCCGCGCCACCTCATCACACGCTGTGATCCCGCCAAAGACGTTGACGAAGACGGACTGGACTTGCTCATCACCCAGAATGACGCCCAGGCCCTTAGCCATCACCTCAGCGGAAGCCCCACCACCGATGTCTAGGAAATTCGCGGGTTTCACGCCGTAGTCTTCGCCAGCCATGGCGACAACGTCAAGGGTGGACATCACGAGGCCCGCACCGTTGCCGATGATGCCAACTTCTCCGTCGAGGCGCACATAGTTCAGACCTGCCTCTTGAGCCTGCACTTCAAGTGCGTCGTCGGAGCGGCGATCCGCAAGTGCCGCGTGGGCGGCATGACGGAAGGATGCGTTGTCGTCAAGGGAGATTTTGCCATCCAAGGCAATGATGCGGCCATCGACTGTCTTGACCAGGGGGTTGACCTCAACCAGGGTCGCGTCCTCACCCTTGTAGACCTTCCAGAGGCTGACGAGGACGGGGGCAAGGGGGATTGCTTCATCTTCTGAGAAGCCAGCCTTGGCAAGGATGTCGAGGGCAACCACCTCGTTGATGCCAACCGTCGGACTCAGTTTGACGCGGGCCAACGCTTCGGGGCGTTCTTTCGCCAACGTTTCGATGTCCATGCCACCTTCTTTGGAGCACATGGCGATGTCGCACCGCTCAGCACGGTCCAGAAGGATTGAGAAGTAGTATTCTTCTGCGATGTCGGCCCCAGCCACGACGAGGACGGAGTAGACGGTGTGCCCGCGGATGTCCATGCCGAGGATTTGCGACGCCCACTCTTCGGCCTCGTCGGCGCTCCAGGCGAGCTTCACCCCACCGGCTTTACCGCGGCCGCCAATCTTCACCTGTGCTTTGACGACCACGGGGAACTCCCCGATTGTCTCGGCAGCTTCCCTCGCCTCCTTGGCGGTGGTGCACACAATGCCCGTCAGGACAGGCACACCGTGGGCGTCAAAAATATCTTTGGCCTGGTATTCGTAAAGGTCCACTCCGTTGTTCCCTTCTTGGCTGTTGACATACCGCGTCGGTTGGGTTGGCGCTCCCGTAACTATCGTGGCGCCACCTCTAGCCCCCTCAAAGATAGCGTTTCGGGACTGTCTTTGCAGAACTCTTCACGACAAAAGTCCCAGAGCCTAGAGCTTTGTGAGGGGAGCCATACGCAGGAGGAGACGCTTGGTGGCACTGTCGAAGGCAATCTTGGCAACCGCAGAGCGACCGGAGCCTTCGGTGCCAACAACAACGCCTTCACCGAGGGTTGCGTGCATGACGCGATCCCCGACAGTCAGCGACAGTGTCGGCGCGTCTTCTTCAGCCGAGGACGCCTTTCCGGAGCCGCCACTGGAAGAGGACCTCGCAGATGTTTCCACGCCGAATCCACCTGGCCTCGACCCTTTCGAGCCGCGTCCCGTCGAACCTGCGCCGCTGAAACTCCCGCGACTCCCGGAGGCCCCTCCACTGAAACTCCCGCGGCTTCCTGCACCACCGCGACTCCCGGAACCACCGCGGCCCCCGGAGCCACCACGACTTCCTGAACCCCACGACCCCGAAGTCCCGGACCCAATGATTGGTCCGCCATCATCGTCGCCGTAACCACCCCACTCGCTGGCCTCGAATGAGCGTTGGCGCGCCCGCTCATGGGCGCTCTTCCACAACTTTTCCTGCGTGGATTCGCTGCGAATCTCAACTGCTTCTGCTGGAAGGTCGTCAAGGAACCGCGACGGAGGCATGTGCTCAACAGCGCCCCAAGCGCTACGGGTTGCGGCTCGCGTCAGGTAGAGCTGCTTTTGCGCCCTCGTCAGAGCCACGTATGCAAGTCGGCGTTCCTCTGCCAGCTCACTTTCGTCATCCATCGACCGCTTGTGTGGGAAGGTTCCATCTTCAAGTCCGGTTACAAACACGTAGGGGAACTCGAGGCCCTTGGCGGTGTGAACGGTCATGAGGGTAACTTGGCCCCTGCGTTCCGCTTCCCCTGGGATCTGGTCTGCATCGGCAACCAGTGCAATGCGTTCGAGGAAGGCCCCGAGGTCTGCGGCGTCAACACTTCCTTCATTTGCGAAGTCTTCCGCAACTGAAACCAGCTCAGCCAAGTTCTCGACGCGTGAGGCATCCTGTGGATCTGTTGAGGCGCGAAGCCCTGCGAGGTACCCGGTTGAGTCCAGGATCTTCTCAAGAATCACCGCGGGCGTCTCACCCGCGGCATCGAGGGCGCGCATCTCTTCAAGCAGGCCCCAATACTGAGCGGCTGATGCGCGAGCGCGCGGTGCCAGCCCTTCAACTGGCCGTTCGCTGGACTCGGTTGTGTCCGAAAGCGCGCCGCCAAAGGACAATCCATACCTGTCAGCGTGTGCCGCGATGGCGGCTTGCGCACTGTCACCGATGCCACGCTTGGGGGTGTTGAGTGTGCGCCGCAGTGCGACGGTGTTGTCAGGATTGACAACTGCCTGCAGGTAGGCCAGGGCATCTTTGACTTCGAGGCGCTCGTAGAACCGAGTGCCCCCAACAATCTTGTAGGGAATCCCTGAGCGCAGCAGCATTTCTTCAATGACACGTGACTGGGCGTTGGTGCGATAGAAGATCGCGATGTCGCCCCAGTCAACGTTCTTGACATCGAGGGAACGCAGCTCAGAAATGATCAGTCGAGCCTCATCGTGTTCCGAGTCCCCTGCTTCCAGAGCGACAAGTGGACCTTTGCCAGCGGCGGTCCACAGGTTCTTTGCTCTGCGGCCTCGGTTGCGAGAGATTACGGCATTCGCGGCATCAAGTATGTTCTGGGTGGAGCGGTAGTTTTGCTCAAGTAGGACGGTTGTCGCATCCTTATAGTCCTGCTCAAACTCTTCAATGTTGCGAATGGAAGCGCCGCGGAAAGCATAGATCGACTGGTCTGAGTCCCCAACAACAGTCAGTTGTGCAGGTTCAACGCCGTCGCTGCCGTCACCAACAAGTTCGCGAACGAGGACGTACTGGGCGTGGTTCGTGTCCTGGTATTCGTCAACCATGATTTGGCGGAATCGGCGATGGTAGGCCTCTGCAATCCCCGGATGCTTCTGCAGCATTTCGACCGTCAACATGATCAGGTCGTCGAAATCGAGGGCGTTGGCTTGGCGAAGTCTCTTGTTGTACTCCTTGTAAGCCTTTGCGACCATTTGCGAAATGGGGTCTGATGGGGCGGTCTCAATGTACTGTCCGGGCTCGATCAGTTCGTTCTTCAGGTCTGAGATTCGACCCGAAACCATGCGTGGGGTAAAGCGTTTGGTATCCACGCCATGGTCCTTGAGCACCATGGAGAGGAGACGTTGTGAATCCTGCATGTCGTAGATGCTGAACGTTGACTTCAAGCCCACGGCATCATGATGCTCGCGCAGGATGCGAACGCATGCGGAGTGGAAGGTTGACACCCAAACCCGCCGCCCCTCTGGCCCGATTAGCTTCGCTGTTCGTTCGCGCATTTCGGCGGCGGCCTTGTTTGTGAAGGTGATTGCAAGGATCTCGCCAGGGCGGGCCTGGTGCTTTTGCAGAATATAGGCAATGCGGTGTGTGAGGACGCGGGTCTTCCCAGAGCCGGCGCCGGCCATGATCAGGAGCGGCGTCCCGCTGTGTTGAACGGCACGTGCTTGGGCTTCGTTCAGGCCGGTGAGCACGTCAAGGGATGAGGCCCCGTCCGGGCGGGAGGCGGTAACGGCACCAAACGGCGCTACTCCGTCCGGGCGGGAGGCGGTAGCGGCACCAAACGGCGACACCTCGTCCTCGACTGCGGGGTGGGCTTCGAAAAGAAAGTTCTGGATGTCCATGGCCCCTCTACCTTAGAGCAGGCTTCCGACATCTTCGCACCGCGTCGCCACACTCTACCTACGCACAGGCACCCACACCCACACATCACTTCGCCACAGGGGCTGCAGCGTCAGTGATGGAAACCTGAGTGCCAGCGACGGGGACTTGGATGCTGCCGCCGGGCGCTTGGATGCCCGCGACGGGGACTTGGATGCCCGGCCGCTCGGGGTACCCGAGCATTACGGAGCCGGGTGCGCCTAACGGAGCGGGTTATGCCTAACGGAGCGAGTTTGGCTCCATTTGGCCTAGAATCACACCGTTATGCATACCAAACCCGCTCCGTTAGGCGTAGCCCGCTCCGTTATGACGTGGGGTAGCGCCAGCACCAACCTCAACAACAAGAAAACACCAGCCCGCCGACTCCAAACAGCCTGGCAGCCCGCGAACGTATACATTTCGCGGAATGCCCTGATGACCACCCCACAACCCAGGGCCACGCCAGCGGAATGCCCCACGCCTCAGCCCACCCTGCAGGAAGACCGAGCTGGTCGGTCCCCCGCAGGCTCCTCGGAGCTGCGCAGGTAGAAACGAGCACTCAACAACGCAATGAACTCGACCTGCGGGGGACCGAGGCGCCGAGACGGGACCAAGCAGTCTGATACTCCTGCGAGGTGGGCGTGCTTCACCGGGTCCGTGACCAGGTTCAGCCGAGGCCAAGTTGTAGTCACAGGATCACAGCCGGGGTCGTATCCAAGGTCGCTGGCGAAGTTCAGTCGGCACCCTCGTTGGAGCGCCTCCCCTAGCACCACGCGCCCTGGAGCGACTCGCGCCCAAATGTATATGTGGGGAACCAAACCACCTCTGGGGTACGCACCCCAGACGCACATTTCGCCCCAACGCATACATTCCGCGGAATGGCGAGGGCGAGGCCAAGGGCGACCGCGGATGGGACAGCCGAGGCCGAAGCGGGGGGAGGTGGACGAGGTGGGCGAGGCCAAGGGCGGCGGCGGCAGACAGTGGCGGCCGAGGCCGTCGGCGGCAACCCTAGCGGTAGTTGGGTCCGGTCGGCTGGGACTCCCCTACTTGTCGCGCAAGGCCTTCACCAACCGCGCCGTATCCGCAACGGTCATGTCAGGCAAATAGGCGTGACCAATAGCCAACCCAACCGTCGCGAGCGACCCCACATCCGGCATGCTCAGGTACACCGGGGTGTATGTCGGCCGGAACTTCGCCTTGAACTGCAACAGTGACCGGAAGCCGTACACCGGCTCCAAGTTCTTGCCCAAGATCTCAAGGATGAAGTCGAGGGCGGCCGACGAAGACCCCGCCTCAACGTCCTCGTCCGCCACACTATCCGCGTTCTTAGCCGGCTGAGCCTTCGCAAGCGGCGCGCCCGACAGCGACAGAATCTGGTAGTTTTCCTGCTGCGCCCACAGCGCCGCCTGAGCAATCATGTACTCCATGGCTGGACGGAAACCATCATCACGTCGTCGCATGAAGTCAAGCGTCCACCCGATGATTTTCCCTTGCTCATAGACGGGCATCCACGAGGTCGCCCCGTGCAGCTTGTCGTCCTCGTCCACCGCGAGTAGCAGCATCACATCGGGGTCATCCAGTTCATCGACCCCACCCAGGGTGAAGCCCATCTCAGGTAGTCCTTTTCCGGAGGCCCACTGCTCAGACATCGCTTCAATCTGCATGGCCAGGTCCGGCGGGCATTCCTGCCAGGTCGTCCACACCGGGCGGATCCCTTCTTTCGTCCCGCGGTTGAGCGCCGTGCGAATCCCCTGGAATGACTTCCCCTTGAAGGCGAGTCCCGGTAGTTCGAGGACGGTTTCCTCTGCCACCTGCAGTCTGGGCCAACCCCACGAGTCAGTAACCTCGGTGACCGGTCCGTGCACGGAGTAGAAAGCTGGAATCATGCCCTGGGAAGAACAGAAGTCCGCGAACTCCTTCATTACCTCTTCCAAGTCTTCAGGATGCGCCGCCGGGTCCGTCACTGTCAGGGCAACGCCCAGATCAGAACGGTAGGCCACTCCGGCCTCGTACTTTTGCGACTCCCAGAAGTCGTTGCCCTCCCACGTCGACATCCACGCCATGGTCCCGGCGTTGGTGGCGCGAACAATCTCCTTGTAACGCTCGCGCTCAGCCGCGTTCGGCAGCGCCCGCTTTCCAAAGGAAACCAAAAGAAGGACGATCGCCGCCAGCCAAGGCAGAATAGCGAGCCAGTCGGTAGCGCGCGACAGCCACATAGAATCGCTCTGGAACTGCGGGGATATCAGGTAGAGGGCAGGAACCGGCAGGAGCCTCACAAAGAAGTCCCCAACCAACCCAAACAGCGTGGCTTCCGGAGTGAATGTGTGCCGCATCGCAAGGCCCACGGCAACATAAATGACGAGGACGATGGTGGTGACCACACCCAATCGGATCCAGAACTTGGTGTATGTGCCAGCTGCTGCTTTCACCGTGAAGAGCCGGCGGTTCGCCGCCACCAGGAGCAGCAGGGTCAACGGAACCACAATCGGGATGATGAGACGGGCGGAAGGCACACCACCCTCGTTCATCCCCAGCGACTCCGCGACAGCGTCGAAGCCGCTGACCGAGGCGCGGACGACCACAAGGTGTGCGATGGCCAGCAGCGCCGATCCACCCTGAATGACCATGGTGCCCCAGAACGCAGCCCGCCGCCCGCCGCGCAAACCCCAGGTCAGCACAAGCTGTACCAGCAGCGGCAAAATGGGCAACAACCTTGCGGCGAAGCCCGTGGATCGCAGCATGTACGACATATGAGCGCATTGGGCTTCCATGCCGGCCGTGTTACAGACCTGGGCGACATCTTCCTCGTTGACGTCAAGGAGCAGATCACCTCGCAGGTTTGCCAGAGCGCCCACCATGTCCGGGGAACGCAGCGCCATCAACGTCCCAATCGTCACGCCGGCCACGATGAGCGCAATCAGTACGCGCCCTTCACGTCGCGTTCCTGTCAGGCCACGCCGGTCGCGGCTCTTCCCCCACAGAACAAAGCCAATAGCCCAGCCGATGATGCCCGCGAGCAGGGAGGCGATTGAGTCGATCGACCCTGAGAAAAGCACGGTGACGCCAAGGATGGTGAACAGGACGATCTGGATTCGCCTGCGCCACAGTGTGTCCAAACGGATGGAGACCGCCAGCGCCGTACCAACGAGAAGTCCGGTGATCCCGGAGATGTACTGGGGCGCCAATGCCTCGGCCCACTGGCGATCAACGAGGGAAATGACCTGGGCACCCCCCAGGGCCAGCGCGGTTCCCGCCCAGGCGGACCCAAGCCCCACCAGTGCGTACCACTGAGAGGTAATCTTGCGTTCCACCCACGCGCCCAGACTGAGGAGTAGAACCACATCTACAACAAGGTGAACCCAAGTCGAAGTCCACACCACGGAGGTAAAGACCGTCCACCACGGCTCACCCACCCCGCTTGCGACGTTCCACATCAGGGCATCTGAGCCAACGATCTGGGCGGCCACCCTAACAACGACCATGAGGGCCGCAAGCGCCATCGACACTGGTGCGGCCCACACCCATTTTCCGTAGCGGATAATCCATGGGCCAACCTGACTGGCCCATCCCTTCCCGTCAGGTTCAGTTGCTTCTGGATTCTGGCTAGTGTTTTCAGACACAGCGTTTCCTCCGCTAGTTGAGATCTGGGCACCCGTGTGGGGGGGCGTCTACCAGTGCATTCTATGACGGTCTCCCACATTGCCGCCGCGGGGCGGGTAGATTTGCCTGTGGACCAGTAAGGTGGGTGACGTTTTTGACTGACAGAGCAAATGCCCCCAATCCACTGCACCAGGAAGACACGGGTTCGTTCGAGGGGCGCCGCAGCGGGATGACGCTTCAAGATGGGCGCCATATTGAGTGGCAGGAGTTTGGGGCCGAGGACGGCTTCCCGATCCTCTACTTTCACGGCACCCCCGGTTCTTCTGTCGAGGGCGGGGTGTTCGAGGACGCCGCCCTAGCCAGGTCTGTTCGCATCATCGCGGTTGATCGCCCAGGCGTCGGTCGGTCCGACTTTCTTCTTGACCGGCAGGTGATCGATTGGCCGGGCGACGTCCGCCAAATCACGGACCACCTCAACCTGGTGAAGTTCTCCATTGTCGGCTGGTCGGGGGGTGGGCCATACGCGCTGGTGTGCGGACCAGAACTCCGCAAACACCTCTACCGCATTGGCCTGGTCGCCCCTCAGACTGAACGCGCGGTCCTCAACAACGACTTGGAGCGGTGGGCAAGCAGAATCTGGATGCCAGCCCTCAAGGCACTCACTCGGGTGCCACGCGTTGGTGAATCCATTTTGGAACTGTCCTTCCGACTGTCCGACAAGCACCGACAGAAGCGCCCAGACCAGCGCATCTATCGACGGGTCTTCGCACGCTCCCATCGGCACGCCCAAGAGGTCTCAAGCCGCGGGGTCGTTCACGACAACGCCGCTCTACTTACCGACTGGGGAACCACAGTCACAGAAGTGGCACGAGAACTTGAGGTACCCTCCCCTCCCCTTCCCATCACGATCTGGCAGGGCGGCCACGATACCTCCGTCGACATTGACGGAACCAGAGAGCTGGCCAAATCCCTGCCCGACTGCGAGCTGATCTTTGATCCAGACGCCACCCACTTGGGGATCCTCCTGGATCAGGCAGACGCAATCCTGGATGCAATGACCCCTAGAGCCACCAAGTAACGCACCCACCTCACCTAAACGATGTTGCGCTTCAACGCCCAGCGGGTCAGTTCGTGACGGTTCGATAGCTGCAGTTTCCGCAGAACCGCAGAAACATGAGTTTCGATGGTCTTCACAGAGAGGAAGAGGTCGGACGCGACCTCCTTGTAGGTGTAGCCACGGGCAATCAGCCGCATCACCTCTGCCTCACGGGTAGTAAGAAGATCCAGTTCGTCCTCGGCATTCGACACCGTTGACTCAGTGCCGAAGGCGTCCAGGACAAACCCCGCAAGACGGGGACTAAACGCAGCGTCTCCCGCCGCGACACGTTCCACAGATGCGATCAGTTCCGGCGTGGAAATCGACTTGGTGACGTATCCGCGAGCACCCGCCCGAATCACTGCCACAACGTCAGCTGGGACGTCCGAGACCGACAGGGCAAGGAACCGCGTCTGCGTCAGGTCTGCGCACCTTCGCGCAACCTCCGGGCCCCCTCCCCCACCCCCTCCGGGAAGATGGACATCAAGAAGGGCCACGTCCGGCTGCAACGAGTGACACGCCTCCACCGCAGAATCCACGTCCGCGGCATCCCCCACCACTTCGATTACGTCACTCTTCTCGAGTTCGGACCGGACTCCAGCCCGCACTAGAGGGTGATCATCAATCACTAGGACGCGGATCGTCATGCCGATTCTCTCTTCTCAGTTTCTGGCGCCGCTACGGGCGCCATTCCAACACTATTGTCCCGCGCCACGCTCACCCAGCGCTCATCTGCCGCTTGCGGTAGGAAGATGCGGATCTCCGTTCCGCCGACATTCTTCTTAGCTTCCGTGTCCGAGGGCGCCGTTGCAGCCTCGGGCACACTCCACGGTGAGACTTCCACCGGGGGCAGGAACCGCACCTCAACCTTGCCGCCGACCCGAGAGACCCTACCGAGGATTGAGTTGCGAAGCCCGTGACGATCGTCCGGGATGGCTGTCATGTCGAAGCCATCTCCAGCATCTTTGACAAAGATTTCGAGGTCGCCCCCTCGCGCCTCCTGGAAAACCGTAATGGGGGCAGCTCCGTGGCGCACGGCGTTCGTCATTGCCTCACCTGCCGCTGCAATTGCAGCGAGTTGCCGTGGTCCCGGCACCGTGTCCCCCACGGTGACGACATCAATCGCCACCCCGTAGGTTGCTTCAACGTCAGCAGCCTGTTCTTTGAGGGCCTCAGCAACAGACACGGCTGCCTCAACGCTTCCCGTGTAAAGCCAGGAACGCAGCTCGCGCTCTTGGGTTAGTGCAAGGGCCCGGACTCGGGCTGGATCGTCTGCGGCGCCGCGGATCAGAGTCAAGGTTTGCAGCACCGAGTCATGCAGGTGAGCCGCAATATCGGCGCGTTCCACTTCACGTGCCTCGCGGCTTCGTGACACGGTCAAGTCCTTGACCACCCTCATACCAAGGGGGGCGAGGGCGATTGTCGCAACCACTAGGACAGCCAGAGCAGCAATGAGCCCTGACCCCACGTTAACCAGTTGCCCGTTTGCCGCGAGGACGGCTACCGTCCCCACCACGACCATGAGCGTTCCGAGCACGACGAAGCCGATTGGTCGCACTGCTCGACCCGCAATGCGTGGTGCTTGCAACCACACCATGAGCAGGCCGAGAACGGTGATGATTGACCAGAAGAAAGTCGGCCCCGACGTCCCGGAGGCAATACCTATGACGGCTACGAAAGCAGCGAACAGTAAGAAAAGGGATCCCACAACCAAGAGGCGTCCCGCTGTCACCTGAGAGTCCCGGCGTTCACCCACCGCCCTCATCGGGGAGCGGAAGGCCTCTGTTGCGCTTGGCTGGCCTTCGGTGTCCAGCGAAGATTGTTCGTCTGTGGGGGTGGTGAGCCACAACCACATGTACGCGATGATGCCCGCGCCGGCAACCGCACTCAACGCACCGAATGTGGCGCGGACAGCCCCTACTGGGAACCCGTACCGGGAAGCAACTCCGGACGCTACCCCTCCAACCCAGGGTGCGTCCATGTCCGCACTGTCGGACTGCGCAAGACGCAATGGTGGTCGTTCTGTTTTTGACACGACTCCATCGTGGCAGACACGCGCCGCCCATCCCACCCCCACGGGCATTTTGAGGGGATTATCAGGGTCTTACCCCATGACAGGGGACACCGTTCGTGCGGCAAACTTGAACCATGAGCGAACAACTATCAAACCTTGCGCCGAAGGCGCGCAGTCAATCTTCAACTCTGAGCAACTCAATATCGCTGTCCGCCGTCGGCGCGATGCTCCTTATCGCCGCGGTTGGCATCCTGGTTCTGACCGGTTCTACCGGTACACGGACCGCTGGTACAGCCGTCCTCGTGTCAACCGGCCTCATCATTTTGATTGCGGGCGGCGTCCTCATTTACGCGGCGTTAAAGAACCAGAAGCCCGGATGGTTTCTACCCTTTACGATCGTTGGCGCAGTTCTGTCCTTCCCCGTCCTAATGGGGGGCGCTGCACTCGGTGCGTGGAACACGACCTGGGATTACACGACCGGCTCATCGGCGGAATACCTCGAGGAAGACTCGGACTTCGGGTGGACCGAGGACTATGACTATGAGACCGAGGACGACTTCAACTACATGGATGGTCGCGAGGTGGACCCGTCCGAAAGCAGCATTGAGGGCTACGAAGAGAACCTGCTCCTCGATTTGACGGCACTGCCTGAGGGCCAGAACCCTGACTTTGACGTGGATTTGGAGTATTCGAACCTGACTGTCCTCTTGACCTCCCAGCAGCTCCCCATGTTCCAGAAGCTCAACTTGGACGACACTTCCTATATTCAAGCGACATCACCCACCACCTTCTTGGGGAATTACGAGGTCGAGGAGGCGCTAGTCACGTGGACCGTGGACCCGGTCCCCAGCAACTACCCGTGGGATCTGGGCCGAAACGGAGCCGACGCGAGCAACGTGGTGTCCTTCCGGTTGACTTTGGATGATAGCTCCAGTGTCCACTTTGTCATTCTTGACAACCTGGCTTCTGCGTCTTCTGGTAAAGAAGCCCAATCCGGCGCAAACGAAACAGCTCAGAGCGGAGAGGGAAACTGATCATGGCTGACAACACGCAAGACACACCAACGGAGAAGTTCACAATGCCGAGCACCCAGCCGGGATCAACCCAGCCAATGCCGAACATACAACCTAGTCCGACCCAGCCGATGCCGCCTGTCCAACGCATCTTTGTCGCTCCCGATGGCAGCCGCATCGCGACATCGACGATGCCGGGGGGCGCACCGAACTACGCGGGCCCCTATGCTGCGCCAACAAACCAGTACGGCCCGGGAATGGCAGCGCCACAGGCCCCTTACAGTGCAATGCCGCAAGCGCACTATGGTGCAACAACTGTTTCCGAGGACGGCCCCCAAACGATGAACGTGGGCCTCCTGGTGTGGGGGGCAATCCTTGCCATCGTCGGCCTGATCCTTGTGTTTACCTCCATTTTTGGCGGCAACACATTCCAGGCGATCGTCGTGATTCTCTTCGCGGCGGCAGGTATTGGCTTCCTGATCCTGGCCTACCTCACCTCACAGAACAGGGGTCCCGTCGCGGCTTCTGCGAGGGCGAACCAGCCCGGATCAGAACAGAACTAACGCTTCTACCGCGAGGCGTACCGTTCCAGTTCCTCTTCAACGATGGAGGGATCCAACTTAGTGAAAACGGGGGTCGGCTTGGCGATCGGAGTACCAACTTCGACGTCATGTCGGCCCCACGTCATGTAACCGGCGTAGTCGCCAGTTATCACCGGGTAGCGGCCCGAGGCAACCTCAAGGTTTGAGTCCGGCACAACGTCCTCGGGCGTGGCGGGGGCCTCTGCAAGCAGACCGTCCTCGCCCCCTTCAGATACCCACACCAGCCGCGGCATCGGCGCGATGCGGCCCGCGCCACCCATGACCGCGTCAACTGCGTTGGCAGAGTGCGGCAAGAACGGTGCCAGCATCGTGTTCAAATCAGAAACACTCTGCGCCAGAACCCACAGAACCGTGCGCAGGCGCGGCAGCTCCTCTTCTGACTTCAGCTTGAAGGGCTGCGTGTCAGTAACGTAACGGTTGACTTCACCAACCAGGCGCATCACGGCAGCGATGGCGGCTTTCTGGTGGTGGCCTTCAATCAGCGTTCCGACCTCGTCAAAACCACTCTCAAGCGAGCCCAGCAGGTCGACGTCAATCTGCTGGAGTTCCGCTGGCTCCGGGATCTGCCCGAACCGCTTGTGAATCATCGAGGCGGTCCGGTTCACCAGGTTGCCCCACCCCGCAACCAGTTCATTGTTGGTGCGGCGCAGGAACTCTTCCCAGGTGAAGTCGGCGTCAGACGTTTCAGGACCCGCTGCACTAATGAAGTAGCGCAGCGCATCAGGCTGGTACCGCTCCAGCATGTCGCGAACGTAGATGACGATCCCACGTGAAGTGGCAAACTTTTTGCCCTCCATCGTGAGGAACTCCGAGGATACGACCTCGGTCGGCAGGTTCAACTTGCCGAACACCCCGGGGGTTCCCCCAAGCGCGCCCTCACCGTTGTAGCCCAGTAGTTCAGCGGGCCAAATCTGGGCGTGGAAGACAATGTTGTCCTTACCCATGAAGTAGTAGGTCAGCGCCTCCGGGTCGTTCCACCACTTCCGCCACGCCTCCGGATCCCCGGTGCGTTTCGCCCATTCGATCGAGGCCGAAAGGTAACCAACCACCGCATCGAACCAGACGTAGAGACGCTTCGTGGGTTGGTCTTCCCAACCGGGAACCGGGATACCCCAGTCAATGTCACGCGTCATTGCCCGAGGGCGAACCTCCTCAAGGAAGTTCTTCGCGAAACGAATGACGTTGGGACGCCAGCCTGCGGCCTCACGGCCATCGAGCCATTCACTGAGCGCAGTTGCCAGTTCAGGCAGGTTCAGGAAGTAGTGCGTCGTCTCAACAAACTCGGGGGTTTCACCATTGATTGAAGAACGCGGATCGATCAGGTCGATCGGGTCCAACTGGTTTCCACAGTTGTCGCACTGGTCCCCGCGCGCTCCCGCGTAGCCACAAAGTGGACAAGTGCCCTCAATGTAGCGGTCCGGCAGGGTCCTTCCCGTCGAGGGCGAAATGGCGGCCTGCGCCGTCTGCTCCATCATGTAACCGTTGTCGCGCACGACCTCGAACATCGACCTTGTCACCTCATGGTGGTTCGCGGTCGTCGTCCTCGTAAACAGGTCGTATGACAGGCCAAGTTTGACTAGGTCCTGCGCAATAATCAGGTTGTTCTCATCCGCCAACTGGCGCGGGGTTTTGCCCTGCTTTTCGGCCTCGACCAAAATAGGCGTACCGTGCTCATCCGTACCCGACACCATGAGCACGTCATGGCCTGACATTCGCATGTAACGAGAAAAGACATCGGAGGGGACCCCGAAACCTGCAACATGACCGATATGTCGGGGACCGTTAGCGTAGGGCCAGGCAACTGCGGAGAGAATATGACTCATATCCCTAGCCTAGTTGCGCTTCCCCTCCCAATAAAACCGAGAAGAGTCTAGGCTTGTGGACTGAGCCGGATCTAACGAACTGTGGAAGATATCTGGAGGAACTACCATGGCCCGCGCACTGATCATCGTCGACGTTCAGCCGACATTTTGTGAAGGTGGCGCACTCGCGGTTGAGGGTGGGAACGAGTGCGCGAAAAAGATTGCAAAGTACGCCATCGCACACGAGGACGACTACGACGTAATCATCACCACCCAGGACTGGCACATCGACCCAGGTGAACACTTCTCAGACGCACCGGACTTTGTCGATACTTGGCCTCCGCACGGCGTTGCTGACACTCCGGAAGCCGAACTGCACAGGTCCCTAGAGCCTGTCAGTATCGACTACCACCTGAAGAAGGGCGAGTACGAGGCCGCATACTCGGGCTTTGAAGCCGAATGCCCCAGCGGGGAGACACTGGAAGATATCCTCGCGGACGAGGGCGTTGACGACGTTGACATCGTCGGACTGGCGCTGTCACACTGCGTGCTGGAAACCGCCCTGGATGCCGCACGTATGCGTTCACTTGATCGTGTTCGTGTCCTCGTAGACCTGACGGAACCTGTTTCTCCTGAGCAGGGCGAGGCCGCGCTGGAAGAGATGGCCCGCACCCGGATCAAGCTGGTGCATAGCGCCTAGGGGACAACTAAGAGGCGTCCAACGCGGCCTTGAAGATGGCGTTGGGGCGCTGACCACTACCTTCGGCAACCTGCGAAGCCGCCTCTTTGAGGCGGATTCCATCCCGCGCTGAGAGCGCCAACGCTGCCTGGGCAAGATCAGGCAGGCTTTGTTGCGCGTGTTTAGGGGCGCCCTCGATCACCAGCGTGACTTCCCCCAACACGGGCTGGGCCTGCGCAAACTCCGCCAACTCCGCCAGGGTGCCCCGGGTGACTTGCTCGTAAGTTTTCGTCAGTTCGCGGCACAGCGCGGCTCGGCGGTCGCCGCCGAACACATCACTGAGTTGAGCAAGGGTAGCGGCGGTTCTGCGAGGGGACTCAAAGAGGATCAGGGTGCGCGGCTCCACCGTGAGATTTTCGATGTGGGACTTTAGTTCCGACGCTTTGCGGGGGAGGAAACCCTCAAAGACGAAACGGTCAGACGGTAGGCCAGAGACACTGAGTGCGGCAAGAGCCGCACTGGGACCAGGCAGTGGTGCAAGGCGCACGTCCTCGGCAGCAGCAAGGATGGCCAGTCGATAGCCGGGGTCAGACACGGTTGGGGTGCCTGCGTCACTAACGACCAGGACCGTCTGCCCCTCTTGGGCAGCAGCAATGAGTTCTGCGGCACGCTTGCTCTCAATATGCTCATGAAACGCCATGATGCGTCCCTGCGGCGCAATTCCCAGGCGTGAACAGAGGCCCTTCAACCTGCGGGTATCTTCAGCGGCGATAATGTCTGCTGTCTCCAGTTGGTGACGGAGTCGGGCAGACGCGTCATCAGTGTTCCCGATGGGAGTAGCGGCCATGTAGATGACGCCGGGGGTGGTTTCACTCATGGGAACAGTATGTCCATATCCCCACGCGGCAGGCATGCCTCAGCCACACTGCACCGCATTCACTGGTTGGTAGCGCCAGCCTCGCGAATCGGTTTTGACGAACTCACCGTCCCGGTAGAAGTGGCGGTCCACGTTGACGAAGAACCCGGGGTTGCCGGCTCCGGACGGCACACACCCTGGCCTGGTTGAGATGATCGTTGTTGGTTGGACTATATCCTGACGCGGGCCGGTTTCAGTGCGGATCTCCCACACCTTTGTGCTCCAGAATGCGACGTGTAACTGACCGTCTGCCACCCAGGATTCGATTAGCACGCCATAATCGGAATCGTTCTTGAACTTGAGGTCAATTGAAGGAACATAGATGGTTGCCTCTCTGCCCTCTGGATAACGGTTGATGTACTGAGAGTGCGGCTGGTGTTCAACGTCTTCTAGACCGGCAAAGAATGAGGCGTTGTAGACGGTTGTAGCCAGCTGGGAAAGCCCGCCACCCATCCCATCAACAACGACACCATCAATTATTACGCCTGCATTGCCGTAACCGTTCTCGGGGGTGATGGGACCAAGAGTATCGAGCAAACTGAAGGTCTCACCCGGCATCACGATTACTCCGCTGATTGCAGCGGCACCCGTGCGGAGATTGTTTGTGCGAACCTCGTCGTTGGTGAGGTTTGTTGAAAAGTCTGAGATCCTCTCAACGATTCCCAGTGCTTCAACGTCCGCCACGGTCATGTCCGCCTCTACCTGCGCTAACTCAACTTCTACAGTGCGCGTCTCGCTTTTAGATGCGGCTAGGACCCCGGATTCTAGCGTCTCTGCATTGATTTCGGTTCCCAGGGCATCGGGGGTGATTTGCGGGGCGCCCTCGGAAATCTGCACAGTCGCGTTAACTGGGGCCTGTTCAAGTTCGGGAATCTGAGCACGCAGATCCTCACTAAGCATCTTCCCATCCAGAATCAGCTCCAAGGTCGACCCCTGAGCGACAAAACTGGCCGCTGCGGCCAGGGAGGGCGGAGCCAACTGGGCCGAGGTTTCCCCAACTACGGCGGTAATGGGAGCTTCAACCAGAGGTGTGGCGTCCTCGGTCAAAGCCCGCTCGACCTCGGCGTCATCGATGGCGGGTTCAACGGAAATCACGGGTAACGCTAATGGTCTGGGTTCGGTGAGCCACTGCTCGCCAATCTTCGTGACGGCTCCGTCGACATCAACTTCAAGGCCCGGCTCCGCAGGCGTGGGGTGGGGCAGTGCATCAACAAAGCTGATTCCACCATCAACCGGCGCAATAGCGAAGCTTTCTGCCATCCCTTCAAGGGTGGTTGTCAGTAGTTCACGATCAACCTGACTGACAGGAGCGGCATCATGGCCACCAACAACATGGCTCCACATGCGAGCCGGCGAAAGCGTGAACCCGGTGAGATGTGCGACGGTGGCATCCGCATCGAATATGAGGCCAGCTCGCGCGGGGTCAAGTTCACCTTCTACACCCACTGCGACAACGGTCATGGGCTTGGAAGTGAGATCGGCGAGTGAGGATTCCAGAGTCTCTTCAGCGGCTACTGACGACATACCGCCGACCGCCACACCGGCAACAGTGGTTCCGCGCGGCACCCGGTCAGAAAGGAGCCACGCCGCTCCTACGTACGTGATTAAGAGTGCTGCAACGACACCGGCCGTGACAATCGCATTCGGCTTCCCGGACATGCGTTTTCGCGGTGCGGCAATCGGGGTTTTATCAGGGGATCCGGGATCGGGCCCGACAAGATCGGGCACCGCGGGATCGGGTGCTGCGGGATTGTGCCCTGCAGGGTCTGAGGTTTTCTCCACAGGTCTAACCGTAGTGCTTTTGCACCCCTCAGCAGATGTGAGCCGAGCCGCTTGCCAAGCTAAAATGGGTGGCTCGGTGCAGAGCGGCCTCCAGCGCCTGCACGATGATGGGTTCCGGAAGGTTCTGGTCGTACCTCTTTACCCTCAGTACGCGGCCTCAACGACGGCGTCGATTACTGACGAGGTCGCACGGTGGATGCTCAGAAGTCGCGATCAGTTTGCCGTGCGAATCGCTCGCTCGTTTCCTACGGATCCAAAGTACATTGATGCTCTGGCCTCTGCTTTGGAGAATCGCTGGGAATCCATGGGCAGGCCCAACTTCGCCGAAAGAGACCGCCTAGTACTGTCTTTTCATGGCATTCCTGTCGCGATGGCGGAGGGCGGAGACCCTTATCCGCAGGAGTGTGAGGCAACGACTGCAGCATTGCAACGGCGCCTAGCCATCCCTGATGGCGGTGTGGTGAGGGCGTACCAATCTAAGTTTGGCCCGGCCCCGTGGCTGACTCCCGCCACAATCGACACGGTCACGGCGCTTGGAGCACTAGGGACAGATCGGGTCGATGTGATCTGCCCGGGTTTTGTCAGTGACTGCTTAGAGACGTTGGAGGAAATCGATGAACTCAATCGTGCTGCCTACGAGGACGCAGGTGGCGGCGAGTTCAACTACGTGCCTTGGGGGGACAACTCCGCCCCCTGGTTGCAGGCCTTGGCAGCGTTGGTGAGGGCCGATCTGGCGGGCTGGGCTTAAACCAAGCTCATCATAAAAGAAGTTGTAGGTGGTGTTTCAATCCTCCGGTGTGGAGAAGGCTGCGGTGGATGTGGGTTTGGAGGCTTCTGAATCCTAGGGCGATGCCGCGGCGGTGGGACTGCTGCACACTTTGGTGTCAGGTTGGTCAGGCAGCCTGTGTGGGGTGCCTGCCCCAAGCAAACATTTCGCCCCCACGTATACATTTCGGGGTGGCGGTCATTGCTGGTGGCGTGAACTTTTTTGTTGGCCGCCCAGGTTTTGATGGTTGCTGGTTAAACAAGTGGTGCCCCTGAACTTGTGTTGGTTCAGGGGCACTACATTGTTGTTGATTTGCGGGGGGGTGCTATTTTCCCGCACCCTATGGAGTGGAGTATCTTCGCCGCTACAAGGCTTAGCTTCCAGGTTCGGAATGGAACTGGGCGTTTCCCTTGTGCTATGCCCCCCGCAAAACTTGTTGTTCATACACTACCCACCCACCGGCTGCTAGTAGCAGCCCGGTAACTTGTGGGTGTTTTGTTGTTGGTGTGGCAACCCCAGGCTGATTCGTTATGCCTTTGGGGTTATCACTATTCTTTGTGTGTGGATTATTAGTGAATTTGCATAGTGATTGCTTGCAAATCTGAATGATTGTGTGGGTTGTTTGCTTATGCTCGTAACACTTTGTTTTGTGTTGTGTTTGTTTGTAGTGTCGGCCGATTAGTACCAGTTAGCTTTAGAACACCTTACGATGCTTCCACTCCTGGCCTATCTACCCCATAGTCTTTAGGGGGCCTTCACACCCAAATGGGTGTTGGAAACCTAATCTCAGAGATGGCTTCCCGCTTAGATGCTTTCAGCGGTTATCCAACCCGAACGTAGCCAACCAGCGGTGCCCCTGGCGGGACAACTGG